>JALHQO010000007.1 GCA_022841905.1 Hyphomonadaceae bacterium | reverse complement strand
TAGGTTGATAATCCAGAATTGCCGGATATCATCGCCGCCCATGCAGCACTCTCATATCTGGCGGGCGATTGATGCGATGGCCGAGCGGCGCGGCATGTCCGCTTCGGGGCTCGCGCGCGCGGCCGGGCTCGACCCCACCACCTTCAACAAATCCAAGCGCCAAGCGCCGGACGGCAAACCCCGTTGGCCCTCCACAGAAAGCGTCGCGCGCGCGCTCGCTGCGGCGGAGACGAGTTGGGACGAGTTCGCCGCTTTGCTCGCCGGAAAACCGAGCGCTGCCGGGCGCGCGATCCCGATCGTCGGCATGGCGCGCGCGGGCGCTGACGGCTTCTTCGACGAACAAGGCTTTCCGGTCGGCGCCGACGAAACCGTGCGCTTTCCCGATCTTGGCGAAGACCGCGTCTATGCACTCGAAATCGCCGGCGACTCGATGGAGCCGATGTACCGCGCTGGCGACGTCGTCATCGTGCAACCGGGCGCAGCCGTGCGGCGCGGCGACCGCGTCGTCGTGCGCACCAGCGCCGGCGAAGTGATGGCCAAACTCCTCGGCCGCCGCAACGAACAAATGGTCGAACTCATCTCGCTCAATCCAGCGCACGCACCGCGCGAACTGCGCACGTCGGAGATCGACTGGATCGCGCGGATTGTCTGGGCAAGTCAGTAAGGCGAAGCGCACGCCTGAAAAGTCGCGGCGACGCCTTTCAGCGCCGCCGCGTCAGTTGGAGAGACTTATTCGGCGGCCACTTTGGCGGCGGCCAGATTCTCCTTGGTCGGCAACGGCTTTTCCAGCGTCGCCCAGTCGATCATCACATCGCCGGCGAGATCCTCATACTTCAGCGCGCCGAGCGCTTCGTACTTTGGCCGCACGCGATCCGTCAGCAGACCGACACGCTTCAGGTTCGGCATGATGCGTTCGAACAAAAGCTCGCGGAACAGGTTAATCACGACACTGTCCATGATGTACTTCTTCGTCTCTTCAAGATCGAAGCCGTACTCGCGCATCACGTCCAGACCAAACAGCCGGTCACGCATGATCGCACAAGCCTGATATGCGAACTCGGCGCGATCCTCGATTTCTTCTTGCGGCAGCGCCTTGATCCAATCTTCGAGATAGTTGACGCCGAACGCCACGTGACGGCCTTCGTCGCGCATCACCAACTCGACCACTTGTTTTAGCAGCGGGTCTTTCGTCGTCCGTATTTGCGTGCCGAAAGCGGCCAGCGCCAAGCCTTCGATGATCAGCTGCATGCCGATGAATTTGAGATCCCAGCGTTCATCGGCGAGCACCTTGTCGATCAGCGCCTTTAGATTTTTGTTGATTGGATAGACGCGTCCGCAGCGCTGACGCAGATATTGATTGAAGACTTCGACGTGACGCGCTTCGTCAAAGGTCTGCGACGCCGCATAGAGTTTGGCGTCCGCCGTCGGCGCGCACGATACGAGCTGCGAGGCAACCAACAACGCGCCCTGCTCGCCATGCAGGAATTGACTCATCGTTTGGGCGTGGCCCTTCCAGGCAAACGCCACCTTCTCTTCGCGCGAAAGCTTCTCGTACTCGGGATAACCGTTCAGCGCGCCGATGGATTCCTCCATCGGAAAATCGTTCATGTCGCACAGCGCGTCCCAATCGACGTCCGACGTCGGGTTCCAGTTGAACTTCTTGCCCAGTTCGTAGAGCCGGCGAATTTTCGCGTTGGCGCTGTCGTAGTCCCAGTTGAACGAACCGGTCAGCGGCGTGTGGAAGATTTCGCGGATCGTCTCGACATCGTCCATGCTGAGTTTGTCGGCGAGATCATCAGGTCCGAACGTGCGCACCTCTTGCGGGGGCTCATTCACAATCGTGACGCGCATGGGGTCCTCCCTAAAAATGACGCAGGCGTCAACTTTAGGAAAACCCCTCCTCCCCCAACCCGCATTGATCTGAATCAAGTCCCTAGTTGTCACTCGGCAGGCTCGCTACATCCGAGCGCATGCGCCGCATCCTCCTCTTCGCCGCCCTCGCCCTCACCGCTTGCGCCGTCGGCACGAGCGAGGATGAGAACGACCGCTTCCCGACCTCGTCGGCCTATCCGCCAGGGACGATGGAGCGCATCGAGTTCGCGGCGGGCGTGCCGGAAGCCTGGCGCATCTCTGCGCTGCAGACGCCCGAGCGTGCTGACGCCGACTGGAAAGTCGTCATCATCACCGGCACGCCGTCCTGGAGCGAATATTGGGCGCCGACCATTGCCGGCCTCCCCGACACACGCGAACTCATCGTCGCCGACCGCCCAGGTTTCCGCACCTCCGAGCCGGAAGACGCCGTGCGCGACATCGCCAAGCAAGCCGATGCGCTGGCGCCGATGCTTGAAGCGCGCCCCAGCCAGCGCGTGCTGCTCGTCGGCCAAAGCTTCGGCGCGCCAGTCGCCACAATGATGGCGCAGCGCTACGCTGATCGCGTCGACGCCGTCGTGTTGGTGTCAGCCTATTTCGGCGATCGCGGCCCCACGGCGCGCCGCATGTTCGGCCTCGGCCGCGTCGTCCAGGGCGTGCTGCCGCGCGACCTGCGCAACTCGATCACGGAAGTGTCTGCCCAAGGCCCGCAGCTGCCGGCGGTCTGGGACGCGCTCCGGGGCCTCCGGCAACCGGTCGTCTTCGTCCACGGCGACAACGACACGTTCGTGCCCCTCGAGGCCGACCAGCGCATCGCCTCGGAATACGGCCACACCCTAATCTCGGTCCCCGGTGGCGACCATTTCCTCAACGCCTGCTGCGTCCCGGCCCTGCTGGGCGCTTTCGAACAGGCCATCTCGGAGGCCGAGGGCCGCGAGCCTGCCGATCCGCCCGCCGCGGGCGCGACCGATCCCGACCCCTCTGGCGGGCCGCAAATAAGGCAGTAGCGCATTGCCCCTTTGCCCTCCTGCCTTATTGCCCTCACCCCCTGCTTCCGCTAGAAGCCCCGCTTCCATTTTTCCGACACCAGCGGATTTCGAGGGCCCATCGCCATGGCCGGCATTGTTCTGAACGTTGAAAAGCGCGACCGCACCGGCACTGGCGGCGCCCGCGCCACCCGCAATGGCGGCCTGATCCCCGGCATCCTCTATGGCGGCGAGCGCGGCTCGATCCCGATCGAGATCAACGCCAAGGACGTCGAAATGGCGATCCGCTCGGGCAAGTTCCTCTCGCACATGGTTGAGCTCAACCACCAAGGCGAGAAGCAGCCGGTGATCCCGCGCGCGATCCAGTTTCACCCGGTCAGCGACAAGCCGATCCATATCGATCTCTATCGCGTCGAAGAAAACGCCGAGATCGCCATCGAAGTCGTCGTGCACTTCAAGAACCATGAAGCGTCGCCCGGCCTGAAGCGCGGCGGCGTGCTCAACATCGTGCGCCACACGATCAAGCTGAAGTGCAAGGCCAACAAGATTCCGGAAGAGATCGTCGTCGATCTCACCGGCCGCGAAATCGGCGAGTCGATCCACATTTCGTCGATCACGTTGCCGGACGGCGCGCGCCCGTTCATCCGCGACCGCGACTTCACCGTCGCCACCATCGCCGGCCGCAAGGCGGAAGCGGAACCGGCAGCGGTCGCCACGCCTGACGCCGCCGCACCGGCAGCCGAAGGCGAGAAGAAGGAAGGCTGATCCGCCTTCCCTTCCCGCAAACGGGAAGGCTAGAAGGCAATCATGCTGCTCCTTGTGGGCCTCGGCAATCCGGGCGCGAAATACGCGAACAACCGGCACAATATCGGCTTCATGGCAGCCGATGCGATGGCGCGCGCGCATGGCTTCGGTCCGTGGAAGAAGAAGTTTCAGGGCGAGCTGGCCGAGGGTCATATCGACGGCGTGCGTACGCTCATCTTGAAGCCGCAGACCTACATGAACGAAAGCGGTCGCGCTGTCGGCGAAGCGGCGAACTTTCATAAGCTCTCGCCGCACGACGTGGTCGTCTTCTATGACGAGATCGATCTGGCGCCCGGCCGCTTCCGCATGAAGACGGGCGGCGGCGCGGCGGGCCATAACGGCATCCGCTCGATCATCGCTTCACCTGTGGGCGAAGGCTTCCGGCGCGCGCGGCTAGGCGTCGGGCACCCGGGTCAAAAAGAACTCGTGCACCACTACGTGCTGAGCGATTTCTACAAGATCGAAGAAGAGTGGGTGAAAGCCCTGCTCGATGCCTGCGCAAAAGCAGCGCCAATGCTGGCGAAAGGCGACGACGAAAAATACCAAGGCGAAGTCATGCGCCTCGCGCCAGCGGCCAAAGCCGATCCGCGCAAGCCTGTGGGAGACGAGCCATGATCATGCTCATCCTCACCTACGTGCCGTCCGTACTTTGCGGCGTGCACGTGATCCGCACCGGGCGCGAGATGTTTTGGCTATGGTTGTTCATCATCGGCCCGTTGATCGCGCCGGCGTTTTATTTCTTCGCCGTGCTCATGCCGGAAATGATGGGCGGGCGCACCGCGCGCGGCGTCGGCAAAGTGGCGCGCTTGGCGATCGATCCCGATCGCGACTATCGAAATGCGTTACGTGCGCTGGAAGAGACGCCCACGGTCGGCAACCGTATGCGGGTCGCGCAAGCCGCGGCCGCACTCGGCCGCTGGAGCGACGCCGAAGCCCGATGGGCGCAGTGCATCGAAGGACAATGGGCTGACGATCCCACTATATTGCTCGGCCAAGCCAACGCGCTCTTGGAACTCCAACGTTGGGCCGATGCACTCAAGCGCCTCGAGCAGGTGAAAGCGCTGGGCGGACGCGAAGCGACTGCGGCGACAACCGCGCTCATGTTCGCGCGCGCTTACGAAGGCTTGGGCCGCAACGAAGAGGCCGACGACGCTTTCCGCTTCGCCGCCGACCGCGTTCCGGGCCTGGAAGGCGGCGGTCGCTATGTCGCGTTCATGGCCAATACCGGCCGGCGCGAAGACGCTGAGATCGGCTTAGCCGAGATCGAACGGCGCCTTCAAAAAATTGCGCCGCCGCTGCGCGCCGAGGCTCGCATCTGGCGGGACATTGCCGCAAAAGCCCTCGGGCGCGGCTAAACAAGGGAACGATTATGGGCTTTAAGTGCGGCATCGTCGGTTTGCCCAATGTCGGCAAATCGACGCTCTTCAATGCGTTGACGAAGACCGCCGCTGCGCAAGCGGCGAACTATCCGTTTTGCACCATCGAGCCGAATGTCGGTGAAGTGGCGATGCCCGAGCCGCGCCTGGCGAAGCTCGCAGCCATCGCCGGCTCGAAAGAGATCATTCCGACGCGCATGAACTTCGTCGACATTGCCGGCCTCGTGCGCGGCGCCTCGAAAGGCGAAGGCCTGGGCAACCAATTCCTCGCCAACATCCGCGAATGCGACGCCATCGCTTACGTGCTGCGCTGTTTCGAAAACGACGATATCACCCACGTCGAGGGCCGCATCGATCCGATCGCGGATCTGGAGACGGTCGAGACTGAACTGATGCTCGCCGATCTCGAAAGCCTCGAGAAGCGCGTCTCCAATCTCGAGAAAAAGGCCAAGGGCGGCGACAAGGAGTCCAAGCTCACGCTCGATCTCGTGCTGCGCGCCAAAGCGCTACTCGAAGAAGGCAAGCCCGCGCGTCACACCAAGCGTGCGGCCGAGGAAGAAAAGGCCTTCCACATGCTGCAGCTGCTGACAGCACTTCCTGTGCTCTATGTCTGCAACGTCAACGAAGCCGACGCAGCCGGCGGCAACGATCACACTGCGCGCGTGCAAGAACGCGCCAAACTCGAACACGCAGCCTGCGTCATCATCTGCGCGCAGATCGAAGCGGAAATCGCCGCGCTGTCGGACGAAGAACAAGTGGAGTTTCTCGAAACTGTCGGCCTGCAAGAGCCTGGCCTCACCAAGCTCATCCACGCCGGCTACAATCTGCTCGGCCTGCAAACCTATTTCACCGTCGGCCCCAAGGAAGCGCGCGCTTGGACGATCGAAAAAGGCTGGACCGCGCCGCAAGCCGCAGGCGTCATCCATGGCGATTTCGAAAAAGGCTTCATCCGCGCCGAAACCATCTCTTACGACGATTACATCACCTACAAAGGCGAAAGCGGCGCCAAGGAAGCCGGCAAGATGCGCCTCGAAGGCAAGGAGTACGTCGTCAAGGAAGGCGACGTGATGCATTTCAGATTTAATGCCTGAGGCCCCCGCTCCTCCCCAGCGGACGCTTTCAACCTTTGAACTCGTTGCCATGGTCGCAGCATTGTCGGCGCTGAATGCGCTGGCGATCGACGTCATGCTGCCGGCGCTGCCCGACATCGGCCGCGATTTCGCGCTGAGTAACGACAACGATCGCCAATTGGTGATCGTCGCTTACGTTGCCCTGTTCGGCATTTCGCAGCTGGTCTACGGGCCGCTGGCCGACGCGTTCGGGCGCCGCAGCGTGCTGCTTTGGGCGCTTGGCATTTATCTTGTCGGCTCGGTGCTTTGTATCGTTGCGCCGAGCTTCGAACTTTTCCTCGCCGCACGCGCTCTGCAAGGGATTGGCGCCGCCGCCACACGCGTCATTGCCGTCGCCGTCGTGCGCGACCTCACCGAAGGCCGGCGCATGGCGCAGGTCATGTCGATGGCGATGACGGTGTTCATGATCGTGCCGATCATTGCGCCAGGCATTGGCCAATTGTTACTCTTCATCGCGCCGTGGCGGTGGATCTTTGGCGCGTTGCTACTCTATGGCGTTGGCGTCGCCGCCTGGGCGTTCTTCCGCCTGCCGGAAACGCTAGCGGCGGCGAACCGCCGCGCTTTCGCGCCGCGTTCGATCGCCGGCGGTTACGCGACCGTGTTCAGCGATCGGCAGACGATCGGCTACATGATCGCCACCACGTTCCTGACCGCGTGCCTCTTCGGCTACATTACCTGCGCCGAGCAACTCTATGTCGACGTGTTCCAACTCGGGACCTCCTTCCCGCTCGCCTTCGCGGCCGTCGCCATCGCGATCTCGCTTGGCACCTTCGCCAATTCACGCATCGTCATGCGGTACGGCATGCGGCGCATTTCCAATATCAGCATGCTCTGGTTCACCGCCGTCGCTGCTGCGCACACGCTGATCGCCTGGGCTTTCGGCGACAGCTTCTGGCTGTTCATGGGTTTGCTGGCGCTCGGCTTTTGCGTGTTCGGCCTGATGTCGAGCAACTTCAACGCGCTTGCGATGGCGAACATGGGCCATGTCGCGGGCTCGGCTTCCGCCGTGTTCGGCGCAGTCACAGCTACTGGCGGCGCCATTCTCGGCGGGCTCATCGCCCGCGCCTTCGACGGCACCACAACACCGTTCCTCGTTGGCGTCTTGCTCGCAGGTATCGGCATCATCCTCTCCGTGCTCTGGACAGAGCGCGGCAAGCTGGCGCTGACTAACGCCGCCCGATGACGCGGAAATGCACGCTACCGCGCCCGTAATCGATCGCCAGCGCATCGGCTTGCGAGATCACATCCATACCGAGCAGAAGCGTAGGCTCATCCAGCATCCGCCACAGCGCGAAAATGTGATAGTCGCCCACATAAGCGACAACATTCTCCACGGCCAAGTCTGCAATTCTAATGTGACGCAGAACAACCGCATCGGCGAGAGCGCCACTTCCGGTGGCGCTGATCGCGCGTTCGGTAAACGTTGGCGGCCGCCCGCGACGGACATTGACTGCACGCAGAAGCGCGGTGTTCGCGAGCGAAGTGTCCGAGCCCGTGTCAATCAACACATTGACGGTCAGCGCCTCGGTGCGAGCGCGGACCACGATCAAGTGCCCGAACCGCATTTCACCACGGATTGTCGTCCAGCCGACACCGCGCAGGCGCGGCGCATTGCGCGAAGGTTCGATCTCGATGCAGCCACGACGAAAATCCAGCAACAGCCGCCGCCCCGCCATGCCATCGACGCCAAGAAGCCCATGCTCGCCAGCCATCATCGCGCCGCCGAGAATGGGCATCTCGCCGGTCGGCAGATCGAGCGCGCCGTAGCTCAGCGTATCCACACGCGCCAACGGCGCCGGCGCCGATCCGTAAACCGAGTGCACTACGCCCTCACCGCTCGACGTCAGCCCCAGCCGCTCCGCCAGCCGCACCGAAAGCACCGAACGATTGGCGCCGGTATCGACGATGAACCGGAACGGCCCTTCGCCATTGACGAAGATCGGCGCCACCACGCGCCCGGCGCGATCGGTGCGCGTCGGCCCCGCTGCTGCATCTGCGAACGCTTCCACCGCAGGCGCGCTCGTGCACTCACCGCGCGCCTCGCCCGAAGCCGCCCACGCCAGTGCGGCAAAAAGAATGCGCTTCAGCACCGGCCAACCATGCCAGCACTCTGACGCCGCGCCAGACACTTTCGCGTAAACTCGACGAACGGCGCCTGCCGTGCCAGTGAGGCTCCATGATCGAACTTCAATCGAAACATGACGGCTTCCGCATCACCGCGCTGCGCGTCGAACCGACAAGCGAGCCCATCGGCGGCGTCGTGGTGCTGCAGGAGATCTTTGGCCTCACCGATCATATCGCCGACATCTGCGCGCGCTTCGCCGCCGCCGGCTACACCGCCATCGCGCCCAGCCTCTATGACCGAACCGAGCGCGGGTTCCTTGGCGGGCACGATCCTGACGGCATGAAGAAAAGCATCGCCGCCGCGAAAGCGGCAGCTTGGCCGGAAGTCGCAGGCGACATTCAAGCAGCCGTCGACGCGTTGCCACAACCGGCTTACGTCACCGGCTTTTGCTACGGCGGCGCGGCGAGCTGGGTGGCGGCATCGCAGTGCAGCGGCCTCAAAGCCGCGTCGTGCTTCTATGGCCGCCTCATCGCCGACCTGCTCGGCGCCAACGCGCCGCGCATCCCTGTTATGCTGCATTATGGCGCGCGCGACGCCGCTATCCCGGCGGAGAATTACGAGCGGGTGCGCCTAGCGGCGCCGGACTCGCCGCTCTATCTCTACGACGCCGGCCACGGCTTCTGCCGCGAAGGCAGCAGCGATTTCCACGCGCCGTCACGCGATCTCGCGATGACGCGCACGTTGGATTGGTTTGCGCGCTGGCGTTAGGAGCAACAACCCATGAGCATCGATCACGTCTCCGTCGGCGTCACCAACATGAAGCGCTCGAAAGCGTTTTACGACGCAGCCCTCGCGCCGCTCGACATGGCGCCGATCATGCCGGTTGAATATGGCGGCCAGCTTGTTGGCGTCGGCTACGGCAAACCCGGCAAGCCGTCGTTCTGGATTCAACTTCCGATCAATGGCCAGCCCGCCAGCATGGGCAACGGCGTCCACATCGCCTTCCGCGCTGCCACACGCGCGCAAGTCGATGCCTTCTACATCGCCGCCATCGAACAAGGCGGCATCGAAGACGGCAAGCCGGGCCTGCGCAGCGAATATCACCCCGACTATTACGGCGCCTTCGTTCGAGACCCGGACGGCAACAAGATCGAAGCCTGCGCGCACACGCATGAGTAACACCGTCGCCGTCATTGGCGCCGGTCCCGCAGGGCTGGTGGCGGCAGAAGTGCTGAGCGCCGCTGGCAAACGGGTCGTCGTGTACGAACGCATGCCGAGCGTTGGCCGCAAGTTTCTAATGGCCGGACGCGGCGGCCTCAATCTCACGCACTCCGAACCGCTCGACCAATTCGTGAAGCGCTATGGCGCGGCGACCGAACGCATGCGGCCTTTGCTTGGAGCGTTCACTCCGGCCGATCTGATCGCGTGGGCCAACGGCCTCGGGCAAGAGACATTCATCGGCTCCAGCGGCCGCGTATTTCCGAAAGCGATGAAAGCCTCGCCGCTGCTGCGCGCTTGGCTGACGCGGCTCGCCGCGCAAGGTGTCGAAATCCGCACACGCTTGCGTTGGCTCGGCTGGGATGAAAGCGGCGCGCTAAAGTTTCAGCATGACGACGGTCACACAGAATCCCTCACGCCCGCCGCAACGATCCTCGCCCTCGGCGGCGCCAGTTGGCCGCGCCTGGGGTCTGACGGCGGTTGGGCCGAAATACTTCGCGCGCGCGACGTTTCGCTCACCCCGTTTCAACCCGCCAACGTCGGCTGCAATGTCGTTTGGAGCGATCACTTCCGCGAGCGTTTCGCGGGCGAGCCGCTGAAAAACATCGCCATTCGCTTTGGCGACACGAGCGTGCGCGGCGAAGCCATCGTCACCACCTATGGCCTCGAAGGCGGCGCGCTCTATGCGCTCTCGGCTAGTCTACGCGAACACGCCGGCCCTGCCCGCATCCACATTGATCTTCGCCCCACGCACACGCACGCCGACCTCACCGCCAAGCTGCTGCACACGCGCTCCGGCGAAAGCCTCTCGAACACGCTCCGCAAATCGATCGGCCTCACGCCCGTCGCCATCAATCTGCTGCGCGAAGCCAATGGCGGCGCGCTCGCCAACGACCCCACCCAACTCGCCGCCTTCATCAAAGCCGCGCCGATCACGCTCACCGCCCCGCGCGGCCTAGCACGCGCAATCTCCACCGCCGGCGGCGTCGCCTGGGAAAGCGTAACGCCCGATCTCGAGCTCAAAGCCGCGCCCGGCGTCTACGCCGCCGGCGAAATGCTCGACTGGGAAGCCCCCACAGGCGGCTATCTGCTGCAAGGCTGTTTCGCCACAGGCGTTTGCGCAGCCCGCGCGGTGCTGTGGCGGGCGTCGGGCCTTGAAGCGCTTGTCCCGCGCTGATAGCACCAGCCGCCCATGGCCCAAACCTCACCGCTTATGAACGTCATGATCGCCGCCGCGCGCAAAGCCGGGCGCGCCTTGGCGCGCGATTTCGGCGAGATCGAAAATTTGCAGGTCTCGCGCAAGGGCCCGTCCGACTTCGTCACCTCCGCCGACATCAAAGCCGAGAAGACGCTGCACGAAGAGCTCGCCAAAGCGCGCCCCGGCTACGGCTTCGTCATGGAGGAGCGCGGCGTCGTTGAAGGCACCGACAAGACCAATCGCTGGCTCGTCGATCCGCTCGACGGCACCACCAATTTCATGCACGCCATCCCGCACTTCGCCATCTCGATCGCACTCGAGCGCGAGGGCGTGCTGATTGCGGGCGTGATCTACAATGTCGTGCGCGACGAACTGTTCTGGGCCGAAAAAGGCCAAGGCGCCTATCTCAACGATCGCCGCCTCCGCGTCGCCGCGCGCACCGATATGCGCGACGCGCTCTTCGCCACCGGAACGCCCTTTCTGGGCAAGCCTGGACACGAAACGTCACTCAAGGAAATCGGCGCTGTCATCGCCAAGAGCGCCGGCATTCGCCGCTTCGGCTCGGCCGCGCTCGATCTTGCTTACGTCGCAGCTGGACGCTTCGACGGCTATTGGGAACGCAACCTCAATGTGTGGGACATCGCCGCCGGCGCCGTGCTCGTGCGCGAAGCGGGCGGAACCGTCACCGAAGTGGATGGCGGCGACTTCATGAAGACCGGCGCTATCCTAGCGTCAAATGCAACCCTCGGCCCGCAGCTCTCAAAAGCGCTGCACGAAGGTTGATCGCGCGCCCGCGCTCATAGACACTCGCTGAAACGCCTCACCTCCCAGCGGAGGATAAGAGCCGCGCGGAGGATATGTGACTCAAACGAACGCGCCCCAACGCAAGATTTCCATCCTCGACATTGCCGCCTTCGCCGCACCCGCAGCGCCCCTTCTCGCGCTCGGTCTGCCGACGATTATGTTTCTGCCGCAATACTTCATCCGCGATCTCGGCATCGAGGCGGGTGCTGCGATCTTTGCGGTGGCGCGCCTGCTCGACGTGTTCATCGACCCCGCCATTGGCGGGTTGCAAGATCGCACTGTGAGCCGATGGGGGCGCCGCCGCTTCTGGCTCGCGGTCTCCTGTCCAATCCTGATGTTTTTCGTCTGGTGGGCATTCATGGGCCTGACTTCGGCGTCGGGCCTGATCGCCGCCACCATTGTCGTGCTTGCGCTCTTCTCGGCCTTTGCCTCGATGATGATCGCGCATCTGGGTTGGGCAGGCGAACTCGTACCGACCTATCACGGCCGCACGCGCACGCTCGGCATCGTGCAACTTGTCAGTCTTGTCGGCCAAGTCGGCGTGCTCGCGCTCGCCGCTTATGTGCAGACACGTCCGGGCGCAACGGAAGCCGACGTCGTCGCCGCCATGGGCTGGTTCATTCTCATCGGGCTGCCGATCACGACCGTCATCGCGATCTTCTTCGTGCCAGAACCGCAAACGCCGCCGCAATCGCATCTGAGCGTCGTGGACTCGCTCAAGGCGGTGTGGCGCAACACGTTCGCGCGCCGCGTGCTGTTGGTCGATTTGCTGTTCGGCTTTTGCCAAGGCATCGCCGGCACGCTGTTCGTGTTCTACTTTCAGTTTGTGCTCGGGTTCTCGACCACATCGAACGCGCTGCTGTTCATCTATTTCGTCGCCGGCCTGCTCGGCGTGCCGCTTTGGATGTGGATCGGGCGGCGCTGGGGCAAGCATCGCGCTCTGCAGGGCGCGTTCGTCTATACGGCGCTGACGACTTTGATGATCGTGATCATGCCGCCGGGCAACTTCCCTCTCGTCGCGATCGGTATGGCGATCGCAGGCTTGGCGCAAGGCGGCGGCATTCTGCTCACGCGGGCGCTGATGGCCGACGTCGTCGATGCCGATGAACTGGAGACCGGCGCGCGTCGCTCTGGGCTTTATTTCGGGCTTCTGCTGACGACATCGAAGATCGCCATTGTCGCCGGCCCCGTCGCGCTCGTGCTGTTGCAGTTAATTGGCTTCGACGCCGGCCTCGGCGGCGCCAACTCGGGCGGCATTCTGCTCGCACTTGGCGTGATGTTTATCGGCGCACCTGCGCTGTTTGCGCTAGCCGCGGCGTGGTTGCTGCAAGACTACCCGCTCGATGAAAAACGCCAACGCGAGCTTCACGACGCCATCGAGGCGCGCCACGCGGCGAACAAGGAAAACACCTTGGGGCCGGTGATTAAATAGCGCTTCCACAGGCGGCCGGGCTCGCTCACCAGCCGGTGCAGCCATTCCAGCCCGCAACTACGCATCCAAAGCGGGGCGCGCGCCGTGCGGCCGGAGAGAAACTCCAGCGCCGCACCGACACAGAGTCCGACACCGCGCGCATCGCCGCGCTGGCTGATCGCATACGCAATCAATTCCTGTTGCGGCGCGCCCACGCAAATGAAGGTGAAGCGCGACGGTTGAGCCGCCGCGAACGCCGCTGCCTTCACGATCGCGTCCGGCTTTTGCTTCAGCCCCATGGGCGCGCGATGCCAGCGAACGTCAGTCAGCGTGTAGCGGCGCTTCAGCGCCTCGATCATCTCTTTATCGCCGCCGACAATGGTGATCGGTTCACGGCGATCGATGACGTCATCGAAGAGCGCCTCCGCTAGATCGGCGCCCGTCGCCACCGGCAGCGAAATTCCAGCACGCGCGCCCAGGCGCTTTAGGATGTTGCTGTCGTTCAGCGTCATCCAGGCGTTTTGGTAAAGCGTCGCGCGCGCCGGCTCTGACGCCAGGCTGACGACATGATCCACGTTCGGCGTGACCACATAGGTGAACGCAGCGCCCAGGCTCGCACGCGCCGCCACTGCGTCGAGCGCGGTTGCGAGATCGAGACCGCTGAAATCGAAACCGAGAAAGTTGATGCGCGCAAGCGCGCGAGGAGCGCCGTCGAAAGCCATCGCCATTAACCCAAACGCGAATTTACCGCCGTTTGAGCGCGCGATGCAGGAACCGGGCCGGATGTATTGCGTCAAGCGAGTTTTTCGACAACGGCATGATATCGCCGCACATTTCAGACGCGATGCGCTCGCCCAGCAGCGGCGCCAAGGTTAAGCCGCGCGCCCCTAATCCGCCGATAACGTAAATGCCGGCGTGCGCGGGCGGCGATGCATTCGCGTCGATCGGGGCGCCGCGCGAGAGCGGTTCGTACTGCTCAAGCCATGCTGGCGCGTCCGGCAACAGCCCCGCAATCGGCGCACGATCCGGCGTGGTGGCGCGATAGCTGGCGCGGGATTGCAGTGATGCGGGATCAATGCTCGTCGCGATTTCCGGCGCGAGCTTGGTTAGCGCGTCGAGATTTTCCGCCCGCGCCTGCGCACTTGGATACGCTTCGTCCCAGACCGGCCCCGGCTCATTCTCAAACGTCGCGCCAAACAGAACGCCGCCGTCGAACGGCGCAACGTACGAGCCGCGCGTGATCGCATGCGCGGGCGCAGCACCTGCGCCCCACTCGATCTGCCCACGCGACAGCGTGATCGGCAGAAACGACGCCGGCTCGAACTGCGCCAACGCCGCACCGCACGCGAGCACGACAGCGTCAGCCTTCAGCACCGCCCGCCCATCTTGCGCGCGCAAGATCCAGCCATCGGCATCAGGCTCCAGCGTGCGCACCGGCGTTTCATCGATCAGCTGCGCGCCGCGCAGCATGGCTTCGATCGCCTTCAGCGGCCGCACGACACCCGCACGCGAATGCAGCGCGGTGCTCGCACTGAGAGCCCGCAACCAATCCTCCGGCAGCGGCGGGTCGGCGAGCAGATCGGCCAACGCCTCCGCTTCACGTCCCTCTTCCGCCTGTTGCTCGACGCCCACGGCCGCGAATACATCAGCGCCCATGGCATCGTACGTCGCGACCGCGTGCAGATAAGCGGCCAGAAACATCTCCGCCAAAGGCCCGCCGCCGCGATCGAGCCTTGGCATCACCAGTCCCGCCGGATTGCCGCTCGCGCCCGCGCCCAGCGCGCGCCCGGCCTCAAGCACCACCGTCTCCAGCCCCCGCCGCGTCAGAGCCTGCGCCACGCTCGCGCCCGCGATCCCTGCGCCGATAACGGCGACGCGCTTGGGGTGGCAAGCGGCGTAGGGATATGGAGCGCGGGCCTTCAGGCCCGCACTTGGCTCAAGCGGGCCTGAAGGCCCGCGCTCCACGAACACCGCCTCCAGCCGCTCGCGCTTGGCCCCAAAGCCCGGCTTTTTCTCCACAGAGAATCCGGCCGCTTCGAGCCTGCGCCGCACGTCGCCCGCCACGGTGAAGGTCGCCGCTCGCGCGCCGGGCGCGCTGAGACGCGCCATCTCGGCAAACACCGCTGGCCCCCACATCCCTGGATTACGCGCCGGCGCGAAGCCGTCGAGAAACCAAGCGTCGAACTGGCCGACGATTCCCGGCAGAACCGTTTCGGTCGCGCCTGTGAATATCGTCAGCGTGAAGCCGTCGTCCGGAAAGCAAAGACGCTGTGGCGCGTAGGCGCGTACCGGCCATCGGGCGAGCAATCGCTCCGAAAGCGCGGAAACCTCCGGAAATTGCGACAAAGCCCGGGCCGCATCGGTCCTTGCGAGGGGGAATGCCTCGATGGTCGAGATATGCAATTGTGCATGAGGTAATCGTGTCTTTTTCCAGGCGCTCCAGGCAGCCAACACGTTCAAACCAGTACCGAATCCGAGCTCGCAGACCGCGAAACAATCCTTGCATTTCCACAAATCTGGCAGACCGCATCCAGCCAAGAATACGGCCTCGGACTCCGCCAGCCCGCCCAGCTTGGAGAAATAGACGTCATCGAACGCAGCCGCCCGCGGGGCGCCGTCGGCGCTCCAGTCCAAATCCGGCGATGGTGGCAAGCGCGGCATAACAGGCGCCCCAATAGCAAATGAGCCGCCCTTTCGGGCGGCTCATCGCTAACTTTACTGCGGAAGCAGTAAGATTATTACGGCGTGGCCGGAGCCGGAGCAGCGCCTTCAGCAGGCGCGGCAGCCGGGTCAACCGGAGCGGCCGGATCGACCGGAGCAGCTTCCGGCACAACTTCCGGAGCAGCTTCTTCAACAGCAGCCGGCTCTTCAACGGTCGTCGTTTGGCCACAGGCCGCGACGCCGAAGGCGAGAACGGCAGCGGCAGCAGCGGCCATGCCCAATTTGAACTTCGTCATAGGTTCTACCCCTCGTCTCAACGCCGGGGTCTGCCCCCAACGCGGAAGCGGACTCAATGCCAAGGATTAATCACATTGGCAAGCGGCGCAGGCGAATAGGGCCATGCAAAACCGCATAGCTTCGAGTCAGGGCATCAAGCCTCGACGGCTGCTGCTAGCGCTTCTTCGAGCTGTGCGAAGCTCGGCTGAAGCGAACTCGGCACCGAGCCGCGTCCGATCTCCACTGAAACCTGCGCGGCATTACCGTGCAAGTGCGCCACCAACACATCGCGGATGATTTTGTAGAACTGCGCATCGTGTTCGATGACGCTGTTCAAGCGCGACGCCATTGGGCCGACGATGCCGTAGGCGAGGAACACGCCCAAGAAAGTTCCCACCAGCGCTTTGCCGATCATGAGGCCGAGGATTTCCGGCGGCTCGTTGATCGCGCCCATCGTTTTCACGATGCCCAACACGGCCGCGACGATGCCGAGCGCCGGCAAACCATCGGCCATGCCTTGCAACGCATGCGCCGGATGCAGCGCTTCGTGGTGATGCTTTTCAATCTGCTTTTCCATGGCGTCTTCGACCTGGTGCGGGTCGTCGAGGTTCATGGTCATCATGCGCAGCGTGTCGCAGATGAAGTCGACCACGAAGTGGTCTTTGCAAAGCTTCGGGTACTTTTGAAAGATCGCGCTTTCGTTCGGCTTTTCGATGTGCGCTTCCAGCGCCACCACGCCTTTCGTCTTCATCAGCTTGGTGAGCTGGAAGAGCAGCGCGAGCAGATCGCCGTAATCCTTCTTGCCCCACTTAGGGCCCGACATCACCTTGGCGAAACCGCCCATGACGCCTTTGAGGCCGTTCATGTCGTTGGAGATGATCAGCGCGCCGACGGCGGCGCCGAAGATCATCATGAACTCCATGGGTGCTGCTTCGATGATGACCTCGAAGTGGCCTCCAGCCAGCGCGAAGCCGCCGAAGACCATGCCGAACACGACAACAAGGCCAATAATCGGAAACATGGATAACGCGCGTTTACTCTAGGAGCCCCAACCAGAGCCCTTTATGCCCCATCGCGCTTAACGCGCCGTTTCGGTTACCGCGATTTTTCGCACGTCCGGCGCACGTTTCCTTTTCGTCAACCGCTTGGAGCGGGGCGGGCTTAGGCGTAGCAAGCAGCGGCGCTCATGCCAGATTCCCAGCCACCCCTGCCCGATGCCGCGCGCGCCGATCCGAACGCGCCGATCGGGCGCAATCGGCAATTCCGGCTTTTATTTATCTGCCTGCTCGTCATCGGGGCGGGCAATTCGATGCTGCTTGCGGTTGCGCCGCCTCTAGTGCGCGAACTCAATCTGCCGGACTCGAGCGTCGGCTGGATATTTTCGCTCTCGGCTTTGCTCTGGGTGTTTTGTAGCCCGTATTGGGGGCGCCTCTCCGACCGCGTCGGCCGCAAGCCAATCGCAGCACTCGGCCTTGCCGCTTACGCCGTCTCGATGGCGGCGTTCGGCGCGATGGTGATGCTCGGTCAGTTCGGCATTCTGACCGGCTTCGGCTTGTTCGTCGGCCTGATGCTGGCGCGTTCGATCTTCGGCGCGTTTGGCTCAGCCTCGAGCCCCGCCGCACAAGCCTACATCGCCGACCGCACCAGCGTGTACGAACGCACCGGCCACCTCGCCGGCCTCACCTCGGCGTTTGCTTTGGGCCAAGCCTTCGGCCCCGCCATTTGCGCGGCACTCGCGGCCTGGCTTGGGCTAGTGTTTCCGATCGGACTGATCGCCGTGCTCGCTGCGGGCGCTGCGTTCGCGGTCTGGCGCTACTTGCCGGAAAACACGCCGCCGAAGGTCGAGCGACCACGCGGCGAATGGCGCCAATCGCTGGCGCTGATCAACGATCGTCGCATCTCCGCTTATCTCGTTTACGGCTTTGCACTCTCGGTCGTCGCCGGCGTCACCGTGCAGGTGTTCGGCCTGTTCACGATGGATCGGCTTGGCGTTGCGGGCGAGGACGGCGCCGAACTCACTGCCGCCGGCTTCATGGTCAACGCGCTGGCGCTGCTGGCGACACAAATGGCCGTGCTGCCTCGCCTCCAGATGGGACCGCGCGCGCTGATGGCGTGGGGCGCTGGCTTGTTGGCCCTTGGCGTCGGCATTCAGATTGCAGCACCGAGCCTCGGCGCGCTGCTCGTCGCGCAAGCAGTGCAAGGCTTGGGCGCGGGGCTGGCGCGTCCGGGTTTCACTGGCGGCGCATCCGTGGCGGTGCGTCCGCACGAACAAGGCGCCGCGGCCGGGCTTGTGGTGGCCACCAATGGCGCGGGCTTTGTGTTTTCGCCGCTGATCGGCGGCGTCGCCTATGAGCGCTTTGGCATGAACGTGCCGCTGATCATCGCGGTAGCGCTGCTGATCGGCATGACGATCTTCGCACTCCGCTCGCGCCGCCTGCGCAACATCATCGTCGACGGCCCCTCGCCCACCGATCCCACCAATCCTTAGCCTGCAGCCGCCCGCGCGGCTTCCAGCACGACATCCGTCGCGCGGCCGCGCACTTCCAGGCCTTGCGCACGCTCGAATGCGCGGATAGCGGCGCGCGTGCGTTCGCCGATGCGGCCGTCGGCCGTGCCGGCGCTATAGCCCATGCGATTAAGCAGACGCTGCAGTTCGCGAATGCCGCCGGCTTGCAAACCACGCGGCTCGCGCTGTTCAGGCGGCGGCTCTACCGCCACGCCCGCGCGCACGCGCACCGTATTCAGCAACTCCGCCGTCGGAAAACCATCGGCCGGCAAGCCTTGCGCCGACTGGAACTGGCGCACAGCGCGGCGCGTGCCCGAGCCGAACAGCCCATCCGGCGCACCGGCATCGAAGCCCAAGTCATTCAACAGCGTTTGCAGTTCGAGCGTTTGATCGCGATTGAGCGAACCGATCTGACGCGGCCAGCTCGTGGTCAGTTGACCGCTGCCGCCATCAAATTCGCGGCCAAGCAGGGCCACGACCAGCGCGTAGCGATCGGAATTGTTGTAGCGGCGGATCACACCGAAATTGTGGTGCAGCAACAGCGCCGGCCCCTGCGCGCCGGCCGGCAGAAAGAGCTGAGCCTGCAAGTTGCGGTGTTCGCCGCGCCAAGCCGCGCCATCGATGCGCGTCACGCCACGCTCGATCCAATCGGCGACGCTGCGCTGCGTGCCGTCCGCCAGCGCATAATCGAAATCGGCAGGTAGACGCACTTCATCGAACACCGGCTCATCACGGCGCCAACCGCGATCAGCGAGATAGTTGGCGATCGATGCTGCCACATCGCCGCGATTGTTCCAGATGTCGCGGTGCCCATCATTGTCCCAGTCAACCGCCGTAGTGAGATAAACGTCCGGCATGAATTGCGGCTGCCCCAATGCGCCGGCCCATGACGAGCGCAATTGCTGTTGATCGGCCAGCCCGCGCTCGACCATCTCCGTCAGCGCCAACAGATACGTTTCAAACTGCGCGCGGCGGCGGCCTTCGTAGGCCAGCGTCGCCAGCGCGACTTGCGCATCCCAGTTGAGCGCCGCTTCGCCGTAATTGCTCTCAAGCCCCCAAATGCCGAGAATGATGCCGCCCGGCACACCGTATTGCTGCGACACGGCATCGAGCGTCGAGCCGATCTCGGCGCGCAGCGCGCGGCCGTCATTGATGCGCCGCTCAGTGACGCGGTTGGTGATGTAATCCCAAACCGGGCTCACGAATTCCGGCTGGCGCTGATCGAGGTCGATCACGCGCGGGTCCGGGTTGATGCCGGAGAGCAGCCGCGCCAGCACCGCCGGATCGCGGCCACGCCCGACAGCGCGGCGAGCGAAGTCGTCGCGCCAAGCGTCGAACTCGGCGTTGCCGGAGGTCTGGAAGCTTGGCGGCTGGGGGCTTTGCGCCTCCACCACGGATGGGCCGCATGCCACGGCCAGAGCCAAAGCAGCCGCCAAAACGATCGCACGCGCCATCCAGTACCCCTTCATCATCGCTACCCAACGCCTCTAGGGTGCATTGGGTGGCGCAAGCAATGTCCGCGCCTGCCCTACGTTGACTTCCTTGGAGCGGACCTTTATCCACCCCGCTTCAATTTCGACCCCGGAAACCACGGCCATGAAAGTCAGATCGTCGCTCAAATCCCTGAAGACCCGTCACCGGGCTTGCCGGATCGTGCGCCGTAAGGGCCGTATCTATGTGATCAACAAGGTCGATCCCCGGTATAAGGCCAAGCAGGGCTGAAATAGGCCCCAATTGGAGCCCACAGGCGCCACGCCCCTCGCGGGCGTAGTGAAGTTCGGGTAAACTCAAGTTCCCGATTCAGGTCTCCATGCGCCGTTTTTTCATCGCCATTGCCGCTGCCCTGACGCTCGCCGCGTGCGGCGCCAACACGTCCGCGCCCAATCGCAGCGACGCTGAGCTTGACGGCCTGTTCGCGCAATTGGAGCAAGCTGAGGACGCCTCGCTCGCGGCATCCGTCGAACAAGCCATCTGGGCCCGCTGGGCCGATAGCGGCTCGCCGACCGTCAACATCCTGCTCGAACGCGCCGCCGCCGCCGAGAACGAGGGCGATCGCGATCTCGCCGGCTCCTATCTCGACCAGGCGAGCGATCTCGCCCCGGATTACGCCGAACCCTGGAACCGGCGCGCCAACCTCGCCTATCGTGGCGAAGATTATCCGGGCGCCATCGCCGCCATCCAGGAAACGCTGAAGCGCGAGCCGCGCCACTTCGGCGCTTATGCGGGCCTTGGCCTCATCTACGAAGAACTCGGCCAACACCGCGCAGCGCTCGAAGCGTTCCGAGCGGCGCTCGCCATCCACCCGCACTATGAAACCGCACTGCAAGGCGTGCAGCGTCTCGAACCGCGCGTCGACGGCCGCGAGGCATGATCTGGTGGCTGTTGGCTGCGGCAGCCGCGGTCGCGCTCACAGGTTTTCTGCTCCACGCCAACGCCCGCGCCTATACGCGCCGCGTAGAGGCGCAATTCCCACCCACTGGCCGCTTCATCGAAACAAGCGACACCCGCTTGCATGTGCGCGAAGCCGGCATGGAAGGCGCCCCGCGCATTCTCTTGATCCACGGCGCCAGTTCGAACCTGCTCGAACTCTGGGAACCGCTGGCGGATGAGTTTTCGCCGCTCCACCGCGTCATCGCTTACGACCGCCCCGGCATGGGCTATTCTTCACGCGCCCGCGCCAATGCGCACACGCTCGCACACCAAGCCCAATGCGCCGCGCGCGTGCTGGAGCAAACCGGCGACGGCCCCGCCATCATCGTCGCGCACTCACTTGGCGCTGCTGTTGCGCTTCGGCTTGCGCTCAACTTTCCACATCTCGTGCGCGGCCTCGTGCTCGCAGCACCCGCCTGCAATCCCTATCCCGGCAAGCCGGCCTGGTGGGCGCGGCTCTCGGCGACACCGATTCTCGGCGACATTTTTTGCGGCTTGCTGATCCCCGCACTCGGCCCGCCGATGAGCCCAAGCAGCGTCGCCAACAATTTCTGGCCGGCGCCCGCGCCTGTGGATTATCTCGAACGCGCTGGCGTGCCGCTCATCTTCCGGCCGCGCGCGTTTCGCGCATCGGCGCTCGATGTCTGCGCCTCGAACGCCGAGTTCGCCGCGCAAGCGCCGCGCTACGCCGACTTACTCACACCCACTGTGATCATCACCGCCGAGAAGGACCGCATCGTCTCGCCCAAGCGCCACGCCCGCGCTTTGGCGGCGACTTTGCCGGCCGGCGAACTCGTTATCGCCCCCGATACCGGCCACATGCCGCATCGCCTGAGGACAGACCTCGTCATCGCAGCGATTCGGCGTGTCAACGAGATGACGAGCGCGCCGAGCCAAGCCTAGAGTTTCGTAACGATTCGATTCTCGAAACGAAGGTGGGGCAGATGCCGGATTTTGGTGGAACGGACACAGTCGTCGCGGTGCAATCGCTGACGCAATCGACACAAGAAAAACTGCGCCAGATCGTGGCGCGGATCGAGAAGCTCGAAGAAGAGAAAAAGTCGATCTCCGACGACGTGAAAGAGACTTATGCCGAAGCCAAGAGCTTCGGCCTCGATCCGAAGGTGCTCCGCCAAGTCGTCCGCATCCGCAAGCAGGACCGCCAAGAGCGCGAAGAGCAAGAACAAGTGCGCGATCTGTACCTGCACGCGCTCGGCGAGATTTAGGGACTAGGGACGAGGTTTTCAGGACTCGGGCGCGGCAGCTTCAATTGCGCCCCTAGTCCCCAGTCCCTAGAACCTGGTCCCTAGAATGCCCCGCGACGTCGATCAGAAGAAGACGCGCAAAGCGCAGCGGTTGATCCGCAAGCTCGCAGCCAAAAGTGCTGCGCCCGAGACCATCGATCCCGAAACCGGTGAAGTGAAGCCCGGCGAAGGCGTGGTCGATTACTCGCAATGGGAAAACGAGTTTCTCACCCAGGTCGATAAACGCCTCGAAAAATACGGCTCCGCCTTCCACGACCTCAGCAAAGGCCGCAAGGACGAAGCGCTCTCCACGCTACAAACCGTAAAGCTCAAAGAGATCGCCGCCAAAGCCCGCGGCAAGAAACGCAAAGGCATGACAACGAAGAAGCCGCTGGGCTGGAAAAACCGGCGGCCGCCGACGGAACGGGACTAACCCGCCAGCCAATCCACACGCACCACCACAATCGCCGCCAACAAATTCACCACCGCCGCCAGCCAGAGCAGCGTGCGGAACGGTTGTTTCTGGGTCTTGTGGCGGAAGACTTGTTGCCCGATCAGCGCGCCAAGTGCGCCGCCGAACAGCGCGAGCGCCAGCAGCGTGCGCTCAGCGAGACGTGAGCCGTGACGGATCGATTGGCGCTTATCCCAGCCGAAAGCGAGAAACGCGATGACGTTGATGCCGGCCCAAGCAAGCAGCAACGCCATCGCTCAACTCCTTTAGCCTTCGCCGACGGCTTTCTCTTCGAGCCCATACTCGCGCAGTTTGCGGTAGAGCGTCGAGCGGCCAATACCGAGGCGGCGCGCCACTTCAGACATATGCCCGGAATAGTGATCGATCGCGAGTTCGATCAGATCGCGCTCGATCTGTTCGAGCTGGCGCAAATGGCCCTCGCCGTCGAACACGGCCACAGGCTGTGGCGACGCATCCGCCGCCGCTTGCACGACAGCGCTGAACGCCAGGTGCGACGCAGTGACGTGATGATCGTTGGCCGGCACAGGCACGTCCGCCGGCAGCGCGTCATTCGCCGCCATCAGCGGCTTTAAGCCGGAGATTTGCGGAAAGTCTTCCGGTTGCAGCACATCGCCTTCGCAGAGGATCACGGCGCGGAAGACGCTGTTCTCAAGTTGACGGACATTGCCCGGCCAATCGAAGTCCATCAGCATCTGCATCGCCGCAGCCGACGCGCCGCGCACGGTGCGGCCCTCTTCGGCGTTGAAGCGCGCGACGAAACGCGAAACCAGCGCCGGCACGTCTTCCTTGCGCTCACGCAGCGGCGGCGCTTCGATGGGGAATACGTTCAAGCGATAATAGAGATCTTCACGGAAGCGCCCGTCGGCGACGAGTTTGGCTAAATCCTTGTTGGTGGCGCTGACGATACGGACATCGACCTTCACCGGGCGCTTGGAGCCCACCGGATCGACTTCGCCTTCTTGCAGCACGCGCAGCAACTTCACTTGCATGTCGAGCGGCAGTTCGCCGACTTCATCCAAGAACAGCGTGCCGCCATTGGCCTCGACGAACTTGCCGGCGTGATTGTCGGTCGCACCCGTGAACGAGCCCTTGGTGTGGCCGAACAGGATCGACTCCACCAGGTTTTCCGGAATAGCGCCGCAGTTCACCGTCACGAACGGACGGCCCGCGCGCTCGGATGCGCCTTGAATGCAGCGCGCCAGCACTTCCTTGCCGACGCCGCTTTCGCCAGTGATCAACACCGGAATATTCGACGCCGCCGCGCGGCGGCCCATGCGAACGACAGGGCCCATCACGGCCGCGTTCGCCACCATGTCATCGAAGGAAAGCTGGCCAGTCGCGCGCTTCTTTAAGCGCACAACTTCGGTTTTCAGGTTCGACATTTCGAGCGCGTTGCGCAGCGAAACCAGAATACGTTCGGGTGAAGCCGGCTTTACAAAAAAATCCGACGCGCCTGCTTGCATGGCGGTGACGACCGTGTCGATGCCGCCCGAGGCCGTCAGCACGATGCACGGCAGATCGCCGCGGCGCATGCGAATTTCCTTCAGCGCCTCTTGCCCGCTCATGCCTGGCATGACGAGATCGAGCAGAACCGCATCAATGTCGGCGTGCGTATCGACAGCGGCGACGGCTTGCTGGCCGTTTTCCGCCGCGCGCGTGAGAAAGCCGTTGCGCTCTACGGCCGCCTGCAACAGACGGCGCTGCGCAGGATCGTCATCGACGATCAGGATCGTCTTACCCATGGTACCCACCAATTCTTTGCCGCGTTTCTCTGATGGAAACGCTGGTCATTGCGGGCACCTTACGGAGGGGAGGTTCAGGTCGCGTTAAAATGGCACAGCAAACTGCGATATTCGTAAGGCCTCATAGGCACTAGATAAACACCGTGTTCACCATCACCTCCCCCGCATGAGCGACCAACCGCGCGATCCTGAGCGTAACCGCATTACCGCCCGCATTGGGCGCGTGGCGAGCGTGGGCGCCAACATTTCCGGCGCGGTCGGCGCGCGCATGATGGGCGCCGATCAAGCAGCGCTCGCCAAAGCCGTGCGCCAGGCGCTCGGCCGCTCCAAGGGCCCGCTGATGAAAGTGGCGCAGCTGCTTTCAACGATCCCCGACCTTTTGCCCGAAGCATACGCAAAAGAGTTTCGCACACTGCAGGCGCATGCGCCGGCCATGGGCTGGCCGTTCGTGCAGCGCCGCATGCGCGCCGAACTTGGTGACGATTGGCTAACCAAGTATAGAACCTTCGACCGTGAAGCCGCTGCAGCCGCATCACTCGGGCAAGTGCATCGCGCCACCGCCCATGACGGCCGCGCGCTTGCCTGCAAGCTTCAGTACCCGGACATGGCCAGCGCCGTCGAAGCCGATCTCGGCCAACTGCGTACGCTGCTGGGCCTGTTCAAGAATATGGACGGCTCGATCGATTCTTCAGAAGCCATCCTCGAAGTCGGCGAGCGCTTGCGCGAGGAATTGGATTACGCCCGCGAGCTGAAGCAGATGCGCCTTTTCGCGCTGATGCTGGCAAACGAGCCGACCATCAACACGCCGGAGCCGCTGGAGGAGCTCTCCACCAAGCGCTTGCTCACCATGACCTGGCTCGACGGCAAAGGCCTGATGCATTGGCTGGATGAGAGCCAGGAGACGCGTAACCACATCGCACGGATGCTGTTCAAAGCCTGGTGGGGACCGATGACCCGTTACGGCGTCATTCACGGCGATCCGCACCTCGGTAATTACGCGCTCACCGAAAACGCCGAGCGGCTACAGCTGTTGGACTTCGGCTGCGTCCGCATCTTCCCGCCGCGCTTTCTGGAGGGCGTCGTGGGCCTCTGGGGCGGGCTCAAGGCCGGCGACATGGATCAAGTGGCGCACTCGTACGAGATCTGGGGCTTCAAGAATCTGAACGCCGAACTGATCGACGCGCTGACCATGTGGGCGCGCTTTATCTATGGCCCCATGCTTGACGACCGCGTCCGCACCATCGCCGACGACGTGCCGCCGTCCGAATACGGTCGCCGCGAAGCCTTCGCCGTGCGCAAGCGGCTGCAGACACTCGGCCCCGTGCTGATCCCGCGGGAGTTCGTGTTCATGGACCGCGCCGCCATCGGCCTGGGCGCAGCGTTCCTGCATCTGAAAGCAGAGCTGAACTTCAGCGCCATGTTCGCCGAAAGCGTCGCCGACTTTTCGCCGGAAGCTCTAGCCCAACGCCAAACCGAAGCGCTGGCCGCGGTCGGCCTTAGCTCAGCGTATTGACGACGCCGAGATAAGCGGCGCCCGCGCACACGATCGCCGCTTGTCCTGAGAGCCGGTACACTGCCGAGGAAGCGCCGCTCCAGCATGACGCGAGCAGCGCCATCGAAGCCACAGCCGCCGCGGGGCCGGCCCAAGTCGGCAGCGACGTCGCAAACATGGCGCTGATCGGCCAGGCAAACAGCGACGCCACCACCAAGCCAGCGGCCATCGCGCAGCCAAAGGCGCGTCGCGAAATCGCGTCGTGCGTGGTGGCGCATGCGAGATAGAGCGCAAACACAAAGAGCGGCGCGCCAATCATCAGCGGCCACATGCCGACGCGTCCCAGCGCCAGCGCGACGCCAACGCCCGCGACCAACCCTACGGCCGCGCCCCCGGCCAACACGATCAGTCGTTCATCGCGGCGAAAATCATTGCGCACCGGTGCATCCGCCACCGTCGCCGCAATCGTTCCATCGTAAGCCATAAGCAAAGCCCTCAAGTCCCTCGGGCGATCAAACGGGCCAGCGCTGAACTTTGTTCCGAATGAGGCATGCGTTCGCCTTGTGTGGCGCAGCCGGCTTCCCTCATATGGCGAGGAGGGAGAAGTGAACGGTATGGAGCAGCACGGCCTGATCTCGACCTTGGTGGCCGCGATCGTGCTTGCGTTCGTGTTCGGCTTCATCGCGCAGCGTCTGCGCCTCTCGCCTATCGTCGGCTATCTGATCGCCGGCGTGGCCGTCGGCCCGCACACGCCTGGCTTCATCGGCGACACCAATTTCGCCCTCCAGCTTTCGGAGATCGGCGTCATTCTGCTGATGTTCGGCGTCGGGCTGAAAATATCGGTCGAGGACATCTGGTCGGTGCGCTGGGTCGCGGTGCCAGGCTCGGTCATCCAAATGCTGCTGGCGACGCTGATGGGCGTCGGCGCCGGCATGGCGATGGGAATGCCGCTGGCGGAAGCGGTGGTGCTCGGCATCTCGCTCTCCATCGCCAGCACCATCGTCTTCATGCGCGCGCTGGAGGACCGGCGGCTCCTGAAGACCGAGGAGGGCCGCATCGGCATCTCCTGGCTGCTGGTCGAAGACCTCGTCATCGTGCTGGCCATCGTCGTGCTGCCGGCTTTGGTCACCGCCATGGCGGCGGGCGAGGCCGAGGTCTCACCCATGGTGGTGCTCGGCGCGCTCGCCGTCACCTTCGCCAAAATCGCCCTTTTCGTGGCTTTGATGCTGGTGATCGGGGCGCGCTTCTTCCCGTGGCTGATCGTGCGCATCGCGCACGCCAAATCGCGCGAGCTTCTCTCGCTCGGCACCCTGGCGCTGGCGCTGGGCGTCGCCTGGGCGGCTTATTTTTGGTTCGGGGCAAGCTTCGCGCTCGGCGCCTTCCTCGGCGGGCTGGCGCTCAACGGCTCGAAGTTCAGCCACAAGGTAGCCGAGGACTCGCTGCCCTTGCGCGACACCTTCGCCGTTATCTTCTTCGTCGCCGTCGGCATGTTGTTCGACCCCGGCGTGTTGCTGCGCCAACCGGTCGCCGTCGCCGCCATCGTGCTGGTGATCATCGTCGGCAAAGCCGTGCTCGGCTACATACCGATGCGCATGCTGGGCCAATCGAAAGAGTCGAGCCTGCTGATCGCACTTGGCACCGCTCAGATCGGCGAATTCTCGTTCGTGCTGGCGGGCTTGGGCGTGCAGCTCGAAGTCATGGCGATGGAGACCTACAATCTCATCCTCGCCGGCTCGATCATCTCGATCGCGCTCAACCCGTTCCTGCTGCGCTTTGCCCCGCACATCGCGCCGAAACCCGAGCCCAAGGCCGAACCGGCGCCCGCCTCAGCGTAGCGCTTTGCGGATCACCAGCTTCAGCCCCGACCACGTCTCGTCCACCGCGCATACTTTCACGTCAACGAACCCGATCGGCAGCGCCACGGCGCGGATGACGTCCTCAGTGATGTCGGTTTCCATCTTCGCGGCCTTCTTCGGCCACGACACCCACACCATCCCGTCCGGCGCGAGCTTCGCCCTCAATCCCTCAAGTTCGGCTGCGAGCTTCGCCTTGCTGACATGAAAGATGTGAGCGGCGGCGAGCGCCTTGGTGGGCCGCGCGAGGTAGCGGGGCCCCGCTTCAGGATCGAGCACAGCTTTCACTGAAGCCGGCATCCCTGACGCCCAAAGCGGCGCGCTAGGCGCCAACCCCAACTTCTTCGCCAAAGGCGTTCCCGAATATCCCGTCCGCATGAGCCTACTTCGCTGTAATTTATCCCGGAGATGTCCGGTATCGTACCGACTAGACGAACTCCAACGTTGCATTCTCCTCATGCGCTAGGGACTTCCCCCCGCCAAATTTGGTCCTTAGCGCGTAGCTTGGATCGGCTTCCCCAACCACCTTTGGGGAAGCCGCTTCAGCCCTCCGATCGGAGATCACGATGCGCCCGCCTCCACGCCAGGACCCGCGCTTTGCCCTCAGGTCGGGTTTTGGCTGGCGTCCTGCACGCTCGCGGCCGCCTATTGCCTTCTTTGGCTTGCCTAGCGCCCGCCCCGCCTTGCGGTCCCAACGCCTTTCCGCTATCAGCGCCGCTTCCAATTTTCCCGCCCGAAACAGGCGGACCTCCAGGAATCCAGGTCATGAAAACCGAAGGCCATCCCGACTACCACTTCATCACGGTCCAGATGACCGACGGCACCACTTTCAAGACCCGTTCGACCTACGGCGAAGAAGGCGGCACGCTGGCGCTCGAAATCGATCCGAAGTCGCACCCGGCCTGGACCGGCGGCAACCAAACGCTGCTCGACCGCGGCGGCCGCGTCTCGCGCTTCAACGACAAGTTCGGCGGCTTCATGAAGAAGAAGGAAGGCTAAGCGTTCCATCGCCTGCAAAGTTCAAAGGCGCCGGAGCAATCCGGCGCCTTTTTCGTTCAGGCCTCTTCGGGGCCGAGATAGATGATGTGTTTGCGGTCGCGGTGCCGCTCTACGCTCCTCAAGCCCTTGGCCTCGGCAACCTCGCGGCTGGGCCATAGCTTGCGCGACGCAAAGCGGCCTGGGCCATATTTGCCCTCCGCATGATACTCGCTCTCGCGCAGCTCGATGCGCTTAGCTAGCCAATAAACATTGCGCCAACGCTTCGGCGGCGGTGCAGGACGGGCCTGCGTGCCGCATTCAACAACGATGTCAGACATACGCGAAGTATAGCACAGCGCGCGGCGGCGACCAAAAGCGGCCTATTGGCCGTAATTATAATAGTAGCCGTAACCCGCGTTCAGATCGTCGGTGCGGTTGGTCGGGTCATCAGCATCGTTGGCGCCTTCCAGGCCCGGAAACTCATGAAACGGATTGCCGAACAACGGATAAGTGGCGGCGCCGAGCGAGCTTTCATAACTGCCGCGCCATGTGAACGGACGCGACGCCGTGCCATCGGCAAAGAACTCCACCGCCTGCCCGGGGCGCGTCAGTTCGATGGTTTGCCCATTCGCGAGCGTGAACGTCAGCGCGCCTTCATCGAGGATGCCGAACATGCGGCCATTGACGATCAGCAGATCGATAATGGTGCCGCGCACGCCAATCGTCGCGACTGGTGTGCGGACGCGATAATTCTGCGGACGCTGGGTGCCGCTGACAAAACGCAGTGCGCCGCTGCCGACCGACACCGCGACATCGCCCGCGCCTTGGCTCGGATCGTAGACATAGCGATCAAGCGTGACCTGCGAACGCGGGCCCACGCTGAGCGTGGTCTGATCCGCAAACATCAATTGCGCGACGGCGTTCGCTCCCGTTGTGATGCGGTCGTTTTCAAACACGCGGCCGCCTGTGGCGAGCACGCGCTCCTGGCCGTTATGTGCCCCGGTCACCTGGTTGCGCACCGCAACAGCAGCGCCAATGTGACTGCCGGCCGTTTGGGCAACGGCGCCCGAGGCGAAGAGCGCAGCGGCGCAAAGCGCCCCGAACGCAAGGATTGAACGCCGCATTTCACGTCCTTTTCACGTAGTCTTCGGCGAAGCCTAAACCCGGAACAGCGCGCCTTGCAACGCGGAACACGTCTCGGGGCGTGACGGAAGTAATTGCTTGAACTCTGGGCGCGAACCGGACTTATTGAAGGCGTTACTCTCGAGGGTGGTAGCGGGGACCCGCCATGAAAGTTCGGGGAAAATTCGGCGCTTTGGCCCAAGCCTTCTTGCTGGCTGTGAGCGTGACCGCCCTCTCCGCCGGCATGGCGCACGCGCAGCAGGCCGGGGATCTGGACGCGCTGGGCCAGAGCATTCTCGACAACCCGCAAGACGTCGATCTCAACTTTCGCTACGCCGCCGCCGCCGAAGCCGCGGGCAAGCCGCGCCTGGCGCTCGTCGCCTACGAACGCATTCTGATTAACGATCCGAGCAACGAGACAGCCCGGCGCGGCTATGAGCGCGTGCGCCGCTTGATCGAGCCCAGCTACACGGTCACCCGCCTCGAGGTTGGCGCGCGCTTCGACACCAACGCCGAAAATTTGAACGAGGACTTCTTCTTCACCGAAGGCGATTCAACCACCTATTTCGGCCGCCTGATGATCGCCGACGAGCGCCAAGCGCTCGGTACGCGCTGGCGCACGATTGTGAATGCCATCGTCGAGGACAACGACACGGTCGAGGTGCTCGACTACGCCTTCATCGGCGCCCAAATCGGTCCGCTGCTTTATCTCGGGCCGCACTTAGCCGCGATCCCGTCGATCGGCGGGGGCGCTTCCATGCTCGACGGCGACGCCTACTTCAACGAGGTCAATTTCGGGGTGACGCTCGAAGGCCGCGCAGCCGGCATGTCGTATTGGCTGCGCGCGCGCCACGGCTACCGCGATTACCAGACCGACCTCAGCACGTTCACGTTCGTGGTCGAGGACGGCGCCTATACCGAACTCCAAGCCGGTTTGACCAAACCCCAGCTCATTTTCGAACGCGATACGCTGGTGGTGCAGCCGTTCGTGCGCTGGAGCGATATGGACGGAGATTCGTTCGGCTATGCGCCGGGCAAGTTCGAGGAATACGGCGCCGAGATCGCCTACAATTTCCAGGCCGGCGATCACATCGAGTTTTCAGTCGGGGCGCTGGTGCGCGAACGCGAGTTCGACGGCTTGGAGCGCACCGATAGTTATCTGTCGCCGCAAGCGAGCGTCACGCTACAGCGCGTGTTGCCCTGCGATTGCGATGTCCGGCTGCAGTACCGCACGCGCGAGAACGACTCGAGCGACGACCTCTTCGACTACGATGCTGAACAAGTGACGCTGTCGCTGACGACGCGCTTTTAAGCCTTAACGCCCGAACGCCTGCTGCAACATGGCGAATTGGTCGCTGACCGGATTGGCGGTGTCCATATCGCCGCCGTCATACATCGTCTCATCGAGGCGACGCACGCGCTCATAGATCGCCCCGCCTTTGATGATCAGCGCCTTCAGCGCCTGCGGCAGCTCATCGGCGCCGGCAAAGCTCGTCGCCGCCTGCGGCTCGCGCGAGATTAACCGATACTTGTCGCTGGCCGCTTCCGTCAGCTGAATCTCGCCATCGCGCACCGCGCGCTGCACCAAGAGCCACGAGGCAACCTGCATCAGCCGTGTCGTCAGGCGCATGCTCTCACCGGCATAAGCAAGTGCAGCCGCCCGCGACAGGCGCTTGGATGCGGCCCGGCCGGGGCCATCGAGATAAGCGGCGGTTTCTTCAACCATCGCCATGCCCTCTTTGAAGGTGCGGTCGAACACCTCCGATCGGGCGAATTCGAGCGCCCGCTTCGGGTCGAAACCCGCCTTCATTGGGGAAACTTGGATCGTGTCGGTCATACGCCTGAAAGTTCGCAAGGAGTGGGCCGCCTGTGGCCCGAATATTTACGATGAGCCTGAGCCAAAGACGCTGTCGGCCGCGGCGCGCTGGGCCCGCTTGGCCGCGATCGCCTGCTCGCACGCCACGATCTCGGACTTCAACTTTCCGATACGCGCCTCCAGATCCTCGATCGAGGCGTTCTCAAGCTGCTGTTCCAGCGGTAAGGTTTTCTTTGCCGGCGGAGCAAACGGATCGTCTTCGAACATTGGCCTCACCTCCTCCGCCTTACTCTAACGCACAACGGCGCCGCGTTTAAGCGTCGCCGGGGAGCAAAGCTCGCATGCGCAAGATCATCCACGGCGCCGATCAACCACTCACCCTCGCCGTCGTGGCGCGTCCGGACCCCGGACGCGGCGAGATACTAATCCGAGTAGCGGCCGCAGGGGTTAACCGCCCGGATCTGATGCAACGCGCTGGTCTCTATCCGCCACCGCCTGGCGCGCCCGAGACGCTCGGCCTCGAAGTGTCAGGCGTGATCGAAAGCGTCGGCCCCGGCGTGACGCGTTGGCACGAAGGCGACGAAGTCTGCGCGCTGCTCTCCGGCGGCGGCTACGCCACCTACGCCATCGCGCAAGAGGGCTCGGCGCTGCCGCTGCCTAAAGGTTTGTCGCTGATCGAGGCCGCCGCGCTCCCGGAAACCGTCTTCACCGTCTGGGCCAATGTGTTTGAAGCGGCGGCGCTGAAGCCAGGCGAGACGCTGCTGGTTCACGGCGGCGCTTCCGGCATCGGCACTACTGCAATCCAAATGGCAAAAGCCCACGGCGCCCGCGTTCTCGCCACGGCGGGCGACGACGCCAAGGTCAAGCTCTGCGAAAAACTCGGCGCCGAACGCTGCATCAATTATCGCACCGAGGATTTCGAAGCCGTCGTGCGCGATCTCGGCGGCGCCGATGTCGTGCTTGATATGGTCGGTGGACCGTACGTGCAGAAGAATCTCAACCTGCTCAACGACCAAGGCCGCTGCGTGATGATCGCCTTTCTGCAAGGCCCGCATGCCGAAGTGAACTTGATGCGCCTCATGCTGAAGCGCCTGACGCTCACCGGCTCCACGCTGCGTTCGCGTTCCAACGAGGAAAAGGCCCGCATCGCGCACGAAGTCGAACGCGTCGTTTGGCCGTGGATCGCCGCCGGCAAAGTGAAGCCGGTGATCGACTCAACCTTTCCCCTCGCCGAAGCCGAAGCCGCGCACGCCCGCCTGCAAAGCGGCGGACACGCGGGAAAGATCGTGCTGATTGCGAGCTAGGGCTTCACGCTGCCAGACTCGACGTCGTCCGCTTTGTGCGTGCGCTCGTGCCCGCCGAACACATCTTCCTCATCGACGGGACGATCAGGCTTGCTCGTCTTGTCAGTGCTCGGCGTCTCGCCTGGCTTCACGCCTGACTTAGCGTCTCGTTCGTGCGGCGGCTGTTGCGGCGTTGTCATCAATGATCTCCACTCAGCAGAACTGCGGCAAGTCGCAGCAGTTCCGGCGTTGCGAAACAGACCTGTGATCCGCGCTCTAACGCGCCGCGTAGATCGCATCGTTCGCAGCACGCGGCGGCGCCTTGCGCACCCGCAGAAATGTGGAGTTCATCTCATGCTTCGCTTGTCATTAAGCGCAGCGGCGATCGCGATTGCGTTCACCGCTACCCCCGCGCTCGCTCAAGATTATTACGGCAGCGTCAGTGTTGGCGCGGCTTGGCTAGACGATACGGACAATAGCGGCCAGTTTGATAGCCCCTTCACCACCGGCGCTGGCACGACGATCCCGTCCGGCACAGTGCTTCCAGCAGGTACAAGCGTCGGCTGGACCACTGAGTTTGATGAAGGCTACACGGTGAGCGCCGCGATCGGCCGCCAATTCGGCGCGTTCCGCGGCGAACTCGAACTCGCTTATCAGTCCAACGACATCGACACGCACAACAACGTGGCTGTCGGCGGCGGTATCATCGACAGCGAAGATGCCGGCGTACTGATCACGGGCTCGCCAAATCTCGGCGTGACCGTTGGCGCCCTGGTCGATGACGGTGAAGGCTCGATCGACACGACATACCTGATGGCGAACGGCTACTACGATTTCACGCCACTCGGTCCGGTGAGGCCCTATGTCGGCGGCGGCGTTGGGGTTGGCTTCGTCAACGTCGACTATTCGCCGTCCGGCGTGCAGATCGTCGATGACGACGCCACGGTCTTCGCATACCAGCTGATCGCCGGGGCCAGCTACGACATCAGCGATCGCACCGCTTTGTTCGCGCAATACCGCTATCGCGCCACCGACGACGTCGAGACCGATGTGTCCCTCTTCGACGCAACGCTCGACGTGGAAAACCGCTCTTCAATAATCGAAGCAGGACTACGCTTCCGCTTCTAGTCACCGAGCGAGACGGCGGGCGCACTCTTGCGTCCGCCGTCTTCTTCGGTTGCGCGCGCGGCTTCAAAGGCTAGCCATATACGCGCTCGGCTGCTCTATTATCCCCCAGGGACGCCGCATCGCGGCGAGTAGGGGAACTCAGGCATGACAGCAGCCGTGTCGCCGGTGGAGCAATTCTACGCCCACGTCACCAATGTCTCGGATTTCATCTGGGGCGGGACCTGGAATAGCGAACAGATACTGCCCTTCCCGCCCATGGTCATCGCGCTCCTCGGCGCTGGCCTTTATTTCATGATCGGACTTCGGTTCTATCCGATCACACACTTGGGCACCGCCTTCGCAGGCTTGTTCAAGCGCAGCAAAGAAAAAGAAGCCGGCGAGATTTCGCCGTTCGCCGCGCTTTCGACCGCGCTCTCCGGCCAGATCGGTACCGGCAATCTCGCGGGCGTCGCCACCGCCATCACGCTCGGCGGCCCAGGCGCGCTCTTCTGGATGTGGATCACGGCGCTCTTCGGCATGGCGCTCGCCTTCGCTGAAGGCTCGCTCGCGGTGCGCTTCCGCGACAAGACGCCGGAAGGCCATTATCGCGGCGGACCGATGACCTACATCCGGCGCGGCCTCGGCAAAAACTGGGCGTGGCTCGGCGGCGTCTTCGCCGTCGGCGCGCTGATTTCCTCCATCGCCACCGGCAACGTCATTCAAGCCAATTCCATCGCCGACTCGCTCACCGGTCTCTTTCCAGTTCTGCCGGATTGGGGCGCGGGCTTGATCGTCGCGGCTTTGGTGTTCGTCGTCATCATCGGCGGCATCAAATCAATCGGCAGCGTCGCCGAAGCGGTCGTACCGGTGATGGCGTTGGGCTATATCGTCATGGCGCTCTGGGCGCTGGCGCTTAACGCGTCCGACATCCCCGCCTCGTTCGCGCTCATCTTCGACAGCGCCTTTAACGGCCACGCCGCAACTGGCGGCTTCCTCGGCGCGGGCATGATTATGGCCATTCGCTTCGGCGTCGCGCGCGGGTTGTTCTCCAACGAAGCCGGCCAGGGTTCGACGCCGATGGCGCACGCGGTGGCGCAAACCAACGACCCCGCCCGCCAAGGCCGCTTCGCCATGATGGGCACGTTCATCGACACCATCATCGTCTGCACCTGCACCGGCCTCGTCATCCTCACCGTGCAAGGCGCCTTCCCCTCAGCGGCGGGCGTGCAAGAGCACGTCTGGAGCTCGGACCTGCGCGGCTTCGACATGACGCAAGCCGCTTATGCGACGGCGTTTCCAACGCTCGTGCTCGGCTTTCCAATCGGCCAGCTGATCGCGTCGCTCGCGCTCATCCTGTTCGTATTCACCACGCTGATCACCTGGTCCTATTACGGCGAACGCTCGATCACGCACCTCTTCGGCGACCGCATGATCCTGCCGTTCCGCCTCGTCTGGGTGGCGATGATCTTCGTCGGCTCGTTCCAGGATTTGGATTTCGTCTGGCGCTTCGGCGACATCGCCAACGCCGCCATGGCGCTGCCCAACCTACTCGCGCTGGTGCTGCTCTCCGGCGTCGTGTTCAAACTGGCGCGCGGCGACAAGACGGCCGGCAAGGACCACGAATAAAGGCTGCGGGATCACGTCCAAAAGGCGCGATCCCGCCTTCCCTTCGCCCACAACCAGCGCTATATCGCGGGCAACTGATTTACCGCGCCCGTGGTCGTCAGCCCGTTGCTCCATCTGGCCCCGCGCCTGGCGACGCCGCCGGGCGCGTTTGCGTATCTGGAGCCTAAGCACATGACCTCGAACGTCCTCATGCCGAAGGCCACCGCCGTGTGGCTGATCGAAAACACCTCGCTCGCCTTCAAGCAGATCGCCGATTTCACCGGCCTGCATCCGCTGGAAGTTCAAGGCATCGCCAACGAAGATGTCGCCAAGGGCATTCGCGGCGTCGATCCCATCGCTGGGGGCTTTCTGTCGCGCGAAGAGATCGCCAAGGGCGAGGCCGATGAAACCTACGTGCTGAAGCCGCTCGAGCAGAAGCGCATCGACCTGCCGCAAGTGAAAAAGAAGGGCGCCCGCTACACGCCGATCGCGCGCCGCCAAGATCGCCCAGACGCCATCAACTGGTTCTTGAAGAACCACCCGGAAGTACCGGATTCCAAGATCGTGAAACTGATCGGCACGACCAAGTCGACCATCGAACAGGTGCGCAACCGCACGCACTGGAATTCACCGCAGATCAAGCCGGTCGATCCGGTGACGATCGGCCTGTGCACCCAGATCGAACTCGACGCCGTCGTCGCCGACGCCGCCGCCGCCAAAGCCCGCACCGACGCCCGCAAGGCCAAAGAAGAGTCCAAGACGCTCAAAGGCGCACAGGAGACCGTGCCGGCCGAGACGTACGAGCAAGCTGACGAAGGCTAGTCGCTCTTCATGGACCGTCGGCGTCTCGCCGGCATGCGTATGTGCTGGCCGGCGAGACGCCGGCGGTCCATATCAACGCCGCCAAACCTGACGTAGCACCCGATCGCGTCCGCATCCGGCGCGGTAGGCGGCGTAGTGCGCGGGATTTCGTCGGGCATAGTTGCGGTGATACTCTTCCGCCGGCCAGAACGTCGCCGCATCGAGTACCGGCGTCAGGACGCGGCCGTTCACGCGCCCGGACGCAATGATAGCGCGCTTGCTGGCTTCGGCTTCGGCGCGCTGCGCGGCGGTCACGAAAATCGCGGTGCGATAGCTGGAGCCTCGGTCGCAGAATTGGCCGCCGTCATCGGTCGGATCGACCAGCGGCCAATAGCGATCGAGCAATTGGCGATAGCCGATGCGGCCTGAATCGTAGCGCACACGCACGGCCTCGAAGTGGCCCGGATGGTTCTCGTAGGTCGGGTTCTCGTTGCGCCCGCCGGTATAGCCGCTCTCAACCGACATCACGCCCGGGATCGCGCCCATGTCGTGCTCCATGCACCAAAAGCACCCGCCAGCGAAAATCGCCTCCTCCACCGCGCCAGTCGGCGGCGTCTGAGGTTGCGCGGTCGCCGGCGCCGGCGGCGAGCACGCAGCGGCGACGAGCAGGAGGAAGCTGGCGAGGATTGAGCGACGGATCATATGGGTGCTTACGTATGGCGACTGTCTCTGGTTTCCAGCGCAACCGCGCGACGCCCTTAGGCGTATAAGCTTTCAACACTGGAGCCTCCCTTATGCGCCTCGCCCCCATCATCGCCGTCGCCCTGCTCGCCGTCAGCGGCGCGGGCTACTACGCCTACGCGCAGACCCGCGAGCGCCCGATCGCGCAAACTGAGCGCTCGCCGAACGCGCTCGAACGCCTGCGCAATTGGGTCATGGACCAGGGCGGCACCGAGCGCGCGTTCGACAACGAATACTGGAATCACCACGAAACCGGCATTTACGTTGAAGCCCGCACCGGCGAGGCGCTGTTTGCCTCGACCACCAAATATGACAGCGGTTCCGGTTGGCCGAGCTTCACCACGCCGATCGATCCCAACGCCATCACGATGCACGAGGATTACACACTCGGCATGCGCCGAATCGAAGTGCGCTCGCGCGAGGGCAATGCACACTTGGGCCACGTGTTCGACGACGGGCCGCGCGGCACGGGCGGCCAGCGCTTCTGCATCAATTCGTGCGCCATCCGCTTCATCCCACGCGAACGCATGGCCGCGGAAGGATACGCGCGCTATCTGCCGCTGGTGGATGGCGAAACTGAAACCGCGTCGCGCTGACAGCGCCGCCCCAAAACTCAGGGCGGCGCGTTACACGCCAGGGCGAGCGCTCAGTTCAGTGACTGAGACTCTGTCGGATCACTTCGATTTGTTCTTTGAGTTTGAGTTTTTGCCGCTTCATTGCGGTGAGCCGGGCAGGATCCACGGCCGGCCTTTTGGCCTCATGTTCAATGATTAAGTCGAGATCCCGATGCCGGGCGTCGAGTTCGCGTAAACGCTGCTCGATAGCCATCGAAGGCGCCTCCTTTGGTTGGCGAGTCCGAGGATGCTCCCGAATTTCACTATTGTCTCCTTACATCATCAACAAAATTTACATTTCTTACGCCAGCCCTTGTTCCTGCTTTTAAATTTGGCGAGTTGTGGCGCTTTACAGCGCCTTTCTGGCGTGGCTTAGCTCGGCGCGCGGCCCTCGGGGTTCCGGCCGCGCACGGCGGAACAGGGCACATGGACGCCGACGATCCTGACGAATTCGACATTAACGATACGCCAGAAAAACGAGCGTTACGCGCACGGCTGATAGAGCTGCGCGAGGAGCACCGCGCGCTCGACAGCGCGATTGCTGCACTGCAAGAGAAGACCAGCGGCGACATGCTGCAAATTGCTCGCTTGAAGCGCAGCAAGCTCGTGTTGAGGGACCAAATTCAATGGATCGAAGACAGGCTGACGCCGGACATCATCGCTTGAAGCGTTGGCTGACGGGCGCGGCACTATTGGCCGCGCTGCCGAGCGCGGCGTTCGCCGAAGATCGCCCCGATGAGCTGCAAGGCGTGTTCTCGATCGCGGTCGAGAATGACAGCCTCTCCTCCGGCGCTGACCGCAACTACACCTCCGGCATCAAGCTGGCTTACGTCTCGCCGGCTGAAGGCGTGCCCGATTGGCTGCGCGGCGCCGGCGGCTTCACGCGCTATTTCTCGAACTCGCAACCGGACTTTTGGGGCGTCGCCATTGGCCAATCGATCTTCACGCCCGAAGACATCGCCGCCGTGCCCGCCCCGGCCGATCAGCACCCCTACGCCGGCTGGCTCTACATGCAGCTCATGGTCGGCGCCGAAGAAGATCGCACGGACGGCCGCGCGCCGCGCTATCTCGACACCTACGAACTCGAATTCGGCATCACCGGCCCTTCGGCGATGGGCGAACAAGCCCAGCGCGGCATCCACGAATCTCTGGGCGCGCCCGATCCGCAAGGCTGGGACAGCCAACTCGAAGACGAGTTTGCCTTCGCCGTCTCGTTCGATCGCCGCTGGCGCGCCGTGCGCGCGTTCATCGACGTGCCCGGCGGCCTCGAGTTCGATCTGACACCGAGCGCCGGCGCAAGCCTCGGCACGCTGCGCACGGAAGCGCGCGTGGGCCTCACCGCCCGCATCGGCTGGCGTATCGACAACGATTACGGGCCCCCACGCGTGCGCCCCTCGCTCTCCGGTGTCGAACACTTCGCCGGCGGGCCGCTATCCTGGTCGGTGTTCGCGGGCATCCAAGGCCGCGCCGTTGCGCGCAATCTCTTCCTCGACGGCAACACCTGGGAAGACAGCGCCTCGGTCGAGCGCACGCCATACGTCGCCGACTTCCAAACCGGCTTCTCAGTCAGCGCCGGAGACTGGCGTCTCGCCTACACCTATGTCTGGCGCACCGAAGAATTCGAAACCCAACCGACGCGCCAAGATTTCGGCGCGTTTGCGCTTAGTTGGCGGCTCTAGCGCTTAAGCGCCGCTCAAAACTCGAAAGCTTCCTTCGGAATGCTCCGCGCCTGTTCGCACGCGACCCTAAAGTCGTAGGGGACCTCGTCCACGCAGTCGGGCCATTTCTGAGTCGCGAGCCAAAACTCGACGAGGCCGAGCCGCGCGCAGAGCCGCACGAAGCGCGGATCGTTGCGGATTTCGGGCATCCCTTTCCAAAACAGCATGCCGGTGCGGTAGGCGTCGGGACCGATGACGTCGTCAGCGCTCCCCCGCGGTCCAAGATGGGCGCTTTCAGCGATGCGATAGACGTCGTCAACGAGGCCCAGGTGAGCCGCATACACAAGCCGCGTGACGTCCACCGAGCCGGTCTTTGCGACATGCGCTTCGAGCGCGTCGCGTATGGCGCCAATGTTCTCCGCCGTCGGATTGCGCTCGGCGCGGACGAACATCACCCCGTCATCGAATGCACGCGCCGGCCAGTTCGCCGCCGCTGCAATCAGCCTGTCCACCGCCGGCCAGTCGTTCAGAAGAGCGTGGGCGCGAAGCAGAACCACGACCGGATAAATCATGCCTGGCGCGCGCGCCATGAGACCTTCGAGGAGCGGGATCGCCTCGGCCACTTGTCCGACGGCCATTCGGGCCATCGACGTCATCATCACGAACATCGGGTTCAGCGGATCAGACGGATAAATCTCCTCCGTGATCTCGGCGCATTCGCGGGTCCGTCCGATCGTGCGGGCATGCCAGCCGACATAACCGTGGCCCTCGCCGCGACCCGGCGCCCGGCGAATGCGCTCCATAGCGGCGTCCGACTCGATGAAACTGCCATACGGCGGCAAGATGAAATACTGAGCGGTCAGCGCGTCGACGTTTTCATGATCGAGCGCCAGCGCCCGTTCCGCTTCGCGTGTCACCAAGGCGGTAGACGCCGCGCGTTCGGCGAACGGCTGATACAATCGCGCCCAGGTGCGGACGTACGCCAGCCTCCCCCAAGCCTCCGCAAAGTTGGGCGCAAGCTGAACCGCGGCCTCCAATAGTTCGACGTGCCCGCACAACTCGTCCGGCGCATACGACTTGATGCTGGCGCGCAGATAAAGATCATAGGCCACCGGATCGATAGCCTTGGTCGAGAAGCTGGTGAACGTTTGTTGCAAGGCGCCAGCGATGGCTTCGGAAATCTCGTCCTGTACAGCGAACGTATCGTCGAGGCTGCGGTCGTAACGCTCGGACCACAGGGTAGTGTGCGAGGCTGTTTCGACGAGATGCGCGGCGATGCGCACGCGTGCGCCCGCCCGGCGCACTGAGCCGTCGAGCAAGTGACTGCATTTTAGCATGTGCGCCGCATCGCTCTTCTTCTCGCCCCGAAACTGAAAGCTCGACGTTCGCCCGATGACCTTAAGCTTCGCGCCGCGCGACAGACGCTGAATGATCTCCTCGCTGACGCCGTCGGAGAAGAATTGCATCTCGGGATCTGTCGACAAATTGTCGAACGGTAGGACGACGAGGATGGGGTCAGCTTCCGTCGGCGCCGGCGCCGGCGCCGCATTCGCCACGACGGCAACGGTCAGTGCAAACGCCTCGATCGTCTCGGCCATCTTGTCGAGCTTGAGAAGCCCACGCGACTGCAGGCGATCTGCGATCGGGCCACGGATCGTTTGCCGAACTGTCGCTGATACCAAAGCCGCGCCTGGCGTCGATTGCGCCATGAGGCGCGCGGCGACGTTGACGCCGTGGCCCAGGAGGTCGCCATTCGGTTGCACTACAACGTCGCCCAGGTGGACGCCGACGCGCACTTTCGGTTCGCACGTTGCGGCGAGTTCAAACGCAGCTTCGACAGCAGCAAGGCTCGAACCAAAGTCCAGCATGAAGCCGTCGCCGGCCGTGCTGAATAAGCGGCCGCCGTGACGCGCGGCTATGGCTTCGATCACCCTGCGCAGCGCCGCTACCTCGGCGGTTGTCCTGGCCTCGTCAGCTTCGGTGCGCGCGGAATAGCCTGCGACATCCAGCGCGACGATAGTGGTGAGTTTGCGGGCCTGGGCGTCGTCGGTCATAAAAACCTTCGGCTGGGTAGTGCGGCTTGTGGAGCGCTCAAGCGAGGCCACAGCCTTACACTACCAATATCCGCTATGGGCGAAAAGCAACCAACATTACGAGGATAGAATCCAATCTATCCGACAGCATCCCAACCCGGCGTATGATCACCCCATCATCTTCGCAGGAGGGCAGTTGGATCCCTGTTCAGCCAACGCGGAGATGGTGTGATCGAGCGTGATGCAATTGATGCTCCTCTTTCATGAGAAGGCGCCGCGAAGAGACGGACAGACCCCTTGGACGCCCTCCCGTCGCGTACCGCATCGAACGCAGAAGCCCGCGGGGTCGCAACCGTTGGAGCACGTACACAGGATCGTCGCGAGCAGCGACGACTGTCACGCCGCCGGCCGCGCCGCCTCCGAGAGTGAAACATCTCTCGCGACGGCGCCGGTGAAGCAGATCACGGAGACGCGAGCGAAGCGTCTGGCGCTGTGCAAGCAGCGCACACTGTAACTGCCTTGAGATGCAACCCTCGCGTCTCCGCCCTCCGATTTCGCGCAAGCGAAATCGTCCGCCGAAGCCTTGGCGGAGGCGGACTGGCGAAGCTAGAAACCCGAAAACGCCTGCGCTTGTTGCGCACGGCGGGCGTACTTCTCTGCGTACATTGCCTCGTCGGCGCGCGCGATTGCGTATTCGGGATCTTCGACCAGCGCGATCGGATGCACGCCAACGCTTGCCCGCACACGATGATGCATACCGGCATACACGACAGCGGACGAATTGATCGCCGCGCTCAGCATCGCCGATTTGGCGCGCGCTTCGTCAGCGGTGGCGCGATTGAGGATAACGCCGAACTCATCGCCGCCGAGCCGGCCGACAACATCGGACTCGCGCACGTTGTCCACCAGGAGCCGCCCGACATGACGCAAAATCGCATCGCCGGCGCCATGACCGAAACTGTCATTGAGCGCCTTGAAGCCATCGAGGTCGATGTAGAGCACGGCGGCGGGCGTGCGGTAGCGTTCGACCTCGGACATCGTCCGGTGCAGGCCGCGCAGAAAGGCGCGGCGGTTGAAGACGGGCGCCAGCGTATCGCGGTCGGCCAGCGTCTCGGCGTCGGCCAACTGGGCCTGCATGGCCTCCAATTCGAGGGTGAGTCGCGCCAAAACTTCGATCGCAGGCTCGGAAACGTCGCGCGCGTCGAGGCCGAGCCGTTGCAACAGCTGGCTCGTTTCGGTTTCGGTCCTGGCGGGGCCCAAGGCCATGTCAGTGCGCCTCTCACCCCGAGGGATGCGCCATGGAGGTAAAGGACGCGTTAGCCTTCCGGACTGGACGCCTGCGGCGGCTTCCTTTACTGGCCCATTTTTTAGGAGCAGCCGAAACATGGCTACCCCCGCCCCGTTGGTCGGTTTGATCATGGGCTCCAAGTCCGACTGGGAAACCCTGAACCTCGCCGCCGAAACGCTAAAGGCGCTCGGCGTGCCGTTCGAGGCGAAGGTCGTCTCCGCCCATCGCACGCCGCAGCGGCTCTACGAGTACGCGGCCACCGCCAAGGCGCGCGGCCTCAAGATCATCATCGCCGGCGCCGGGGGTGCTGCCCACCTCCCCGGCATGGCCGCCGCGATGACGCCCCTCCCAGTTTTGGGCGTCCCAATAAAAAGCCGAGAACTCAAAGGCTTGGATAGCTTGCTCTCGATCGTACAAATGCCGCGCGGCGTGCCGGTTGGGACGCTCGCAATCGGCGAAGCGGGCGCGGTGAACGCCGCTTTGATGGCGACGGCGATTTTGGCGTTGAGCGACGAAGCGCTGGCGTTGCGGCTCGATGCCTATCGCGCGGCGCAAACTGAAGCGGTGAGCGAAAGCCCGACATGACGCCGCTCAAGCCGGGTTCGACGATCGGCATTCTCGGCGGCGGCCAATTGGGCCGCATGCTCTCGATCGCCGCCGCACAACTTGGCTTCGACGTGTGCATTTTTACCGACGAACCGGACAGCCCAGCGTCGCGCGTTTCGGCCAAAACCATCATCGGCAATTATCTCGACGACGCAGCTCTCGCGGATTTCGCGCGGCGCGTCAGCGTCGTGACGACGGAGTTCGAAAACGTCCCGGCACAAACCGCGGAAGCATTGATCGCCGCTGGCGCGCGCGTCGCGCCATCGCCGCAAGCGCTCGCCGTCGCGCAGGATCGCTTTGATGAGAAGAGCTTCTTGGAATCGATCGGCATTGCGACGCCGCCGTTTGCCGCTGTTTCTTCTCAAGCGGAGCTAGAGCACGCCGTCGCCCGCATCGGCCTGCCCGCGATCCTGAAAACGCGCCGGCTTGGCTATGACGGTCGCGGGCAGTTGCGGTTGAGAACGGAAGCCGACGTCGCAGGCGCTTACGAAAAGCTCGGCGCGCCGGGCATTCTCGAAGGATTCTGCCCGTTCGAACGCGAAGTCTCCATAATCGCAGCACGCGGCTGGGATGGCGCGATTGTGCACTACGATCTCTGCGAGAACGAGCATGCCGGCGGCATTCTTTCGCGCACCACTTTGCCGGCGCAGATCAGCGACGCCATTCTCGGCACGGCGCTCGAAGCCGCTCAAAAAGTGTTGCAGGCGTTCGACTATGTTGGCGTTCTGACGATAGAGTTTTTCGTGATGCCGGATGGTTCGCTCGTCGCCAACGAAATGGCGCCGCGCGTTCACAATAGCGGCCACTGGACGATCGAGGGCGCGCTCACCTCGCAATTCGAACAACACATCCGCGCCATCGCCGGCTGGCCGCTCGGCCCAACAACGCGCATCGCCGGTATCGAAATGCTGAACCTCATCGGCGAGGAAGCAGGAGACTGGTCAGCGCTCGCCGCCGATCCAAACGCGCGCCTCCATCTCTACGGCAAACGCAACGCCCGCGCCGGCCGCAAAATGGGCCACGTGACGAAGCTGAAGTTTTAGCTTTGCGCGCAGATGCACCGCCCCGGTATGCGGGTGTCTTGGCAATTCCCAAATGCGCATTAGGCTCCCTTTGCAACTCAGGGAGGAGCGGATGCTGGCGCGTCTGATTGCGAGCGTACTATTGAGTACGGCTGCGCTGACGGGCGCGGCGTCCGCACAAGACGGCCGCTGGTGGCGCGCCGAAAGCGCCAACTTCATCGTCTATGGCGATCTGAACGAACAGCAAGTCCGCAATGCCGCGCAATCGCTCGAGGATTTCGATCTCGTGCTGCGGGCGCTTACGCGGCTGGAGAGCCGTGAGAACCAGAACAAGCTCGAAGTGTTTCTTGTGCGCAACTTACGAGGCCTCTTCGCTCAACAAGAAAATCACGCAGAAGGCCGCTACCTTCTGGCCGACATGATCCTGGAAGAAATGAACGCCAAGTCAGGCGAAGAAGCGCGCGCCGATTTAGCCGAAGCTCGCCGGCATCTCGTGCGTTCCAGGACCCTTCCTATTATCCGACGCTCTACCTCTACGCGTCGACCTTCGCCGGCGAGCCGCAACCAATGAGTGACGAGCAGCTTGACGTGCTAGGCCGGGCGCTCGAACTCGCGCCGCAAGCAGACCACATTCGCTTGCTGCTCGCGCGTGAACTGATCCGATCAGAAGACTATGACAACGCCGCGGCCTTGTTACGGCCAGTTCTGTATGCGCCGCATGGCGGAGACCAAAGCGCTTATGCGCGCTGGCTATTCGATGCGGCGAGACTGCGTGCGCCGCCCAGCGGCGACTGGCAACCACCCGAAACGCAGCCGGCCGCCGCTGGCGAACCCTAAACTTTAGCGCCCATATCTAAACCGCGCCGCGATGCCGACAGCGGTTTGCATGTGCTCGCCGAGCGGCTTCATGCGCGCTTTGAACTTTTCGAACTGCATCACGTTTTCGATGCGTGCATCGAGGAACGCCCAGGTGGCTTCGTGGTCGGCGCTCTCATCGCTAAACCAGCGGGCGTACGTGCTGGCGAGAACGCCGGAGAGAATGGCGCGTTTGGAGTAGAAATTGCCGTCTGTGCTGGTATCGCCCAGAGCGCGCCAAATGCGATCGGCGGTGCGCCAAACGAGGCGTGCGGCGAGCGGGCCGCGATCAGGACGGGTCAGAGCCCGCGTCATGGCGCGGGCGGCCTCCTTGTAGGGCACTTGCGCTTCAAGGCGGACCTGGACGCAAGCCTTTACGCGCTGGCTGTAGCGCATGGCCTGGAGGTCAAGATCGTCCAGGGCGTCGAGCATGGCCTGGTCGGCTCGGTCGGCAAAAGCGTCGAACAGGTCCTCCGCGCCTCGCGGACAAGCCAAAGCCGCCTCGCCTTCGGAGAGCTGAACCTCTTCGTATGCGTCCTTGAAGGCGGCATCCGTCCAGCCCAAACGGGCGGCATGGGCCGGAAAAGCCTCAAGAATCCGGATCCGGAACCGGGCGGAGGGCGCTTCAGTCATAGTGGGAGGGTACGCTTGGCTTGAGGAGACGTCGACCGGCTGCGGCATGGACAGGGGCGCGGCCTTTTGCTATCCCCCGCCTTCGCTTCAGAACGGGGCTCGCGGCGCAGCGGCGCTGGCGGCCGGCTTGGTATTGGTTTCGGGTTACGGGAGACGTCCCCTGGTACAGATTTTCGTTCGCGACAACAACGTCGATCAGGCGTTGAAGGCGCTCAAAAAGAAGATGCAGCGGGAAGGCACTTTCCGCGAAATGAAGCGCCGTAACCATTACGAGAAGCCGTCGGAAAAGCGTGCGCGTGAACGCGCCGAAGCCGTGCGCCGCGCCCGTAAGCTGGCCCGCAAGCGCGCCCAACGCGAGGGTCTCCTGCCGAAGCCGCCGCCACGTCCGCGGTAAGGCCGACAGCACTAAAGTTTTGAAAGCGCCGCTCGGTTTCCGGGCGGCGCTTTTATTTTCGGTTAGCTCTTGGCGAGCTCGAGCATGAGTTCGGCGGCTTCAGCGAGCAAAGCGCGTTGTTCGCGCGGGAGCTTCGCGAGCTTGGCTTGCAACAGCGCTAAGCGGCGCTTGCGGCCCGCTTCGAGGATAGCCCTGCCCTTCGCCGTTGCTTCGACCCGCACGCCGCGTTTGTCCGCCGGATCGGCGCGCTTGGAGGCCAGCCCCTCGCCTTCGAGGTCGGCGACGAGTTTGGACATTGTGGCCGCGGTCACCTGCTCATTGCGGGCAAGCGCAGTCAGGCTCATCGGCCCCGCGAATACGAGCACTGAAAGCGCTGACAGCTTCGGCGCGGTCACGCCAGCTTCGGCGTCAGCGACACGCACGGCGCGGAGCAGCCGGATCGCGGCGCTATGCAGACGATCGGCGACGTGGAGGGAATCGGTGCGGGACACAGAGAGAGGGTGGATTGACTTGGTTAGTTAGTCAAACTAATTATATACGCGTCACATCAAGCCGCCAGCGGGAGAAGCGCGATGTCTCAAGATGAAACGGGCCGAACGACGCCATCGCTGCTCAGCGGCGTGTGCCAGATCGGTATTGCCAGCGCGGCCCCAGAGAAACTCGTCGCCTTTTACCGCGACGTGCTGGGCTTTCCGGTCCTGTTCGAAGCCGGCGGCATGACGTTCATGCGCGCGGGCGCGACCTCGCTCATGATCGGCGCCGTGCCAGACGCGAAAGCGCCGAGCGGCGATGTCATGCTCTATTTCGAACCGGCGGACTGGAACGCAGCGGAGGCAAAGCTCGAGGCCTCAGGCGTCGTCTTCGATCGGCCGGCCATGGCAGTTCAGCGCGAGGGCGCGCGCGAACATATGTTGCGCCCGTTCAAGGACCCAGAGGGACGGCCGATCTATCTGATGGGCTGGCGCGCGGCTTAGCCGCCGCGTCCGGTGTAGAACACTGCGAACTTGTTGCCGTCGAGATCGCGAAAATAGCCGAACTCGCCAAACGCGCCACGCGGACCCGGCTCGCCTTCCGATGTCGCGCCAAGGCTCAGCGCTTTAGCGTGAACACTGGCGACTTGCTCTTTATTGTCGACCTCGATCGCGATCATGCCGCCATTGCTGATCGTCGCCGTCTCGCCGTCATAGGGGCGCGTGACCATGATCATCGCACCCTTGCCAAGCCGATAGAGCAAACCGTGCGGCGTCGGAAACAGGCGCTTGCCGTCAAGATCAGCCAAGAGCGCGTCGTAGAACGCGGTGGCGCGATCGAAATCATTGGTGCCGATGCAAACATAACCAAGCCGCGCCATGACATTTCTCCCCGGTGTCGCTTTGTTGGCGCGGAGAGTGCCGCGTCGCGCGACGGCGTCAAGATGACGTTGCGGGCGCCTTAGCCCTTGGCCTTGCGTCCGCGCCAGCTCGATATGCTGACTTGATCGACGACCCCGGCGCGGAAAACGCGCGCTGCGAGGAAGAGGATCACGACGACCGTCGCGCCCATGAGCGTCGCCATGCCGGCGATTTCGAGCCAACTTAAGCCAGAGGGCGCGCGCACGAGCAGCAGGAACGGCGTGAAGATTGGGATCCAGCTCGCGGTCTCAACCAGAGGCGCGTTTGGATTGTCGAGCGCCGGTGTGATCAGCATCATCGGGATCGCAAGCACGAGTGCGACTGGGCCTAGCAACGTCTGCGCTTCCTGCAACGACTCACAGAGCGAGCCGAGCGCCAGGAAAATCGCGCCGTACATGAGATAACCTGCGATAAAGCCGACGATGAACGCCGCCAGCAGGCGCGGTTCGAGGAAGGCGGCGGCAATCTGCCCAAACATGCTCTCGCCTGCCCGCTCAGCCGCCAGCGTCAGCAAGCCGCCGCCAAGCGCGCCCCAGAATGTAAACAGAGTGAGGCTGACCATGGCGACGCCGAGCAGCTTGCCGATCAGGATTTGCATCGGCGAAACGCTGGTCAGCAGCGTGTCGAGGATTTTGTTGGATTTCTCCTCGATCACGCCGGAGAGCAGCATGTTGGCGACGGAGAAAACGACGCTCCAAAGCACAAACGAAAGCGCCAACGCAGCGTAGAACGGCGCCCGTTGGCGCAAGGTGACTTCGCCCTCTCCGGCGCTCGGGCGCGGATCGAACTGCGCCACTTGCGGATCGAAGCCGTCGAGGCGATCCGCCTCCTCAGGCGGCAAGCCCTGCGCCGACAGCGCCTCGCGCTGCATCGCCAAACGCAGCGCACGGCGGGCGATGTTGCTGGGCTCTTCGTGGCTGAGATTGACGCTCCAATACTCGATCACCGGCGCGCCATCGGTGCGGCGGATATTGAGCGCACCATAAAGCGCGCGCCCGTCCGGCAGCGCACGGGAGCCATCGAGATAAGGCCGCATGCCGGCAATGTCGGGCTCCGGCGGGATGACGAGTTGGTAGCGCTCGGTTGGATTGGGAAACGCCGCCAACGCCCGCGGCGCCTGTCGCACGATCACCGCGCGCGCCGCTTCAATGGCGGCGGCGCGATTGGGCGCGGCGTCGAACGCCGCGATTGCCTCGGGCACGACGGCTGGCGCAGCCGCTTCAAGATAAGCGCGGATTTCACCGCGCGCCTCACGCCGCGCGTTCGCAGCAAACGCGTTGGTGACATACGCAGCGTCGCTCGCTTGCTCAGCGACTACGGCGAGCACACGCGGCGGCTCCGCGCGCGCGAGCAGCACGGGGCCAAAAATCAGCAACGCAATGATCACCGGCGCCGTCAGCAGCGAGAGCCAAAAGCCCCAGGCGCCGACATAAGCCAGATATTCACGACGTGCGACGAGGAACACCGGCGACATCAGCGCTCCTCCGCCGCGTTCGGCATGGCCTTATCGCCAACCAGCGCGACAAACGCTTCGTGCAAGCTCGCGCGCGCCGGTTCAAACAGCGAAAGCGGCGCGCCGGCTTCGACACACGCTTGCAACAATTGACGCGAACCGTGGCCATTTTCCAGCCGCGCACGCCAGCGTTTATTGCCGTGCTCTTCGCCATCATAGCTGATGTTAAAGCCGCGCGTGCTCAGCACCGCGGCGAGATCGAAATCGCCCTCTGTCTCGAGCAGAGCCAAGCTCGGCGCCAGCGCCAACGCTTGCGACACCGTGCCTTCGAACGCCGCCGTGCCGTGCGCGATCAGAAGGATGCGATCGCACAAGCGTTCGGCGTGCTCCATGACGTGCGTAGAGAAGAGAATTGTGCGACCGGTCGCAGCTTCGGTGCGAATGGTCTCTTCGAGCACGCGTTGGTTCACCGGATCGAGACCGGAGAACGGTTCGTCGAAAATGATCAAGTCAGGCTCATGCGCGATGGCGGCGAGAACTTGAACCTTCTGCGCCATGCCCTTGGAGAGCGTTTTGATCCTCTTGTGCCTGTGTTTGCCGAGCCCATGCGCTTCGAGCAGCTGATCAGCGCGCTTGAACGCTTTGCCCGCCGACACGCCCTTCAAGCGTGCGAGATAGGCAATGGCGCCGCGCGTGGTCATCGAGCGATAGAGCCCACGCTCTTCCGGTAGATAGCCGACGCGCTTCATCGTCTCGCGCGTCGGAGGGCCACCAAGAACGGTGATGCGGCCGGATGTCGGGCGCATCACGCCGACGAGCATGCGCAGCGTCGTCGACTTGCCGGCGCCGTTCGGCCCGAGCACGCCATAAATGGCCCCTCTCGGGACCTGAAAACTAAGATCCTGAACCGCTGTTCGTGCGCCGTAGCGCTTGACCAGCCCTTCTGCTTCAAGCGCGGCGTCCATGGCGTGTCTGTAAGCGGCTTTGCCGGGAGATCAAGCGCGCGCGATTGACGCGCGAATAGGAAAGGCAGCATCTTTAGGGCCGTCAGTCTGGGGAGGCGGCGCGTGTCCATTCTGCGCATCGTGTTGGGGATCGTCATTGGCGTGGCGGTTGGCATTGGCGTTGTCATGGTTGGCGACGCCCTGAACCATCGTTTCTTCCCGCCGCCGCCGGATGTTCAAGTCACCAATCCCGAAGCAATCCGGGACTACATGCAGACGGCGCCCGTTCTCTCGCTGTTGGGCTTGCCGGTCACATGGACGATCGCTGCCTTGGCTGCATCTTTCGCAGCTGCGAAGATCGCGGCGCGCACGTGGGCGGGATGGTTCGCTGGCGGCGTTTTGTTTGCGGCGACGGGCTTGAATCTGGTGATGATCCCGCATCCACTATGGATGCTGATCGCCGCGATCATAGCCGTGCCGGCAGCTGCTTGGTTTGGCGCGCGGCTCGGCGGGTCTGCGCAAACCTAAAATTTTCCCAGGCTCCTTGCCGAGCGGAAAATGGCGGCGTTAGCTCCAATCTTCCGCAACGGAGGATTGGCCATGAAGCCCGATCCAGAAAAACTGAACGCATTCCTTGGAAAATTAGTCGGCGATGTCGGCGCCAGCGCCGGCGCCGCATTGGTGCTGCTCGGCGATCGCTTGGGCATCTACAAAGCCATGGCTGACGGCAAAGCCGTAACGCCGGAAGACCTCGCCGAAAAAACCAAGCTCAACGCCCGCTATCTGCGCGAGTGGCTCTCGGCCCAGGCTGCGGCGGGCTACATCGACTACAGCCCGAAGACCAAGAAGTTCAAACTCAATCCAGAACAAGCGTGCGCTTTCGCCGATGAAGGCGGGCCAGCTTTCTTTGCCGGCGCGTTCGAATTGCTGCAGGCGATGTGGCTCGACGAGCCGAAGATCGCGGAGGCGTTCAAGACAGGCAAGGGCGTGGGCTGGCACGAACATTCCGCCTGCCTCTTCCGCGGCACTGAGCGCTTCTTTCGCCCCGGCTATAACGCAAACCTCGTCTCGCAATGGATTCCTTCGCTGAGGGGCGTGCAGGAAAAATTGGAGAAGGGCGCGAAAGTCGCCGATGTCGGCTGCGGTCACGGCGCTTCAACGATCCTGATGGCGCTCGCTTATCCGAAGTCGAAATTCTACGGCTACGATTATCACGCGCCGTCGATCGAGCGCGCCAAACAACTGGCCAAGGACGCCGGCGTCTCCAAGCGCATCACCTTCGCGCAGGCCAGCGCCAAGGACTATCCCGCGCTCGGCTACGACATGGTCGCCTTCTTCGATTGCCTGCACGACATGGGCGATCCGATCGGCGCCGGCAAACACGTCAAGAATGCGTTGGCGCCAGACGGCACGTGGATGCTGGTGGAACCGTTCGCGCATGACGATTTGAAGGACAATTTGAACCCGGTTGGCCGCGTCTATTACGCAGCATCGACCATGATCTGCACCCCGGCCTCGCTCAGCCAGGAGGTCGGCATGGGGCTCGGCGCGCAAGCTGGCGAGGCGCGGCTGAAAAAGGTGGTCAAGGACGCAGGCTTCAGTAAATTCAGACGCGCCGCCGAGACGCCGTTCAATCTGGTGTTCGAGGCGCGGGCCTGACGCCAGGGGACATTTGAATGCGAGCTTTGTTTTTCGCCGCCGCGCTGTTCGCGGCCGGCGCCGCCCACGCCGAGCCGGTCACCTACGCGCTCGATCCCGCCCACACGCAAGTCGCGTTCTCGATCGACCGCTTCGGCTTTAACCGCGTGCTCGGTCAGTTCGACGCGGTTGAAGGTCAACTCATCTTGGATGAAGCGAACCCGGCCAACTCGTCCGTGCGCGCCGTGGTCCAGATCGGCAGCGTGAGCTCAGGCAACGCAACGCGCGACGAACATTTGCGCGGCAACCGCTGGCTCAACGCCGAACAATTCGCGACCATGTCGTTCGAATCCACATCGGTGCGCCTCATCAGCGACACGCGCGCCGAAGTCATCGGCAATCTCACGCTCATGGGTCAGACGCACCCGCTGACGCTCGACGTCACCCTCAACCGCATCGCCGAGGCGCCGAACAACAACCGCCGCACAGCCGGCTTCTCCGCCACCGGCACGCTCGACCGCACGGTCTGGGGTCTGGCCACGGCGGCAAACATGATCGGCAACACCGTGACCATTCAAATCGAAGCGCTGGCGCAAGTTCCGGCAGCCGCGAACTGATGGCGTACTGGCTGGTCAAGAGCGAGCCGGACACTTGGTCCTGGTCGCAGCACGTCAAGAAAGGCGTCGACGCCTGGACCGGCGTGCGCAATCACCAAGCCAAGGCGCATCTGAACGCCATGAAGAAGGGCGATCTTGCGTTCTACTACCACTCCAACGAGGGCAAAGAGATTGTCGGCGTCAGCGAAGTGGTAAAAGAGGCTTACCCCGATCCGAACGATAAGACCGGCGCGTTCGTGTGCGTGGACTTGAAAGCGGTGGAGCCGCTGAAAACGCCGGTGACGTTGGCGACGATCAAGGCCGATAAGAAGCTCGCCGACATGGTGCTGGTGAAAAATTCGCGTCTATCGGTGCAGCCGGTGACGGCCGACGAATGGAAAGCGATCCGGAAAATGGGTGGGCTGAAATGACAAACCTCGATCCAGCCGTCTTCTCCGACGACGCAATCCCGCCCGAAACCCGCAGCGCCAACGAAGCCATCGTCGCGGCGATGACGGGCATGGCGGAATGGTGGGATGTCGGCGCGCAGAAGGTGCGCGAGGCGCGCGCACGTGGCGAAGGCGCGTTCCCCCCCGCGGCCAAGTCGGATCGCGCGCGCTGGGTGGAGATCGACGGGCCGGCGGGAAGACTGAAGCTCCGCATACTCGCGCCGGCGCAGTCGCGCGGCGTGTATCTGCACATGCACGGCGGCGGCCACGTGCTTGGCGGCGCCGATCAGCAAGACCGTCTGCTGGAGCGCGTCGCGGATACGACCGGCCTCACAGCGGTCAGTGTCGAGTATCGCTTGGCGCCGGAAAACCCGTACCCAGCGGGCCCAGACGATTGCGAAGCGGCGGCGCTTTGGGTGAGCGATCACCTCTCGGATTTCGGCGGCGCGAAGCTTGCCATTGGCGGCGAGAGCGCTGGCGCGCATCTGGCTGCACTGACCATGCTGCGCTTGCGCGACAAGCATGGCCGCATGCCGTTCCATGCCGCGAACCTCGTCTTCGGCGTCTTCGACCTCGGCATGACGCCAAGCGCGCGAAATTTCGGCGATGAACGGCTTATCCTGCGCACCATCGACATTCTGAAGTTCGGCGACGCCTTCTTGCCGGGCGTCTCGCGCGAGGAGAAGCGCTCGCCTGAGCTGTCGCCGCTCTACGCCGATCTCCGCGGCCTCTGCCCGGCGCTCTTCACCATCGGTACGCGCGATGCATTGTTGGACGACAGCCTCTTCATGCATGCGCGCTGGGCCGCCGCCGGCAATCAGAGTGAGCTCGATATCTATCCCGGCGCCTGCCACGGCTTCATCGCGTTCCCGACGCCGCAGACGTTTGCATCCTTGCAGCGCCAGATGGCGTTCCTCAACGAGGCGCTGGGATAAGCCCCCGCCATTCGTCGCAGACAAACGCCACGCGCCGCAGTGACTCCGCACACCGTCTCGTTTGCGTTGACGCACGCGCCGCGTCGCTTGTTTTTATGTAGCAACGCTTCTTCGCCAGCAGGAGCGCCAGAGAGCGTCGCGGCGTGATCCGAGTACTCGTCCGCAGACGCTCTCGCCCCTTACTCCGCTTGCAGTTCCAGCAGCAGCGACTGCATGGCGTAGACGTCCGCCAAGGCAAGTCGGATGACTGAGGCGGAAACGCTGACGCTGCGATTGTAGCGTCCGTCGTAGAAATACTCGCCGCCGAGCGCGTGCATGTTGTTGTCGAAGATGACGCCAACGATATCGCCATCGCGGTTGAGCAGCGGACTACCCGAAGCGCCGCCAATGACATCGTTGGCGCTGGCGAGATTGAACACGACATCGCCGTCCAGACGCGGGCGCGCGTCGAGCCAGAGCTGACTGAGTTCGAAGGGCGATGCGCCGGTGGCGCGCTCGAACAGGCCGTCGACATTGGTAAAGGCGCCGATCTCTTCGCCGTCGGGCTCGGTCCAGCCTTGCACTGTGCCGTAGGAGAGGCGCGGGCTGAATGTGGCGTCTGGATATTGGCGTGTACCAAAGGCGCGGAAGCGCGCGCGCGCAATGCGCTCTTGCGCGCGCGCCACTGGCGCTTCGACGTCGGCCACATAGCGCGCACGCACCTGCCGCGCCGCGTCGTCCCAGGCCCGCACGAACACGATCATCGGATCGTCTGACGCTGCTACAGCCGTCGCGCCGCCGACCCAAAGCTGCATGCGATATTGCGGATCGGCGAGACGCGATTGCGCCAAACGTTGCGCCAGCGCCGACGGCGTCTCACCGCCGAGCACACGCTGCGCCATCGCCGGGTCGCCCGCAAGTTCGCGCTCAAGCCGCTCGAGCCAGACTTGCAGATGCACCTCTTCGAATGCAGGCGTCACAGGCGTGGTCGAGCGCAAAGCGCCAGCGATCGCAGGCAGGCGCGCGTCGGCGTAGCGGGGCAAACGCTCGGCGCTTGGCAGCGGCCGTTCGGCGGCGCCGCGCACGAGATCGCGCGCCCAGAAAAACAGCGCCGATCGCTCGCCGGCGCGCAGTTCCAGATTTTGGTACGCGGCGAACAAATCACGGTAGGCCGCTTGCGCGCGTTGCACCTCGCCCCACGCGTCACCCATTTCGCGTGTGGCGGCGCGGTTGCGGCCGACGCGTGTCTGTAAATCCGTCTCGCGCGCGACAACTTGCGCAAAGCCTTCCTGATTGCGCAACGCATCGCGGCGCCCCGTCAGCCCCTTCAGCGAATTCTCCACCGTTTGCAGCGTGCTCGACGCGATGCGCGCTTCATCGGGTCCACGGGCGGCATAAGCGCGGATGCGCTCGCGCTGCTCGGTCAGCGAGGCGATCAGCCATGGCAAATTCACATCGCGCTCGAACTCAAGTTCGGCGACGGAGCGCAGCCGCGACGTGCTGCCCGGATTTCCGGCGACGAGCACGATGTCGCCTTCCGCGGGCGGCTCGAACTGGAGGCTCAAGTGATTGGGCGTCTGTGCTGCTGCGCCGCTCTCGTAGAGGCGCAAGAACGCGAAATCGAGCCCGTGGCGCGGAAACTCGAAATTGTCGGCGTCGCCGCCAAAGGCAGCGAGACGATGCTCGGGCGCAAAAACGAGGCGCACGTCGCCGAAGCGGCGGTAGGCATGCAAGGCGTAGCGGCCGCCGCGATAGAGCGTCACCACTTCGCAGCGTTGGCCGCTTTCGGCGCAAGCGCGTTCTTGGCGCGCAAACTCGGCGTCACGCGCGGCGGCGAAGCCTTCGGGAGGCGCTGCACTCGTGGCCTGATCGATCTGATCGGTAATGTCTGTGACGCTGACGAGCACATCCATCGTCATGCTGGGGCAGCGCAGCTCTTCTTCGCGCAGGCGCGCGGTGAAGCCATCGCGAATATAGTTGGCGTCAGCCGTCGAGAGCGCGGTGACGCAGTCGAGGACGCAGTGATGGTTGGTGAGCATCAGGCCTTGGCCACTCACGTTGGACGCCGAGCAACCCGGCATCCGCGCGGTCGCGCCCATCACACGATTGAGCCAAGCCTGATCCGGCGACCAGCCCAAGTCCTCGGTCATGCGTTCGGTTGGAAAATTGTCGAACGTCCACATGCCCTCTTCGGCGGCAACAGGTGACGCGGCTAAAGCAAGCATGGGAAGTGCGGCCGCGGCCGCGTGCAGCATTCTGCGCATCGACTATCCTCGAATCAGTCAGAGGATAGGAAAGCGCGAGCCGGCGCGCGCATTCAAGCGCGCGCCGCTGCGGCTTTATTCCAAGCCGAGTTCCGCCAGCATTTGCGCTTGCACGGACGGTGAAATTTCATCCGCCTCCGCAATGAATTCGCGGACAGCATCGGCGTCGGCGCCGGTGATGCGGACGTACGCCCGATCGTCGGCTTCGCCAGGACCGCCTTCGTCAGCATTGACGACGATGTTCTGACGCCCGCCGCCAATGCGCATCGCGACTTGGCCGTTCTCGCCATTGACGTCATCTCCCGTGCCGCCAATGGTCATTTCGAAACCTGGGACGCGCAGCGACATAACTTCAGGTACTTCCTCGCTGCTGCGCGGCGGCGGTTCAGCGGCGAGCGCCTGGGCGCGCGGCTGATCCATGAGCGCGGAGGCGCCCTCAGCGGCGCGCGCGCCGACGGTTTGACCCTCTGGTGTGGTGATCAGATATGTTTGCTCCGCTTCGCTGGCGCGGATTTCGATCGTGTAGCCGCCCGGCTCACCGACATCGACGCCGTCGACCGATACGTTAGAGCCGTCGCACGCCGCCACTAGGGCCAGCGCCGCAGCCGCCATCAACCAACGCATGAAATCCTCCTCTGTGAGGCCACTGTCGGCGCGCACGCCGCCGCCCGCAAGGCGCGGGTTTGCATGGTCTCGGGAGAGAGATGCAGGGCTTGGGGCTTCCGGATGCGAAAGATCAGCAATTCAGCCGGCCGGAGCGACTGCCCTCCGCGCATTCTTGCTGGCGGCGCTCGTCATAAGCGGCTTGCAGTGTGGACATGCACCCGCTCAGCATCATGGCTGCGGTCAACAGGATCAGCACTTTCCGCATCGGATCGCTCCTCGCTCAATGGCGAGGTGTTTAGCGCGTGCGTTCGAACCGCACCACTTTCTGGTCGCGATCGAGATAGGCCACCCGGTATCCGGCGCGCGACCAGGCCCGGGCGGCGCCGCTATCTTGATTGTCATTAGCCCAGAACGAGCGATGCTTCAGAGCGCTCTCGGGCAATTCCTTGCCGATGATTTCTTCGATGTCTTCGAAAGTGAGCATTTCCGGACGGCCACGACGGCGTTCGAGATGAGCCTGTAGCGGCTTGTACTTTCGCAGCGACGACATGCACGCGCTCCCGTTTCGCGTTGTCCGGATCGGGTCCGGAACGGTGACGGAGAGGAATGATGAACTGATTTGCGCCTTATGCACAGTGGCGCCGGAACGAGCAATGCAGTGCGCCGTCTCGGTCGCACCAGGATAACATTTTTCGACACGCACTGATCCACTTACCCGGCGCCATCGTAAGTCCGCCCCGGCAACGGGAGGTGCAGCGGGATGGATATCTTCGGCTCTGTCGGATCAGCGGCCGCCGCCAACCTCCTTACCCCAGCGATTTTGTTCTTTGTCCTCGGCATGGTCGCGGGCCTCCTGCGCTCGGACCTCGCCATTCCCGAGCAAGTCGCAAAGACGCTGGCGCTCTACCTGATGCTCTGCATCGGCTTCAAAGGCGGGGTGGAAGCGCACAGGGCAGGCCTATCAAGCGAGCTACTCGCATCCGGGGCGCTCGGGCTAGCGCTGAGCTTTCTGACGCCGTTTGCCGCTTTCGCCTTGTTGCGGGTCATATCCAAACTGGACCGGACAACTGCCGCCGCCGTCGCTGCGCACTATGGCAGCGTCTCCGTCGTCACCTTCGCTGCAGCGTCCGAATACCTGCGCGGCATCGGCGTCGAGTTCAGTGGCCACATGGCGGCGGTTTTGGCGCTAATGGAAACACCGGCCATCCTGGCTGCGCTTCTCATCGTCGGCGGCAACGCTTCGCAGGGCGCACACAATCCGCGTCGCGGCGCACTGCTGCGCGAGGTCTTGCTGAACGGCGCGGCCGTCTTGCTGGTTGGCAGTTTCGTCATCGGCGCTATCACGGGCGAGCGGGGCTATGATCGGCTCGAAATGTTCGTAAATCCCCTTTTCCAAGGGGTGCTTTGCCTCTTCTTGCTGGACATGGGCCTCGTCGCGTCACGACAACTCGCCATGTCGCCAAATCTTCAGTTCAATCTTTTGGCATACGCGCTGACGTGGCCATTGCTCGCGGCGGCAATCGCAACGATAGCGTCGGCGCAGATTGGCTTGAGCGCGGGCGACACCACATTGATGGCCGTATTGGCGGCCTCCGCATCCTACATCGCTGCGCCGGCGGCGATGCGGATAGCGCTGCCGCGGGCTGATGCCGGCGTGTATCTTTCGCTATCGCTGGCCATCACGTTCCCGTTCAATCTGCTGATCGGCATTCCCCTTTATCAGGCAGCGGCCGATTTCATGGTGAGATGAGTGATGAACCTCGTAACCCGAAAGAAGCTGGAAATTTTTGTCGAGGCGCACGCGCTGTCGCACGTTGAGCGGATGCTCCTTAACGAAGGCGTCAAGGGATGGAGTGTCTTCGACGGCGTGGAGGGCGCGGGCGCCCACGGCGCTTGGCGCCAAAGCGCGGTGGATGGCGGCGGCGACATGCGCCTCATCATTGCGGTCACCAACGAACCCGCCGCTCAGAAGGCGCTGGCTTGGCTGAAGGACTATTTCTCCGACTATCGCGGCCTAGTTTGCCTCAGCGATGTCCAAGTGCTTCGTCCGGAACGGTTCTGACGAAGGAGCTGCGACGGCGGCTTTGCTGGAACGCTAGCTCGCAACTCACGCCATGACCTCGGTCACATCAAGCGCGCATTTTCGACGCTTCAAACGGCGCGTCGAAATGCCTCGCACGGTCGCGATGACAATCGGAACATAGGCTGAGTGCGAACGTTGCGCGGGTGCGGGTTCCTGGTGACATCTGCGAGGAGACGAAACGTGAGCGAAGATCCCAAACATGGCGCCACAACCATCCGCGCCTCTAAAGGCGGCGGTGGCGGCAAGTGGCTGCTTGGCGCAGTGGCCGCGGTCGTGATTGCAGGCGGCGCCTACGCAGCCTGGAACACGCTGTCGCCGAACGAAAATCGCGAAGCCGATTACGCCATCAACAACGCTTACGACGACGACCTTCGCGCCGGCCCGCTGGACACAGACGCCCGGCAGACGCCACATCAGACGAACCGATCGCCGCTCCCGCTTCCACCGCCGAGCGCCCCCCCGCACCGGCCCAGCGCACCGTGACCGCCAGCGCCGAGCCCGTGCCCGAAGAAACCATCGGCATCACGCCGGCGAGCGCGACGGTCGATGACAACGGCGAAATCGTCGTCACCGGCGCGCGCCGCCCGATCTGGGCGAGCACGCCGACTGCGCGGCGCCTCAACCCGCTCTACCCGTCGCGTGCGCTGGAACGGGGACGCGAAGGCGAAGCGCGGCTGAGCTGCACGGTGCAGGAGCGCGGCGCGCTCGATTGCGTGCGCATCGAAGAAACGCCGGGGGGCTTCGGAACGGCGGCGCTCCGAGTAGCGCGCACCTTCCGCCACTCACCCACGCTGGCCGATGGCCGCGATGCGACAGGTACGCCAGTGAACCTGCGCGTGGTGTCCCGCCTGGAAGATGAAGATCGCCGCGGACGCGGGTAAGCAATCAACGGAAGCCGCGCCCCGCTCCTTGGAGAGGGGGGCGCAGCTTCCTACCGCCCAAACTTCTGAAACTTGATCCGGCTTGGGATGATTTCCGTCACGCCTAGGCGCCTCATCTTATCCGCTTCGTAGCTGTCGAAATCGCCTTCGAACCACTCGACGTGGCTGTCGCCTTCGAACGCGAGAATGTGCGTGGCCAAGCGGTTCAGGAACCAGCGATCGTGGCTGATGACGACGGCGCAGCCGGCGAAATCTTCGAGTGCCGCCTCCAAGCTTTGTAGCGTTTCGACGTCGAGATCGTTGGTTGGTTCGTCGAGCAGCAGCACGTTGGCGCCGGTGAGCAAGGTCTTCGCCAGATGGACGCGATTGCGTTCACCGCCTGAGAGCTGGCCGACCTTCTTCTGTTGATCGGCGCCCTTGAAGTTAAAGCTCGACACATAGGCGCGCGAAGGAATTTCGCGGTTGCCGACAGTGAGCACGTCAAGGCCGCCGGAAATCTCTTCCCAGATGTTCTTGGCATTATCGAGCGCATCGCGCGATTGATCGACGAAGCCGAGCTTCACGCTTTCGCCGATCGCGATGCTCCCCTCGTCCGGCTTTTCTTGGCCAGTGATCATCTTGAACAATGTCGACTTGCCCGCGCCGTTCGGGCCGATAATGCCGACAATGCCGCCCGGCGGCAGTTTGAAGCTCAAGCCATCGATCAAAAGCTTGTCGCCAAAGCCCTTCTTGAGATTCTCGAACTCGATGACGTTCTGACCGAGGCGCGGGCCTGGCGGGATTTGGATTTGCGCGAAGGTTTGCTTCTCGCGCTCGGCCTCCGCCGCCATTTCATCATAACGCGTGAGGCGCGCTTTCGATTTAGCTTGGCGCGCCTTGGGAGACTGGCGCACCCATTCGAGTTCGCGGTTGAGCGCCTTCTTGCGGCTATCGCTCTCGGACGATTCCTGCTCCGAGCGCTTGGCCTTGATCTCGAGCCAGGCCGAGTAATTGCCCTCGTGCGGATGGCCGCGGCCGCGATCGAGTTCGAGCGTCCACTTCGTCACTTGATCGAGGAAGTAGCGATCGTGGGTGACGAGGATGACGCAGCCGGGAAACGCTTCCAGGTGATGCTGCAGCCAGGCGACGCTCTCGGCGTCGAGGTGGTTGGTCGGTTCGTCCAGCAGCAGCATGTCGGGCTTCGACAGAAGCAAGCGGCAGAGCGCGACACGGCGGCGTTCGCCGCCTGAGAGTTTCTCCACGCCGCTATCGTCCGGCGGGCAACGCAGCGCATCCATCGCCATGTCGATCTTGGAATCGATGTCCCACGCGTCAGACGCATCGATCTGCTCCTGAAGCTTGGTCATCTCCTCCATCAGCTCTTCAGTGTAGTTCTCGCCCACTTCCATGCTGACTTCGTTGAAGCGATTGACCAGCTGCTTTTCGCGGCACCAGCTCTCGACGTTTTCGCGCACCGTCATCGCGTCGTTGAGCTTCGGCTCCTGCTCCAGGTAGCCCATCTTGGTGTTGGCCATGGCGAAGGCTTCGCCGGTGAAATCCTTGTCGAGGCCGGCCATGATCTTCAGCAGCGTCGACTTACCAGAGCCGTTGACGCCGACGACGCCAATCTTGGCGTCCGGGAAGAACGACAGCCAGATGTTCTCGAACACCTTCTTGCCGCCCGGATAAGCCTTGGTGAGGCCCTGCATCGTGAAAATGTACTGTGCCGGCTGCGCCGCCATGGGATCGGTCCGTTCTGAGGGAAAATCGAAGCGCGGATATAGCGACGCTCGTCTATGGCGTCCATGCCGACGGAATCCCGCGCCCGCCTCGTTTGAAGCTCCGAGGGACAAAGAGGAGCTCTTCCATGAAACGGACTTTAGCCTTGTGCGCCGTCGTGGCGTTTACCGCGTTTGCCGCGCCGTCGGCGTACGCGCAGAATTGGGATCGGATCGAAAATCGCTTTGACCGCGCCGAAAACCGGCTTGATCGCCGTGAGAACCGCTTCGACCGGCGTGAAGATGTGCGCGATGTGCGCGAGGACGTTCGCGATGCGCAGTACCAAGGCGGCTGGCGCGATCAGCGTGAAGACGTCTTCGATGCGCGCGAAGATGTGCGCGATGCCCGTGAGGACGTGCTGGACCGGCGTGAAAATCGCTGGGACCGCCGCGAGAACCGCTGGGACCGCCGGCACTAGATTGCAAAGCAGCGCGGCGCCGATCCCGCTCGGCGTCGCGTTCGCCTAAGCCGCTTCGGCGTCCAACGCGTAGCCGGCGCTGCGGACCGTTCGGATCGGGTCGGCTTCTTCGCCCACCATCAGCGCTTTGCGTAAACGCCCGATGTGCACGTCAACCGTGCGCGCTTCGACATAGACATCCGAGCCCCAGACCGCATCGAGCAATTGCTCGCGGCTAAAGACGCGCCCCGGATGCTGCATTAGGTGATCGAGGATGCGAAACTCGGTGGGGCCGAGATGCACATCGCGGGCGCCGCGCTTCACGCGGTGCGAGACACGGTCCATGACGATGTCGCCGCACACAATCTTATCTTCGGCCAGACCCGGCCGGATACGGCGCATGACGGCGCGCAAGCGGGCCAGCAGCTCGTTCATCGTGAAGGGCTTGGTGATGTAATCGTCGGCCCCGATGTCGAGCCCGCGCACGCGGTCGGTCTCTTCACTGCGGGCAGTCAGCATGACGATCGGCGTGTTGCGCGTTTCCTGGCGCGCGCGCAAACGGCGGCACACTTCAATGCCCGGCGCTTTCGGCAGCATCCAATCAAGAATGATGAGGTCTGGCGCGCTTTCCTGCGCCATCACCAAAGCTTCCTCGCCATCGGTGGCGACGCTGACGCGATAGCCTTCTTTGTCGAGATTGTATTTCAGAAGCTGCGATAGCGCTTCTTCATCCTCGACGACCAGGACGTGCGGGGCCTTGGCCATGGGCTGAGCCTCTAATCCGCGACGTCCGCGTCACCGCGCGGCCGCTGCGTGGCGATTTCTTCGCCAGTGACAAGGAAATGGATGTACTCGGCGATGTTGGTGCCGTGGTCGCCGACGCGTTCGAGGTTCTTGGCGATGAAGAGCAAGTGCGCGCACGAGCTGATCATGCGCGGGTCTTCGATCATATAGGTCAGCAATTCGCGAAACAGCGAATTGTAGTGCGCATCGATATTGTCGTCGGCGTGCCAGACAGTGATCGCGGCCTGCAAATCTTTGTTGGCGTAGGCGTCGATCACCTGCTTCAAATGCGCGGCGGCGATCTTGCCCATGCGCTCGACCGAGCGGGTGAGCTGGATCGGCTCTGCCTGATTCAGGATCAGCGTGCGCTTGGCAATGTTCTTGGCCAGATCGCCGACGCGCTCCAGCTCGCCCGCGATGCGCCATGCGGTCAGCACAACGCGCAGATCGCTCGCCATCGGTTGGCGTAACGCGAACAGCTTGATGGCGCGCTTTTCGATCTCGCGCTGAGCCGCATCGATCTTAGCGTCGCGCTGGATGACCAATTGCGCCAGTTCGGTATCGCGGCGACCGACAGCTGACAGGCTGTCATTGATGGCGGCTTCCGCCAAACCACCCATGCGCGCCACTTCCTGAGTGATCGCGTCGAGTTCTTCGGTGAACGCTTTGACTGTGTGTTCGGCCATGCTTGTCTTTACCCGGCGGGCGAGCGCAGGAACGCTGCGCGATCGTTTCGGCGCGGCCATCGGAATTAGCCGAACCGGCCCGTAATATAGTCTTGCGTGCGAGAGTCGCGAGGATTGGTGAAGATTTCCTCGGTCGCACCGGTCTCCACCAGCTTACCCAAGTGGAAGAACGCCGTCTTCTGCGAGACGCGGGCGGCCTGCGCCATCGAGTGGGTAACGATGATGATCGTGTACTTGTCGCGCAGTTCGTCGATCAGTTCTTCGATCTTGGCGGTGGCGATCGGGTCGAGCGCTGAGCACGGCTCATCCATCAAGATGATGTCTGGATTCACCGCCACCGTACGGGCGATGACGAGGCGCTGCTGCTGACCGCCGGAGAGGCCGGTGCCAGGCTGAGCCAAGCGATCCTTGACCTCTTCCCAGAGGCCGGCGCGCTTCAGCGACTTCTCAACGATAACGTCCATCTCGGCCTTGTTCTTGGCCATGCCGTGAATGCGCGGGCCGTAGGCCACGTTTTCGTAGATCGACTTCGGAAACGGGTTCGGTTTTTGGAACACCATGCCGACGCGGGTGCGCAGCACCACCGGATCGACGTTCTTGCCGTAGGCGTCCTTGCCTTCGATCTGCAGCGAGCCGGTGACCTTGCAGCCATCGATCGTGTCGTTCATGCGGTTGATGCAGCGCAGGAACGTGGTCTTGCCGCAGCCAGACGGGCCGATGAAGGCGGTGACGGCGCGATCGGGGATGTCGAGCGAAACGTCGAACAGCGCCTGCTTGTCGCCGTAGAAAACGTTGACGTCGCGCGCCGCGACCTTGACGGCCGCGCCGACCAGGGTGCCGCCATTATTGCGGACGGTAGGCGTGGTCATCATCGACACAGGCGGGGCTCCGCGGTCAGCGCCAGCCGCTGAAAACTCTTCCATTTTCGATCCCTTCGCCCGTCTCGCCGGGCGAACGACACGAGCCCGATCCCAGCGGGCTCGCTCATAGGCGGATTTGATGACACTGATGTGAAAAACACCATGCGCCTGCTCAATCCTCCTCCGCCGATTCGACATAGGCGGCGAAGGCCGAGCCCCGGCCGGGCAGACTTTCGACCAAAAGCCCGCCCCGGTGGCGGTTGACGATGTGCTTAACGATGGCCAGCCCCAGGCCCGTACCGCCGCGCTCGTCCCCCATTTCGCGCTCAACCCGGAAAAAGCGCTCGCCCAGGCGCGGCAAGAACCGGCGCGCCACGCCAGGCCCCGCGTCCTCGACGCGGACATAGGCGTAGGAGCGGTTTGCCGCAGCCGCCGCGGGGAGCAGGACTGCTCGCCCCGCCTCCTCCCATTGGCGCCCGGCGCGCGCGGCGGTCTCTTCTGCGTCGCCACCCCGGGCGACTTGCACGCGAACGACCCCGTCTTTCGGCGTGTATTTGATGGCGTTGTCGATCAGGTTTTGAACGACTTGCGCCAGCTGGAAACGCTCGCCCACCACCTTCACCGTCTGGTCAGGCGCGTCCAGTTCGATGCGCACGCCGCGCGCCGCTGCGGCGCCATTGAGCGCGTCGATCACCTCACGCGCGACATCGACGAGATCGGCGCGATCAGAGGGCGGCACATGTTCATCGAGTTCGATGCGAGAGAGCGAGAGCAGGTCGGCGATTAGCCGGCGCATACGCTCGGCCTGCACTTGCATCATGCCAAGAAAGCGATCGCGCTCTTCGGCGTTATCGCGCGCCGGGCCAGCAATGGTTTCAATTAAAAGCGTCAGCGAAGAGAGCGGCGTGCGCAACTCGTGGCTGGCGTTCGCCAGAAAATCCGCACGCATACGCTCAGTGCTGATTTTGGCGGTTTGATCATGAAAAACCAGCATTGCCGCCCGCTCGGCGCCCCACGTAACCGGCGCCACGTAGCAACGTGTGTGGCGATCGACTTGCGTCGTCGTCTCATACTCCACAGCGCGCGTTTCGCCGTCGCGCACTGCGGCCTGCACCGCTTCGAGCACGTCCGGATGGCGCAGGATCGACGTCAAGAATTGGCCCCGCGCTTCGAATTGCAACTGCCCGCGCGCGGCGTCATTGGAGCTTACGATGCGGCCCTGATCGTCAATCAGCAAAGCGGGATCGGGCAGCGCTTCCAGAAGCGGCGCAAGCTCGGCTAGGCCAACGAGTTCAATCTGATCGTCGCCGCTACTGGAGGCGATGACGAAACGGCGCGCCTCCTTTGCCGTCCAATACGTCGCAGCGCCCGCCAGCACCATCAGCACAACCGCCGGCGCACTGGTGACGAACGCCAAGACAACCGCCAGCACCGCCAGCGCGCCGGTGGCCCACGCCAGGGCCGGAATGCGGTCGAGGCGCCAGCGGATCTCCGGAAATCGGTTCGTGGCCATTGAGCCGGGCTTAGGCACACCCGCCGCCCCCGGCAACAGATGTCGGCTGGCTGCACCCAAGCGCGTCCTTGTGCGTGGAAGAGGAAATTTCGCCGCTTCCCCTTGAGCCGGACGTTGGGGGCGCATCCAAAACCAAGTTGGCCGGCATCCTAGGGACGAACCGGGGACAAAACGGCTGCCGAGGTGCGACTGCTGTATTATCGAAAATCAATATTCTTTTATTGACTTTCGAGAGTGCTTTGGTAAGCCGCCGTTGCGAGGGAACATGAATTACGGGGTGCGTTTCTGGGTCGGTTTAGGCCTGCTGGCGGCGGCCGGGTCGTGCGCGGGCCGCAACCTGCCGCCCGAGCCGGATTCCTATGTCGCCGCCGATGAGATTGGACCCGAACGCGCCGCAGAACTCGCAGCGTCACCGGCGTCAACCTGGCTCGACGATCTGAACTCCGCTGAAATGTCGACGCTGGCGCGCGAAGCGCTGGCGGGCAGCCCTGATCTGCAGATCGTCGAGGCGCGCTACCGCGCAGCCCGCTGGCGCGCGCGCGGCGCCTTCGGCGGCAATCTGCTGCCAAGCTTGAGCGTCGGCGTCGACGGCATCCGCACTGAAACACCGGTCTCCGGCTCCGACGAACGCATTCGCAGCGAGATCATGACCTCAAGTGTCGTCGCCAGCTGGGAAATCGATCTCTGGGGCCGCCTCACCGCGCGCACACTGGCCTCCGATTTAACCGCCGACGCAGCCGAAGAAGATTTGAACGGCGCCCGCCTTTCTGTCGCCGGGCAAACGTCGCGAGCGTGGGTGGATCTCATTGAAGCGCAACAGCTCTTCGCGCTGGCTGAAGAAGATTTGCAGACGCGCGAACGCGCGCTTGATCTGACCCAACGCCGCTACGACGCCGGCATCACCACCTCGCTCGCTTTACGCACGGCGCGCAGCCAAGTCGCCTCCGCGCGCGCCTTCCGCGCGCAGGCGCAGGACACAGTTTTGATCAGTGCGCGCCGCCTGCAAGAATTGATGGGCCGCTATCCTGACGGCACGTTGCGCGCTGTGGGCGATCTCCCGAGCCTGCAACCGATCGCCGCCGCAGGCGCGCCGGCTGATCTGCTTGAACGCCGCCCGGATGTTCTTGCATCCGAAAACCGCATGCGAGCCGCCGGTTTTCGCATTCACGAGGCGCGCGCCGCGCTGTTGCCACGGCTGACCCTAACCGGCACTGCCGGCGCCAGTGGCCAAGGCATCGAAGACATATCCAACAGCGCCGATCTGATCTCCAACCTAATCGCCGGCATTACCATGCCGATCTTCAATGGCGGCGCGCTGATCGCGGAATCGCGCGCTAGCGTGAACGATCGCCGCGCCGCAGCTTCTGACTATGTGCGCACGTCAATCGCCGCATGGCGCGAAGTCGAAGGCGCGATCAGCGCCGACCAGAGCCTCGAAATCCGCGAAACCGAGTTCGCCCGCGCCGCCGAAGAAGCGCGCGCGGCGCAAGAACTGGCCGAGCGTGAATACGCCCGCGGCGTCGCGACATTGTTCGAACTGATCGACGCCTACACGCGCCGCATCGACGCCGAACGCGGACTGATCGCCGCGCGCGCGCAACGCGTAACCAACCGCATCTCCTACCACGTCGCCCTCGGCGGCGGCGCGCGGACAGGCGGCATCGACGAAGACAGGGAAGTCGTCCAATGAACAAGATGGACCTCAACATGATGTCGCAATCCGCCGCCGAAGATGAAGCACCGAAGAGAGGCCTCTGGCCTGCGGTGAAGCGCATCCTGATTTTCGCCGCACCCGTGGTCGTGATCGTGGGCGGCATCGCGCTGCTCATGCTGATGATCGCAACGGGCCCGCGGCCGGAAGAAAAGACCGACGCGCCGCACCCGCCAGCGGTGCAGTTCGCGGTCGCGCATGCGCGCCCGACGACGATCTCTATCGACGTACAAGGCGAAACCCGCCCGCGCGTCGAAGCCACTTTGGCGGCGCAAGTCGCGGGCCGCATCGTTTGGGCGAGCCCGAAATTCGTCAATGGCGGCGCCTTCACCGAAGGTGAAGTGATGGCCCGTATCGACGCGGCTGACTATCAACTCGCCGTCGTGCGCGCCCGCGCGCAGGTCGCGCAGGCCGAAGAAGCACTGGTGCGCGAAGAAGCCGAAGGCGAATTGGCTCGCCAAGATTGGCAAGCCCTGGGTCGCGGCGAAGCGCCGCCGCTGGCGGTGCGCGAGCCGCAATTGGCGCAAGCGCGCGCCCAGCTCGCTGCTGCACAAGCTGCGTTGCGTTCGGCTGAACTCGATCTCGGACGCGCCACCATCCGCGCGCCGTTCACCGGCCGCGTCCGCGAACGCCGCGCCAGCGTCGGCGACTATGTGGGCCCTTCCTCCCCGGTCGCTGTAATGTTCGCAACCGACACGATGGAAATCCGTTTGCCGCTGACTGACGCCGACCTCGCTTCGATGCGCCTGCCGGTCGGCTTCACGGCGTCGGCCGCCAATGCCGGTCCGCTCGCGCACGTCTCGACAGTAACGGGCGGTCGCATTCAGACCTGGGAAGGCCGCTTGGTGCGTACGGAAGCGTCCGTCGATGCACGCACGCGGCTTGTTTACGCCGTTGTCGAAGTGCGCGATCCGTTCGGCGCCCAACAGCCCGCGCCGCTTGCACCGGGCATGTTCGTGTCGGTGCGTCTTGAAGGTTCAGCCAGCGAGACGCTGGTGGCCGCGCCGCGCAGCGCGCTGAAGCGCAACGAGTTCGTGTACGTCGTCCTGCCCGACAACACGATTGACGTCCGTCAAGTGCGCCCAGCTCAAACGACCAATGACGAAGTGCTGTTCCGCGAAGGCGTCGCTGATGGCGAACGTGTCGTGGTGTCGGTGCTGACGTCGCCACGCGCCGGCATGGCGGTGACCCCGATCGACCGCGAAGGCGGCACCGAGGCGACGCCCGCACCAGCGCCGGCGCAGCCGCAAGAAGAACTCGAAATCCGCAGATAATCCTTGTGGGGCGGACCGCTGTCCGCCCCGGAGACGTACGACGATGCTGAAGGGACTAGTCGCGTGGTGGGGCCGCAATCCGGTCGCCGGCAACCTGTTGATGCTGATCTGCGTCATCGCGGGCATCTTCTCTTTTAACAAGATGGAGAAGGAGTTCTGGCCGCCGGGGCGTGACAACTCCGTCTATGTGCAGGCGAGCTGGGCCGGCGCCAGCCCTGAAGACATGGAAAGCCAGGTCATCATCCGCATCGAGGAGGCCACCGCCGACCTCGATGGCGTCGACTGGGTGCGCTCTCGTTCGGGCGAAGGCTTTGGCTGGGTCAGCATTCAATCGGAGTCAGGCGCCGATATCGACGCGATGACCGCGGAAGTGCGCTCACGCATCGACTCGATCAGCGGCTTGCCGGCCGCGATGGACCCGATCCGCGTATCGCGGCAAGTCGGCCGCAACGCCTCCTTCATCATCGGCATTCATGGCGACGTCAGCGAGCGCACGCTTCGCGACACCGCAGAACGCCTACGCGATAACATTTCGCTGATCGAAGGCGGCGCCAACACCGAAGTCTGGGGCTCGCGCCCGCCCGAAGTTTCGATCGAAGTGTCGGAAGCTTCGCTGCAAGCGTTCGGGCTCACGTTCGACGATGTCGCGCGCGCGGTGCGTGCAAGCTCCCTGAACGCCGGCGCAGGCGCTGTTCGCACCGACGATGGCAATTTCCAGCTGCAGGCGCGCAATCTCGCCGATAGCGAACTCGATTTCGAGAACATCATCATCCGGCAAACGCCGGATGGCGGCACGGTGCGCGTCGCCGATGTCGCGACCGTCATCGACGGCTTTGTGGACAGCAATCTCTATTCGCGCATGAACGGCGAACCGGCGATCCTGGTCGCGCTGCAAACGGCGGATCAGTTCAATATCTGGAACACCGCCAAAGCCATGGATGAAACGCTGGAGGCGTTTCGTGCGACGCTGCCATCAGGCGTCGCGCTGACAATCATCCAAGACGAGTCGCAGGATTATAACGCCCTGCTGGGCCTTCTCTTCCAGAATGCGCTGCAGGGCTTCATCCTGATCTTCGTCCTTCTGCTGCTGACGCTGCACCCGAAGGTCGCTTTCTGGGCGACGCTGGGCGTCATGACCGCGTTCGCGGGCTCGTTCTTCATCCTGCCCTATCTCAACGTATCGCTCAATTTCATGAGCGTGTTCGGCTTTCTGCTCGTGCTCGGCATCATGGTCGATGACGCCATTATTGTCGGCGAAGCCATTTATGAGAGGGCGGAGCGAGGGCATACCGGCGTCGACGCATCGATCATGGCGACACAGATCGTGCTGAAACCGCTGGTCGCGTCGGTCTTCGTGACGATGATCGCGTTCAGCCCGATGATGATGTTCTCGGGCGAGGTGCGGCAGTTCACGTCGGCGATTTCCATTGTCGTGATCTCGACCTTGGTGTTCTCGCTGATCGAGAGCTTGATCATCCTGCCAGCGCACTTGTCGCATGTGACCAAGCCCGATCCGCAGGGCAACGGCCTTGGCGCACGGTTGATGCGCATCCAACAAAAGTGCGCGCATTCGGTGATCTGGGTCGCGCAAAACCTGCACGCGCCATTGGTGCGCGTTGCGGTGAAGGCGCGTTACCTGACTTGGTCGGTCTTCCTGGTCGTCATGGTCCTGGCGATCGGCCTCATGGTGTCCGGCCGCGTGAAGCAGACCTTCATGCCCGAAGTCGAAGGCGACTTCATGATGGCGAATATCACGCTGCCGCAAACGACTCCCTTCTCACGCATGGAGCAAGTCGGCGCACAGCTCGACGCCGCCCGCCGCGCGCTTGAGGAAGAGACCGCCGAGTTCGCGACTGAAGACCCCAACACCGGGCAAATGTCTCGCGGCGCCGTGCGCTCGTGGAGCCAGTTCATCGACGAAAACACGATCCAAGCGTTCGTGGGTCTAACGCCGCCGGAAACACGCCCCGGCTTGCGCTCGCGCCACATCACCGAGCGGCTCGAAGAATTGCTCGGCGAAGTGCCGGACGCCGATCAAGTGAGCTTCTCGCTCTCCGGCTCAGGCTCGCCCAGTATCGATCTGGCTCTGATCAGCGACAGCACCGAAGACCTCGAAGTCGCGGTTGAAGAGTTGAAAGCGCGCCTGCTGCAGTTCGAGGGCGTCACCAGCGTCCGCGACAGCCAGGACGCCGCCAACGAAGAGCTGCGCTTTGCGCTCCTGCCCGGCGCCGAACAGCTTGGCATCACGCTGGCCGACATCACGCGGCAAGTCCGGCAAGCCTATTTCGGCGAAGAAGCGCAGCGTTTGCCGCGCGGCGGCGACGATGTCCGCGTGTACGTCCGTTATCCGCGCGATGATCGGCGCACGCTCGAAAGCCTCGGCTCCTTCCGCATTCGCACAAGCGATGGCCGCGAAGTGCCACTCGCTTCCGTCGCCACGTGGGAGTTCGCGCCCGGTGTAACGGGTCTCGATCGCCGGCAACGGCAGAGCTCGATCCTGGTGACGGCCGACCTCGTCAACGCGGAAGCGCGCGCCGACATCATGCGCACGCTCGATGCGGAGTTCTGGCCGCAGTTCGAGGCGCGCTACAACACAGTGTCGCGCCGCTCGATCGGCGAAGCCGAAGGGCAACAGGAGTTCATGAACGAATTCCTGATGCTGATGGGTCTCGCCTTCCTCGGCATCTACTTCCTGCTCGCAGTCACCTTCCGCTCCTACGCACAGCCGGCGATGATCCTGTGCGTCATCCCGTTTGCGATCGTCGGCGCGCTGGTTGGCCACATGCTCTTCGGGGTGAGCTTTGCGCTCTTTTCCTGGCTCGGCGTGATCGCCGCAGTGGGCGTCGTCGTGAACGACAACGTCGTGCTGGTGGATCGCTGCAACCAGATCCGCGGCTACTTCGCACTCCGCCGCAAAGGCACGGGCGGCGCACTGCCGGAAGAAAGCACCTGGGAGACGCACGACATCACGCTGCCCAATGGGCAAGTGGTCGAGTACATCGGCATCGCCCCCGACCTTGAGCCGCACGAGGACTTCATCATCCAAGGCGCGGAGTCCGGGTTCCAGCGCGGTCCAATCGACCTCAAGACCTCAGACCAAATGCGTCACGACGCGTCAGAGTATCGCGAGCAGGCAGCTGAGTTGGAGGCGCTCGGCTTCCAGATCATGCGGGTGAAGGCCGAAGTTGGGATCACGGAAGCCTCAATTTCTCGGTTCCGTCAGATCTTCCTGACGTCGGTCACGGAATTCGTCGGCACCTCGCCCATGATCCTTGAGAACGCCGCCATCGTGCAGTTCCTGAAGCCCATGGTGCTCAGCCTCGCGTTTGGCGTGCTCCTGTGCATGCCGGCGACCTTGATCCTGACCCCCGCCTTCTACATGATCGGGGTCGACATCAAGCGGGTCACCACCGGCCTGTTTGGCTTCTATGGCAGACTTTACGGGGGCCGCCGCAAACTCGCCGCGGCGGAATAAAATCCAAGGTATTCGGAGGAACACAATGATTATGCTTTCACGTCGCGCCATGGGCGCGTCGTCGCTGGCCCTATTGGCGGGCTGCGCAACGGGCACGAGCGGCGGCACGACTGGCAGCGGCGGCGCGCCGGCCATCGGCTCGTTCGGCGTCGATCTCGCCGGCCGCGATCTGAGCGTTCGCCCTGGCGACGATTTCTTCCAATACGCCAACGGCACATGGGCTGCGAACACGCCAATCCCATCGGACCGCACACGCTGGGGCACGTTCGACATCCTGCGCGAGAAAGCTGACAACGATCAGCGTGTCATCATCGAAGAAGTGGCGCTCGCAGGCGGCCGCCCCGGCACCAACCAGCAGAAGATCGCCGACTACTACAATTCTTATCTCGACCAAGCCGCCATTGACGCGCGCGGCCTCGCGCCCTTGCAAGAAGAGCTGGCCCAGATCGCCGCCGTGCAAAACCACGAGCAAGCGATCCGCGTCATCGCCTCTCCCGGCATCGCGGTGACATCGCCGATCGCCATGTATGTCGGCCTCGATGAGCGCAATCCGAACCGCTACATCACCAACATGTCGCACAGCGGCCTCGGCCTGCCGGAGCGCGAATATTATCGCCGCACCGATGGCGTCTTCCCGGGCCTGCGCGAGCAATACGTGGCGCACATGGGCCGCACGCTGGAGCTTGTGGGCCAAACCAACGGCGCTGCGAAAGCAGCTTCTGTCATGGCGTTCGAGACGCAAATCGCCGAGCGCCATTGGCTCCGCGCCGATCGTCGCGATCGTTCACGCACGTACAATCTAAAGACCCGCGCCGAAATCCGCGCGCTGGCGCCGAGCTTCCCATGGGATGCGGCGTTTGAAGCGTCCGGTCTCGGCGGCGCCCAAGAAGTCGTCATCGCCGAACTCTCGGCGATGGGTCCGCTGGCCGAACTCTTCATGGCCACGCCGATCGACACGATCAAAGCCTACCTCTCGTATCATCTGGTGCGGAACAACGCTTCGGTCCTGCCGAGCAACATCGATGCGGAGATCTTCGATTTCCACGGCCGCGTGCTGAACGGTCAGCCGCAGCAACGCGAACGTTGGAAGCGCGCTGTCGCCGCAGTCAACGGGTCGCTCGGCGAAGCGGTCGGCCAAGTCTACGTGCAGCGTCACTTCCCGCCCGCGGCGAAGGCGCAAATGCTTGAGCTGGTCGAGAACATGCGCACGGCGTACGGCCAGCGCATTGACGCTCTCTCCTGGATGTCGGCGGAAACCAAGGTCGCGGCGCGCGAAAAGCTCGCCACCTTCCGCCCGAAGATCGGCTATCCGGACCGCTGGCGCGATTACTCCGCGCTGGAAGTCCGCGCCGGCGACGCGTTCGGCAATTCCAAGCGCGCGCAGATCTTCGATTGGGAAGAAAGCGTCTCGCGTCTCGACCGACCGACCGACAAGGACGAGTGGTTCATGACGCCGCAAACGGTGAACGCCTATTACAACCCGGTGTTCAACGAGATCGTCTTCCCGGCCGCCATCCTGCAGCCGCCCTTCTTTGACCCGAACGCTGACCCAGCCGTGAACTATGGCGGCATCGGCGGCGTTATCGGCCACGAAATGGGCCACGGCTTCGACGACCAAGGCGCCAAGTCAGACGCACAAGGCGTGTTGCGCGATTGGTGGAACGCTGAGGACGTCCGCCGCTTCGAGGAAGTAACCGGCCGCTTGGCTGATCAGTATTCGGCGTTCGAACCGCTGCCCGGTTTGCCGATCAACGGCCGCCTGACACTCGGCGAAAACATCGGCGACAATGGCGGGCTTCAAGTGGCCTATCACGCCTACACGATCTCGCGTGGCGGCCGCGAGGCGCAAGTGATCGACGGCGTCACCGGCGATCAGCGCTTCTTCCTTGGCTGGGCTCAAGTTTGGCGCACGCTCTTCCGCGAGGAAGCGCTGCGCAACCAAGTGCTCAACGGCCCGCACTCGCCGGGCATGTACCGCGCCAACGGCCCGGTGCGGAACATGGATGCTTGGTACGCCGCGTTCGACGTCACGGCTGAGGACGATCTCTATCTGCCGCCGGATCAGCGCGTCACGATCTGGTAAGCGCGAAACCGTGAAAGATTGAGGGGAGCGCTGCAAGGCGCTCCCCTTTTTTATTCTGGATACTTCTTCGCCATCGCCTTCCAGCTCTTCACGGCGAGCTGGTGCAGAACACCTTCATCAACGTCGGCGAGCTTGTTGATGTAGAGGCAGCTGCGCCCCGTCTTGTGTTTGCCGAGCTTCTTCATCAGCGGCTCGTTCTCGTAGCCGTCCATCATGTAGAGAACGAGATTGGCTTTGCGCGGGCTGAAGCCGATGCGCGGCCATTTGCCGGTGGGCCCCTCATACTCGCCATACCCAATGATCGTCGGCCCCCACATGGCGGGCTTCTCGCCAGTGATGTCGCGCATCATCTTGTCGACGGCCTTGGCGTCTGCGCGACGCGTGTCGTCCTCCACGGAGGCGATGAATTGGGTGACGGAGGCTTTAGTGCGCTGAGTTTTTGCTTCGGCCATCTAGAGCCCCTTCACAATCTCGTCCGTCATCTTCTTCGCGTCGCCGAACAGCATCATGGTGTTGTCGCGGAAGAAGAGTTCGTTTTCGACGCCGGCATAGCCCGAGCCCAAGCCGCGTTTGACGAAGAGAACCGTCTTCGCTTTTTCGACGTCCAAGATCGGCATGCCGTAGATCGGCGATTGCGGATCGGTTTTGGCGATCGGGTTGGTGACATCGTTGGCGCCGATGACGTAAGCGACGTCGCACTGGCTGAATTCGTTGTTAATGTCTTCGAGTTCGAACACTTCATCGTACGGCACGTTGGCTTCGGCCAGCAGCACGTTCATGTGGCCGGGCATGCGGCCGGCGACTGGGTGGATGGCGTACTTCACTTCGACGCCCTCCTTCTTCAGCATGTCGGCCATTTCGCGCACGCTGTGCTGCGCTTGCGCGACCGCCATGCCGTAACCCGGCACGATGATCACCTTGCTGGCGTTCTTCATGATGAAAGCCGCATCGTCGGCGCTGCCCTGCTTCACCGGCCGCGTCTCAACGTGTCCACCTGCGGCGCCGCCGTCAGCTGTGCCGAAACCGCCGAGGATGACGCTGATGAAGCTGCGGTTCATGCCTTTGCACATGATGTAGCTGAGGATCGCGCCAGACGAGCCGACCAGCGCGCCGGTGATGATCAGCGCCACGTTCTCCAGCGTGAAGCCAAGCGCCGCAGCGGCCCAGCCGGAGTACGAGTTCAGCATCGACACGACGACCGGCATGTCGGCGCCGCCGATCGGCACGATCAGCAGCACGCCGATCAGCAGCGAGAGCCCCGCGATCGCCCAGAAATGCCACGTCACCGTGCCGTGCGTCTGCACCATCATCACGATGAGCGCGACGATCGCGAGCGCGATGGCGATGTTGATGAGGTGGCGCCCCGGCAACATGATCGGCGCGCCGCTCATATTGCCGTTGAGCTTGGCGAACGCGATCACGGAGCCGGTGAACGTCACTGCGCCGATGGCGGTGCCGAGCGAAAGCTCGATCAGCGACGCCATGTGAATGCCGCCGCCCGCTTCGGAGATGCCGAAGCTCTCCGGCGCATAAAACGCGGCCGCCGCGACGGCGACCGCCGCCAAACCGACGAGCGAGTGAAACGCCGCAACCAGTTGCGGCATGTCCGTCATTTTGATCGAGCGCGCGATGAAAGCGCCGGCGCCGCCGCCGATCACGAGCGCTGCAACGATGATCGTCCACGTCGTCGTATCGGGCGAGACGAGCCACAGCGTCGTGCCGACGGCGATGGCCATGCCGATCATGCCGAAATTGTTGCCTTGGCGGCTGGTCTCCGGACTCGACAGCCCGCGCAGCGCCAGGATGAAGAGCACCCCGGATACGAGATAGAGCAGCGCAGCGAGATCAGCGTTCATGTCAGCCCCTAGGTCCCTGCTGACGCCAGCGCGTCCAGCCGGAGATTATTGTCGCCGCCGGTGCGGCGAAGAAGACGATAGCGGCAACCAAAGAGGGCCAGCCCTCTTGCGTCGCGCCAAGATAAGCGAGGATGTTGCCGACGATCGGCACGAAGGCGAGCAGGAAGCCGGCCACCGCGGAGGGCCATGCGCCCCAGTCGAACGCTTCCTGTATCCACTCGCTGACGAAATAGATCTGCAGCACGCACAGCGCGACCCAGATCAGCGCAATCACGCAGCCAATGCCGGCGCAGCCCGTTGCTTGCACCTGAAAGCGGCGAAACTCAGCGCGCGCGCGGGTGCGATCAAACGTTTGCGGCGCGACCGCTGGGCCGTCTTCGCTCAGATTTGAGATTGCGCGCTGAGCGGCCTGGCGCAGTTCGTCATCGTTGACGACACCGTCCTCCCGAGCATCGAGAACATCAGCCTCGAACGCTTCGACGGTCGATTGCAGCGAAGCGATAGCCGGCGGCACGCGGCCATCCGCTGCGCGCCAAGCTTCGACGAACCGGCGCATGAAGGCTTCGGCCGAAAGCCGGCCGTCGAGATAAGCCTCGATCAGTGCGCGCCAGTCCGCGGGCGTCACGTCACTTCTTCTCTTTTTTCTTATACATCGCCAACATGCGCTGGGTGACGAGGAAGCCGCCGAAAATGTTGACCGCCGCGAGCGCAACCGCCAAGCCGCCCGCGCCCTTGGCGATCCAGCCCGCATCGGATTGACCGCCAGCCGCCGCCGCAATCAACGCACCGACGATGATCACCGACGAGATCGCGTTGGTGACGGCCATAAGCGGCGTGTGCAGCGCCGGCGTCACCGACCAGACGACGTAATAGCCGACGAAAATCGCCAGCACGAAAATGGCCAGATAGAAGACGAAAGGATCGACCATCATTCTCTCCCAAAGCGCGCGCGGCACGCATTGGCTTCGGCTTCACGCGCCGAAGCTATTTGTTGGCGCCAATATTCCGCCGCTGCGCTCGCAGCATACCGGCCTGTCATGCCTTCGACGCCCTCTTCGCGGTTCATCGCATCCAGGATGGCGCCCAGCACCGGCGCCCACTGACCCGCGGCGCCACGAGGATAAGCGAGCACATCGAGATTGGCGTGCGCGGAAACCGCGCCGGCGCAATTCGATAAATCCTGCGCCAAGCTTGCTTCCGGCGATTGCGCATTCGCTGGGACAGTGAGCGCGCCTGCAAGCAGCGCCGCCAGCGTCAATGTACGAAGGCTGCGCATCGGGCTCTCCGGACTAGGTGGTTGCGTAGGTTGCGTCTGCGCGGACGACGAGGCCACCGTCCATCTCATGGCACTCCGCCGCCTGCTCGCCGCGATGATTGCGATAGACGAGCGTGTGGCCGCGTGCGCCAACGAGAAGCGCTTCCGGCGTGAAGGTCAGCTGCGGCGCGCGATCGAGCGCGCGCTGGAAGTAGAGCTTCAGCAGATCCTTGCCATGGATCACGCCATCGCCGGAAAAGCCAAGCGCGGCGATGTAGGGCGACGAGAACTCGATGTCCTCGTGATAGAGCGCCATAATCGCGTCGATGTTGCGCGCGTTCCAGGCGGCGTAATAGCGCTCCGCGAATTCGTCGTCGTTCATGCCGCGCTCTTTGGGGCAAAATGCGGATGGATGAGCGCGCCGCCCTTGGTCAGCATCGCGCCCTTGATGATTTCGTCGTCCCAGGCAGGTGCAAATGCCTTGCTCGCCTTGTCAGTGAGCAACGGCAATAGCGCGAGCAGGTTCTTGGCGTAGAGCGATGACGCATCCGACGCCAAGCGCGCCGGCAAGTTGGTGAAACCCATGATCTTGACGCCGCCGACCTCGACCAGTTCGTCCGGCTTCGACAGCGGGCAATTACCGCCCTGCGCGACCGCGAGATCGATGATCACTGAGCCCGGCCGCATTGATTTGGCTTGCGCTTCCGTCACCAGCACCGGCGCTGCGCGGCCTGGGATCAGCGCCGTTGTGATAACGATATCCTGCTTGGCGATATGATCGGTCACGAGTGCCGCTTGCTTAGCTTGATACTCGGCGCTCATCGGCTTGGCGTAGCCAGCTGTGGTTTCGGCCTGTTTGAATTCTTCGTCTTCCACCGCGACGAACTTGCCGCCGAGCGAAGCGACTTGCTCCTTCGTGGCGGGCCGCACGTCAGTGGCGCTCACGATCGCGCCTAAACGGCGTGCCGTGGCGATCGCCTGCAAACCGGCGACGCCGACGCCCATGATGAAAACCTTCGCGGCCGCGATCGTGCCGGCGGCCGTCATCATCATTGGAAAAGCGCGGCCATAAAGTTCGGCCGCTTCGATGACTGCGCGATAGCCGGCGAGGTTGGCTTGCGAGCTCAGAGCATCCATCGATTGCGCGCGGCTGATGCGCGGAATGAATTCCATCGCCACCGCATCGATCTTCGCTTTCGCCAGCGCATCGACGGCAGTCCGATCGCCATACGGCTCAAGCAATGAAGCGAAACCGGCGCCTGCCCTCATCGCGCCGATCTCGGCTTCGGACGGGCGGCGGACTTTGAGAACGAGGTCAGCGCCGCCAATGCCGCCATCGGCGGCAATCTCGGCGCCAGCCGTCTGGAACAACGCGTCCGGGTAGCTCGCGCTCGCGCCCGCGTCCGCTTGCACGGTCACGCTATGGCCAGCCGCGGTGATCTTTTTCACCGTCTCCGGCGTGGCCGCGACGCGGGTCTCGCCCGGGGCGCTTTCTTTCAGGACGGCGATGCGCACGCGCTCAGCCTACCATGCCGCTGAGCGCCGGCACGATCATGCCGCCGAGACCCAAGAGCACCCAGAGCGCAACTTGCGTGGCCCAATAGACGCCGGAGAGCCGGAAGGCGAAGCCGAGCGCCACGCCAATGACAACGAACGCGCCGAAGCCCGCCCACCAACCGGCGCCAATGGCGAACGCCAAAGTCAGCAGCGCGACGGTCTGCGCGATCAGCCCGCAGGTCCAAACCGAAGCCATCAGGAAGCCGTGGAAGGTCTCCTTCTGGTCGTGGATGTCCATATGTCCGCGCGTGTCGCTGTGCGACGCCATCACCTGTCTCCTGGAAAACCCTGTTGGGCGGGGTGTAAACCGCGCCGCGCGAGCGAACAAGCGGGCCCCTGGTCTGAAGGGGGCGCGGCCAATTCCCGCGATCAGGGGGCTCTGAACACCGGGCGGCTCGATACTGAGACGAAACTTACGTCCTCATCCTCGAAGCGGGCGGCGGTGAGCGTGCCGGAGGCATAGGCGCCGGTGTCCACCGCGATGCGGCGCTCATCGACATAAGGCTTGTCCACCGGCGTGTGGCCATGGACGACGCGATGCGAGAACGGCCGGCGGCTGGCGATGAAGCGTTCGCGGGCCCAATAGAGATCCTCGTCCGCCTGCTGTTCCAACGAGCGCGCCGGATCGACCCCGGCATGTACGAAGGCATAGTCGCCGAGCGCAACGTAGCGCTCCAAACCGTTCAGGAAATCGATGTGCGTCTGCGGCACGGCGGCGCGCAATGCCGTGGCCGCCGCATGCCAATCCTCTTCGGTCGCCGTCATCGGCGACGGCGGCGTGACGCCGTAGGCAAGCATCGTCTCCGCCCCGCCCTGCAGCACCCACGCGCGGGTGGCGACGGGGTCGTCCATGAACGCCTGCATGATCTGTTCGTGGTTGCCACGCAGATAACGGCGCTCGTAGCCAGCGGGACGCCCAGACAGCAGCAGCTCGATCACGGTGTGGCTCTCGGGGCCACGGTCGACGTAGTCGCCCAGGAAGATGAGGAACGGCGCGCCCGCCGGCCGCTGATCGACTTCGGCGCAGCCTTCAAGACGGTCGAGCAGGAGGGCGAGCAAATCCGCGCGCCCGTGGATATCGCCCACGGCGTAGCCGACGCGCCCCTCCGCGAACTTGGCGGCGCGCGGCGGAGGGCGCTCGAACATCCGCAGCAAGTTCATGGCTTTGATTTAGCTCGACCGATGCCAACTGCAACGTGGTTCCCGCAACGGACTGCACAGCGCCGGGTTAAACATAATACCGTTGTAACGCGCATATTTGCCGCGCCCGCGGAGCGGCCCGCGGGCTGGCCTCGTCTTTGCTTCCCGGGAGTGTTCGCGTAAGTTCGCGTCAAAGGACGGCTCCCGCATGACTTCGCCAATTTGGCACACACGGCGCACTCTTCTGCGCGGCTTGGCTTTCGGCGTCGGCGCGAGCGCGCTTGGCGCCTGCGCGGGCGCGCCCGCCGCGCCGGCAACCACGACCTGGCAACCGGTCGAGTATCGCCTCGGCCCGTCCGATCAAATCCGCATCACCGTGTTCAACGAGCCGGGCCTCACCGGCCCCTACGTGGTCGGCGCCCAGGGCAACATCGCCTACCCGCTGGTCGGCGACGTCCGCGCCGCTGGCCTGACCGTGCCCCAGTTCACTGACGCCCTGCGCGAAGCGCTCAGCCAATATGTGCGCAATCCCAGCGTCAGCGTAGAAGTGACCAATTACCGCCCGTTCTTCATCCTGGGCGAAGTGCAGCGTCCGGGTTCGTATCCGTACGTCGTCGACCTCACCGTGATGAACGCCGTCGCAACCGCGGGCGGATTCACCTATCGCGCGAATCGTGGCCGCGTCTTCATTCGTCACGCCAACGAGTCGGTTGAGCGGTCGTATGATTTGGGCGTCACGACGCCGGTTATGCCGGGCGACACGATCCGCATCGGCGAGCGCATTTTCTAGGCTAAAGCCTGCATTAGCCATGTTTCGCGCGCGGCGCGGACCATGCATGTCTGTGCACGCGGAGACGACATCAACCAAGCCACGGTGCTAGGTTGAACCGTTCCCGTCGCCGCCATACGGCGCCGGCAGCAGGCTTGAACCGATGAACGTGATGAACACGCCGCCAGAAATGACGCCCAGCGCCCCACGCGGGCTGGCTGACGTGCTCGGCGTCACCACGGCCATGCAGATGATCCGCCGCCGGCTCTCCTTGATTTTGGCCGTCGGCGTTGCGGCCGCCGTGATCACGTTCACCATCATGATGCTACAGCCGGCGACCTACACCGCCTCGTCGCTGCTCATGATCACGCCGCGTGAGCAAAGCCAGACGGCGCCAACCGCAATCGGCGCGGCGCCGCCGCCTTCGGCGCTCGAATCCGAAATCGAATTGCTCCGCTCGCCAGCGCTGATGGACGATCTCGCCGAGGCGCTCGGCATGCGCGGCGGCGACGCCACCGACGCGGTCGAGATGGATCTCGCCAGCGTCATCGACATCGAACGACGCGGCAACACAGGCGTTATCGAAATTCGCGCCCGCTCCGGCAGCGCCGAGCGCGCACGCTTGATCGCCAACACATACGCCGACATTTATCTGACCGGCCAGCTCAACGCCCAAGTCGGCGGCGACGTCCAGTCGAGCACCATCGCTTCCGAGCGCCTCGCGCAATTGCGCGAAGATGCGCAGGAAAAGCAAAGTGCGGCGGACGCCTTCCGCGCCGAAGCGGGCCTGAACGAAGGCAGCGGCGTCGAAGCGGCGCTCGGCGATCTGCAAGCCCAGGTTCAACAAGCACAAAACGAACTCAATGACCGCCAGTCGCGCTATCGCCGCGTGCAGGAGCTGCGCAATTCAGGCGCTTCGCTCGACGCTGTCGCCGGCGCGCTCAACTCATCCACGCTCGGACCATTGCTGCAACGCTCCACCGAACTCGACCGCCGGCTTGAGGATCTGAATCAGCGCTATTTGCCTAACCACCCAGATGTGGTCGCCGCCAATGCTGAGCGCACCGATCTCGACACCCGCATTCAGCGCGAAATCCAGCGCGCCTCGGTCGAGCTGACCGACCAAGCTTCGGCGGCCCGCGTCCGGCTTGAATCGCTGCAGCAATCGCTCCGCTCAACCAGCGGCGATCTGCGCGGAACGACTGGCGCGAGCGACCGTTTGCGTGAACTCGAACAAGAAGCGCTGGAAAGCCGCCAAGTCTATGAGGGCTTCTTGCAACGCCAACAGGCGATTATCGGCCAAGGCGCCAGCGCCGCCGATGCGCGCCTGCTCTCTTACGCCTCCTTGCCTGCCGCGCCGTCGTCACCGCAATTGCGCCTCGCGCTCGCGCTGGCGATCGCGGCCGGCTTGCTGCTCGGCCTCGGCGCAGGCGCATTGATCGATATGTTCGACCAATCGGTGAAGAACGCCGACGATCTTGAAGCCAAGGTCGGGCACAAGGCGATCGCCTCGATCCCCACCATTTCCAAACGCATGATGCGCCAAATGCCGCCGGCGGAGCGGCATCCTTCGGGCTATCTCGTGGGCCGGCCGATGTCGGCGTTCACGGAAGCGCTGCGCGTACTGCGCACGGTGATCGTCTATTCCAAATTGGATTTCTCGGTGAAAGTCGTCGCCGTCACTTCGGCGCTGCCGAATGAAGGCAAGACGACTATTTCCATGTGCTTGGCGCGTGTCGCCGCGATGTCGGGGCAAAAGGTGTGCGTCGTCGATTGCGACCTACGCATGCAATCAATCAATGACGTGATCGACATCGAAACCGATGTCGGCATTCTGCAAGTGCTAGCCGGCGAAGCGCCGTGGCGTTCGGCCATCGTGCGCGACCCCAATTCAGACGCGCACGTGCTGCCCGTCGCCACTGCCGGCTTCACGCCGCGCGACGTGTTTGGCTCCGAAGCGATGTCGACGCTAATTGCAGATCTGCGCAATCACTATGACCTCGTCGTTCTCGATTGCGCGCCAATCCTGGCGGTCGCGGAAACGCGCATCCTGGTGGCGCAAGCCGATACGACGGTGCTGGTTGCGCGTTCGGGCAAGACGCCCGCCGGCGCGTTGCGCGCCGCTGTGCTGCAAACCGAAGGCGCTGGCGGCTCTGTGCTGGGAATCGCGCTTAATTGCGTGCTGCCGCATTGGCAGACCTACACGGACTCGCTCTATTTCGATCAGAGCAAGTCCTACTACAGCGTCTCTTAAGAAGCGGAGCGACGGCGGACGACGACGGCGCGTTGGCCCTCGGCCTTCGGACGCGCCATGCCGGGCTGCCACAGCTCACCGCGATTGCGCAGCGAGCGAAGCGCGTCCCAGAACACCACCGCGTCTGTCATGAACGACCACGAGATCGCATAGGCCTTATACTGCGCCGACTTGTCTTCGTGGCCATCGAGAATAGCGCTGACGCCGACAATACCTGGCCGCGCGCTCAGATAATGCCGCTTGGCCGACTTCAGCACGTCAAGCTGCTCGCGCGACAACGGACGCGGGCCGACGATCGACATCTCGCCGCGCAGCACATTCAGCAATTGCGGCAACCGCTCCAGCGCATGCACCCACTTGGCGCGGCGATCCTCGGCTTGCACTTCAATCACGCGCCACGCTTTGCTCTGATCGGTCTCGTCGCCGGTGAACACTTGCTCGACCGTCGCCTTCGGGGCCGACATGCGCAAATTGTATCGCAGGAAAATCCGGCCGCCGTAGCCGACGCGCTCATCAGCGTAGAAGACCGGCGCGCCATGGCGCAGCTTTCCGACACCGGCGGCGATGCCCATGACCGGCGCCCACAAAGGCGCGCTCAACACGACGATGGCGATGTCGGCAATCCGCTTGGCGATGCCGCCTACTACGGCGTCGTAAGAAACGACCGGCGCACTGGCGAGATCGCGGCGCAGTGCTGCCTCGAACGTGTTGCGCGCTTCTGCGCTATTTGAACCTGGCTGATCGGATGACCCGCGAGGCATTTGGATGAGCATTGAATCGACCCTGTGCCTGTTCGCCCAGAATTAGAATTCCTGCCGAAAAGCGCAACACGTTCGGCGCTGCGGATTTAACGATATTTTGCTTACTGGGCCGGAGACGCCACAAGCCGCCCTCTGCGCGGGAAATTCTGCCCAAGAACACGCCAAGTCTGTGGATAAACTGGAAGCCAGCCACCCAGGGACGCGTTGCACCTTTAGGATTGCGCAGCTCGCGTGAGCAGAGCACAGATTAGCGACGCCCGGACTGGGCAGCGAAGAGGGCGAACTTGACGTCACCGATCACAAGCGACCGGAGCCGATTTGAGCCCGGGACGCTTGGCGCTGCAACCCTGCGTTCACGCCGCCCCGGTTCGAAGTCGCTGGCTCTGGGACGCGCCCAGCGCGCCGTTGGCCGCCAAGCTTGGCTTTTCGTCGTGGTGGCGCTGATCGTGGCCGGCGGCGGCATCGCTTACGATCTGGCCGGCGGCGTGCGGCCGTTCACCTCGGCGCTGTTTTGGGCGCCAATCGGCGCGGGCGCCGGGCTCTTGGTGGCGCTGCTGCGCGAACTCAATCGAAACACCGTCACTGTGCTTTCCAATCTCGGCAAGCATCGCGGCTACACGGTGCTGGGCGCGGCCCCCGAACTCACGCCGCAAGCCCTGCGCGAACTGGCGCCCGACAAACGCTCACCGCTCGGCTGCGTCACCTTCCAACCCGCCTCGCCCTTCTCGACCGCGTTCCGCGACCTCCAAGGCGCCATGCGCGAGGATCGGCTGGTCGCCTTCATCGGCTCGCTGCCCGGCGAAGGCGCCACGACAACAGCACTGTGCGCGGCGGTGAGCGCGGCTCAGCAGGGCCGGCGTGTGATCGTAGTCGACTGCGACACGCGCCGCCGCTCGCTGACCAAGGAACTCGGCAGCAACCCAGATCGCGGCGTGCTCGAATGTTGCGACGAGCCACAGAACTGGCGCGACTATATCGAGGAAGAGCCCGAAACCGGGCTCCACCTTATGCCGGCCGCGCGCATGATCAATCCGTGGCGCACGCTGGTCGGCGCGCAAGGCCTGCCTGTCCTGCTCACCCTGCTCGGTGAGAACTACGATCTGGTGGTGCTCGATTGCCCGCCGGCGCTCCGCAGCGGCGAGGGCGTCTTGCTGGCGAGCCAGGCGGAAAAGTGCATCGCCGTCACCGCTTGGGATCAAACACCAATCACCGCCATCCGTCAGACCGTGCGCACCCTGCAGCAACGCGCAGCGGTAAAGACCGCCGTGTTCGTCAATCGCGTGTTGCCGGGCTACCGGTTCGGGCGCTTGCGGCCGGACTAGTCGTCCCACGCGCCGCCAGCATGCCGTCGGGCGCCAACGCCCCACCAATCGCGATCGCCAGTTGCGGAAACACCGGCGCGAGATTGCCGCCGAACTCAGCCGCGTGCGCCCAATCCGGCGTCGCCGGACGGGGCGTCACACGCGGGCGCGCCCCACGCGTGTTCTTGCTGGCGATCAGCGCTTGAATGAAAGGCGCAGCTGCCCCGCCGCCGACCGCCACAGCTTCGATCGCGCTGCGACCCCGCGCGGACGCATCATCGCGCACGACCGCAACGCAGTGCTCGTAAGACCCCTTCAGCTCTTTGGCGAACGCTTGATAGTCCTTGTCGCGCTCAACGTCGCGAAGGCCCATCGTGAAGATATGATCGCGGTAGCGCACGCTGGCGCGGCCTTCGGCGAACAACGTCTCCTTGGTGTCGCGCATGCCGCGCATCAGCTCGGCCCAGAGGCCCGCCTTTTGGTCTGTGGTCTTAGCCCATTTCGCCGCGTCGAGGGCGCGGTTGGCGATGACGCGATCGATGAAGTCGCCTGCTTGCTTTAATGTTGCGCGCGCTTCCGGCAATTCAAACATGCGGTTGCCGATACGTGCGAGCGCCGCAATGTCAGTCGTGCCGGCGCCCATATCGACGACGAGCAGATGTGAAGCGCTGTCGTCCAAGCCGATCGATGTATAGGCAGCGGCGGCGGTGGCTTCATAGATGAGCCCCATGTCCAGCGGCTGCGCGTTTTCCATCGCTACAGGCAGCGCTTTCACCACCGCGTCGATATCGAGCCCAGCGTCCGAAAGCAGCGCCTCGCCGGCTTGGCTGCGAAAGGCCTCGGCTTCGCCGAAGAGCTTGACCACCGTGCCGTGCAGGCCTGCGCTGTCTGCCCCGCGCCAAGCCGGCGCGGCGTAACGGCGCGTGATCCGACCCCTGATCATCGGATCCAGCGCCCGCGCCTTCTCAATCGCCGCTAATAGATACGCCAGATAAAGCACGATCAGGTCGCGCATCTGGAAGAGCCGGTGCGGATCGATGCTGAGCGGCGCGTTTGTGTTCAGCGCGCGATCGAGATCGCTGACGCTCAAAAGCGTCTTGAACGATTTGAGCGCACTGCGCTTCTTGCCGCCGAGCGCATCAGCGCGGGCGATGGCCGAACGGCCAAACAAAATACGCCCGTCATCAACGAAGACGGCGCTATCGAGCAGAAAGGCATTACCGCGCGCATCATGCTGGCTAAGCCGCAACGGGCGCACGGACGCCGGCTCGAAACGTGACCACGCGCCAGTCGGCGCGGCCGCGGCTTTCGAGAAGGCCGTTCCAAAATCGATGCAGAGCGTCCAATCGCTCATTGCCCGCTCTTTCGCCGCCCTCGCACAACGGGGCCCGCACGCGGCAACACCAGAATGCTTTCGCCTCGCGCCACGCCCCGCGCAGCAATACGTACCGTCCTTGGCTTTTTCGCGACAGCAGCCATGAGCTGGTGCTTGGCCGGATCGTAAGGCTCGCGCGCGCCCAACACGCCGATCCGCGTTAGGCCGCGCTTGCGCCCTGCGCGTGACAGCGCCTGGATCATCAGTGCAACGGCGGCCTCGCGCTGCGCAGCACTGGTTGCGCTTTCCACTTCGTCGGATTCCACCAACGCCTCAGCCAGCGCCTGATCTGCTTCCGCCCAGGCGGCTTCGGCGAGCGCGCCCGCAAGCGACGGCGCCGCACGTTTCCGCGCGGCGCCCTTTTTCTTCTTAGGCGCCGGCTTGGGCTGGCGCTTCGTCGCTTTTTTCTTGGCGGGCATGGTCCTTAACAGCTCAGGGCTCGCCCGCGGCGCTTTAGCCTACAGGCGCAGGCTCAAGCCAACCGTCACGGCTTCGAGATCGAAATTGCGGGACGGCACCGAAGAGTCAACGTCGTCGCGCGAATAACGCGCACGCAAGGCCACGCGCCGATTGAGGATGTAATCGGCCCCCACTTCGTAGCGCATGTACTCGTCATCGCGGTCCGCGCCTTCATAGTCGCGTTCACCCGAACGCACCGCCGCCGTCAGAATGACGTTGCGGAGCAATTCGTGATCGACACGCGCGCCGTACTCCATGGAAACGTACGGGAAGCCCGACGCGATGCCGACATTGTCGTCGGCGCTACGCACTGCATCGACCGTAACGGTCGTCAGCGGCGTCACCGACCATTCGACGCGGCCGGCCACAGCCAAACCATCGATGGAGTCGAAGCCGTCATAGTCGCGTTCGAACTGGCCCGCAGAGATCTCGCCGCGCAGCAGGTTTCCCTGAAATGCTGCGCCGACCAGGAGCGAGCGCCCCTCGGAGTTCGAGGCCGGGGAGTTGTCGTAGTCGCGCTCATCGATCGAGCCAGACGCGAAGGCGGTGATGCGCGGTGAAAGCTCGACATCGAGACGTCCGCGTAGACCGTTTTGGGTGAAGTCACGCGACGCCGCCGCGCCATCATACTCACGCTCGCTGGTGAAGGCATCGGCGCGAATGCCCATGCGGGCGAAGCGGTGCGAGACGCCGATCGACGCATCGGTGCGATCGAATTCAGTCGGCGCGCCGACAAGCGAGTCCGGATCGTATCGCGGTGTGAAGTCGTGGGCGTAGCGGGCCGAGCCGTGCAGCGCGGTGTTGGAGCCGATATCGAGGCGGCCGACGCCACGCAGGTAATGCGTATCGACATCTTCGCTCGAGAAGTCTTCGTGGCTGCGGAACGCCGCGCCGGCTTCCAGCGCGAGCGAGTGACGCGACCAGCCCGAGGCCAGACGCGCGCTCGGCGCGACCGTGTAGATGATGTCGTCAACTTCGCCGGTCGAGGTCGCGAAAAGGTTGTCCGTGCTGGTAACGTCAAGGTCGAGCGTCGCGTTCAGCGTGAAGGCGCCAAGGCGTGTGCCCATGGGGTCGAGTTCAGGGCGCTCGCGCTCACGCACCGAGACAGCGCTGCTATCTGTGGTCTGCGCCATCGCATGGACTGGCAGGAATGAAATCAGCGACGCCGCGAACAGCGACACGAATGGATTGATACGCACGTCAACGCCCCCGCCAAAAGGCGCCCGGTGGGGCGCCTGGGAATGGAGCGCTAAAATCCCGCCTGATTGACCCGTAACGCAACAGGATGCGCGCGCGGCGGGAAATGCTGGGTCGCTATTTCGGGCGGCGTGACGCGAAGGGGACATTTGGGCGCTCTCCGGGCGGTGTTTGAAGCCTGAAGTGCTGAAAATGCCTGATCATGGTTAATCGTTTGAAACCGCCACGTGCATCTAAGCCGGCGACGCTGGCTATTCAGCCGGGGCGTTGTAGGTGCGGTAAACCGGGATTGACGCGCGCCCGACAAGGAAGCGCTCGACGCCGCTTTCCAGCGCCTGTTTATAGACGGCCATAGCGCCGCTAACCGCATCGATGGTCCGATCCACGTCCTCATCGCTGTGGGAATAGCAGACGACCAGCGACGGCATGATCACCCCGCGCTTGATCGTCTCCTGCAAGAAGAGCGTCCGGAACGCCTGGCTGGGCTTGCCCTCCGCGTCGAGCGTACCGAACAGCAAGTTGGAGGCGCGGCCCATGGCCGTGACGTGGCCTTGCAGGCCATGCACCTGAGCCGCCTGCGTGAAGCCCTGACGCAGCCGCTCGCCAACGCCATGCATGTGCTCAATCACAGGCTCGCGCTGATAGACCTGCATCGTCGCTATCGCTGCAGCAAGGCCATGCGTTTCGCCGCCGTGCGTGGTTGAGAGCAGGAAGACGCGCTTGTGGTCCGTCTGAGTAAGATCGCCCAGGCGCATGAACTCGTATTTGCCCGCAAGCGCCGAGACTGAAAACCCGTTGGCCAACGCCTTGCCCCACGTGGAGAGGTCCGGATCAAGTCCGTAGACGTGCTGGGCCCCCTTCTGATGCCAGCGGAAGCCGGTGATCATTTCATCGAGAATGAAGAGCGCGCCGGCTTCATGCGCGAGGCGCTTCAGTTCGTGCAGGAAATTTTCCTTTGGCGGATCGAGGCGCTCGGGCTCGAGAATGAAGCCCGCGATCTGGCCAGGAAATTGGGCGATCAGCGCTTTGACACTCTCGATGTCGTTGTAGCGAAACTTGACCGTGAGATCCCGCACCGCGTCCGGAATGCCGCCGTGCATGGGGGTCGAGCCGATGAACCAATCATCGACCGAGAAAAACGGATGATCGGCGCAGATGGCGATGAGATCGCGGCCCGTATAGGCGCGCGCGAGTTTCACTGCGCCTGAAGTGGCGTCCGAGCCATCCTTAGAGAACTTCACCATCTCGGCATTGCCGACGATGGAGAGGAAGTGTTCAGCGGCCGCCACTTCGATCGCGCCCGGGCGGGTGAAGCTGACGCCATTGTCCAACTCGCGCTTTACTGCTTCGACGACAGCGGGAAATGCATGGCCGAGCGACACGGCGCGATTGCCATTGCCGTACTCGATGTATTCGTTGCCGTCCGCGTCCCACACATGCGCGCCCTGCCCGCGCACGATGTGGCTCGGAGACAGGATCGGATATTGGTCGTCGCCCTTGGCATAGGTGTGCGAGCCACCGGGGATCATGGCGTGCGCTTTCACACGGAGGCGCTCAGACTCGGCGAATTTGTCGATCATCGCCGCACCCTACTTCATCATCAGTTTGCCGGCGAAGAAGGCTTCCGCGTAGCGGGCCCGGCACTCTACGCCGCGCAGCCGCGCGAGTCCGCGAAACGTCTCCTCATCGAACCACGCTTTCGAGCGCTGAGAACCGAAGTGCTTCATCAACAGCGCGATCTTGCGCGCCAGCATGGCTTCGCTGAGTTCGATGTACGCATTGGGCTGGCCCAGATCGCCATCCCACTTAGGGATTTCGTATTCGAAGATCAGATGATCTCGAAACGTATTCCAGGTCAGCTCATTGATCAGCCTGTGGTCCTGGTGCGCATCGTTGCGTTGATGCGTGAGAATAACATCAGGCGCCAGGCGCTTTAGCCCCTCGACCCAGTCTTTCACCACGCTTCGCTCCGCCGGCATGTAGCCGTCGCGAAAATTTGCCAGATGCACATCGGTGCGGGTCGCGCCGGCTAAAAAATCACCCGCGCTCGCGCGCGCTTCGTCTGCGCGTTCGCCCGGCGCGCTCGCCACGCACCAATCGACCTCGACGCGCGCGCCGGACGCAATCCAAGAGAGGATCGTTCCGCCGGCGCCGATTTCGATATCATCCGCATGCGCGCCGATCGCCAGAACCGACAGCGTCTTGCCCGGCTGCGCGAGAGCGAGCGGAAGCATGTCAGCCCGGCTTCTTGCAGTTATCGCCGTTGACGCGCCAAGGCGTGTCGCCCTTCTCGATCATGTCTTCGAGTACTTGGCGATCGCGCAGCGTATCCATCGAACGCCAGAAGCCTTCGTGCTTATAGGCCAGGAGCTTGTTTTCCTTGATGAGCCGAGCGAACGGCGCCTCAACCAGCTCCTCGCCGTCGCTCATATAGTCAAAGATCGCGGGTTTCAGCAGGAAGAAGCCGCCATTGATCCAGATGGTGGAATTGTCCGAAGTCAGGAACTCGCGCACGCGTCCGTCGGCGGCGATGTCGGCGATGTGATAAGTGACCGGCGGGTGCACGGCGAGGAAACACGCAACCGCGTTGCTCGCCTTAAACTTCGCGATCATGTCGTCCAGGTTCACGTCGGAGAGGCCATCGCTGTAATTGGCGAGAAACATCTCTTCGTTCTGAACATGCTCTTTCACCGCCCACATCCGGCTGCCGATATTGCGCCACACGCCAGTGTCGATCATCGCCACACGCCAGTCTTCTTCGCGCGGCCCAAGTGTCTGAACCTTAGAGCCTTCGACGACGACGTCAGCGTAGGATTGCTGCTTGTTGTTGAGGAAGAAGTCTTTGACCGTATTGGCCTTGTAGCCGAGGCAAAGCACGAAATCCTTGTGCCCGTATTGGCTGTAATAGTTCATCACATGCCAAAGGATCGGCTGTTGGCCGATCGGGATCATCGGCTTCGGCACCGCTTCGGAATATTCGCGAATGCGCGTACCCAAGCCGCCGCAGAAGAGAACGACCTTCATTGCGCGGTCTCCGGATCGATCACAGTGGCCTCAGGAATCGGCACCACGAATTTCCCGCCCCATTGGCCGATATGGCGCATCTGCGCGACGATTTCCTTGCGCAAATTCCAAGGCAGGATCAGCACATAATCCGGCCGCGCCGCATCGAGCGCTTCGACCGGCAGCACCGGAATATGCGTGCCAGGCGTGAAGCGGCCGTGCTTGTGCGGGTTGCGATCGACGGTGAAGTCGATGAAGTCCGGGCCAATGCCGCAATAGTTCAATAGCGTATTGCCTTTGCCCGGCGCGCCGTAGCCGACAACGCGCTTGCCCGCGTTCTTGGCTTCAATGAGGAACGAGAGCAGCTTACGCTTAGTGGCTTTCACTTGCTCTTCGTAGGCGGCGTAAAGCTCCAGCGTCTTGTAGCCGAGCCGCTCTTCGCGCGCGACTAGATCGCGGACAGCTTGACTGACTTCTTCCTCGCCTTCGTGCGCAAGGAAGACACGCAGACTGCCGCCGTGGGTCGGGATCTCTTCGACATCAAAGAAAACCAGCCCGTGCTTCTTGGCGATCGCGTCAATTGCGATAGCTGAGAAGTAGCAGAAGTGCTCGTGATAGATGGTGTCGAACTGGTTTTGCTCGATCAAGTTTTGCAGGTGCGGGAATTCGAACGTGATGACCCCGCCCCGCTTCAGCAGCGCCTTGGCGCCGCCGACGAAATCGTTGAGGTCCGGCACGTGCGCCAGCACGTTGTTGCCGAGGATGAGATCGGCTTTGCCCTTCTCCGCCTCAATCTTCTGCGCCAGCGCGATGGCGAAGAAATCAACCGTAACCGGAATGCCCTTGCCCTTGGCCACCTCGGCGGTGTTCGCGGTCGGCTCGACGCCGAGGATGTTGGTCACGCCCAGCGGCGGGAAATGTTGGAGCAGATAGCCATCATTGCACGCGATCTCGACGACGAAGCTCTCCGCCGTCAGCCCGCGGCGCTTGGTGATCATCTCGCAATAGCGGCGCGCATGCTCGACCCACGAGGTCGAGTAGGACGAGAAATACGGATAGTGCTCGTTGAAAATGCCGTCAGCGGCGACGTATTCCTTTAGCTGCACCAGCCAGCAGCTATCGCACACCAAAACATGGAGCGGAAAGAACGGCTCCATCATATCGATCTGACGCGCGTCGAGGAACGTCTCGCACAGCGGCGATTTACCAAGATCGACCAGGCTGTGCTTCAGGCCCGCGCCGCACAGCCGGCAGGCGCCCGACGTCGCTTTCGCGGCGTTGAATTCGGTGCTGGTTTGAGCAGTCATTTCTAGGCGCGCCCCTCGGTGCCGGGTAAGCAAAACCCAAGCCGCCGCACAAGGCCTACATGCCCTGATCGCCGCCCGCCGCCAACCGGTCTCCGAAGTAAAGCACCTTATCGGGCGTCGCGCTCCCGTCATCGTAAAGAGCGACCAGCTCTTCGGGAAGTTTGCTCAGATCGCTCGCGCGCAGATAGTCGCGCATGGTCGTGCCCGTCGACTTGGCGTCCACGTTCGGCGCGCCGCGTTTGGCGCTGACATCGTCCAGATGCACGGTGCGGAAATCGATCGAGTAGCGGGCCACGTCGGTCGTGTTCGGCACGGTTTCGTGCAGCTGGGCGCCGGAAAACAAGATTATACCGCCCGGCGGCGCAATATACCGCTGGCTGACGCCTTCTACCGGCGCTTGCGGTTTAGGCTGCTGGCGGGTGTCGTTGGCCACGTGCGCGGCAGCGCTGGCGCGGCTTTTCGTGTTCCACTCGTAGTAATTATAAATCTCGGAATTGTTGGCGATCGGCGCGTCGAAATAGCGGGGGTAAAAGCCCATGCCGTTATTGGGATCGACCGGATAGATCGGCAGCCACCAGTTCAACTGGCATTGCGGCGCCGAATACCATGTGTCGCGGTGCGGGTGAAAGGCGTAGGCGATGCCCGAAGACAGGAAATGCGAGGGGTAAGCCGAACGCAACCGCGGCACGTCAAAATAAAGCTTGTCGAGATCGACCCCGCGTTCAGCCATAATCATTGGCAAAATCCGCTTGGCCTCGGGGTGGTGGATAAAGGCGGGCTTCACCACCGCCAGGATCTCGGCGACCTCGGCCGGCGACTTGTGCCGATGAATGGTTCGCGGATCGTGAGGTGCAAACGCCTCCTCGATCATGCGCCGCCCAAGCGCCACCAGCTCAAGCGAGGCGGGCGTCGGGCTGAACAGGAAGATGTCCCCCGCATAGAGGCGCGCTCGGCGCTCCTCGTCGGTCAGGTCGGCGTCGATATAGACGTTGGTCATCGGAGTTGGCGGCCTCGGGTCCCAGCCAGCGTATTCTAGGTTCGCTATACGGACGTTATAAGCGAATTCGCGCGCGACGGGCGCGGGCTTTGCAGAGCGTCTAACTAGCGATGATTTTTACCAAAACCGACCTCGCAGGGGCCTGGCTGGTCGAACCTGAACCCGCGCGTGATACGCGCGGCTGGTTCGCGCGGACTTTCTGCGAACGCGAGTTCGGCGCGCATGGTCTCGAGACGCGCTTTCCGCAGCACTCGACGTCCCAAAACGTCCAGCGCGGCACACTGCGCGGCATGCATTTTCAGCGCGCGCCGCACGCCGAGGTGAAGCTGGTGCGCTGCCTGAAGGGCGCGATTTGGGACGTGATCATCGATCTGAATCCGGACTCGCCGACTTACCGCCGCTGGCAAGGCTTCGAACTCAGCGCTGAAAACATGCGCCAGCTCTACATCCCCAAGGGCTTCGCCCACGGTTTCCAAACCCTCAAAGACGATTGCCAGATCGGCTATCTGATCTCGGAATTTTATGCCCCGGACGCCGCTGCCGGCGTGCGCTGGGACGATTCGGCGTTCGCGATCGAGTGGCCGCTGCCGGTTAGCGAGATAAGCGACAAAGATAGAGCTTGGCCGGATTTCGCTGGGTAATCTTATGGAGCGCGGGCGTCCTCGCCCGCAGGTCGGCTGACATCGACGGTATCGTCACTTGCCGACTGCCGATGCGGGCGAGGACGCCCGCGCTCCATATCAGAGCGCTTTCAGCAGCCCGGCTCGCTCCAGCAAGAGCGCCGTCTCTTCGATCACCGCCAACTCTGCCCCGGCGCGGTCAGCAATATCTTGAAGCGAGTGATCGCCATCGGACAGGTTCAGCACCCAGAGCATTGCCATGCTCTTGGCGTAACTATCCTTATCCCCGCCGATCGCCGCATAGAGCCCGCGCCGGCCGAGCTGCGGCTCGCCGTGGGGGGAAGTGTTGAGATAGCGGCGCTCGGTCTCCAGCGCTTCAATCACGGCGACGACGACGCGATAGCTTTCCGCCAATGATGCAGCGTCGATGAAATCCAGATTGTCGCCGCTCGTGTGATACTCGGGAAACGTCGCGAACTGCGTGCGTTGAAATAGCCCGACATCCAGATCGAAGCCTGGCGAATTGTATTGCCGCTCGTCGTAGCCGTACGGGAAAAAATCGATGACGTTCGCGTCTCGCCCCCGGAGCACGCGCGACATCACGCGATCGATGCGCGCGTTGCCGCGCTTCGTGCGCTTGTAGGTAAAGCCGCCGCGATCGCCGACGCAGGACATGACCAGCCCATGTTTGATGCGCTTGGCAGCGTCGCCGCTCAGCGCGAGCCAAGTGATCGCGCCGATCGTGCCGGGCGCAAACAGGAAGCGGTAGGTGTAGCGCGTCTTGAGGCCGGCCATGCGGCCAGCCAGCAACGCCAACAAGGCCATGCCGGAGCAATTGTCGTTGGCGAGCGACGGGTGGCAGGTGTGCACGGACAACAGCACCTCCTCCTCCGAGGCGCCGCGATGAACGAACTCGCCATAGGTCAGCGAACCATCCTTCAAATCTGAATCGACGCAAACCTCGTACTCGCCGTCCGGCAACGCATCGAGCGAGCGCTGTGCCATGCAGAAGCCCCAGCGCTCGTTGTAGTACGAGGTGCGGTACGGGATGAGATCGGGCTGCTCCGGCAGCGTGAAGATATTCTTCTTCAGCTCCGCAAGCGGCAGCGTCGCGCGGATCGGCGTTGAATAATTGAGCACATGGAGATTGTGCTTCTGAAAATCGACGACGCGCTCGCCGGCGGCGTTCTTGATCCACGCATCGCGGATCACCCACTCCTTCGGCACGGTCCAATCCAGAACCGGCGTACCGGTCGGGACTTCGTGCTGAACGATGGGCGCGTGCTGGGAAAGAATGCGCAACGTCTCACGCACGCCGCCGCCGGTTATGCTGCGGCAGATCGGATAGAGTTCGGCCGCGAGAGCGTAAATCGCGCCGCCAATGCCATCGCTATCGAGCGAAGCAGCGAGGCTCGCGCCCGGTACTGAATGCGCAGCGCTATCGCCGCTCACGCAGTCTCCATCGAGCGTACGCGCAGATCTCCGTCGAGCGATTGGTCTGCAATGAGCTTGCGGATGTGGGCGATACGGTTGTAGCGCGCACCTTCGAACTCTTCGAGCGTGACGCCTGATTCCCCGTAAGCCGCGTACAATTGCTCTGCGCCCTTGCGCGCATCCCATTGCGGTTTAAACGCCGGCAGCGCCTTGGCGATCTTTTCAAAGCTCACCTTGTAGGAACGCGTATCGGGGCCAGCGTCGGACGCCAGTTCGATCTTCGTGTTTGGCACCACCTCGCCGACAATCTCGGCGATGTCGCGGATGCGATAATTGTGGGCCGTTTGGCCGACATTGAATGCTTGGTTGTGGATGACCTCGCGCGGCGCCTCCATCGCGGCGATGAAGGCACGCGAAATGTCCTCGATGTGCACGATAGGCCGCAGCGGCGTGCCGTCGGACTTCAACAGAATGACGCCCTTGGTCATGCCCCAGGCGACGAGGTTGTTCAGCACTATATCGAAGCGCAAGCGCGGGCTGACGCCATAGGCGGTGGCGGGGCGCAGGAAGGTCGGCGAGAAATCATCGCTCGCCATGGCGCTCACGTCGCGCTCGACCCAGACCTTCGATTGGCCGTAGGCAGTAACCGGATTCAGCTCACCCGTCTCGTCGATCATGGTGTCGCCGGACTTGCCGTAGTTCGAGCACGACGAGGCGAACAGGAAACGCGGCACGCCGGCAGCCTTCGCCAATTCGGCGAGTTTCACGCTGGCGCGGTGGTTGATCGCGTAGGTGAGGTCGGGATTGAGATCGCTCAGCGGATCGTTCGAAAGCGCCGCCAGATGGATCACGGCGTCGAAACCTTCGACGTCGCTAGCTTCAAGATCGCGCAGGTCCTTGATGATCTCGGGAATGTCGGCGATCTCGCCGCCCTCGGCGAAAGTGCACCGGCGATAGAGATTGGCGTCAATGCCGACCACCTCGTGTCCCGCCTTCAGCAGCATCGGCGCCATGACTGTGCCGATATAGCCCAGGTGTCCGCTCAGCAGGACCTTCATCGCTCTCGCCCTTTCGCCCGCGCCCGGCACCGAAGCCAAGCACGCCCTCTTCTACACATTTTTATGCAAGAAACGCCGCCAGAAAAAACGGGCTTAGAGCGCGTCCGGGGCGCCGCGAACCAGGACCACAATCGTCCGCCACAAGATTTTGAGGTCGCGCCGCCAGGACCAAGCCTGGACGTATTCGATGTCGTGGCCGGTGCGGAGGACGATCTTCTCGTCGGTCGGGGTAGGCCCACGGCTGCCGCTAACCTGGGCAAGGCCAGTCAAACCCGGCCGCGCGTCGAAGCGCATCGGATAGCGAGGATCGACCTTCTCGAATTTGGCGTCGTGCTCCAGCGCGTGCGGGCGCGGACCGATGATCGACATGTCGCCGCGCAGAACGTTCACCAGCTGCGGCAGTTCGTCGAGGCTGGAGCCGCGCAGGAAAGCGCCGAGGCGGGTGAAGCGCACATCGCCCGGACGGGCTTGCACGATGCCGCGGTTTTCCATCACCGTCATGGTGCGGAACTTCCAGATAAGGAACGGTTTTCCGTTAAAGCCGCCGCGCTCTTGCCGGAAGATCGCCGGACCACGGCTGTCGAGGCGAATGATCAGGGCGATGAGCAGCAGCAGCGGCGCAAACAGGATTAGCGCGCCAGCCGAAACGACTACGTCGAAGGCGCGCTTGGACCAGCCGCCCATAGGCGGCTTCTGATCGGAACGCGACGGCGCCCAATAGCGGATGATTTCGACCCGACCGTTCATGTCGCCCTTCGCTGGGGCGGTCGTCGCAAAACGCGCGCCAGTAGCACGCACCGGCGGCGCAGAACTCTGCGCGTGCGCCTCAGCGCTGGTCGCGCGGGCGCCGTCCGGCTTTGCGTTCTCTTTCATGGACGGTCCCCACTGCTTCCGCGCCCACCTTCTGTGGCGTTCGAGCAGAGGCGGCAGTTAAAGCGTGCGCTGCAACATGATGCAAGCACACTCTGACCTTGCGGCGCCGATCTCTTGTGAGGTTCGCGCGAAAGGCGAAGCGGTGTCCGTGGCGCAACACAAATTGCGCCCGATCGAGCGCGTTCATCACGCACTCATGTGAACGCGCGAATGGTGCACGGTTTTGAACGCGCTCAGTTCTCGCGGAACTCGTACATTGGATAGGAATAGTAGCCGGGCATACGGCGATCGACGCTGTTCAGCGTAATGCCGCGTACATTTGCGCCGGAGCTTTGCAGCTGTTGCATCGCCGCCCGCACGGCGCGGATCGGCGTCTTCTGCCAGCGCGTGATCATCACCGCACAATCGGCTTTTGACACGACAACGCGCGTATCGGCGACAGCGAGCACTGGCGCGCAATCGAGGATCACCAGATCGAAGGCGTTGCGCAGCTCGCCCAGCAAACGATCCATGTCTTCGCCACCGAAGACATCCTTGGGGGTGAAGCCAGAATCGCTGAGCGGCAGCACGTGCATGCCGCTTGCGTCATCGAGATACGTCGCTTGGCGCCAGTTCACTTCGCCGGCCAACACCTGCAACAAGCCGACGGGCGGTTCGAAATCGAGCACGTCCTTCACCGAGCGGCGACGCAGGTCGCAATCGACCAACAAGACGCGCTGCCCGGAGAGCGCCGCAACGCGCGCGAGACAGAGCGACATCGTCGTCTTGCCCTCGTTCGGCAACGCTGATGTGATGGCGACGACTTGCGTCTTGGGCTGGCCAGCCGCGAATAGGATCGCTGTGCGCAGAACGCGGCACGCTTCGGTAAACGCCGAGACCTGCCGCTCGAGTAGGTAAGCCGCCGGATGCTGCGATGCTACGGGAAGCTGACGCAGCTCGCTGCGGCGCAGCTTCGGCACCATGGCGAGCGCCGGGACGCCAATCTTCCGCTCAACTTCATCGCCATCGCCGAAGCCTTCGTCGAGCGCTTCAGCCAGGAAACCTGCCGCCAGACCAACACCAAAGCCCAGCGCAACAGAAAGCACGAAAGCGATGGAAAGCCTTGGAGAAGAGCGGTTTGTGGGCACTCCGGCCGCCGAGATCACCTCAGCCGGCGCCGTGCGCATCGTGCCTTGGTCGGCGATTTCGTGGAAGCGCTGCAGGAACGCTTCATACACGGCGCGCGCCGCTGCGGCCTCGCGCTCATACTCACGCAGCTGGACCATCTCTTCATTGTTGCCAGCGAGTTCGCCGCGTACCGCCGACATGTTGGTCTCGATCATCGCGAGGCGCGCGCGTGCAACCTGCACTTCCGTACCCAACGCGCTGATGCCGCGCCGGATTTCCGCGTTAACTTGAACCCGGTTGTCCGCGCGCTCTGCGCGCACGTTGATGACGAGCGGATGCTGATCGCCGTAACGGCTCTCATAATCGGCCTGACGGCGCGCGATTTCAGATTCCTGTGCGCGCAATTGGTTCAGCACTGTGGAGTTCAGCACGGCCGCGATCGCGTCGATAGACTGGCCGCCGCCGAGCATCGACTGCACTTGCAGATGGCGAGCTTCTTTTTCAGCCAGATCGGCGCGCGCGTTAAGCACTTGCCCTTGCAGGTCGGTGGTTTGCTGTTCAGTCAGCAACGTACCTTGCGACGAAATAAGGCCCGTCTCAACGCGGTAACGCTCAGCGATTTCTTCCTTACGCTGTACGTCGGCGCGGAGTTCGTTAACGCGCTGCGAGAGCCAATCGTTGGCGCGCTCGGCGCTGCGCAGGCGCGCTTCGACCTGGTAGATCTGGAAGAGCTCGACCAGGCGATTAGCCATCTGCGCGGCGCGCTCTGGGCTTTGCGACGTGACACGCACTTCAGCGGCGTAAGTCAAACCGCGGCGGCGCACATCCAAAGATCCGACCACTCCATTCACCACGCCTTGGCGTACCGCCAAGCGTTGCGCTTCGGTTTGGGGCACTTCGGCTTGGCGTGTCATTTCGCCATCGCCACGAGGCAGCGAGCCATTCCACTCCGGGTCTTCCATGAGCCGAAGGTCATCGACGAGACGTCCCGCCAGCAGGGGCGAGCGGAGAATTTCGAGTTGGTTGTCCAGACTCTGGTTTGCGGGCCCTTCGCCGACAAAGGTCTGGTCTGGCGTCAGCACGCCGTCCTGCCCGCTCGTCAGCATGATGAGCGCAGTAGCGGTGTAGCGTGAGGGCTGGAACGCAAAATTGGCGAAGCAAATGACGGCCACGACAAAGGCCACCGCCCCGATCAGCATCCAGCGCCGAAGCAGGAACGAAAAAATCCACTTGAGGCTGATCAGCCCCAATTCGCCGTTGTCTTCCGGCGGCTGGAAGGCCTCTTCCGTCCGCTGGCGGATAGCGATGACGTTCATTGCGTTATCCTAAACCGCGAGATCCAGCTGCTGGCGGCCAAAAAACTAAGCAATTCCACGGCCAATCGCGTATTCCATAGCATGTCTCGTTTCGGCGCACAGGCGCTGATTGCTGCACATGCGCAATAATGCACGACGAGCCTCAGCACCGCGCACTGGCGCCCGCATTCATGCTCGCGGTCGGTAGCTCAACGGCGCGTAGTCAGCCTGCGATCTCATCGACGAAGCGAGGTTTTCGCCGCTCGCGCTAGCGTCCGAAAAATCGACTTGTGATGACGCCGCGGAACGGAACTCATGTGGTATCGGGTGCATTAACCACATGATCGATTGTCGGAAAGTTAACTAGTCGAAACCGATTAGCTCGGCCGATCAATGCTTTAGCAGTGAGTTTCGGATCACAGTCGCAACTGAGCCGCGTCATTATCAAGACGCGTTCTGAGGGCTATTTTGAACCTTATGGCGCCCAAGCCGCAGGTCGTACCGCCTGAGACGAAGGTCATCAGACCGCGCGGTCGCGCGCGGCAGCGCGTACGCCGCTGGCCCTTTATCTGGACTTTGATCCTAGCGATCGCCGCGAGCTTATTTTTATGGGCCGGCATCTTCGGCATCATCGGCGCGGCCATCGACGCGCTGAGCTAAACGCAAACGCGAAAATCGAATTTGGATTTCTCCCAAAAGGGGAATCCGATCATTCGGCGCCGACACGCCAGAGCGTGAAACGCATGCGACCCGTTTCGTCGTTGAGCCACTCTCTTTCCGGGGTCGCCACGGCTTCAAGCAACGGCGCCGGATCATCCTCCGTCCGCGCCACTGTCCAGATGCGTCGATAGCCGCCGACGCCCTCAGCCACGTTACCCACAGAGAGCTCGGGCCCAGCGAAGAACTCCCCCAAGCCGCGCTTACCGCGCTCGGTCGCCTGCGCCAGCACCGGCACGTCCTCGCAGCCGAGGTGACGGCAATAATAGCTGAAGACCACCGCGCCGGTGGCGCTGGAAATAAGCACTGCATCGCCGGGCTGCGCGTTATCGTGAAGGATGGTCGCGATTTCGCGCCATTGCTCGCGGTGCGCCACGCGCGACCAGTTCATTGAATCCGCAATAAGCACCAGCGCGATCGCCGCAACCAATACCGGTCGCCAGCGCGCCCATGGCAACGTCGCGACCCCGACCGCAAGGCAGGCAAGATAGATGAACTGAACCCAAAACAGCGTCCGCTCGAGAAAGATCGGGCGAACAAAACTAACAGCGAGCAAGATAAACGGAACGCCGACCGCAAACACCAAAGCAAGAACGCGCCGCTCAAGCGGCAACTTCCACCAGCCCCATGCCATCACCGCACCGAACGCGGCTGCGAACGGCAGATTGAAAATCTCAAAGCTGCGCGTGGCGACGACGTGCGACACAATCGCGACCGTGTCTCGCAAGGTCGGCGTAGGTATCCACGCTGCGGTCTCGGCGCCGGTTTGTATTTGGCGAAGCGTGATGGTGATCCACCACGCATAGAGCGCCGCAAACACGAGGTTCGCGCCGACCCAGCCGAGCGCGTCGTTCAAACGACGCGGTGTGCGGAAAATCCAGAGCCACGCGATGAAGACGTTAGACAGCACTGGCAGAATGAAAAACGTCGTGTGCGTGTAAACCGCGACCGCGCTCGTACCGGCATAAAGCGCATACCAGGGCAAAAGCTGGCGCGCGGGCGCCGCCCCTTCTCGCCAAGCATGCGCGATGCGTAGAAGTGACAGCGCCGCCAATGTCGCGGCCAGAAAGCCCAGCATGTAACCGCGCGTCTCCTGGCTGTAACCAAGCTGTTCCGCCGAAAGCGCGCAAAACAGCGCCGCCAGCACGCCCGCTTGCGTCGAATGCAAAGCGCGGGCGAACAGAAATATCGCGGCGATTGCGGCAAGCCCCAGCACGACGGACATGCCGCGCACCGCAAACTCGCTCTCGCCGAACACGCTGATCCAGCCGCCGAGCAGCGAATAATAAAGCGGCGGATTGGTCTCGTAGACCATCCAGTCGCTCCACAAGAGGTGGAACGGCGCGCGCGCGAACGCGACCGAGGCAAGCTCGTCCGTCCACAGCGACGGGCCATCGAGATTCCAGAGCCGCAGCGCCGCCGCGACGACGATGATCGCGAGGACCGCGTACCAGGGCCGTTGATCAACGAACGCGGATACGCGGGTGCTCATCGCGGCGCCTATTTGCGCCACGTGTAAACGGAGCTGACTGCGTAGTTCCAAACGGCGCCCAGCAAGATGCCGGCGAGCGCCGAGAGCACCCAGTTCGTTTCCTGCACGAAGAGATAATTGGCGACACCGACGTTCGCCGCGCCGCCGATCGAGCAGATCGCAACGAACGTGAACAGGCCGACCAGCCAGCCCCAACCCTTGCGGCGGCGGTCGCGATAAGTGAGCACGTTGTTGAGCGTGTAGTTGAACACCATCGCGACCGTGGTGGCGATCGCTTGGCTCAGCGCGAAGTTCCGGCCCATGCCCTGGAACAACGCCGTCACCACCGCAAAGTGCACGACAACGCCTGCCCCGCCGATCATGGCGAACGAGACGAACCGCGCCGGCACATACTTGCCGAAGCGCTTATCCACCAAGAGCAGGAAGAAGTCCCAAAGCGCCTGTGTGTCGAGCTTGCTCTCGCCAGCGACGCGGAAGCGGAACTGGTAGGGCTGCTCGCCAACGCGCATCGTGCCTTTGTTGCTGGCCAGAATGTCGAGCAAGATTTTGAAGCCGAGCCCGGAGAGATCGCGCACCACTGCGTTAAACGCGTCCCGGCGCAGGAGGAAAAAGCCGCTCATCGGGTCGGAGAGTTCGACGCCCGTCACCTTGTGGCTGAGCCAAGTCGCGAGCCGGCTCATTTTGGCGCGGGATTCATCCCACTCGCCCACCGAGCCGCCGCCCGCGTAACGGGTGCCCACCGAAATGTCGGCCGCGCCAGAGCGCACTTGCTCGAGCATGGCCGGCAGGATCGCTTCGTCATGTTGCAGGTCCGCGTCCATAACAGCGACGAATTCAGATGACGACGCCAGCACGCCCTCGATACACGCGCTCGAAAGCCCGCGCCGTCCGATACGTTGCAGCACTCGCACGCGCGGATCGTCCTGCGCCACAGCGCGGATCGTATCGGCGGTGCCGTCGCTGCTATCGTCGTCAACGAAGATCACTTCCCAACGCACGCCCTTCAGCGCCGCGTCGAGCTTCGCCACCAGCGGGCGGATGTTGGGCTCTTCCTTGAACGTCGGGATCACGAGCGTGAGCTCGTAGCCGTGCGTAACGTCTGGCCGCAAAGCGGCAGGCGCGGCAATCGGCACATCGCTCATCACGTCCTCGTTCAGCATCGCCCGCCGCCTTGATCAAACGCCGTCTATGTCACGCCAAGCTGGCGAAACGCGAGCCCTTACGCGCGGGCGGAGAGAAACGCGCGCGGCGCCTTGTTGGCGAGCGGCGCGTTAATTGTAAATAGCGCCGAGCGCCCTGATCGCCGTAATGATGTGATAGAATGAACTGGCGCTCGCAGGCTCATCCACAAATGTGTTGTCAGGCTTGAGCGTGTCGTACCAAAGCCCTGGCGCGGGCGTTTGCAGATAGCGCCAAAACGTCTTGGCGGCGGCCAGCGCGTGCTGTTCCTGGCCCAGGATCAAAGCGGCCTTCAGATACTCGGTCTGAACCCAAAGCCGCGCCGTTGGCGCCTTCGTAGAGAAATCGTCCCAGACCGCATCGACGGCAGCGTTTCGGCGGGGATCGATGCCGCGCACGCCCGCCGCAAACAGCTTCCGCGCCGCCGCCTCGTGACCCGCACGCGCAAACAGCCAGGCCCACTCAAATTGATGACCGGGCTCAAGATGGCGTCCTTCGTCGCCAGTAGCGCGCGCCCAGGACGCATCGAAGAACTCACGCACAAAACCGCCTTCAGCGTCGACAAAGCAGGTCAGCGCCAGCTGCGCGATCTCATCCGCGAGCGCGCCCCATGCAGGGCCGCCAGCTGCTTCGCTCCACGCTTGCGCCGCCTCGAACAAATGCATGTGCGCGTTGGCTTGGAACGGGTGCGGCGGCGATTCACGGAAGCCGCCATCCGCGTGGCGATGACGCTCGATCGCGCCGCGCAGTGTTTCCGCGTGCGCCCCCCAAGGGCCGCTCGCGCCAGCTTGCTTCAGCGCCGCCAACGCGAGCAGCACGAACGCCTGATCGTAGAGCATCGCGGTTTCATCGATCGTGGCGCCGTCGGCGGCGACCAGCGTGCGATAAAGCCCGTCCGGACGCTTGTACGCTGCCTCCAAATAATCGAGCCCATGCTGCGCCGCTTGCCGCCACGGCCCCGGCCAGTTCATTTGCCCCGCCTGCGCATACACATACGCTTGCCTTGCCTGCACGCGCATGCGGCGCGGCAAATCGAGCGGCGCGCCATCGAGCGAAACCGCTTCATGGAAGCCGCCACGCGCGTGATCGAGCCCGACGCTGCACCAGAACGGCAGCGCACTGAGCCTAAGCCAGCGATCAAACCACCGCGCGGCGCCAGCCAAATCCTCAAACGGCGCCGGCGCGACGTCCTCGCCTTTTGCTTTCAGTGCATCGACGACGGTTTTTACGCTTTGGCTAGATGCGAGGTCGCAAACCAACACTTGGCCAGCTTCGGCGACGATCGCCACATCGCTCACGCCAATCGCCACAACGCGCACCCCCGGCGCCGCGCTGACCAGAACATTCTCCGCATCCTGCAACGTAACTTCGCCGCGCTCGGCGTTGCCCCGCCCATCCTTCTCGCGCGCACTCCACACCGCATCCCAAGCGCCGAGATCAGTCCAGGCAAAGCTGACCGGCAGAACGGCAGCGTGCTCAGTTTTTTCCATCACCGCATAATCAATCGAGATTTTCGGCGCAGAGCGAAAAGCGCCGGTCAGCAGCACAACGCCGTCATTCTCGTTCGCCTCAGCAACTGCGCGCCGCGCAGCGGCGGCGATCTCCGGCGCATGGCGATCCAATTCATCGAGCAAGACCGAGGCGCGGGCGACGAAATTGCCGCTGTTCCAAAGATAGCCTTTAGCGATGTAGGTCTCGGCCGTCGCAGCGTCCGGTTTCTCCACGAAAGCGGCTACCTTGCGCGCGCCGCCGACTGCATCGCCCGGCGCGATATAACCGTAAGCAGTGTTCGGCCCACTCGGCGTGACGCCCATAGTGACGATGTAGCCGGCTTGCGAGGCTTCCACCGCGGTCGCAGCGGCGGTGCGGAAGGCGGCGGCGTCTGGCACGTGATGGTCGGAGGCGACGATGAGCGCGACGCCCTCCGCATCGCGCGCGACGATCCACGCACTTGCTGCGGCGATCGCAGCGCCGGAGTCGCGCGCTTCGGGTTCGAGAAGAATGGTTGCGTTAACGCCAATGTCGGCGAGTTGCGCGCGAATGATATCCGCATGCGCAGCGCCGGCGACAATCACCAACTCGCGGGCGCCAGCGATGCCGGCGACACGCAGCGCCGTCTCCTGAAACAGCGATCGCTCACCGATCAGCGGAATGAACTGCTTCGGGCGCGCCGGGCGCGATGCGGGCCACAGGCGCACGCCCAAGCCGCCGCACATGATTACCGGGTAACACGCCATTCGCAGTCAGGCCTTGGGTCCGAGTCGCATCATGGACGCATTTATTATGCCGATACAGGTCCGCCCGCTTCCAGTCGACGGATCCCGCGCCAAATCAGCCAGCCCAAGCCTGCCCAGATCAGCAACAAGGGCAGCAGCGTCACGAGCCCGTCCAGCTTCAGCGCTTTGTAGAGCATGGTCTGGTGCAGTTCGCCGGCAAAGAAACTCGGCAGCACACTATCGAGCAATGGGTGCGCAATAGTCTCGTCGACTGTCATGTTCCCCGCGACGGCCGCGAGGTTAATGAAGACGCTGAGGACCAACAGGCCGAGCACTATGCGCCGCGCCCCCGGTCCGAGCGACGGCCAGCTCACGCCCAACGCCAAGCCGGCAAAGCCCAGCGCGGGCGTCAGATAGCGCGGTCCTGTCGAAGCACCGCCGAGCCAATAGGCAAAGCCGGCATTGATGAACAGAAACGCCACAAGGATGAGGCCCGAGACCAACAAGGCCGGTCGCGCATCCGGCTTACGCCACGCGATGAACGCTCCATAGATCGCCGCCGCCACGACGGGCGCGTACCAAAAGAGCCCGCGCCGCGTGCCGAACAACAGTTCGCCAACCAGGCTCACATCGGGCAGGCGCACGCCAAAGAACCCCGCACGCGTCTCTTCATAGACAGCGGCGAACCCATAGCCGGTGGTGAAGGGCGAGCCGAAGGCGGCGTTGTGGTAAGCGAGCGTGGGCAGGATCGCAACTACCGCCGCCGCCAACGCCACCGCAAAGAGCTGAACCAGCGCGACCAAGCGCTCGCGCGAAAGATGGCTGAAGCCAACCACCGCGCCAATGATTGCTGCGGGAATGGCCGAAGTATATTCGACCGACACGGCGGTCCCCAGCGCCAGGCCACCCGCGATCGCCAGCCACAGACGCGGCTTTTCCGTTCCGATCCGCCGCGCGGCGGTGTCGAGCGCCACGAACGCCATCAGCAAAAACGCGCCCGCCGCCGCATGACTGAAATACGACGTCGCCCAGCCCCAGATCGGGGTCCCGAGCCCGAAGGCGAGCGCGCCGATCAAAGCCGCACGCGGGCTGCCGGTGCGGGCGTTGAGGTAAGCGAAGAGTACAACGGCGGCCAGAGCCGTCCAGAACACCGACGTCGTCAGCGTCAGCAGATAAAGAAAGAGCGGCCAGGTCCGCCCGTCCGCGTCCGCCGCCTCGCGATCGATGGGGATGAATTGTGTGAACACGAACGCGGCCGGCAAGGCGAGGAAGCTCATGCCCGGCGCCTTGTCGCAATAGTAAACGCCGTCGCGCACAGCTTTGTCTTCGGTCAGGTGTTCGAACGCATCGATATCCACACGGCCATGCTGAACGATGTTGGCCGCGAGCCCGGCGCGACAGACGACGTTGTAGCTATACTCATTCTGCAGGAAATAGCCGTAGCTCGCGCCGAACAGCGCAAACAGCAACACAAGCAGCGCCGCAAGCGGCGCAGGCGCGCCGATGCGCGCGAACCCATGTCGCCAGCCGCGATTCACCAAACGCCCTCCTCGAGTAGCGCGCACCATAGCGATGCGTCGCATTGCCAGCCAGTGTGCGAGCGCTTTAAGATTGCACTACGGCTTGCATACGTCATGGCCGCGAGGCGTGAGTGTTGCAGCGTCGTTCTCAATAGTTTGGGACCTTCGCCGAGCGCTAGAATTTTGCGCGCAGCGCGGGTGTGACACGCTTAGAGATAAGTGCGGGGAGAGTGATGCCGTTCATTTCGACCCACTTCGCCGCGTTCTTCGCGATCGTCGCGGTGGTTTACTTTCTCATTCCGGGCCGCTTTCGCCAGCACTGGCTGTTGGCGGCGAGCGCCTATTTCTGCGCCGCGGGCGGCATCGTTTACCTTGTCCAGGTGCTCGCGGCAGCAGCGGTTGCCTACGTCGCGGGCATCGGCATCGACCGCGAGACGGAAAAGCCGGCCAAGCAGCGCGTGATGGCGTTCGGCATTGTTCTGCTCGTCGCCAACCTCTTCACCTTCAAATACGCTGACTTCTTCAACGAAAGCGCACGCGCTATCGCCGGCTCGCTAGGACTTCCTTACGCTGTGCCGGAAGTGAACCTGCTGCTGCCGCTCGGCGTCTCGTTCTACACCTTCCTGCTGATCGGCTATCTGATCGACGTCATGCGCGGCGGAAAGGCCGAGCGCGATGTCGGGGCATTTGCGCTCTTCGTCACCTTCTTCCCAAAATTCGTCTCCGGCCCGATCGAGCGCAGCAAGAACCTGCTGCCTCAATTGCATGTCGAGCACGCCTTTGATGCCGCACGCATTGCCGCTGGCGCGCAACTCATCCTGTGGGGCGTATTCAAGAAGGCCGTCGTTGCCGACCGCATCGCGCCATTCGTCAATGACATCTACGCCAATCCGCAAGCGGTCGATGGCATAACGCTCTCGATCGCCACGGTCCTCTATGCCTTCCAGATCTATTGCGACTTTTCAGGCTACACCGACATCGCCCTCGGCTGCGCGCTGATCCTCGGCTACAAATTGCTGCCGAACTTCAACCGCCCCTACTTCGCCGTCTCGATCCAAGATTTCTGGCGCCGCTGGCATATATCGCTGACGACGTGGCTGACGGACTACGTCTACACGCCACTGACGCGCCAGAAATTCCTGAAGCTCAAATTCTTCACGATGACGCTGTTCGGCCTCTTTCTCACCTTTCTGGTGAGCGGCCTGTGGCATGGCGCGGCCTGGACGTTCGTCGCGTGGGGCGCGCTGCACGGCCTCTATATCGTCGTCTCGCTGCTCTTGCAGAAGCCTTGGAACCAATTCGCGCGCCAGATCAAACTCGACAAGGCGCCCACCTTCTATCGGGGCCTCAAGATCGGAGTGACATTCCTGCTGGTCTGCTTGGCCTACGTGCTCTTCCGCGCCGAAAGCATTGGTGATGCGGCTTACATATACACGCACCTGCACACCGGTTGGGGCGATGCTGTCGATGCAGTCCGCGCCTTCGTCGCGCGTGGCGCCGACGGCCTTGTTCTCTCAGCGCTTGGCATCGCGGTGGTGATGACGGCCGATTTGATGCAAGGCCGCGCGGCGACAGCAAAGCGGCCGGCAGTCGTCCCATCCGGCCCTGTGCGCTGGGCGATGATCAATGCGTGCGCGCTCGCCGTTGTCCTGCTCGGCGCCTTCTACGGCGCGGGCCAGCAATTCATCTATTTCCGGTTCTGATATGAGCGCCCCTGCATCCCCGCCCACCGAACCGAGCCGCCGGCTCCTCAACGCGCTACGCCTGGGCGCCAAAGCGCTCGCCGTCGTCGTACTCTGCGCTGCTGTGGTTTTCGCCATCGTCGCGTTCATTCCGGAGGGCAACGACTACGCTGAAGCCACGCTCCTGAAACACGAACGCTTGGATTCTTTCGACGGCCCTAAGATCGTGCTCGTCGGCGGCTCCAATCTCGCCTTCGGCATCGATACATTGCAGATGCAAGCCGAGACCGGCTGCCCGGTCGTGAACATGGGCATGAACGGCTATTTTGGCGTGCGTTACATGCTCGAAGAAGTGCGCCCTTCACTGCGACGCGGCGATACGGTCGTCATCGCGCTTGAGTATGACAGCTTCTTTAAGCCAGTGGATGGCACAGCCTCTAACCTGCTGTTGATCGTCAAAGCCAATCCGCAAGCGTTCGCGTACCTGAGCATGCGCCAACAGCTCGCTGTTTTGGGCGCGATGCCCTACGTCGCCCAGGAAAAGCTGCTGCGCCTCATCCGCGGCGTCGCCTTCGGTCTGCGCGACGCAGTGTCGAGCGATGAAGATGAGCCGGCGACGCTCGAAGAACTGACGATGGAGATCGAAACGCTGAGCGGCTTCAACGCCGAAGGCGACCTCGTCAGCCATCTCGGCGTCGACTGGCCGTATGGACGCGAGCAAGGCATCGATCCGGCCACGCCGGTCGATCCCGACATTGTCAGCCTGTTGCGCGACTTCAGCGCCAGCATGGAGACACGCGGCGTGCGGGTGATGGTGTCCTACACGCCACTTCTCCGCACCTTCTACGATCAGCACCGGCCCGGCATCGACAATGTGCACCGACTGCTGACCGAAGCCGGGCTCACCGTGCCCGCTGCACCTGCCGACTACGTTTACGACGAATCCTTTTTCTTCGACACCGTCTTTCACGTAAACGCTGAGGGCCGCAGGCTTCGTTCGGAACGACTCGCGGCAGACATTAACGCTTTTCGCGGCCCAGGCGCTCAATGCGAACCAGCCGCGCAACCGACTGAGACTGGAGCGCACGCGCAATGACTGAAGACCAAATCCTAGCGGAGATCAGCAAAGCGATCACACAAATCATGAGCGATAAGGGCTTGCCAGCGCCGACTGTGACCGCTGACACCGAATTGCTCGGCGGCGAACTGCCGATCGACTCGCTCGATCTCGCCATGTTAGTGCGCGAGATGGAAGAGCGCGTTGGCTTCGACCCGTTCCAAGACGGCTTCATCGACTTCCGCACCGCCGGTGAAATGGCGAAGCTCTACGTCAAATGAACGAACGCGGTCTGGCCCTCCATGTGAATGCCGGCGCAGCCCTAGTTGCGCGCGGGGCCAATTGCTTGAGCCGCAGCGACGTGCATGCGCGCGTCAACGAGCTCGCCGCCACCTTCAATGCACGCGGCGTGACGCGGGCGATGGTGGTGAGCGACGATCCAATCGATATCCTGCGCGCCATAGGCGCGGCGGATGCGACGGGCGCCGATCTCTTCATTGCCCACACCAATTTGCCGGCGACGACGATCGACGAGATCGCGGCGCAGTATGACGTGCAAGCGCGCATCGGCGAAACCGATACATTTATTGCCGTTGAAGCGCCCGCCCCCTCGCGGCGCATTTACATGATGACCTCCGGAACCACCGGCAAACCAAAAATCGCCGCCCACACGCTGGACGCCTTGATGAGCCGCGCGCGTACGAGCGCTAAGTTCTCGCAGACCGAGAGCAAGTGGCTGCTGACTTATCAGCCCACCGGCTTCGCTGGCCTGCAAGTGCAGCTAACCGCCGTCGCCACGCATGGCCTGATCGTGGCGCCCGAGCAGCGTACGCCAGGCGGCTTCTACGCAGCCGCGCGCGACAACGCCGTCACCCAGATCAGCGGCACGCCGACCTTCTGGCGCTCCTTCATGATGGTCGCGCGCCCGGCAGAGTTGGCGCTGAAGCAAATCACCTTGGGTGGCGAAGCGGCCGATCAGGCGACACTGGATCGCCTCAAAGCCGCCTTCCCCACCGCGCGCATCACGCACATGTACGCCTCCACCGAGGCCGGCGTGGTGTTCGCGGTGCATGACGGACGCGAAGGCTTCCCGAAAGCCTGGCTCGACACGCCGCCGCAAGGCGTGGCGCTACGCATCGTGGACGACCTGCTTCAGATTAAGTCCGCCAATCTGATGGGCGGCTATCTGGATCAAGAAGCGCAGCCTCTGCTCAATGACGGCTGGCTCTCCACCGCGGATCGTTGCGAGATCGTGGACGACCGCGTGCGCATCCTCGGGCGCCAGGACAGCACCATCAATGTCGGCGGTTCTAAGGTTTATCCGCTTATGGTGGAGACGTTCCTGCTGAAACAACACGGCGTGCTGGAAGCGCGGGTGTTCGGCGTGCCGAACCCGGTCGCGGGCGCGCTCGTCGGCGCAGAAATCGTGTTTGCGCCGGATCAGGATCACGCCGAAGCGCGTGCGCGGGTTCTCGCCGCATGCCGCGAAGGGTTAGCGTCTTATCAAGTGCCGCGCGTGGTCAAGATCGTCGATCAGATCAGCATACGCGAGTCCGGCAAAAAGGGTACGTCATGAGCGGACGTCGGCACGTCATCGTCACTGGCGGCAGCCGCGGCCTCGGCGCCGCGATGATCGAGGGCCTGTTGGCCGACGGTTATCGTGTCTCCACCTGCAGCCGCTCCAAGTCCGCCGCGATCGACAAGCTCTCCGACCTCGGCGGCGACGACTTCTTCTGGCAATCGGCGCAAGTGGGAGAGGCCGACCAGGTCGACGCCTTCGTCAAAGCGGCCGGCGAATGGGCCGGCGAGGATGGCATTTATGGTCTCGTCAACAATGCCGGCGTCGCGCGCACCGGCATCCTCGCCTCGTTTCCGAACATCGAGAGCGAAAAGCTGATCCAGATCAATTTGATTGGCGCCATCCAGATGGCCCGTGCCTGCTCGCCCTATCTGCTGAAGCGCGAAGACGGCGGCCGCATCATCAATATCAGCTCGATCATCGGCGCCCGCGGCTATAACGGCATGTCCGCCTACTCCGCATCGAAAGCCGGCATGGATGGTTTGACGCGCGCACTCGCCCGCGAACTCGGCCGCCGTCAGATCACCGTGAACAGCGTGTCGCCCGGCTACGTCGCGACCGAAATGTCTTCGACGCTGACGCCGCCGCAAATGATGCAAATCGTCAACCGCACGCCGCTAGGCCGCCTTGCGACGGAGCAAGACGTGTTCGAACTCGTGCGCTTTCTCTTGAGCGACAAAGCCGCCTCCATCACCGGACAAGTGATCCTGGTGGACGGCGGCATTTCGTGCTGACGCCATGAGCGAGCTGCTTCAAACCCTACGCGGCAGCGGCCTACTCGCTAACCCGGTCTACTACGCCAGCGTCATCGCCGGCCTCACTGTGCTCTGGTTCCTGTTCAAGCGCGGCGCGAGCGAGCGAGTGATCTGGGCTGCCGCGATCGGCCTTTCCGTTCTGATCGCCGCGTTCGTTTTCATGTTCAGCGTGCCGCCGGACCCGTTCCAGGATTTCACACGCGCCTATTGGGGCGCGGGGCGCGGCGTGCACTCCGGCTGGGAAGGTCTATCGCAGCACTACGGACGCGAGGTGTTCGGCTTCGTCAATCTGCCGATCATCGCCTACCTTTTCGCGCCGTTCGGCCTGCTCGACGCGGACGTGGCGGCTTACGTTTTCTTCGCGCTCGGGCTCGCCGCGGTGTTGTACGCATGGTGGAAAGCGGCCGAGCTCTACGGCTTCAGCTTCCGCACGAAGATATTCAGCCTCTTCCTGATCGCCGCATACGGCCCGCTGATCTATTCGTTCCGCGAAGGCAACACGACGCACTTGCTGCTCCTGCCGCTCGTGCTCGGCATCGCCGCCATCCGCAACGGCCAGGACTTGCGCGCCGGCGCACTCTTCGCCGCAGCAGCGTTGCTCAAGCCGCCATTGCTGCTGCTCGGTGTGTTCGCGTTTCTCCGCGGACGTTTCCGCATCGCCATCGGCGGCGGCATCGTCGTTCTCAGCGCCGCGCTGCTCTCGCTGGCCATTTTCGGCTGGGATGCGCACGTTTACTGGCACCAGACTGCGATCGCGCCATACTCCGGCCAACCGCTGCCGGCGTTCAACAACCAATCCATCGCCGCCTCCCTCGCCCGCGCCGAGCGTGGCCCCGGCGCGTATTGGGATTTCGACGTCCAACCCCTCAGCGCTGGTTTCAAAATCGCGCTCTATGCGATCTACGCCGCGCTGCTCGCTGCATTCGTGTGGTCGACGCGACCTTGGACCAATCTCCGCGCCGACAACACCCGCTTCGAAGGCGAAATCATGCTCGCGCTGATCCTCGCGCTTCTCGCCTCGACGCTCGCATGGACGCACTATTTCGCGCTGGCGCTGCTGCCTGCGGCATGGCTATGGCGCGAGTTGCAGACCGGCGCCAAGCGTGAGCGCGTTGCGCTTGCCATCGCTTACGTGCTCGCGGCGCCTATTGTCTTCTACGGCGTGCGCATGGGCGAAGGCCAATTCGGCCCCGCTTTCTATGTGCTGGGCTCGCACATCTGCGTCGCGGGTCTCATCCTCTATGCATTGCTGCTTAAAGCGCGGAGGGCGCTGCCATGAGCGACAAGCCCCTCGTTGCCATTTACACACCCGTTTATAACGGCGCGCAATTCATCGAGAACGCGATCCAGACTGTGCTCTCTCAGACCTACCGCCCGATCCTGCACGTGATCGTCGACAACGCCAGCACAGACGGCACCGACGCCATCATCGCCAAGGCGATCGCCAACGGCGCCAACATCATCGTTAAGCGCAACGCTGAAACCGTGCCTCAAGTCGAGAACTTCAACCTCGCCGTTGACCTCGTGCCGGCGGAGGCGAAATACATGCGCCTGCTCTGCGCCGACGACGGCATCCCGCCCGACGCGATCGAGAACATGGTCGCCGCAGCCGAAGCAACGCCGAACGTCATCATGGTCGGCGGCATCGAGCGCGTGAACGGCATCAAGCAGCCGCACCAATTTCCACCGGAAGCCACCGTCTTCGAGGCGCACGCCGCCATCGCCCGCTGGTTTTCCGACTACGCGCGCATCCCGATGATGCACATTCTCACGCGCACCGACACGCGCCGCCCCGGCGTTCCCTACTACAACACCGCCGTCAACAGCGCCGACACTGACATGATGCTACGTGTCCTCGCCCAGGGCGGACGTTACATTCATCTGCACGAGGTGATTGGCGACACCACCAATCATCCCGGCAACCGCCGCTCCACGCTCGACGCACGGATCATGACGATCATCTGGGAGCATCTCTACTACGCCGAGATTTACGGCCCGCTGGCCCTTTCCAACAGCGAACGCGAACGCGTCCGCAAAACCCATCTGCGCGTGATCTATCGCCGTCTGCTGTTTTGGAGCGTGACCAAGCCTCACTTGGCCAGGCGCGATCGCGAAAACCTGCGCGCGCGCGGGCTCGCGCCAAGCTTTGCAGACTATATTGGCGCCCTGCTGTTTTGGCCCGAGCACATTTACATCAAGCGCTACAGCGGCATGCAGCGGCCAAAGACCTGGCCCGCCGACGCCATCAGGCCCGGCGTTTAGTCGTCGCAATCTGCGCGAACAGCTCGCCTTCCACCTCCGAGAGACGCGTCTGCATCAGCCCAACGCGTTCGCGCACGATGCTTTCGTAGCGCGACAAGTCAGCGGCGATGGTTTCGAAGTGGCGAACGAGCAGATCATAATCGAACCGGTCAGCGTCCTGGGCGAACGCACCAATGCCCGCCGCAGCCATCAACTGCGCGTGCTTGGGGCCATAACTGAGCGAAATGCACGGCCGGCCAAGCTTCAGCCCCGCGATAAGGACGTGAAAGCGGGAAGCGAGCACGACATCGGCGCCCGCCGCTTCATCCATGACGTCCGTAAAGTTGTTCTGCGCCCCGCCACGGTCGACCTCGTCTGCCAAGAGGGCGTTCACGCGGACGACCGCACGTTTGTCGGATCTCTCGCCAACGATCAGCCGCACTCGGCAACCGCGTCCTTCGACGTAACGTATGAAGCGCGCCAGCTTCTCAAGATAATCGTCGCCCAGCCGCTCATCGATGCGCCAACCACGATAGGCCATGACGCCGACACCAATTGTGATTGGATCGCCCTCTGCGCGTTGGCGCCGGGCCGGTGTCGGTAACGCAAACACGATATCTGGCGCCACCGGGCTGTTGCGCTCGTCCACGCCTATGCTCTGCATGAACGCCTTCGAGTCAGCGTCACGATAGGAGCGTGCAACCGCGCACCGCGCCGCCGTCTTCAATAAAAGGCGGCTCAGCGGATTGATGATCGGCCCTGCACCCACACTTTGAAAAATCACGCGCACGCCGGAGAGCTTTGCTGCAACCGACCAGCGAAACACCTGCGCCGGAAAACCCATCGGCCCGGTGCGATAGTCGTCGAAGATGCCGGTTCCGGGAAACAACAGAACGTCGAACGAGCGAATGAACCAGACCGCTAAAGCCCAGTTCAATAGGCTGCTCGGCAGGCGCAACAACAATTGATCGAAGAAGCGCATCGCGCCCAATGGGCGCCGTGTAATCCTAAAGGCAGGCACGCCGAACCGTTCCGTGACCGCCTTCGCGTTCACGCCGATGACGGCAACTTGCGCGTCCGGCAGTTTCGCTGCGATGCGGCCGAGCGCCGTTTTCAACGACGCGTCGTTGCCGAAATTGCCGCCGCCAAAGCCGCCAATCAGCGCGATGCGGAGCGGACTCGTCATGCCATCGCCTCGCGCAAGACGCGCCAGTAACGCTCGGCCGCGGCTTCAGGGCTGTAGGTGCGCGCACGCGCCTCCGCGCGAGCGCCGTAGTCGCGCCGGCGTTCGAGATCGGACATCAGACGCAGTGCTTCCGCCATGGAAGCCACATCATCCGTCGGCGTCAGCACGCCGTGTTGAGCCAGCGCAAGGCCGCTCACAGTCTCGCGCGCGCTCTCCGCCAAAATTTCGGATGGCCCCGAAGCGCAATTGGTCGCGACCACCGGCACGCCTAGCGTCATCGCTTCCACCAACGCATTCGGAAACCCCTCGTCATTCGACGAGAGCACGAATAGCGCCGCGCGCGCCATGATGGGATAAGGATTAGCAGCAAAACCGGGCATCGAGACGCGGTCTGCGAGACCGAGCTCTGCAATCAAGCCTTCCAGATTCACGCGCTCAGGGCCCTCACCCAAAATCACGAGACGCTGCGCAAGCTCCGACGCCGCATAGGCGCGGATCAGAAGTTCAAAATTCTTCGACCGCACCAACCGGCCAACCGCGAGGAGATAATCATTCTCGGTATCAATCGTCGGCGCCTCAGCGGCGCGTTGCGCAATGGCGGCGGCGTCGATCGGGTTGGCGATGGTCGCGAGCTTCTCGCGCGCTAAGCCGAAATTCTGCACCAAATCGTCAGCGACGCCTTGCGACACCGCGATCACCTTATCAGCACGCGGATAGGCAAGCCGCACCAGCGCGCGCGCCGGCGCAGCGCGCAACCCAGGCAGATGCGCCGACGTGTTCGAGCGCTCGCTGATCACGCACCCGCCCTTGGCGTTCCAGATATTGGCGATATTGGCGCGGCTCAGGAAGCTGAGCGTTACGTCCGGCTTCAAATCCGCATAGAGCTTTCCCACTGCCGCGATGCTGCGCGGCAGCGAGCGCCGGCCGTCCAGCTGCCGCAGTTCAACCCAGTCGGGCGGCGCGTAGGCCGCTGGTTCCTGATCCAAGAGCGCCAGCGTGATCTGGAACTCCGCCCGCATCGGTTCGGAATAACGCAGCAGCGTGCACATCACCCGCTCGGCGCCGCCGCCGGCGAGCGAGTTGATCAGGAAAATGGCGCGGCGCGGCGCTGTCATTGCATTAACCTTGTCGGCCAACTCTATCGGCAATGGCGCGCCGCAAATCTCGCGCCGCCTAGCATGTTCGCACCCGGCGCGCGCAACTGCGCAACTCGTCGGCGCAATCGGATGACAAACCCGCCACGGCCTGTAGAAGTCCGCACGCCGCGAGGTCAGTGTCGGCGCAAGCCGTTAACCCTTCGCGACCATCAGGCGCCGAGATCGTTAGAATTGTGGTGTACACAAAGTAGCCGCCCATGAATTCCAACGAACTTGCCCTCTTTGCACCGTCGATGCCGGCGTGGGCGCTCTATCCCGTCCTCGGGCTGAGCTTGGTGTTTGTCGTCCTGGCGATGATGCGCATGCGTAACCGCGCCGCCGCGTTCATGATCGGCGCATCGTGGTTGCGGCTGGCCATGCAATCCATGCACGCGATCACCTACAGGCCGCTGGTTGCGGGCATGTCGGCGAACGCTGTCGGCTCGATCGCCCTCTTTCTCGTTGGCCTGCTGACCATCAACTGGCGCCACCTCGCACTCCGCTTCATGCTCCCCTTCTACGTGCTAATCATCATCGCTTGCGTCAGCGCCTTGGCCAATAATGGCCCTTGGAACGGCCTCATCACGGTCGTGACGAAATACGGCTTCCTCATCGTCGTGACGCTCAGCGTCTACAACGCACTGCAAAGCGCCAAGGGCGGCTCGTTCATGACGGCGCTGCTCTGGTCGTTCGCCCCGGTCTTGCTGCTGCAACTCATGTCGCTCGTGCTCGGCGTGGCCAAAGCGACCGAGACCGACGCCAACGCCGCCAGCTATATTGGCGGCTTTAACCACGAGGCCGTGTTCTCCGTCATCCTGGCGACATGCCTTACCATTGTCGTCTTCAACGACCGGCTCAACCGCCTCACCAAGTTCGGCCTCGTCATCGCTTGCGTCGGCGGCATCGTGCTCGCGAACTATCGCACGACGTTGGTGGCTATCGCGCCGCTGCTCTTGGTCTATTTCGGCTTCTCGTCGCTCCACCGCTTCCCAGCGCGCGACCGCCCGTTTATCGTCAGTTTAGCGGCTGTCTTGGTTGTCCTCGCGCTCGCCGTTACCGCTTTCCTCTTTGCGTCTCGCTTCCAAGATGTCGCCGTTCTCTTCTCTGGCGACGTCAACCTGATCAAACCGCCGCATGAGTACAGCGTCGATGAAACGCGGTTGCTGTCGGGGCGTCCGCGCATTTGGAGCATGTATATTTACGGCTGGACGCTGGGCGGACCGCTACAACACGTGATCGGCTTTGGTCCGGAATCGTGGAGCCAGATCTTCCCGCTCTACGCCCACAACACGCTGGTGAACTACTTGTTCGAGTTTGGCATTGTCGGCGTCGTCGGCGTGCTGTTCCTATGGCTCTCCATGCTGGGCGCGGCGTTCCGCGTCCGCCACCACCACCGCCCAGTGCTGATCGGCGCGCACTTCATGTTCTTGACGCTGAACATGTCGACGATGCCGATGTGGATGATCGAGGGCAACATGCTCTACGGCATCATTTGCGGCTACACGCTCTACCTGCTCTCCCTACAAGGCCGCACGCCGCAAACACAAACGCCGCAAAAGCCGCGTGCGGCGGCGCGACCACCCTTCATGCGGGGCGCTTAAGGTGGCGCTCAGGCGATTGGCTTTTGGCGCGGGCGCGCTCTCGGCGGCGCGCATCTTTCAGCTCGGCGCGAGCTTTCTCACAGTGCCGTTTATGGCGCGCTTGTTGGAGCCGAGCGAATTCGGCCTCGTCGCACTCGCCATGGCGGCGGTGTCGCTGACATTGGCGGTGAGCGATGCGGGGCTCAGCCGCTCACTCATCCGCACCAGCGAACTCGATAGTGACGCCTGGTCCAGCGCGCATTGGCTCATTGTCGGCGCCACGGCTTGTCTTTCCCTCTTGCTTGCGGCCCTCGCCTGGCCAGCGTCGATCTTCTTCGAAACGCCGGCCCTGCTGCCGGTGATGCTGGCGCTCGCGATCATCCCGCTCATGATGGGATTTCTCGAGCTGCCGATCGCTTCCTTGATCAAGCGGGAAAACTTGCTGCCACTGGCTGGCGCCGATTTCGCCGCGGCGATCGCGGGTGCGGTCGCGGCTATTGGCTTTGGCCTCGCCGGTTTTGGCGCGTGGGCGCTGGTGGCGCAGAACATCGTCAACGTCGCCGTGCGCGCGCCGATCATCCTCATCGCCGCCAAGTACAAGCCGCGCTACGTCTTCAGCCTCACTGCCCTTGGCGAACATTTGCGCTTTGCCCGCGACACGTTGGGCTATGCAATCATGCAAGTGATCGGCAAGCAGATCGATCCGTTCGTCATCGGCAAAGCCCTCGGCACCGCGCCGCTCGGCCTCTACACTGTTGCATTCCGCATCATGAACCTGCCCGCTGGCGTCGTCGCCACGCCGGTGCAGACCGCGCTTTATCCGCGCCTCTCACAATTGCGCGACAAGCCGGACGAATTGCGCGCACTCGTGCTCGCAGCCACGATCGGCCAAGCCGCGCTCGTGTTCCCGGCCATGGCCGCCGCAGCCGCCGCGAGCGGGCCTGTTTTTGCGACGCTGCTCTCGGAACGTTGGACCGCCGCCGGCGCTATCTTCTCGGCGCTGGCGATCGCCGGCATGGTGCAGACGATCTCCAACTTCAACAGCTCGCTGCTGCAAGCGATGGGGCGAACCGGCACCCGCCTGCAGCTCACGGCTGAATTTACCCTGCTCTGGACCGTCGCCGCCATCGTCTCGGCGCAGTACGGCATTGTCGCTATCGCCGCGACGTTCAGCGCCGTGAGCTTGCTCTATCTACCGCGTTCACTCAGCGTCTTGCTCAAGCGCATCCAGTGCTCGCAGCTTGAGTACGCGAAAGCGCTATTCTGGCCGATTGTCGCCGCCGCGGGGATCGTCGCGGTGCATTTGCTGCTGACGCGCGTTATCTTCCACCACCCCAGCAACTGGCATCAGCTTGGCCTCATCACCCTGGAGACGCTGACCGCTTACGGCCTGCTCCTCTTCTTCGGGCGTAAAAGCATCGAGCGCCAGCTGGAGAGCGTGCGGTCGTTAATGAAGCGGCCGAGTGCCGAACCCACGCCGGACGCGATGCCGTAAGCGCGTTATCTCTGGACGTAAAACAGTGGGCGCGGCAAAAATGGTGCATCGCAAGGCCAAAGCAGTTTACCAACCCATCCCGTGACCGCCGCCCCACCCCCGACGCCGAAAGTCTCGGCTATCGTCGCGTCCTATAATCGCGCCGAGTCGCTCATGGCGGCGCTCGAAAGCGTGTTCGCGCAGACACTGAAGCCCGTCGAAGTCTTCGTCGTCGACGATTGCTCGCCCAAATTCGACATTTTCGAGATCATGCGGCCGCTGGAAGGCCGCGTGCGGGTGTTGCGTAACGAGAAGAACTCAGCCGTCGGCCATTCGCGCAATCACGCCGTCCGTCACGCCATTGGCGACTACGTCGCCTTTCTCGACGATGACGACACTTGGAAGCCAAACAAGCTCGAACGCCAAATCGCCGGCATGGGTGACGCCCATATGTCGCTCTGCGGCCTGGAGCGCATACCGGACGCTACCTTCAAGGTCTGGGACATCAATCATGTCCATCTCGGCATGCTGAAGTGCGGCAATCCTTATTGCCCGCCAAGCGGCTTCATCTGCCGCCGCTCCCTGTTCGACACCGTGCAGTTCGACGAAACGCTGCGCTACGGCGAAGATTGGGATTTTCTGATCCGCGCCGCGGGCCTGGGCCCCATCCCCTACATCGCAGAGCCGTTGTTCAATTATCAGATGCCATCGCAGTCGGGCACGTCGATGGTGAACGAGATCAAGCAGCTCGAGCCGACGCAATTGCAGGTGCGCTACGACGCCACCGACAAGCACCGCGCCTTCCTCGGCGAGTATCACTACAATCTGCGCATCGCCACCAGCACGCTGGCTTTCATCAGCGGCCGACGTCAGCGCATGAAGTTCATCCGCCACGCCATAAACAAAGCCGGCGTCGTTCCCACGCTGCACGCGCTCGCCAATGGCGCCATGCGCACGGCGCGCAAGCGCATCGGGGCCAATCCGCGCATGTGATTAGTGGCTGGTCGCCAGCGCGGCGGCAGCAAGAGGCGGCGATGGCGCAACGCTGCGGTAAATCGCCAATGTGCGCTCCGCCACCTGGCTCCATGTCAGAAACGCTTTCGCGTCCGCCACATAAGCCTGCGGGTTTTGCAGCGCGGCGCCGATCGCGTCAGCGATCGCTTCGGGCGCATTGGGATTGAAATAGCAGCGATCCGGCAGACCGAAATCGCGGTTCTCGGGGATATCGCTCAGCAGGATCGGGCAGCCGGCGGAAATGGCTTCCAGCACCGCGTTCGAACTGCCTTCGTGCAACGACGCATTGATGTAGACCGCCGCGCCGCGATAGAGCGGCGCCATCGCGCTGCGCGCATACCGGCCGGCCAAAGTGATCCGCTCCGTCTTCAGCGGCTCCAAGCTCGCGACATAGTCGGTTTCATCCAAACCGCCTGCGACCAGCAGGCGCGGCGCGTTCGGCGTACGCTTCGCCAACAACGCAAAGCCACGCATCAAATTGGCGACGTTTTTTTGCGCGGTGACGCGGCCAACACTTAGCACGTAAGCATCAACCGGCGCGCCCATGCCGTCCGCCGGCAGCACGTCGACGGCGTTGGCGATCACGTGCACGTTGCGCGCGATGCCCCGTCGCTGCAGCCGCTCAGCCAGCGCCGGCGTCACCGCGATCACCGCATCGGCGAAGCGCAATTGAAACTCACTCAACAAGAAGCCGAGTTTGCCGATCATGCCCCACTTGCCCACCAGATAGTCGGCGGAGCCGTAGCGGACGACGGTCTTCGCGCCCATCAGCTTGTAGACCCAAAGGAAGATCGCAGAGCCCAGCCCTTGGAAGTGGACGATATCAGGCTTACGGCGCGCGGCCATGAAGAGCGCGGCGATGTAATAGAGCACCTTATCGGTCTTCATGATTTGCGAGCGCGGCGCCTTCAGCAGCGCGACGCCCTTGAAGCTGTCGCTCTTGATATTGTCCGCGAGGCCGACAAGCGTGACGCGATAGCCGCTCGCCGCCACCAGTGGGAACAGCATCTCAGCGTTCTTCTCAGCTCCGCCCTCAACGTCCGGCACGCCGCGCGCGCCGACGACAAAGATCGACGGCGCCTGCTGAGCTTCAGTGGTGTTCGGAGCCGACATGGGAGGGATGCGCGCTGCCTAGCGGACGGCTTCTCCGCCCAGGCTGGGTTATGCCAAATCGCTCGCCCCACGCAACACGCCTCGCCCGCTGCGCTACGCCCCCCGCGGCCGCGTCATGCAGCACACGGAAAGCGCTCCGAATTGGCACATGCTTAACGCGAGACGATCTCGACCTGATCTTGCCCCTCGCCCCAGTTTTCGCGCGGCGCATCCAACGTAAAGCCACGGATCTCGACGCGGGCGTCATCGTGCTCGAACTCCACGATCGGCTCAGCGGCGGCGTCCACGACGGTGAGATCGTCGATGCGCACGTTCGCCTCTTCGTGCCCAATCCAAACGTGGCAGGCGCTGGCGCTCTCTTCGGCTTCACCACGAAAGTTGGGATTGCGGCTGGTGCAGCGCTCCAGCGTCGCCTCGGCGCTCCAGATGCGGAAGTTGCGCTTATTATCCTCCGCCACACAGTCGCGCAGCACCACGCCCTCACTCTTGCAATCGAAGCCGCCATCGGTCGAGCCGCGCGCTTCGCAGGCTTCATAGACAATGCCGTGATTGTCGAATTCGTCGGAAAATCCGTCGCCGTTCCAATAGTCGCCGGCGCGCCATTGCTGGAAGTTTTCCATCACACAGCGCCGGAGCGTGATCGTGTGTGCTTCATCGTCGAGAGCGCAGCCGGCAGGAATATAGCCTTCCTCATTGGGCAGCCCGCGCGCGCGGCAATCCTCAATCAGACCATTGCTAGAAGCATAGCGGATACGCGCAAATCCGCGCTCGGCGTTTTCTCCGAAACATCGACGCAGAACCAACGATCGCACACTCGCTTGGCGCTCCCCGTCAGACGCGGTATTCTCGAAGAAGCGATAGACAGTGTCGAAGGTGCAATCCTCGATCGTCAGATCGCTGATCGGGCCGCCAGCGCGAAAGCAACCATTGCCGAAGCGTTCGAACGAGAGATGCGAGAAGTGCAAATGGTTTGCGCCGCGCAGCAGGCGAAATCCATCCGCGCCTTCCTCCCCACCGCCGCGAACGCCGCGCAGGACCGCCCATTGCGTCTCGCCGGACAAGGTGTTGACGCCGCGCACCCGCACACGCCGCCCAGCGCGCCCGCCGGAAGCGACTTGTATCGCGCCCTCAAGTTCGTAAACGCCGCGATTAGCCGCGAGCAGGATTTCGCCACCCGGCGCGACGCGCCCAATCAGATCATCAAGATCGCGCAAACTGGCGGCATTCTCCCATGAGCCGCCATCGCCCTCACCGCCCGGCGCGACGTGCAGCACTTGCGCACGCGCTGCACCCGAGCAGGCCGCGGCAAGCGGCATGGCGGCGATCAGGGAACGGCGGGTCAAGCGCATGCGCGGAGTGTGGCCCTGTCTGCATCGCCCCGTCCATCGCAGAACCGCGACAGGCTAGCCGGCGGCGTAGGCGCGTTCACCTGGGCGCGGATCGCGCTTTTGGATCGGCTTGAAGACGCCGGTGCCAGTGATCAGCAACCGATCCCCGGTCCAGATCCGGCCGCGCACGACGAAGAGATCGTCCTCCCGCGACAGCACCTCGCTCGCCCCCTCGACCCAGTCGCCCAAATGAGCGCTGGAGAGGAAGTCGAGCGTCAGCCGCACCGTCACCCAGTAAGAGGAGCGTTCCACCGAGACGACATGCCCCCAAGCCATGTCCGCAAACGACATCAACATGCCGCCATGGGCGTTCTTCATGCCATTGGTGTGGTGGTCCTCGACGCGGAAGCCCATTGCATAAGCGTCGCCGGTCGCGCGCCGGTAGAGCGGCCCGATCTGGCGCACGAAACCGCGGCGCCAATCAAGGGCGACATAGCCTTCGGGAATTTCAAACTGGGCAGGCGCGGCGATATCGTCGGACATGGTGCGCGACCCTAGCCGCGCGCGCGCAAAAGCAAAGAGCGCGACCGCCGCATGCGAGCAATTGAGGCCCTTAGGCGAATGCGAGGTCGTCGTCTTCCAAGTCGAAGTCTTCGACGAAGACCTCAGCCGGCGCGGCCGCCGCCGTCTTGCCGGGGCGCGGCATGCCGTTGATCATGTCGCCGCGGACGTCGAAACGGGCCGCGCGGATGGCGGGGTGAAACCCGACATTGTGGAGGACGATCATCACGTCGCAGCCACGCTCGCGCCAATAGGCCTCGATCTTTTCCTTCAGCACCAGCGCGCCGTCGCGCGAGCAACGATCCGCAGGTTCGCGGCTTCCGCCGGGCGTCGACCACGCCTGAAACTCGTGGTCATCGTCTGCCTTCTGCAACGCAAAGGGTTTCATTGCCATTTTTCTCCCGCCAAGAAGAATTCCCCAGTCAGGATAAAGATGACAAAAATATTCCCTCATGAATATTGCACATAAGTCTTGCCCGAAGACCTAGGCCGGAGGTCCGTCCAACCCGAACCTAGAGTTAGACTTCAGACTACTCCCTTCGGCCTATGCCTTGTGTCAGGCTTTCGACGCTGGCGCACGGCAGTGTTCTGTTTGTGGGCATGGCGAACGCGCGCCCCCTCGCCCTCATTATCGAGGATAACCCCGCATCCGCGGAGGCGCTGGCGTTCATTCTAAGTGATTGGGGCGCCGACGTCGTTCACGCGCAAGACGGTGCAGAAGCAAAGGCCGTGATTGCCCCACGCCTCGACGATCTCAATTGGATCATCACCGATTTCCATTTGGGCGACGGCGCGGACGGGATTAGCGTCGTGAAGCGACTCTCTCGGGCTGCGCCACAGGCGCGCGTGCTGGTGTTGTCAGGCTCGTTCCACGGGCGGGCGACAACGGCCGCCGATCTCGCCGGCTACGAGGTCATGCAAAAGCCCGCGCGCGCGGAGGCCATTGTCGCATGGCTTGAGCGCGCTTGAACGGACAGCGCGTGACCCAAACTCGGCAAGCCCGCGCTGATTACTTTCTCACCGCAGCTATCGCACTGGTCGCTCTTCTCGTTCTAGCGCTGCTGCTTGTTATCACCTCCGGCCGCGAGAGCTACGAGCAAGCCCGCGTCGCCCGCATCGAGATGCGCGATCTCCGCATCGCCCTGATCAATTTCGCGCGCGCACAACACGGCGCCAGAGAAGCGGCGCGCGCTTATGTCAACGAAGACAATGAGGGCAGCCTGACCGCCTCAACGCCGCCAGCGCCGCCGCGCGCACAAGCGCGGCCGACATTGTCAGCCTCAGCGCGCTTGAAGAACGCGACGCTATTGCGGCCGGACGCCTCTCTGCGACCACTGAGACTTTGCTCTCGCACCTAGAACGGAGGATGAGCCCCAACGCGCGCCGCCAACAACAGGACCTCCTGTCCGCCACCTTGGGACAGGCGCTGGAGCAAGACACGGCCGCGCTGCACGAAGGCATTTTGCTCCGCAGCGAGGCCGTCGACGAAAACGAGGCGGCTGCGCGCAGACGCACGGACACCCTTGCAAGCGCGCTGGCGCTTCTGTCGCTCATCGTCGCGGCTCTGTCCGCCTTGGCACTGAGCCGCGAACGCGCGCAGTGGCGCCTGGCGACCGAAGCGGCGGAAGACGCGCGCGCCAAGGCGGCGGCGTCCGATCTCGCCAAGACGCGCTTTCTCGCCGTCGCCAGCCACGACATGCGCCAACCGCTGCACGCGCTGACACTTTATCTGAGCGCCCTGGAGCGGCGCGTCGAAACCGAAGAGGCGCGCGATATTGTCGCCAAGATGGACCGCGCCACCCAATCCATGGTGGGCATGTTCTCGACGCTGCTTGATCTGGCGCGCATCCAGGCTGGCGTCGTTGAACCGGAAATCACCGTCGTGCCGCTGCAGGAAACATTCGATCGCGTGGTCGCTCAATATCCTGAAAGCACGGTGGAAGCGGCGCCGACGCCGGTCGGCGTTCAAACCGATCCGACCCTGCTCGATCGCATCCTCCAGAATCTAGTTTCTAACGCGCTGAAACACGGCGGCGGAAAGGTGCGGATCCGCGTCATTGAGCGCGACGAGAGCGCCGACATCATTGTGGAGGACGAAGGCCCCGGCATCGCGCCAGAAGACCACGAGCGCATCTTTGACGAGTTTGTGCGCCTAGAGGGCCGCGCCGATGGCTTGGGCCTAGGTCTCGCCATCGTGAAGCGCATCGCCGATCTGTTGGATATGCCGGTTCGCATCGAATCCTCACCCGGCGCCGGCGCACGCTTCATCGTCACCGCCGAGCGCGCCACGGCGCCGGAAGCGCGGCCGACTGCACCGCCAGAGTCCGGTGCACTAGTTGGCGTAAAAGTGCTGGTGGTCGACGATGAGGCCTTGGCGCGCGAAGCGGTCAGCGGGGCGCTACGCGACATCGGCGCTAACGTGCAGTCGGCGGCAAACGAAGCCGAAGCTGGCGCTTTGCTCGCCGACTTTAAGCCGGCCTTGCTGATTATGGACTTGCGTGTCGAAGGGCGACTGCAAGGCATCGATATCGCCCGCAGGCTCGCCCACGCCACCGATCCGGCGCCAAAGACCATTGTCGTGACGGGTGACACCGCCGCCGACACGCTGGCGCTGCTGCGCGCATCCGGATTGTCGTGGCTGATCAAACCGGTCGATCGCGAACAGCTGATCCGAACGGTGACTCGAGAACTCGTGCGCTAGGCCGCTTTAAGTTTGGCGATCGCCTCGGCGCGTGTGCGAACGCCCAGCGCCCGATAGATTGCGGCGAGGTGAATTTTCACCGTGCCTTCGGCAATGTCGAGCGAGCGGGCGATCTCTTTGCTCGCCTGCCCTTTCAGCAACTCGTTCAGAACCTCGCGCTGGCGCAAGGCGCCGACGACGGGTGTGGCTTGAGCGGCTTGGTACGCTCCCGGCTCGCGACGGCCGAGTGCTGCCGGCGCGAAAATCTGGCCCCCGAGAATAGAGCGAATGGCGGCTGCGATCTCATTCGATGAGAGCGACTTCGGAATGTAGCCGTGCACGCCGGCGCTCAAAGCCGCGATGATCTCGGCGCGCTCTTCCCAGGCGGATACAACCGCGAGCTTCGCATCGGGAAAACCGTCGCGCAGCGCCGCCAGCGCCTCCGCACCGGACATGCCCGGCATGCGTAAATCCACGAGAATGAGATCGCCCGCGCCTTCGTTGGTCAGCACCTCGATGGCCTGATCGAACGTTTCGGCTTCGCGAACTTCAGTGGCATTCAGCACATCGACCAGCAGCTGGCGCAAGCCGCTGCGGAACAATTCGTGGTCGTCGGCGATGAGGGCGCGCATAGGCCTCGAGGTTCGTTACCAGAGCGCGAACCATGCGCCGGTTTCCGTTCTCGCTCAACCTGGAATTTACGGCGTCGCAACCGCCGCTGCGCCGTGGAGAGCCGCCTCGGTCGTTTCGCTGGCGCGAACTTGGCGCAGGGTGTCGATGCGCTGGCGCTCAATGTTGAACAGTTCCAGAGCACGGCCCGTCAGATTGCGGCCGTTGGCGACCTGCAAATTGATCGGATTGATCTGCTGACCGCGGCGCATGACTTCATAGTGGAGATGCGGCCCGGTCGAGCGCCCCGTATTGCCGACATACCCGATGATCTGGCCCTGCCGAACGCGCGTGCCGGCGCGGATACCGCGCGCAAACCGCGACATGTGTGCGTACGCCGTTTCATAGCCGTTGGCGTGACGGATGCGGACGTAGTTCCCGTACGAACTGAATGGACCCGCACGCACGACGGTGCCTTCGCCTGCCGCCAGGATCGGCGTGCCGATCGGCGCAGCGAAATCAGTGCCGCGGTGCATGCGCGAATAGCCGAGGATCGGGTGGCGGCGCATGCCGAAACCCGATGAGAGACGGGCGCCATTGATAGGCGTTCGCATCAAGAAGCGCCGCGCGCTCTTGCCGTCGGCGTCGTACCAATCCGGCCGCGCGTCGCCTGGCGCCAAGAACGAATAGAAATTACGCTGACCGCGACGCGTCTCTAGCGCGACGAACAACAGATCGCCGGTGCGGACCGTGTTGCCTTCGTCGTCATAATAGCGCTCGAACACGAGTTCGAAATCATCGCCTGGCCGCACGTCGCGTTGGAAGTCGACATCGTACGAGAACGCGTCCGCGAGCGCGGCGATTTCGCGATCGGTTGCGCCGAGCGAAAGGGCGGTGGCGTAAAGGCTGGTTTCCACTTGCGCCGCGATACGCGCATTCTCGAACGTCAGCGGCATCAGCACTTCGCGCGCGGCGAAGCCTGCCGTAGTGCGATTGGCGGTGACGGATGCGCCCGGCTCCGAGCGGAACGCAACGCCGGTCAAGCGCGCATCGGAGAAAAACAGGCTGACCGACTGGCCAGGGCGCAGCCGGCGCGGATCGTAAACGCCGTTAAGAGATGCAAGCGCGGCATTGGTTTCATCACGCGAAGCGCCAGCGCGCACCAAGAGCCCCGCCAGCGTTTCGCCCGAGGCGACCCGCATCTCGCGCGTCTCGTGATCCAGGTAAGCTTCCGTAAACGCCAAATGCTCGGCCCGGCGCGCGGCCTCTTCACGGATCTGCGCGGTCTGCGCCGCAGCCGCGGCGGAGCCTCCACCGAACAAGCCGGTGTTCCAGGCAAGCCCAAGCCCTAGGCCCAGAGCCCCCGCCATAATGGCGAACGCCGCTAAACCTTTCCGAGCCTTCATGAGCCGTTGAGCGAATTCTGCCCTCAACCTCACGCTCCAACTGTCCGCAACAGCGGAAAACATACAAAGGACAAGACCTTTTGCCCTTTGGTTATCTCACCAGAAACCGAAATTGGCGCATTCCTTGAGCCACGAAGACGCCCGCGGGAGACGCTTAATGGTTGAGCAAGAACCGCACCAAGCCGAGGATTATGGCACATAGGTCTAACCAGGCCGTTGCGAGTCAAGAACAACCGGCGCCGCAGGCGACGGATGACCCGCCTCCTGGCCGCCGATTACTGATCGGCTGGACGACCGCCATCCTGGCGCTCGGCTTGAGCACGGCTGGCGTCGTCGGGGCATTATGGTTTCTGCGGTTTCCCATAGCCAGCTTCTTTATCGGTGCGGCTTTGGCCGAGCGCGGGGCCGAGGCGGATTTCCGGGTCGTTAACCTCGATTTGAGCCGCATCACGCTGGCCGACCTTCGTTTCGGCGCCGAGAACGAGCCGGACGTAGAAGTTCCCCGCATCGACGCGCGCTGGACCTGGTCCGGCCTCACGCCCCGCCTTGCCAACGTGCATGTACAATCGCCACGCGTGCGCCTGCGCATGGACGCGTCAGGCCGGGTCAGCGCCGGATCGCTAGACCGCCTGCGCGCTGGCCCGCCCGGTCGCCGCCGCCCGACCATTCCAGCGTTCGAGTTTGAGATCGTCGACGGCGAGGCGATTATCGCCGCGCCGTTCGGCACATTAAACGCGACGTTTGAATCGTCCGGTTCGTTGGGTGGCGATTTCCAAGCCATCGCCCATATCGCTGAGACGACGCTGGCCGGCCAAACGCATGCGCTTGAAAGCGGCCGCGCTGATCTCATCGTCGCCTCGCGTGACAACATGCTCGCCGCGCGTCTAACCGCCAGCGCAAACTCCGTACTCTGGAACGGCGCCACGTTCGAGCAAGTGCAGCTCCGCTTCACCGCGCGCGCGCCGCTCGATCTCGCGCGCTACGAAGCGGAAGGCGCATGGCGCATCGCATCAGTGCGGAGCGCGAACATCAACGCAGATCAAGTGAGCGGCGGCATTGGCGGCGAAGCGATCGCGCAGGAGAACGCGCTCACGCCGCGCATGTGGCAGGGCCAAGCGCGCCTGAACGCCGCTGCGTTCCGCGCGCACGGCAATGCACTGCAACGCGCCCGCTTCGATGCGCGCTTGGAAGGCGACGCCGCCAACGGCTCGGCGCGCTGGTCTCTCGCGGGCGAAGAGTATGCCGGCCTTTCCATGCTTGCGCCGCGCGCTACAGCCTCAGGCGATTTGCGTTTCGATCTTGACGGCGCCGGCGCGGCCGAAGGCGCGGCGCAAATCGTGCTCAGCCAAGCACGGCTCGACAACGACGCGCAGCAAACATTGCGCGACGCCTTTCCCAATCTCAGCGACGCACCCATCGGGCCGACCTTCGCCTCCGCCGAGCGCGCGCTCGATATCGCCGCCGATCGCTTCGACGTCACGGCGCCGCTCGGCCTTGTCATCGACAGCAACGCCACGCGCCTTCGGCTTGCAGCGCCCGTGGAAGCGCGCGCCGCCAGCGGCACGGTGTTGCGTCTGGCGCCGCTGCGCAACGACGCGCCGGCTTTGGTCATTCAATGGCCGGGTGCTGCACTGCATGGCGCGGTCGCGCTCGAACTCTCCGGCGGCGGCGCGCCGACCGCGTCGCTGCTGCTTGATACCGTCGACTGGTCGCCCGGCGCGCCGTTTGAAGCCGACGGCACGCTGACGCTCTCCAACTGGCGCGCCGACAATGCGAGCATCGCCACCAACGAACTCGTCGTCGCCATCGCGATCGCGCCAGAAGGCAGCGGCCGCATCGACTTCCGCGGCCCCGCGCGCATCACCGGCCCGATCGGAGCAGGCGAAGTGCGCGACATGGTCGCCGCACTCGATCTCGCCGTAACCTGGCGACCCGGGTGGCGGGTGACACCGAACGGCTGCACGCAAATGCAACTCGGCGGCCTCGACGTGGCGGGCTTTTCGTTTGGCAGCGGCGCATTCGCGCTCTGCCCGCTCAACGGCGCGCTGATCGCCGCCGACGCTAATCAGAACCTCTCAGGCGGTTTCTCGATCCGCAGCCTCGGCCTGAACGGCCGCATGGCTGGGCCCGAAGCGCAGCCCGCGCGTCTCGGCGCACAAAACGTCGTCGGCCAATTCCGCGGCCGCACCGGCGACATGACATTGTTGCTCGAAGCGCAAACACCGAGCCTTGAGATCGACATGGGCGAAGACCGCACGCTCGCCATCGCGCTGCAAAGCGCGACCGCCGACGCCCGCATCTATGACGGCACCTGGCGCGTCGATGGCGCGTTCCGATCCGGCACGCTGAACGATCCATCCCTGCCCGGCTCGGTTTCCACCATCACCGGCGAATGGGACGCCGCCCCGCAAGGCAGCGGCGAAGGGCCGATCATTCAAGTCCGTTCTGGCGAAGCGCTGCTCACCGCGCACGAACCCGCGACGGAAAACGAGCGCACCCTGTTCAATCCGATGCGACTCGCCGATGTGACCGCGATTGTGCGCGACGGCGACATCAATGCGCGCGGAGACATCGCGCTTGCCGACGGCCGCCGGCAGCTCGCCGGCTTCACCGCGTTCCACGACATCAGCGAAGGCGCTGGCAACACACGCATCCTCGCCACCAACATAGTCTTTGACGACACATTGCAGCCCTACCACATCACCGAACGCGCCCGCGGCATGGTTGAAAACGTGCAGGGCGCGGCCTCCATGGTGGCCGACGTCACCTGGACAAACGATGCGCTGACCGCGACCGGCACGATGAGCACGACCGGCGTCTCGTTTGCGACGGCGACAATGCCAATCATCCAGGACGTGCGCGGCTCGATCTATTTCGACGACCTCTTCAACCTCACCACTCCGCCCGGCCAAAGCGCGACCGTCGGCCTGCTCAATCCAGGTCTCGCCGCGCGCAACGGACGTCTGCGCTTCCAATTGCTGAGCGAGCAACGCCTAACGATCGAGCAAGCTGAGTTCGATTTCGCCGGCGGCGCGCTTGCCATGGCGCCGACCACCATCACGCTCGGCGAAGATGAAACCCGCATCGAGCTCACGCTCTCCGACGTCGACGCTGCCGATCTGATCGCGAACCTGAACGTGCCCGACCTCGCCGCTACTGGGATTGTTGAAGGCTCCTTCCCGCTGCGCCTGACGCGGCAAACCGCGTTCATTGAAGGCGGCGTGCTGCGCTCCCAAGGCGATGGCGGCATTCTCTCTTACACCGGCACGGCGGGAGACAATGTCGAAGGCTTCAGCCGCGTCGCGTTCGATGCGCTGCGCCGTTTCAGCTACGACCACCTGGAACTCAGATTGGACGGCGACCTGAACGGCGAGGTCGTCTCGTCGATTGAGTTCAGCGGTCGCAACTCGGGCCGCCCCGTCGAGATGGGCGACCTCACCAACGTGCCCGGCATCGGCAGCGTCACCGTCCGCGGCGTGCCGTTCGACTTCAATGTCCGCATCAGCGCCCCGTTCCGGGCGCTGGCCCGCACGGCGACCTCGATCGTCGATCCTGGCGATATCATTAATCGCGCCAACGGCCAGACCACCGAAACCGACACCGACGTCCAGATTGCGCCGGAAACGGAAGAAACGGCGCTAGAACCGGTTGACCCCACCCCTCCGGGAACAAGATAAAGCGCAGCTTCAGTGCGCGTTCAGGCGCGCCTAGCTATTGATCCATCGTGAGGAGCTCCAGGTATGCGGGCACACATTCTGACGGGAATAGGCGCGGCCATAGCCGTCGCGGGCTGCATCCCGGTGCAGATCCAGGCGCCTGATGAGCCGATTGAGATCAATCTCAACGTCAACATCCGCCAGGAAGTGATCGTGCGTCTCGAACGGGACGCCCAGGAACTGCTTGAACAAAACGAGGGGCTGTTTGGCCCCGGAGGTCGATGATTATGAAGCGCAGAATTGCAATCGCATCCGCTGTTGCCGCGCTCGCCGCCGCGATCGCGTTCTCCATGCCGGCTGCGGCGCAGGACGCAGCCTTGAACAGCGCGCGCGCCAGCGGCCTGATCGGCGAACAAGCTGACGGCTATCTCGGCATCGTGCCCGGCGCTTCAGTCTCCGCCGATTTGCGCGGCCGCGTCGATCAAAACAACATTCAGCGCCGCGCGCTCTATACGCGCCGCGCTGCTGAACGCGGTGTTTCGGTCAACGAAATGGCCGCCGCCGTCGCCTGCGAGGTGATCGAGCGAGACCGCATCGCCGTCGGCGAACGCTATCGCAACGCCGCCGGCCAATGGCGCCAACGCACCGCCTCGAGCCCGGTCGAAGTGCCGGCGTTCTGCGCCGACTAGCCGGCCGAAGCCAAGATGTCGCGCGGCGCACCACATCCGGTCCATGAAAGTTTTTCTGCTGACCATCTCGCTCGGCGGCATCCTCGCCGCCGTCATGTTCGGCGCGCTGAGCGACTGGGACAGCTCCGCGATGAGCATCCATGGCTGGATCGCCTTGGGCCTCGGCACCTTCCTCTCGTTGGCGGTGGGCGGCGGCCTGATGGCGCTGGTCTTTCACTCCGCCCGCAAAGGCTATGACGACCGCATTCAGGTCGACGTTCCGAACCAGGACGAACCGCGCCAGCACTAATAGTCAGGCTGAGCATAATGTGCTATGCTCCGCCGCGTTAGGTTAATGGCCTCCCGCAAATCCTCCGCCTCTGCAAAGAGCTTCCAATCGCTCTACACGCACGGCTTCGTGCGCGTGGCGGCGTGCGCGCCAGTCGTCGCGCCGGCCGATCCAGCCGCCAACGCCGAAGCAATCCTGAAATTTTGGCGGCAAGCGGATGCAGAGAAGGCGGCGGTGCTGCTGACGCCTGAACTCTCAATTTCCGGCTACGCCATCGACGATCTGTTCTTGCAGGAGACGTTGCTCGACAATGTCGAGACGGCGCTCGCCACGCTGAAAGCTGAAAGCGAGAAGCTCTTCCCGATTCTGATCGTCGGCGCGCCCATTCGCATGTGCGGCGCGCTCTACAATTGCGCCGTTGTGATCCACCGCGGCGAGGTTCTCGGCATCGTCCCGAAATCCTTCCTGCCGAATTATCGCGAGTTCTACGAGAAGCGCTATTTTGGCGTCGCGCCCGATCGCCACGTGCACGCGATTCCGTTTCTCGGCGACGGCACGAATTTCGGCGCGAACCAAATCTTCTTTCACGCCGACAACCCCGATTTCAGCTTCCACGTCGAAATCTGTGAGGATTTTTGGGCGCCGACGCCGCCGTCCACCAAAGGCGCGCTCGCCGGCGCCAATATTCTCTTCAATCTCTCGGCCTCGAACATCGTTATCGGCAAAGCCGAAGACCGCGCCGTGCTCTGCGACAGCCAATCGCGCCGCGCCATCGCCGCTTACGTGTTCGCCGCCGCCGGCTACGGGGAAAGCACCACGGACCTCGCCTGGGATGGCCAGATTATCGCCTACGAAATGGGCGAGCAGATTGCCGAGGGCGAGCGCTTTTCCCGCGAGCCCAAACTCGTCACGGCTGACATCGATGTCGCCCGCATCGCGCAGCAGCGCATACGTAATGGCACATTTCGCGACGCCGCCGCGCGCCTGCGCGACGAACTTTATCTCTGGTCGCGCATTCGCTTCGAGCAAGAGCTCCCCACCGGCCCGCTGCCGCTGAAGCGCAAGCTCGATCGCTTCCCGTTCGTGCCGGACGATCTCGCCCGCCGCGACCGCGATTGCTTCGAAGCCTACAACATCCAAGTCCAAGGCCTCGCCAAGCGCATCGAGGCGACCAACACCAAGCGTGTTGTCATCGGCGTCTCCGGCGGCATCGATTCCACGCATGCGCTGATCGTCATCGCGCGCGCCTTCGATCTGCTCGGCCTGCCACGCAAGAATATTATCGGCGTCACCATGCCGGGCTTTGCAACGAGCGAAGGCACCAAGGCCAATGCACACGCGCTTATGAGCGCGCTCGGCATCGATGCGCGCGAAGTCTCGATCGAGCCTCTCGCGCAGCGCATGCTGGAGGACCTCAATCACCCTGCCGCGCGCGGTGAGCAGGTGTACGACGTCGCTTATGAGAACGTGCAGGCAGGCCTACGCACCGATTACCTCTTCCGCCTTGCCAACAAGGAAGGCGGCTTCGTCGTCGGCACGGGCGACCTCTCCGAACTAGCGCTCGGCTGGTGCACGTACGGCGTCGGCGACCATATGAGCCATTACAACGTCAATGGCGGCGCGCCCAAAACGTTGATCCAGCATTTGATCCGCTGGGTGGCGGACTCCAATCTCTTCGATACACACACGTCGAAGACTTTGCTGAGCGTGCTCTCCGGCGAAATCAGCCCCGAGCTCATTCCCGGCGATACCCAGCAAAGCACGCAAGCCGTCGTCGGACCGTACGAGTTGCAGGACTTCAATCTCTATTGGTTCTCACGTTACGGCCTAAAGCCGAGCAAGATCCTGTTCCTCGCCTGGAGCGCGTGGCGCGACAAATACGATTACGCCACGCTGCGCCAATGGCTGGCACTTTTCCTCAAGCGCTTCTTCGCCAACCAGTACAAACGCTCCGCCGTGCCAAACGGCCCGAAGATCGTCTCTGGCGGCGCGCTCTCGCCGCGCGGCGATTGGCGCATGCCGAGCGACGCCAGCGCCACGCCCTGGCTAGAAGAATTGCACGCGAATACGCCCGATAAGCTGGACTAGCCGCACACTCGCGTGCTTCATCCGCGCCGCATGACTGAGCCCAAGCTGCAAGACCTGATTGATCTCGCTCTCGCCGCGGGGCGTGAGATCATGGCCGTGCGCGCGGCGGGCTTCGACACGCAGCAAAAGCTTGATGGGTCCATCGTGACCATCGCCGATCAGCGCGCTGAGGCGATCATTGAGCAAGGCTTGCTGAAGCTTGCCCCCGACGTGCCGATGATCGGCGAGGAAGCCGTCGCACTTGGTCGCGTCCCGCAGTGCGGGCAACTCTTCTGGTGTGTTGATCCGCTCGATGGCACGCGCGGCTTCTCCGAAGGCAGCGATGAATTCACCGTCAATATCGCGCTGGTCCGCGGCGGCGTGCCGACACATGGCGTCGTCTATGCGCCCGCAACGGGCGAGCTCTACGCCGGCGAACCCGGCACCGCTTTCACCGCGAAATGCGACATCGCCACCGCGATGCCGAAGGCGCCGCCCACGCGCATCCACGCCGACCGCACCGCGCCGCCACAATGGCGCATCGTCGCATCACAGAATTCCGGCCGGGACGCGCGCACGGCTGACTTCATCACCGCCCTCAATGGCGCCGCCACGCACGCCAGTTCATCCATCAAGTTTTGCCGCCTCGCCGATGGCGGCGCCGATCTCTATCCGCGCTTCGGCGATGTCAGTGAGTGGGACGCGGCCGCTGGTCACGCCATCCTCCTCGCCGCAGGCGGCGACATCATGCGCCTCGATGGCGCGCCCCTGCGCTACGGAGACCGTGACGGCAAGTTTTTGATCCACGGTTTCATCGCTTACGCGAATGAAGAAGCAAAGCGCGCGGCGCTTGCCGCGATGCGCTAAGCGCTCAACCGCGCAATCAGCTTACGCATGAACGCTGCGCCCTCTTCGATCTGCGCGCGCTCGATCCATTCATCCGGCTGGTGCGCCTGCTCGATAGAGCCCGGACCGCAAATGATCGCTGGCAGTCCAGCGCGCTGAAACAGCCCCGCCTCCGCCGCATACGAAACAGCGCGCGTTTCGTTATCGCCCGTCAACGCCCGCGCCAAAGTCTCGGCCTCACTATGGGGCGCAACCGCCAATCCAGGCGTAATCGAACGACGCGTCACGCTCACGCCGGCTTCCGGCGCCCGCGCTTTGATGTCCGCATCAAGCGCCTCAGCGGCCTCGCGGAAGCGCGCCTCGATCGCATCGCCTTGCACCATCTCCGGGCACCGCAAATCCCAAATAAACTCGCACCGCCGCGCCAGAATGTTCGACGCCGTGCCGCCTTCGACCTTGCCGATCGTCATCGTCGCCGGCGTGAAATGCGTGTGGCTCACAGTCCGCGCTTCGCGCCCAAGCTCAACGACCAAATTCATCAGCTTCAGCGCTTCCATAATCGCCGAGACGCCTTGCTCAGGCAGTGACGAATGCGCTTCGCGGCCTGTCACTTCGACGAAGAAGGAGCGGATGCTCTTGTGCGCTGAAACAACCTTCATCAGCGTCGGCTCACCAATGATGGCCGCCGCCGGCTTCGGCACGTCACGCACGATCTCCTCGATCATCGCCGGCGCGCCGAGGCAGCCGATCTCTTCGTCATACGAAAACGCCAAGATGATCGGCCGCTTCAGCGGCGCGGCGAGCGCTCCATCGACATGCGCCAGCGCCAGCGCGATGAAACTTTTCATGTCCGCCGTGCCGCGGCCATAGAGTTTGCCGCCGCGCTCGGTCAGCAGCCACGGATCGCTGGACCATGGCTGGCCATCGACCGGCACCACATCCGTGTGCCCGGACAGCACAACGCCACCCTCAACGTTGGGACCAACCACGGCATAGAGATTAGCCTTCGAGCCATCCGCGTTCGACACGCGCTGTGACGCAATCCCGCGCGCACGCAGAAACTCTTCCGCCCACGCAATCAAAGCGAGATTGGAATTACGCGACGTCGTGTCGAACGCGATCAGCCGCGCCAGAATGTCGAGCGCGGCGGCGGTCACCTACTGCGCCTGCACCGGCTGGCCGCCCGGCTCCTGGAACGCCAGCAACACGATGCGGAAGCGCAGCGCCGCATTCGGCGGAATTTGGCCGCGACCCGAAGCGCCGTAACCCAGCGAACCAGGGAACGTCGCGATCACTTCATCGCCTGGGCGCATCTGCGTGATCGCTTCGGAAAAGCCGCGCACCACGCCCTGGAGCGGAAACTCAGCCGGCTCGCCGCGCGCGAATGAGGAGTCGAACTCTTCGCCGCCATCTACGAACGAGCCCGCATAATGGACGAGCACTTGCGCGTTCATCGTTGGCTGCGGCAGCGTCTGATCGTTGCCGCGGCGCACGAACTGCAATTCTAGGCCCGACGGGAGCGTCTGCGGCGCTTCGGTGACTTCGCGGCTCAGCGCGTTGATTTGATCTTCCAAAGCCGTTGCATCCTCGCTCTCGCCCTGACGGATTTCGTCCATCACGCCTTCATCATTGTTGCACGCCGCCAGCGCCAACACCGCTAAGGCCAAAAAAACTCGCTTCATCTCGTCTACCTTCCTCGCGCGCCGCCTCTAACGATACAACGCTTCCGATTGATCAATGGTCCAAGCCTCGGCTTCCGCCGCGCGTTCCCATTCCTGGAACGCAGCATCGGCGAAAATCGCGGCGGAATACGCCTGCGCCGCGTCCGGCGCATCCACCGCATAGGTGCGCAGCCGCGTCGCCACCGGCGCAAACATCGCATCGGCGATCGAGCGGGCGCCAAACAGGAACGGCCCTCCGAAGCGCGCCATCAGCCCGCCCCACAGCGCGTAAAGCCGATCAAGATCGGCGCGCGTATCGTCCGGCCATTCGGGCGCGCGCTCCAAGCGGCGGCGAATATTCATCGACATGTCGCGACGCACCGCCGCAAAGCCCGCGTGCATCTCTGAAGCAACCGCGCGCGCCTCGGCGCGCACCAGCGCATCCGCCGGCCACAACGACGGCGTTTGCTCCGCCGCCCATTCGCAGATCGCCAAGCTCTCATAGATCGTCGTGTCGCCGACCTTCAGCGCCGGCACGCGTCCGCTCGGCGACACCGCGCGCACTTCCTTGATTTGCGACATCCCGTAGCCTTCGCCGCCGAGCGGGATGATGTGCTCCTCGAACGGGATTCCGCCCCATTTCAGAGCCAACCATGGGCGCAGGGACCAGGAGGAATAATTCTTGTTGCCGATGTGGAGGACAGGCGCGGCCATGGGCGGCTTGTTCCAGAGCCGGGGCGCGAGATCAAGCCACAGCGGCGCCGCTTCCCCGCCGCCGCGACGCAGGCTAGGAATGAAGCACGAGGGCGCGGGAGAAACCTGATGCGTATGGCGGCTGCGGCGGCGACAATCGCCGCGTGTGTCCTGGTGAGCTTTGCCGCGAGCGGCAATCAAGCCCCATTCACAACCGTATCCGCAGCCATTAGCGGCGCCAGCGCGCCCGAGCGCATCGCCTCGCTCTCGCCAGAAAAGCAAACCGGCGGACCAAAGCCTGGCGCTGGCGCTGGCGGCCCGGCGCGCGGCGACGATTCCTGCCAGTGGGCCAACGACAACGAGTGCGACGATCCCGATATCGGCACCGGCGCCTGCCGTCTCGGCACCGATTTTTCCGATTGCCGGCGCCTGCGCGCAGGTACGGAGGACGATTCCTGCCGCTGGGCCCGCGACGGCGAATGCGACGAGCCGAATTTCGGCACCGGCGCGTGCGTGCAAGGCAGCGACCGCACCGATTGCGGCAACGTCGCCTGGATGCGCAACCAGACCGACCGTTGCGCCACCTCCTTCAACGGCATTTGCGAAGAGCCAGGCCGCGGCAACGGTTCATGCGCCGCGCGCTCCGATCGCACCGACTGCCACGGCCGCGAACGGCCGACGCTGATCAACGATCACTTCTTCGGGCGCGACGACCGCGTGCGCGTCAATGGCCAACAGACGCCCTGGCGTTTCATGGGCCGCTTCACCAACCAGCAAGGCGAAGCCTGCACCGCGACGCTGATCGCACGCGATGTCATCGTCACCGCCGCCCACTGCATCCACACCGACACCAACTCAGTCACCGGCGGCGGCACGTTCCGTCCAGAAGCCGGCGGCGGCGAAGCACGCGCCGTCGCCTACATCGTCGATCCCCGCTTCGATTATCGCCGCTTCAACACGACCGACGAGATTGACGGGCTCGACTGGGCCATCATCCGTCTCGACCAGCCGCTGGGCGATCGCCTAGGCTTTGCCGGCGTGCGCTCGATCACGGACCGCGGCACGCAAGCGGCCGCCGCGCACAATCTGCTGCAGGCGGGCTATTCCTGGGATACTGGCGATACGCTCTCGGCCAACATCAACTGCCATATCATCCAAGCCCACACCGACGGCACTTTCGCGCACGAGTGCGACACCACGCGCGGCGACAGCGGCTCGGCTTTCCTGATCCGCAATGGCCAAGGTTTTGACGTCGTTGGCGTCGACTCGAACTTCCGCTCGAACCCGGGCGGGCCGTTCATTTACATCGCCGTCTCCGCCTCATCCTTCCAGCCGTTCATGGCCGACTTCGTCGCCGGCCGCTCGGGCACGCGCTTCGGCAGCGCCCCGGCCGGGACGGGCCGCAAATCGCTCAACAAGGCCCGTTAATTGCCACGCCTGACGCGCGAACTGCGGAAGGCGAATACGTGCGTCTCGAAACGATACATCCCGACGACCTCGGGCCGGCGGACCTCGACCGCTGGCGCGCGCATCAGCGCGCCCGTCCCGAACTGGCAAGTCCCTATCTGACGCCCGAATGGATGCGCATCGTCGCCGACGTGCGCGACGACGCCCGCGTCTGTGTCATCAATGGCGGCGACGGCTTCCTCGCCGTGCAGCGCCTTTCGCCCTTCGCCGCAATGGGCCTCGGCGCGCCGATCGCGGACTATCAGGGCGTCGTCAGCAGCAGCGCCCTGGACCTCGATCCGCGTGCGCTTTGCCGCTCGCTCGGCGTCGGCCGCATCGATCTTACCCACGTGCCTGAGGGCCTGACGCCTCTGCAGCGCGCCGGCGCCGAAGGCTCGTGGATCGCTGAAACACAAGACGGCAGCGACCTCTATGAAGCCGCACTCAAACAGCGCCGCAGCGAGTTCGTGCGCCAGACGGAGAAAAAGTCCCGCAAACTCGCACGCGAAAAGGGCCACACCGAATTTCGCGGCCCGTCGAACGAACGCAGCGATTTCGATGCGCTCCTGGCGTGGAAAAACGCTCAGCTCGTCAGCTCCGGCCAGCCGGCGATTTGGGCGACGCCGTGGGTCTCCGAGGTGCTCGAGCGTTGCTTCGACACCAACACGCCGAACTTCGGCGGCGCCCTGTTTACGCTGCGCGCGGAGAACCAGCTGGTCGCCGCCGCCTTCTGCCTGCGCAGCGCGCGTGTGCTGCACTTCTGGATCGTCGCCCACGACAGCGCCTTCGACGCCTATTCGCCTGGTGTTCAACTGGCGCGGTGGATCGTCGGTTGGGCGGCGGAAAACGGCATCGCCGAAGTCGATTTCGGGCCCGGCGACTACCAATACAAGCGCCAGCTCTCGACTACGCAGCGCATGCTCTCCTACGGCGTCATCGCAGGCGCCTCAGTCTCCGGCGCGGTGCGGCGCACGCAGTACGCGCTGCGCGGCGGCATCGAGCGCCTGCCGCAGGCGCGCCTCGCCGCCCTTCCCGGTAAAGCCATGCGCCGGCTCGACCTGATGCGCGCGCTCGGCTGAGCGCCAGCGCGATTGAACGCGGGACTCGGCGCGACTAGGGTGCCGCGCATGGCGATTGAATCGACCCATCCGAGCGCTACGGCCCCAGCCGTGACTTATGACGACGTTCGCAACGCTGCGCAGCGCATTGCCGGCCGCGTCGAGCGCACGCCTCTGCACCATTCGCGTCCGCTCTCGGCAGCCACCGGCGCCGACATTTGGGTGAAGTACGAGAACCAGCACCAGACCGGCGCCTTCAAGGAGCGCGGCGCGCTCAATCGCCTGCTGCAGCTGACCGAGCAAGAAAGAAAACGCGGCGTCATCGCCGCTTCCGCCGGCAATCACTCGCAAGCGCTCGCCCATCACGCGCGGACGCTTGGCGTACCAGCCGTCATCGTCATGCCGCGCGGGACTCCGAACGTGAAGGTGGAGCAGACGCGCGCGCGCGGCGCGGAGATCGTGCTCGAAGGCGATACATTCGACGACGCCTATGCCCACGCCATGAAATTGCGCGAGCAACGCAATCTGGTCTTCGTCCATCCGTTCAATGATGCTGGCGTCATCGCCGGCCAAGGCACTGTCGCGATCGAGATGCTCGCCGACATGCCCGATCTCGACGTGCTGATCGTCCCTATCGGGGGCGGCGGCCTCGTGGCGGGCATGGCGATCGCGGCCAAGGCGATAAAGCCCGGCATACGCATCATCGGTGTCGAAGCGGCGATGTATCCCTCGTTCCAGGCGCGCGAGCGCGGCGAGAAAGTCACCACTGGCGGCCAAACCATCGCCGAAGGCATCGCTGTCAAGCAGATCGGCGAACTCACCTACGAACTCGCCCACGCCCTCGTCGACGACATCATCCTGATTGATGAGCCCACCTTCGAAAGCGCCATCGCGCTTTACATCAGTGCGGAAAAAACCGTGGCCGAGGGCGCGGGCGCCGCATCGCTCGCCGCTGTTCTCGCCGCGCCAGAACAATTTCGCGGTGCTAAATGCGGCTTGGTTCTCTCCGGCGGCAATATCGACACGCGCTTGCTTGCCTCCGTGCTTGAGCGCTCGATGGTGCGCGAAGGGCGCATCGCCATGCTGCGTTTCGTCGGCGACGATCGCCCCGGCATTCTCTCCACCGTCGCGCGCATCATTGGCGACGCGGGCGGCAACATTCTGCAAGTCGCGCATCACCGCATGAAGCTCGACGCGCCGGCAAAGGGTGTCGAATTCGATATCGAAATCGAAACGCGCGACAGCGCTCACACTGCCGAAGTCATCACCGCGCTGAAGGCCGCCGGCTACGACGCGCGCCGCGTCTGAGCCGCCCGTCTTACGCGTGACCTCCGCGTAACCATGTGGTACCCCAGCCCCGAGGGAATAGGTCGGTCGCGCGCCTTACAATTAGCGCGGCCTGATGGAGGGTGAGAATGAGTCGAATTTTCAATGCTCTGGCGATTGCCGCCGTGATGGCGGCCGGGCTTGCGGTGACGACCACCGTGGCGTCCGCGCAACCCCGCGCCGCCGAGAGCACGACACCGCAAGTGCCGCGCTGCACGCAAAATCTCGGCACCATTTCTATTCAAAACGGCGACACCCACCAGGGCTGGCGCGGCATGAATCTGCAACCGCCGGCAGCGCTCTTGCGCGTTGTCATCCAGCAATCGGGGTGCTTCACCGTTGTTGAACGTGGCGCCGGTCTTGATGCGGCGATGCGCGAACGCGATCTCGCGGGCGGCGGCCAACTGCAACGCGGCAACAATGTCGGCGGCGGCCAAATCCGTGCTGCTGACTACGTGCTGCTCGCTGACGTCGTGGCGCAAGACAACAACGCCAGCGGCGGCGGCGTCGGCGCAGCGCTCGGCGGCGTTGTCGGCGGCCGTCTCGGCGGCATTATCGGCGGCGTCGGCGCGCGCTCGCAGACGGCGACAGCCGTGCTGACGCTCGCCAACGTGCGCACGACTGAGTCATTTGCGGCCGAAGGCAATGCGCGCAACCGCAACTGGACCTGGGGCGGCGTTGGCTTTCTCGGCGGCGGCGGCGCAGGGCTCGGCGGCTACACAGACACCGACATCGGCCGCGTCGTGACCATCGCGTTCATCGACGCCTACACGCAACTCATCTCGCAGCTGGGCGTGCTCGACAGCTCAGCCGCCGCCGCAGCGCCGCAGCGCACCTATCGCACGACGTCAGCAACGCCGCTGCGTTCGCGCCCGAACGGCGGCCAAACGCTGCGCAACCTGCCGGCAGGCGCTACCGTTTATCCGACGGGCGAGCGCGAAGGCATGTGGTGGCGTGTTGCCGACGAAAACGACAACGAAGGCTGGGTGAATAACGACTTCCTCGAGCCAGTCAGCTAAGCGCAGCTCCTATCGTTGCGGATCATCGGGGGCCGCGCACCAAGTCGGGTGCGCGGCCCCTTTTGATTCACCGCAAGCCGGAACGCTACGCGCGCCATAACGTTGGCGGATAAGGAGAAAATCATGCTTCTTGACGGCACAGCCTGGTTCCTAGCCGCCGATGGCCGGCGCGCGCGTCTCTTTCTTGAAACACGGCGCGGCGCCGAGCTGCGCGATCTTTGGAGCGACGACATCAACGAAGACGATCTCTACGACCCCCAAGATCGCCCGCCGCGCAGCTTCGATCGCGTCGGCGCCGGGCGGCACGCCATGGATAAGGGCCGCAGCCTGCATGAACAGGAAGAGGTCAACTTCCTGAAGCGCGTCGCAGACAAGATCACGCAGGCTGAGAAGCAAAACGGCTTCGACCATTTGGTCATCGCCGCTCCACCCCGCGCGCTTGGCATCTTGCGAGATTTGCTGCCGGACAACGTCAAAGCACGCGTTCGCGCCGAGACGCCGAAGGACCTGGTCGATGAAACGCCCGCCCAATTGCGCGAACGCCTCACCGAACTCCTGCGCGGCTAGCTACTCAGCGGCAACAGCAGCTGGCGGATCGTGCTCAGCCACAAAGTGGCCCGGTCCGACCTGATTCCATTGCGGGCGGTACTGCACGGCATCCGGATCATCGATAATCTTGGACTTCAAGAAGCGCAGCGGCGCGCGCGTATCGAGCGGACTCGGCAAATCACCGACTAAGCGCACGCGCTTTTTGTTGCGCGCGATCTCCGGATCAGGCGTGGGCGCGGCGGCCAGCAAAGCTTGCGTGTAGGGATGGCGCGGATCGGTGAGGATCACTTCGCTCGGCCCGTACTCGACGGCGCGGCCGAGATAGAGCACCAGCACGTTGTGGCTGATCTCGCGCACGACCGCGAGGTCATGGCTGATGAACAGCATGCTGACATTAAACTCGCGCTGCAGATCGATCAGCAGCCTCAAAATCTGCGCCTGGATCGAGACATCGAGCGCCGAGACCGCTTCGTCGCAGACCACCAGCTTCGGCTTCATGATCATCGCACGCGCCACGCCGACGCGTTGGTTCTGCCCGCCGGAGAGTTCGTGCGGGTAGCGGTTGATCAGATCGGGATCGAGGCCGACTTGCGCCATGATCGCCTTCACGCGCTCTTCACGTTGCGCCCGATTGAGCGTTGGCTCGAACGACAAAAGCGGTTCTGCGATCGAGGCGCCCAAGGTCATGCGCGGATCGAGGCTGGCCAGTGGATCCTGGAAAACGATTTGCAGGTCCTGGCGCGCCTTGCGGATCGTCTCTTTCTCGCTCGGCACAAGGTTACGGCCGAGGAAGCTCACGGTCCCTGCATTGCGCGGCAACAGCTGCACAACGGCGCGCGCCAAGGTCGACTTGCCGCAGCCGCTTTCGCCAACAATGCCCAGCGTCTCACCGGCCTTTAGTTTGAAGCTCACGCCGTCGACGGCGCGCAGCGGCTTCTTTTTGCCGAAGATCGAGCCGTCCTTGATCTGAACCGGAAAGCTGACGCGCACATCGTCAACTTCTAGGATCGGCGCGCCCTCGTCCGGCGCCGTCAGCGTTTGCGCGCGGGCGCCGTCGATGCGCGGCACGGCGTTCAACAGCATGCGTGTGTAATCGGCCTTCGGCGCTGAATAAATTTCTTCAACTGTTCCGGTCTCAACCACTTCGCCGCGGCGCATCACCGCGACACGCTGCGCCATGCGCGCGATCACGCCCATGTCGTGCGTGATCAGCGCCACTGCCGCATCGGTGTAACGGCGCAAATCTTCGATCAGATCGAGCACCTGCGCTTGCACGGTGGCGTCCAGCGCTGTCGTCGGCTCGTCCGCCACCAAGAGCGCGGGCTCGGCCATCATCGCCATGCCGATCATAACGCGCTGACGCATGCCGCCCGACAATTCATGCGGATATTGCGAAAGCCTGCGCGCCGCTTCCGGAATGCGTACACGCTCGAGCCACTCGATCGCACGCTCACGCGCGGCGGCGCCCGTAACCTGAAAGTGGTGCTGCAGCACTTCCGACATTTGCCGCTCGATGGTCAGGTGCGGCGTCAGCGCCGTTAGCGGATCCTGAAACACGAACGCGACTTTGCGGCCACGGAAGCCATCGAGTTCGCGACGGCGCATGCCAAGCACTTCGTTGCCCTGAAACTTCACGGAGCCGGCAACGCGTGCATTGTCCGAGGTGAGCCCGAACGCGGCGAGGAAGGTCTGGCTCTTGCCCGAGCCGCTCTCGCCGACAATGCCGAGGCATTCGCCTTTGTTGATGTTGAGCGAAACGCCCTTGACCGCTTCGACGTCGCCGTCGGGCGTGTCGAAGGTGACGAAGAGATTGGAGATTTCGAGTACCGGTTCAGTCATGGGCGCGGAGACTAGCGGCGGTTCGCCCCAAGTCCACACCCGGATGCCGCTACGACAGCGGAACAAGACGAACTGCCGCGCTTCGACAAGCGCGCCGCGCCGCGCTATTCGGAACATAACGGAGCGCGATCATGGCCCTGATGAATTACCTCACCCAATGCACGTTCGATTACGGGGCGTTGGAGCAGACGCCGAAAGTGTTGCAGCGGCTGGGCGTCACCCGCCCGTTCATCGTCACCGACCCCGGCCTCAAGGCCAATGGCCTTTTGGCCGCACTGCTCGCCGCGCTCGGCGCCGAACCGGCCGGCATGTTCACAGAGACGCCGCCCAACCCAACCGAATCAGCCTCGGCCAAAGCGGCTGACGCCTATCGCGCCGCGGGCGCCAACGGCATCGTCGCCTTTGGCGGCGGCTCCTCGATGGACCTCGCCAAAGCGATGGGGCTGATGGTCAGCCACGAGGGTCCGTTCGAGCGGCTCGGCGGCAGCGTCAAAGGCATGAAGCATATCGGCGCCATCCCGCCGCTGCTCGCCATACCCACCACGGCAGGCACTGGCTCGGAAGTCTCGCCAGGCGCCGTCGTCATCCTCGACAATGGCCGCAAGGAGACCTTCGTCTCGCCTTTCCTCGTGCCGAAAGCCGCGATCTGCGACCCGGAGCTCACGCTCGGCCTGCCGCCGCAACTCACCGCCGCCACCGGCATGGACGCGATGACCCACTGCATCGAAGCCGTGCTGACACCGGTCGTGCATCCACCCGCCGAAGCCATCGGCGTCGACGGCGCCGAGCGCATTGGCACGTGGATTGAACGCGCCGTCAAAGACGGCAGCGACCGCGACGCGCGTTGGCACATGATGATGGGCTCGTTCGAAGGCGCGCTCGCTTTCTCGAAGGGCCTGGGCGCCGTGCACGGCTTGAGCCATGCGCTTGGACGCATCCACGATCTCAAGCTGCATCACGGCACGCTCAACGCCGTGATCCTCCCCCACTCGCTCGCCATGATCGGCAACAATGCCGCCGACAAGTTCGCGCGTCTGCGCCGCGCGCTCGGCCTCGCGCCCAATGCCGACCTTGCGCAATACATTGCTGACTTGAATGCCCGCATCGGCCTGCCGACAGGCCTGGCCGCGATGGGCGTGAAAGAAGAGCACGGCGAAGGCGCCATCGACTACGCCGTCAGCGATCTGGCCACGCTCACCAACGCCGTGCCGTTCGAAGGCGATCAGTACCGCGAGCTGTTTAGGCGCGCGCTCTAGGCGTCACGCCACTTTCGCCAGGAAATCCAGAATCGCGTCCCAGGCTTCCGGCTCGTCCAACGCTGGCGCGTGGCCCACATTCTCGATCGTCACGCTATCGAGATCGGATTTGACCGAGCGCATATAGGTCAGCGCGTCCGCCGTCAGAATATCCGAGATACCGCCGCGCAAAGCCAGCATGGGCTTTGCCGCCAGCACCTGAAAGAGCGGCGTCAGATCGGGCGGCGCAGCGTCTTCGTCAAAATCGGCGAAGGCGAGCGCGATATGCGGATCGTAATCGGCTTCCAACTTGCCATCGTTGCGCTCGCAGAAGGTGCGGCGCGCAAAGGCCATCCAGAATGCATCGTCGTCAGCGCGTTCGGGATAGGCCGAGCCGTTGATCGCGCGCACGGATTCCGCCGCCGCCGCCCACGACTCCACAGGCTGCGCGCGCCCGACGTAAGACGCGATGCGGCCAAGGCCCGTCGTCGATAAGCGCGGGCCGACATCGTTCAGGATCGAGGCGGCGATGCGATCCGGCGCGATCGTCGCCAGCACCATCGTGATCAGCCCGCCCATCGAGGTGCCGACAAACACAGCGCGGGGAATTTCCAGCGTGTCCATCAACTTGAGCACGTCTTGCGCATAGACCGCTGGCACGTAGTGCGCCGGATCGGGATCGTTGGCGCTCTTTCCGCGACCGCGCATATCGGCGGCGATCACGCGCCGGCCGAGGGCTGCGATACGCGGCGCGATCACTTCGAAATCGCGCGCGTTGCGCGTCAACCCATGCAGGCAGATCACCGGCAGGCCGGTCTCGGGCAACAACGGCGTATAATCGCGCGCATAGAGCGTGAGCCCGTCGACTGTCGCCACGATGCGTTCTTCGAAACCGCCAATCGCGATGGGCGCCCCGGAATCCATGCTCATCTCCTAGCCCGCGCGCCCTTGAGTCGCCGCGGCGTTAGCGTCGGCATACTCAACCGCGCGCATCGCCCGCAACCGCGTGAGCCAGTTCTGTTGTACGCGCGCGCGCTCACTCGCCGCGACTGGTTCACACGTGCGCAACACGATCTCAGCGCCGCCTACGGTGAAGCGATCGAAGCACAAGCCCGCGAACGCGGTCTGCCGGCGCAACTGCGCTTCGACCTCGCGCTGCGCGGCCTGCGTTTGACCGGCCGCCGCGCGCGCCTGCGAACGTGCAATCGGCCCAGCGCCGCGAAAGCGCACCAATACAGCAACGGGCACAGCGTCCGCCGCGCCCGCTTGCGCAACCTGATACGCCGCCGGCGGCTCGGCTTGCGCGCTCTGCGCCGGCTGCAGCGCGATCGTCAGCGCCACGGCCATGACCGCAGCGCTCGCGGCTATGCCCCACACGCGCAACGCGGCTACATCCATTGTCGCTACCCTCCCAATGCGCGTGAGAGATCGAGCATACCGCGTCCGCTCGGTCTCGCGCAGGTTGGCGAACCAGCCGCGATCGGCGTCGCATAGCGCGAGCGCGCGCATTCGATCTGGCCATACTCCGCCCCATGCGGCGCGATTGCTCGCGTCATCAACGCATCCTCAAGCTGACGCCCACGCAGACCCGACTGCGACGCCAGCAAAGCCAGCGCCGCCGAGACGTGTGGCGTGGCCATCGAGGTGCCTTGCAGGAAGGAGTAATAGCAACGCTCGGTCGAGGTTGAGTTGGCCGGATCGTAGCAGCCCGCCGTCGTCGCGCGTGTCGAGAGCACGCCATCGGGGCGCCCATCATTGTCGCTATCGGCGAACACGTCGCCACCTGGCGCGAGCAGATCAATCTGCGGGCCGAAGTTCGAGTAGAATGAGAGGCCGCCCCGCGCGTCGCTTGCGCCGACGACGAGCACGTTGTTGCAGTTGGCGGGGGCGTAGAGCGAAGCCTGGTTTGCCTTATTACCCGCCGCGACCACGACAATGACGTTGCGCGCGACCGCCGCATCGATCGCCGACTGTAGCGACGCAGGGCACGGCGCTTGGATCGACAAGCTCATATTGATGATGTCGGCTTGCGTACGGTTCACGATCTGCTGACCCGCAGCATTCACCGCCGGCGCAATGCCCGCCGCCCAGCGAATGCCGGAGACGATGTCGGCCAGTTCGCCGCCGCAACGCCCGAGCACGCGCACCGGAATCACGGTGACGTCCCACGCCCCGCCGGCAACACCGACGCGATCGTTCGTCGACGCCGCGCCAATCGTGCCGGCGACGTGCGTGCCGTGATACGAATCTTCTGTCTGCGCGCCGCAGCGATCGCCCGCATCTTGCGCATCGGCGTCAACGCCATCGCCGTCGCCGCTGCGTTCGGGATTGTTGATCAGGTCGATGCCGCCGGTGACGTTTTGCGAGCCGCGAATATCGGGGTGTGTGAGATCAAGGCCGGTATCGAGCACGGCCACGCGCACGGTGCGCGAGCCAATTTGCGCCGCTTCCCAGAAGGACGCAAAGCCGGCGCCGCCGGGCGATTGTCCCGCACCCGCGCCGCGCGGCCGATAATGCCACTGCAGCGCGTAGAGCGGATCGTTGGGCAAACCGCCAACGCGCGCTGGCGGCGGCGTGGTTGGTGTCGTGCCCGGCTGTTGCGGCGTCGTTGTCGGCGGCGGCGCTGGACGCGGTGCGGGGCGCCGGTCCCAGCCGGCATCAGCAATGTAATTCGGCTCGACATATTCAAAATCACCGGAGGCTGTCAGTCGTTGAATGGCGCAACGCGTTGCAAGCGCGAGATCGTTCTCAAGCTGGCCTTGCGTCACGATACGCGGGCAGCGGTCGCTTGCGTTCCATTCGATCGCGGCCGGCGGCGCCTCTTGCGTTGCCGCCTCGCCAGCTTGCTGGCCCATACGCAGCGATGTCGGGCTTGCGCCAACGCTTGCGAGGCTAACCGTCACCACACCGCCCGGGCGCACGACAATCTCGCCTTGAATGCCAAGCCGCCCCAACACATCGCGCGCCGCGCCGCGCGCCGTTTCCGAGGCTTCCTCTTCAGCGCGCTGACGCACTTGCTGGATCACATTCTCCGGCAGATCCTCGATGGCATCCAAACCCTGCGCACGCAGCGAGCGCACGAAGTTACTGGCGAGCCCCATCTCGGTCGCGGTTTCAGCCAGTTCCGCTTCGACGCGGGCGCCAACCAGGATCTCACCCGGCGCGATCATCACCGGTTCCGGCGCCAAAAGCTCCGCGATCTGATCTTGCGGCTGCACAGAGCCCGACAGCGCACGTGCTTCGAGCGGCACGGTGTCGAGCTGCACCGGCCCGGGGCCTTCTTCAGCGCCGCCACGCATGCGTTCCCAGACGCCGCCCAGCTGATCGCATGCGCCCAGCGCCAAAAGAGGCGCCAACGCCAACGCAATCAGACTCCAGCGGCGATGCGACATGCTTGGCTCCCCTGACTTTTTCGCGGAAAGTGACCCTAGCTTGGCCCCCTCCGATGACAAGGCAATGTCGCCGCCGGGCCGTGGAGAAGGCGAGTAACGCCGCGCAATGAGCATTTTCCCCCTAGCGGCGAACTTGGCCGCGGCGCGCGATCCCAACGCGCCGCGCGCGCGCACCGAAGACGAGGCCACAACCCTCGCCGGCGGGCCGGTATTCCTCGCCGTCGAGGAACTGCCGGATCGGTTCGAAACGCCGGCGGAGGCGGAGATCGCCGTCCCTGAACTTTATGGAACCGGGCTCTACGAACTGATCTGGCGCGACGGCTGGCGCGTCAGCATGCGCTACTGGCGCCCCGCCCCGCCCGCGCCGGTTGCACGCACCGGCGAAGCGGCGGTCAAGAAACCGCTCGGTCATGCGCGCACACCCGAGGAAGCGCGCGCGCTGTTGCAGACGCCGGCCGAGTTGGCGCGCGAAGTGCTGCCGAAACTCTACGCCGATCACAAGCAGCTGATGAAACGCTGGGGCGCGATGGTGCGCAGCGGCTTGGGTGAGATCGTCGAGCGCGAAGGCAGGTTCGCGCTCGCCGTTCATTTCTGGCGCCCGATGCACGCACCCGGCATCGCCGCGCCGCTCGCCCCCGTCGAACGCATCGAACTCGCCGAGCGCGTGGCCGCCCCGTTACGCGGCGCCGAACCGCAAGCGGACTTGGATATCGGCCTGTTCGAAGACCAAGCTCCAGAAAACCCAAACGTCGTGCTTGTCACTGAAGAAGGCGACGGGCGGTTCAGAGGCAGCGAGTAGCTCAGCCCGGCAGCGTCACCCGCAATAACGCGCCGCCTTCACCCTCCGCGATCACTACGTCGCCGCCATGCGCCCGTGCAATCGAACGCGCCGCCGCTAGCCCTAAGCCGGCGCCACGCGTGCCTTCATCATTGAGACGCACGAACGGTTCGAACACCGCTTCGCGCTGATCCGCTGGTATTCCGGGCCCATCGTCGGCGACATCGATCACCACCAGGCCATCTTCGCGCTTGAGTCCGATGCGCGCGCGCGCGCCATACTTCAGCGCGTTCTCGACGAGGTTGACGAACAGTCGCTTCAGGCCAAGCGATTGCCCGGTTATCACCACGCGTTCGCCAGCGGCAAAGGTTACATCGCGCCCCGCCTCGGCCTGATCGTCGGCGATGCTTTGCAGCAGCGCACTCAGATCAAGCCGCACGCGCGCTTCTTCGGCAGGATCGTCGCGGGCGAAGGCGATGAAGCTGGCGACCAGGGCTTCGACCTCTTCGATTTCCTTGGCCATCTTGGCGCGCTGCTCTGGCGCGGCGTTTTCAGCAACCAAGCGCAAGCGCATCAGCGGCGTGCGCATATCGTGCGCCACCGCAGCCAGCGTTTTGGTGCGATCCGCGATCAGCGCGCGCAAGCGCGCCTGCATCGTGTTCACTGCACGCGCCGCACCGCGCAGTTCGCGCGGCCCTTCCTCACGCACAGGCTCGTTTTGCGGATCAACGCCAACGGCTTGCACGGCGTCGGAGAAGTTTCGGATCGGGCGTGTTAGCCGCCGTGCGAACAGCGCGGCGAGCAACGTCAACACGGTGAGCGTGCCTCCAATGATCAGCATGGCGGTGCCGATCCAGCTGATCTCTTCCCAATTGCGCCCCTGCTCCATGATGAGCCAGCGCCCGTCCGGTAGTTGCGCGCCAAGCTGGAAGCCCGAAAGCAGCACAACACCAGGCGGCGCTGGCGCGAATATCGGCGCTGGCGGCACAGGCGGAACGGGGGCTACCGGCGGGGTCGGCGCGATCGTCACGCCCTCAGCGCCGCGACGGATCACAACGTCCGGCGCGCGGGGCACAGCCGGCGCTTGCGGGGCGGCGCCGGGCGCGGACGGCGGCTGAATTTCGATCTGCTCATGCTCGGTATGCCGCTCTTGCACGATGCGGTCGCCGTTGATCGTGATTTCCCGCCTGTGCCGGCCGAGATCGCCCTCAAGATCGCGCACGCGAAAAACAAAAACGTCGCTCCGCGTCACTTGCGCGGCGATGCGCACATTATCGACGTCAAGGTCGAGCTGCTCAGCCAAGCTCTCACGCGTCTCGCGCAATGACGGCAAGTCCAGCAGGCGCGGCGGCGTGTTTTGGACGCGCCAGCGGATCGCGCCGTCCGGCAGGGTGCGGCCGAGCGCGACCATGTGATGATAGCCCGCCTGAAAGCGGGCCGCGGTCACATCGGCGCGCACAACATCCGGCGGCCGCGGCGGCAGCCAAATGACGATCGCCACCACAGCGACGAACGCCGCCGAAAGCGCCAACGCAACTAGCGCGCCGAGATAGGCCGCAATCGGCCAGCCGCGAGAGGACCGCGTCGAGGCCATTATGGAATGGGCTTCACCGCGAAGAGATAACCCTCCCCGCGCACGGTGCGGATGATCTCGATGCCGCCCGGCGTTTCGAGCTTCTTGCGCAAGCGACTCACCTGCACGTCAACGGCGCGATCGAACACGTCGCCGTCATTGTCGAACGCGTAATCAAGCAATTGCTCGCGCGACAGCACGCGCTGCGGCCGCTCCACGAACGCGCGCAGCAAACGAAACTCGCCCGCCGACATCGGGATCACCACGTCATCCGGATCGATCAGTTCGCGTCGTGCAATGTCGAGTTTGAAGCCGGCGAAGCGAATGGATTCGCCGGGCGGGGCGCTGTCGGCATCGCGCTGGCGCCGCAATACGGCGCGTGCGCGCGCAACCAGTTCGCGCGGATTGCAGGGCTTGGCCAGATAATCATCCGCGCCGATTTCCAGGCCCACGATACGGTCGGCATCATCGCCCAAGGCGGAGAGCATGATGATCGGTGGGCGGCCCTTGCCGGAAAGCCGCTTGCACGCCGACAGGCCGTCCTCGCCCGGCATCATCAGATCGAGCACGATCAGGTCCGCGCCCCTGGTCGCCAGCGCCCTCTCCATGGCCGGTACATCGCCGGCGGCATAGGCCGCGAAGCCCGCGCGCTCGAACACCTCAACGAGCCCGTCGCGGATGGCCGCATCGTCATCGACGATGAGCACGCGCAGCGGCTGGGCTGGTTCGGACATGAGCGCCATTCTATCGCGACCCGTGGGCCCCTTTCCACGGCAAATCCCCGCCGCAAGGGGCAGGAGCAATACGGGGGCTCTGTTGCGGCAGTGTTTCAAGCTTTGACGTACGCCCGCAACGAAGCCCCCTCATGGTCCGCCCCACACAAGGCCTGCTTTGGGCGCTTGAAGGAGTTAATCATGAGACTGGCGCTCACCCTGGGTGCGGCCGCCGTGGCGTTGACCACGATGGCGGCCTCTGCCCAACAAAACGAAGAACACCGCATCGTCATCCGCCATGGCGGCCACGTCGCGATGGACACGAATGGCGATGGCTGGATGTCGCGCGACGAGTCGCGCGCCGGCGCCGACCGCTTGTTCGATGAACTGGACAGCAATGATGACGGCCGCCTCACCAGCGAGGACCGTCCGCATTTCGAGCACGACGTTACCGTCCACGTTGGCCCAGGCGCTGCGCCACAAGCGCATGGCGACAACTGCACCCGCACAGAGTCAGGTGAAGGCAATGAGCGCCGCATCACCGTGATCTGCCGCAGCCCCGACGGCTCGAGCAGCAGCGAGGACCGCCAGGTCATTATCCGCCGTGGCGGCGGTGGCGGCGAATGGGTCGAGCGCGACGGCGATCGCATCGCTCCAATCCCGCCCGTGCCGCCGGTACCGCCCGTCCCGCCGGCGCCGATGTTCATGATGATGCTCGGCGACGAAAGCGAAGCCGATCTCAATGGCGACGGCGCCCTCTCCCGCGAAGAATTCCGCGCCCAGCACCTGCGCCTGTTCGACGCCCACGACGCCAATGGCGACGGCCGCATCCGCGCGCCGGCCCCGCCCGCGCCGCCCCAACCGCCTGTCGCGCCTGCCGCTCCTGAGCCGCCGCGCCGCCACTAGGCGGTTCGGCGCTGGGCCCCGCCACGATCCCCGGCGGGGCCCAAGCCCGGGCAAAACCGGGGTGTGTCGGGGGTCACATCGCCCCCTGCATCTAATCGCTAGCTTCACTGCATCAAGAGTTCAGACACGCAACGCCAACAAGAGGAGCCAGCCAATGTCCAAGTTTCTTTGCCTCGCCGCAGCGCTGGCTCTGTTCGCGCCCGTCGCGTTCGCCACGTTGAACCAAGCCGCTTTGATCGTCGCCTGATCCCCCAAACCCGCCCGCGACGATCGACTAGGAAGCCGCGGACCCTCACCAGGTCCGCGGCTTTTCCTTTGCGCGATTGTCAGCGTGCGGCGTCTGCAAAATTGCAAACATCTCATGCACGAAAAATCACGCAGCGCGCATCCAAGCCCGAAGGCCGCGGCATCTCATAGTCAAACGGACGCTAACCTTCAGGGGAAACCGAGATGACCAAACTGAACGCAATCACCGCCGCGCACAAAATCGCCGCCATCGCAGCCGCTGTCGTGCTGTTCGCACCCGTCGCCATGGCGACGTTGCTGCAAGCTGCCGCGATCGTCTCGTAACACGCTCTGCCCCCGAAGCGGCTATTGCCTGCCGCCGCTTCGAAACAGAATGGTCCCGGCTTTCTCCCGAAGCCGGGACCAACTCGTTCAGGAGAGCGAGCCGCAGAAGCGCTGGATACGCGTGCAGGCGTCTTCCAGGCATTCCGTCGATGTCGCGTAGGAAATACGGAAGCACGGGCCCAAGCCAAAGGCGGTGCCGTGCACCACGGCGACATTCTCCGCCTCCAACAATTGGAGCGCAAACGCCTCGTCGGTATCGATCACCTTGCCGCTCGGCGCCGTCTTGCCAATCAGCGCCGCGATCGACGGATAGACATAAAATGCGCCTTCCGGCGTCGGGCATTCGATGCCGCGCGCCTGGTTCAGCATCGACACGACGAGATCGCGGCGGCCTTGAAACAGCTGCTTGTTCTTCGGAATGAAATCCTGCGGGCCGTTGAGCGCTTCGACGGCCGCCCATTGCGAAATTGACGAAGGGTTGGACGTCGTCTGCCCCATTACGTTCGCCATCGCTTTGATCAGCCATTCCGGCCCACCGGCATAGCCAATGCGCCAGCCGGTCATCGAATAGGCTTTCGACACGCCGTTCATCGTCAGCGTGCGCTCGTACAGGCGCGGCTCGACCTGCGCGATCGTCGCAAACTCGAAATCGCCATAGGTCAGATGCTCATACATATCGTCGGTGAGGATCATCACCTGCGGATAGTCGAGCAGCACCGCGGCAAGCGCCTTCAGCTCATCGGCGGTGTAGGCCGCACCTGACGGGTTCGACGGCGAGTTGAGCAACACCCATTTCGTGCGCGGCGTGATCGCTTTCGCCAAAGCTTGCGGCGTCACCTTGAAGCCGCATGCGATCGTGGTCTCCACGAACACCGGCGTCGCGCCGCAGAGCATCGCCATGTCCGGGTAGCTCACCCAATACGGCGCCGGGATCACCACCTCGTCGCCCGGATCGAGCGTCGCCATGAAGGCGTTGAAGATCACCGGCTTGCCGCCGGGCGAGACGTTGATCTGGGTGCGCTTGTACTCGAGCCCGTTCTCGCGCTTGAACTTGCCGACAATGGCGTCCTTCAACTCCGGGATGCCATCGACGTCGGTATACTTGGTCTTGCCTTCACGGATAGCGCGGATTGCCGCTTCCTTGATGTTGTCCGGCGTATCGAAATCCGGCTCGCCCTGGCTCAGCGAGATGCAGTCGCGGCCGGCCGCTTTCAGCGCCCGCGCCTTGGCGCTCATCGCCATGGTGGCGGAAGGCTTCACGCGCTTCAGCGCGGAGGAAACAGAGTTGCTCATGATGACGATCCGATTCGCATGGACGTCACTTTAGGGCAACCCGCGTCACATCGCCCTTTTTGCCTGGCCGCGAAGCGCCCCTATATCCCCCGGAAACGGAGGAGCCCCCATGCCGCTATTGATGTGCCCCAACTGCAGCGCCTCAATGACCGAGGTGAAACGCAATGATGTCGCTTTCGACATGTGCCCGACCTGCCGCGGCGTGTGGCTCGACCGTGGGGAACTCGAAAAGATCATTTCCGGCGCCCGCGACGAGCGCACCGCCTTCGAGCAGGACCGCAACCAATTCTACCAGGACCCCGACGCCTACCGCCGCAGCCATCCCCCGCAGCCGCCGCAACAACAGCGCCCGCCGCAAGACCAGGGCTACGGCTATGGCGAGCGCGGTGAACGGGGAGAACGCGGTGAGCAGGGCGAGCGCGGCGAATATGCCCAAGACGGCCGCCGGCGGCGTCGTGGCGGTTTCGACCTGTTCGACATTTTCGACTGACATTTAAGCGCTGTTCGCCGTGCCCGGCAGTCGGTTCGCAGAGGCGCGATTGTGCGCGTCGGCGAACTCCGACATGACCGGCGCATGGGGAAATCATATCGTCTGACTTGGCTCGTTTCGGCCTCCGCCGCTTTGCTGGCGGGAGGCGCAGCGCATGCGCAGCAAACGCCGCCGCCAGCGCCGGCCGAGGCCGAGTCTGAGGAGGACGACGGCAGCAACGAGATCGTCGTGCTCGCGCCACGCGGCGACGAAGTGCGCATTGATCGGCGCACCTATACGCTGCGCGACGACGCCACCGCCCAAAGCACAAACATGTTCGACGTGCTGGGCCGCATTCCATCGGTCAGCGTCGCGCCCTCGGGCGACATCACGCTGCTCGGCGCATCGAACGTCGTCATCCAGATCAACGGCCAGCCCGTGCCGGGCGCCAGTCTTGAACAAGTTCTGCGCGGCATCCCGGGCAGCGACGTCGAGCGCATCGAGGTGATCACCAACCCGTCGGCGCAATATTCCGCCGACGCTTCGGGCGGCATCATCAACATCATTACACGTCAGCGTGTCGATGGCGGCTTCAACGGCTCGCTGCAACTGAGCGGAGATTCGCTCGGCGGCTCCCATGTCGGCATATCGCCAAGCTGGTCGCGCGGGCCCTGGTCGTTAAGCGGCCAAATCGGGACCTACTCCGGCGGCCAAGAGCAAGACCTGCTGCGTGAGCGACAGGATTTGCCCGCAGGGCCGCTGCTGACAGAAGAAGGCCTGCGCGATGTGAACTGGGAAGGCTGGTACGCTAGCCGACTGCAAGCCGGCTACCGCCCCAACGATCAGCGCCGCCTGACCGCCGCCTTCGATTTCGGCAATCACACAACCTCAATCGATCAAACGTCCGAATTCTTCGAAGACGGGGTGTTGGAGTCCTCGCGCACCTCCACCGCCGAGAATTCGTTCGAACAAAATCAATTCACCTTCGAATTACAGCAAAATGGCGATCAGCCGCGCGAGCTCTTCAAATTCAACGTCGCGCTCAATCGCTATCTGAATTCATCGGAAAACCGTTACGAACTGACGCCGCTGATCGGTGTCGCCAGCTTGTACGAAACGCTCTCCGAAACTGAAACGACCGGCGCAGACATCAAGTTCGACGTCGAGAGCCCACAGCCGGATGAACGTTTTCTCTCCTACGGATTGAATTTCAACATCAACAATCAAGACATCGACAACACGCTCGATCTAATCGCCGGCCCTGGCCCGCTGCCCTACGACACCACCCTCGAAGGCCGCCAGCAAACGCTGGCGGGCTACGTCACCTATCAGTTCGACACTGGCGACTGGACCTGGCTGCCGGGCGTGCGCGCCGAGAGCTATCGCCGCGAAGTCGCCTCAGCTGGGCTTGAAACTGACGATACGGACGAGCGTCTCTTCCCGAGCCTGCACATCCGCCGCGCCCTGACACCGAACTTGAATCTCGATCTCAGCTATTCCGCGCGCATTCAGCGTCCCGGCATCCAGCAGCTCGATCCGGCGCTGCGCTTTATCGACGTCAATCGCGCCTTCTCCGGCAATCCAAATCTCGAGCCCACCACCACGGACGCTTTTGAAGCGAACCTCATCTATCAGCGCAACGGCGCAAGCTTCAGCCTCACCTTCTTCGATCGCATCAGCGAGGACATCGTCTCGCAATTCACCGAGGTGAATGGCGACGGCGTGATCGTGACAAGTCCAACCAATGCCGGCGAAAGCGAGCAGCGCGGCGTGCAAGCACTGTTGCGCGGGCCATTGGGCGAACGCTGGCGCTATTCGGTCAGCGGCAACGTCCTGAACCGCGAGTTCGATGTCCTCAGCGGCGGCACGCTCCAGCGTCGCGAAGAGGTCGAGTATGACGGCATCTTGCAGCTCGATTATCGCGATCCGGATCAGAACGCCGTCGGCGCCGATCAGCTCCAGTTCGAAATTCGCTTCCAGGGTCCGCGCTACGGCCTGCAATCGGAAACCGAGCCTTTCTACATGCTGAACTTCACCTACCGGCGCAAACTCTCCAACCGCCTCTACGGCGTGTTCATGGCCCACGACCTTCTCGACAGCGTCGATCAGATCAGCGAAGTCACCACCACCGACTATTTCGAGCGCACCGAATTCCAAAGCCCCGGCACGCGCTTCCGCATCGCTCTGACCTATCAGTTCGGCGACGGCCCGCAGCGCCCGCCGCAAGATCAACAAACCCCCGGCGGCCCACCCATTCCGCAATAAGCAAAAACAAGGCGGCCCGGGATTGCTCCCGGGCCGTTCGTTTTTGTGGACGCTTCTTCCCTGAGTTTTATTCGGCCGCTTCCGGCTGCGTGAGACGCGCGTCGTGCGCGCGCTCGATCGCCAGTTGCTCGTCGCGCTCGGCGGCGATCTTCTGGTAACGGCGCAGCTGGCCGCCCGTGCCCGCCGGGATCAAGCGCCCGACGATGACGTTTTCCTTCAAGCCTTCGAGCGTGTCCGACTTGCCATACGAAGCGGCTTCGGTGAGCACGCGCGTGGTTTCTTGGAACGACGCAGCGGAGATGAACGAACGCGTCTGCAAGCTCGCCTTGGTGATGCCGAGCAGCATGGGCTGAGCGGTGGCGGACTTGAGGCCCAGTTCGGCGACGCGCTTGTTCTCGTCTTCGAGATCGAGCGCTTCGACGGCTTCACCCTTCAAGAACTCGGTGTCGCCGGCATCCATCACTTCGACCTTCTGCAGCATCTGGCGAACGATCACCTCGATGTGCTTGTCGTTGATCGGCACGCCTTGCAGGCGATAGACCTTCTGAATTTCCTCAACGAGGTAATTCGCCAGCGCTTCCACGCCGAGAATGGAGAGGATGTCCTGCGGCGCCGGATTGCCGTCGAGCAGGTAATCGCCCTTCTTCACGAAGTCGCCTTCTTGCACCGGAATGTGTTTGCCTTTCGGGATCATGTACTCGAACGGCTCAAGGCTCTCGTCATCGGAGACAACGCGCAGACGGCGCTTGTTCTTGTAGTCCTTGCCGAACTCGACGCGGCCATCGCTTTCCGAGATGATCGCGTGATCCTTCGGACGGCGGGCTTCGAACAGTTCCGCCACGCGCGGCAGACCGCCCGTGATGTCGCGTGTTTTGGCGCCGCCCGTCGGCATGCGTGCAAGGTCTTGGCCAGGCGTGACTTCATCGCCATCGACCACCGAGAGAATGGCGCCGACCGGCAGCGTGTAAGTCTTCGACTTGCCTTTGCTGTCCGTCACCGAGATGCCCGGCTTCAGATCAGAACCACGGGTGGTCGAACGCCAGTCGATGATGACTTTGGACGAGATGCCGGTGGCTTCGTCAAACTCGTCGCGCGTCGAGATGCCTTCGACCAGATCTTCGAACTTCACCTTGCCCGCCATCTCCGTGAGGATCGGCGTCGCGTACGGATCCCACTCGGCAATACGATCGCCGCGCTTGACCTTGCTCTTTTCGTCCACCTTCAGACGCGCGCCGAACGGCAGCTTGAAGCTCTGACGCTCCTTGCCGTCGGCATCGACGACGACAACCTGCATGCCGCGGCTCATGACGATGAGTTCGCCCTGCGCCGTCTTGACGGTGTTGCGGTCAACGAAGCGGATGGCGCCTTCGTGCGCCGATTCCATCGCCGACGTTTCCGCGACCTGCGCCGCGCCGCCGATGTGGAACGTACGCATGGTCAGCTGCGTGCCAGGCTCACCAATGGATTGCGCCGCGATGACGCCGACGGCTTCGCCGATGTTCACCTGCGTGTTGCGCGCGAGATCGCGGCCGTAGCAGGCGCCGCAGACGCCGGTACGGGTTTCGCACGTCAGCACCGAACGCACCTTCACGCCCTGCACGCCCGCCTTCTCGATCGCGACGACCGTGTCTTCGTCGAGGAACGAGCCCGCCGGCGCCACCACCTTGCCGGTGCCCGGCTCGATCACGTCCACCGCGGCCGTGCGGCCGAGGATGCGCGTGCCAAGCGACACGACAATGTCGGCGCCGTCGATAACGGCCGCCATGGCAATGCCGTCCTGCGTGCCGCAATCTTCTTCGGTGATAATGCAGTCTTGCGCGACGTCGACGAGACGGCGCGTCAGATAGCCCGAGTTCGCGGTCTTCAACGCCGTGTCCGCGAGGCCCTTACGGGCGCCGTGGGTGGAGTTGAAGTATTCGAGAACCGAGAGGCCTTCCTTGAAGTTCGAGATGATCGGCGTCTCGATGATCTCGCCCGAGGGCTTGGCCATCAGGCCGCGCATGCCGGCGAGCTGCTTCATCTGGTTCTTCGAACCACGCGCGCCGGAGTGCGCCATCATGAAGACGGAGTTGAGTTCGCCGAGGCGGCCGTCTTTCAACCTGGCCGGCTTGGACGCCTCTTCCATCATCGCGTCGGCGACCTTGTCGGTGCACTTCGACCAGGCATCGACAACCTTGTTGTACTTCTCACCCTTGGTGATGAGGCCGTCAGCATATTGCTTCTCGTACTCGGCCGCACGCTTGCGCGTGTCCTCGACGAGCGCTTCCTTCGCCTTCGGCACGACCATGTCGGCCATGCCGAAGCTGATGCCGGCTTTCGCCGCTTCCTTGAAGCCCAGTTGCATAATGCGGTCGGCGAAGATCACCGTCGCCTTCTGGCCGCAGAAACGGTAAACCTGATCGATCAGGTTGCCGACTTCCTTCTTGGTCATCGTCTGATCGAGCAGCTTGTAGCTGATCTTCGGGTGACGCGGCAGCAGTTCGGCGAGCTTCATGCGGCCCGGCGTGGTGTCAATCGTCAAACGCAACGGCTTGTTGTTTTCGTCGACCGTTTCAAAGCGCGCCTTGATCTTCGAGTGCAGCGTCACGACGCCCGCTTCGACCGCGGACTCGATCTCGCCGATCGAACCGAAGATCTTGCCTTCGCCCGGCTCGCCTTCTTTCACGGTCGAGAGGTAGTACAAGCCCAAAACGATATCCTGCGATGGCACGATGATCGCCTTGCCGTTGGCCGGCGAGAGGATGTTGTTCGTGCTCATCATCAGCACGCGCGCTTCCAGCTGCGCTTCAAGCGACAGCGGAACGTGCACGGCCATTTGGTCGCCGTCGAAGTCGGCGTTGAACGCGGCGCAAACCAGCGGGTGAAGCTGGATCGCTTTGCCTTCAATCAGCTTCGGCTCGAACGCTTGGATGCCCAAGCGGTGAAGCGTCGGCGCGCGGTTCAGCAGCACCGGGTGCTCGCGGATGACTTCTTCAAGCACATCCCAAACTTCCGGACGCTCCTTTTCCACCATGCGGCGCGACTGCTTCACGGTGCCGGAGAGGCCCTTGATATCGAGGCGGGCATAGATGAACGGCTTGAACAGTTCGAGCGCCATCTTCTTGGGCAAGCCGCACTGGTGCAGCTTGAGATCGGGACCGACGACGATGACCGAACGGCCGGAATAGTCGACGCGCTTGCCGAGCAAGTTCTGGCGGAAGCGGCCTTGCTTGCCCTTCAGCATGTCGGCGAGCGATTTCAGCGGACGCTTGTTGGCGCCGGTGATGACACGGCCGCGGCGGCCGTTATCGAACAGCGCGTCGACAGCTTCCTGCAGCATGCGCTTTTCGTTGCGGATGATGATGTCCGGCGCGCGCAGCTCCATCAGCCGCTTCAAGCGATTGTTGCGGTTGATGACGCGGCGATAGAGATCGTTCAGGTCGGACGTCGCGAAACGGCCGCCATCGAGCGGCACCAGCGGGCGCAGTTCCGGCGGGATCACCGGCACGACCGTGAGGATCATCCACTCCGGCTTGTTGCCCGAGCGAATGAACGCTTCGACCAGCTTCAAGCGCTTGGCCAGCTTCTTCGGCTTCAGTTCCGAGGTCGATTCCGCGATTTCCTTGCGCAGCTGCTCGGCCTCTTTTTCGAGGTTCAAGGCCATCAACAATTCGCGCACGGCTTCGGCGCCGATCGAGGCGGTGAAGCTGTCTTCGCCGTACTCGTCCTGCGCGCGGATATAGTCTTCTTCCGTCAGCAGCTGTTTGGCTTCGAGCGGCGTCAGGCCTGGCTCGAGCACGATGTATTGTTCGAAGTAGAGAACGCGCTCGATATCCTTCAGCGCCATGTCGAGCATCAGCGCGATGCGCGACGGCAAGCTCTTCAGGAACCAGATGTGCGCGACGGGCGCGGCCAACTCGATGTGGCCCATGCGCTCACGGCGCACGCGCTGCAGCGTGACTTGGACACCGCACTTTTCGCAGATGATGTCCTTGTACTTCATGCGCTTGTACTTGCCGCACAAGCACTCGTAATCCTTGATCGGGCCAAAGATACGCGCGCAGAACAGGCCGTCGCGTTCGGGCTTGAACGTACGATAGTTGATCGTCTCGGGCTTCTTGATCTCGCCGAAGCTCCACGACTTGATCTGTTCGGGGCTCGCGATCGAAATCTTGATCTGATCGAACACAGGCGCCGGCGGCTGGTTGCCGAACGTGTTGTTGATCAGGTCTTGGTTCATGGCGTTCATAGGGTCTCACCTTCCGTCGTCCCGGTGTGCGGCCGGGACCCCGTTGGTATTTTCACTTCACACTCGCGCGCCCCTTTCGGAGCGCGCGAGAACTCAAGCAGCGTTTACTCGGCAGCCTTCAGCTTCACGCCGTCGACGAGTTCGACGTTGAGGCCGAGCGAGCGCATTTCCTTGACGAGCACGTTGAACGACTCGGGGATGCCCGCTTCGAACGTGTCGTGGCCGCGCGTGATGGCCTCGTAGACCTTCGTACGGCCGGCGACGTCGTCCGACTTCACCGTCAGCATTTCCTGGAGCGTGTAAGCGGCGCCGTATGCTTCGAGCGCCCACACTTCCATTTCGCCGAAGCGTTGACCGCCGAACTGCGCCTTGCCGCCCAACGGTTGCTGGGTGACGAGCGAGTACGGGCCGATCGAACGCGCGTGGATCTTGTCGTCGACCAAGTGGTGCAGCTTCAGCATGTAGATGTAGCCGACGGTGACCGGACGCTTGAACGTCTCGCCCGTCAGGCCATCCTTCAGCATCACCTGACCGGTTTCCGAGAAGCCGGCTTCCTTCAGCATCGCGCGGATATCGCTGTCCTTGGCGCCGTCGAACACCGGGGTCGCTATCGGCACGCCCTTTTCGATGTTCTGCGCCAGTTCACGCAGCTCTTCCGACGACTTCGGCAGCTCTTGCTTCTCGCCGTAGATGTCGCGCAGCTTCTTATCGAGCGGCTTGCGGTCGCCATCGCGTTCGAACACGTCGAGCGCTTGGCGCACTTGCTTGCCGATGCCTGCGCAGGCCCAGCCCAAATGCGTTTCCAGAATCTGACCGACGTTCATCCGGCTCGGCACGCCGAGCGGATTAAGCACGATGTCGACATGGGTGCCGTCATCGAGGAACGGCATGTCTTCGATCGGCACGATCTTCGAGATGACGCCCTTGTTGCCGTGACGGCCGGCCATCTTGTCGCCCGGCTGCAGCTTGCGCTTCACCGCGACGAACACTTTGACGACCTTCATCACGCCCGGCGGCAGTTCGTCGCCGCGGGTGAGCTTGTCGACCTTGTCGCTGAAGCGCGCATCGAGACGCTTCTTGGCGTCGTCATACTGCTTCTTCAGGCCTTCGATTTCAGCCATGGCGGCTTCGTCTTCGACGCCGAACTGCCACCACTGCCCCTTCGAGAAGCTCTCGAACGCGTCGGCGGTGATCTCGCCCTTCTTGAAGCCTTTCGGGCCGGTCGCGGCTTGCTTGCCGAGCAGGATTTCCTGCAGACGGCCGAAGATGTTGCGCTCGAGGATCGCGAGTTCGTCGTCGCGGTCCTTCGCCAAGCGTTCGATTTCTTCCTTCTCGATCTGCAGCGCGCGTTGGTCCTTATCGACGCCGTGGCGGTTGAACACGCGCACTTCGACGACCGTACCGTTCACGCCCGGCGGCAGGCGCAGCGACGTGTCGCGCACGTCGGAGGCCTTTTCGCCGAAGATGGCGCGCAGCAGCTTTTCTTCCGGCGTCATCGGCGATTCACCCTTGGGGGTGACCTTGCCGACCAGAATATCGCCCGGCTCCAATTCGGCGCCGATCGCCACGATGCCCGCTTCGTCGAGGTTGCGCAGGGCTTCCTCGCCGACGTTCGGGATGTCGCGGGTGATTTCTTCCGGACCGAGCTTGGTGTCGCGAGCGGCGACTTCGAACTCTTCGATGTGGATCGAGGTGAACACGTCGTCTTTGACGATGCGTTCGGAGATCAGGATCGAATCTTCGAAGTTGTAGCCGTTCCAGGGCATGAACGCGACGAGCACGTTGCGGCCGAGCGCCAGTTCACCGAGTTCGGTGGACGGGCCGTCAGCGATAATGTCCTCGGCCTTCACCAGATCGCCGACCTTCACGATCGGGCGCTGCGTGATGCAGGTGTTCTGGTTCGAGCGCTGGAACTTCAACAGACGATAGATATCGACGCCGGGCTTGGCCGGGTCTTTCTCTTCCGTCGCGCGCACAACGATACGCTGGCTGTCTACCTGCTCGACGATGCCGGTGCGGCGCGCCGTGATGGCCGCACCTGAGTCACGCGCCACGGTGCCTTCCATGCCGGTGCCGACGATCGGCGCGTCTGCTTGCAGCAGCGGCACCGCTTGGCGTTGCATGTTCGAGCCCATCAGCGCGCGGTTGGCGTCGTCGTTCTCGAGGAACGGGATCAAAGCCGCGGCGACCGAAACAACCTGTTTCGGCGACACGTCCATCAGATCGATTTCTTCGCGTGCGATCAGTTGCGCTTCGCCGTTCTCGCGCGCTTGCACGAGGTCCTCGGTCAGATTGCCCTTCGCATCGATCTCGGCGTTGGCCTGCGCGATCTTGTGCTTGGCCTCTTCCATCGCTGACAGATAGACGATCTCGCTCGACGGCTTGCCGTTCGAAACCTTCCGGTACGGGCTTTCGATGAAGCCGTACTTGTTGACGCGCGCGTGCGTCGCCAGCGAGTTGATCAGACCGATGTTCGGGCCTTCCGGCGTCTCGATCGGGCAGATGCGGCCATAGTGCGTCGGGTGCACGTCGCGGACTTCAAAGCCCGCGCGCTCGCGCGTCAAACCGCCCGGGCCAAGCGCCGAGAGACGGCGCTTGTGGGTGATCTCGCTGAGCGGATTGGTTTGGTCCATGAACTGCGACAGCTGCGAGGAGCCGAAGAATTCACGCACCGCAGCCGCCGCCGGCTTCGCGTTGATCAGATCGTGCGGCATCACCGTCTCGATATCGACGGATGACATGCGTTCTTTGATCGCGCGTTCCATGCGCAGCAGGCCGATGCGGTACTGATTTTCCATCAGTTCGCCGACTGAACGCACGCGGCGGTTGCCGAGATTGTCGATGTCGTCGATTTCGCCACGGCTGTCGCGCAGATCGGAAAGCGTGCGCAACACTTCGAGGATGTCCTCCAGGCGCAGCGTACGGATGGTGTCATCCGTATCGAGCCCAAGGCGCATGTTCATCTTCACCCGGCCGACGGCCGAGAGATCGTAGCGCTCGCCATCGGAGAACAGGCCGTTGAACAGCACTTCCGCCGTGTCGATCGTCGGCGGCTCGCCTGGACGCATGACGCGGTAGATGTCGAACAGCGCTTGTTCGCGGTTCTCGTTTTTGTCGAGCTTCAGCGTGTTGCGGATGTAGGGGCCGTTGGTCGCCGGCTCGATGTCGAGGATCGGCAGTTCGTCAATGCCCGCTTCAATCAACGTCGCCAGCACGTTTTCGCTGAGCGCGTCACCCGCTTCGCAGAAGATTTCGCCGGTTTCGGCGTTGACGATGTCCTCAGCGATATAGCGATCGAACAGATCCTCCGACGGCACTTGGATGTCCACGACGCCGTCTTCGACCAGTTTGTTGGCGATGCGCGCGGAGATTTTCTTGCCGGCTTCCGCGACGACCTTGCCGGTCTTCGCATCGACCAGATCGTAGGTCGGCTTCACGCCGCGCCAACGCTCGGCGCGATAACGGGTGGTCCAGCCCGACCGCGTGCGCTTGTACATCGACGATTGATAGAAGGTCGCGAGGATTTGCTCGCTCGACATGCCGAGCGCGTAGAGCAGCGTCGTCGCCGGCAGCTTACGTTTGCGGTCGATACGGACGAACATCACGTCCTTGGCGTCGAATTCGAAATCGAGCCACGAACCACGATACGGGATCACGCGCGCGGCGAAGAGCAGCTTGCCGGAAGCGTGCGTCTTGCCCTTGTCGTGGTCAAAGAAAACGCCCGGCGAACGGTGCATCTGAGACACGATCACGCGCTCGGTGCCGTTCACGACGAACGTGCCCTTGTCCGTCATCAGCGGGATGTCGCCGAGATAGACGTCTTGTTCTTTGATGTCCTTGACCGACTTCGCGCCGGTTTCCTCGTCCGTCTCGAACACGATCAGGCGCAGCTTCACCTTCAGCGGCGCGGCATACGTCATGTCGCGCTGCTGGCATTCTTCGACGTCGAACTTCGGCTCTTCGAACTCGTAGCTCACATATTCGAGCACGGCGCGATCGGAGAAGTCGCGGATCGGGAACACCGACCGGAAGACGGCCTGCAGACCTTCATCGATGCGTTCGAAGGAACGTTCGTCCTTCTGGAGGAATTGATCGTAGGAGCTCTTTTGCACCTCGATCAGGTTCGGCATGCGTCCCGCTTCCGGGATCTTGCCGAACGACTTACGAATTTTTTTCTTACCGGTGTAAGACAGAGTCATCTGTTCTTCCCAATGCGCGCTGCGCTCCGATGCGGACCCCGGCCACTAGGCCCGCCAAGCGCGGCACATGAGCCGCCTGTTCGCCCCTAAGCTTCAGCGCCGCCAGCGCCGAACCCCGACCCAGTTATCGAAGCGCTGCCCGGGCGGTGGGCGCTACGCCGCGTCACACGAGACGCGGAACGCCGGAACCGGAACCGCCCTTCAGAGGCGGCTCCGGCATCCGGTTGCTGTATGCGAGTTACTTCAGATCGACCTTGGCGCCGGCCTTTTCAAGTTGGGCCTTGAACTTTTCGGCATCAGCCTTGTTCACGCCTTCCTTGACGGCCTTCGGCGCGCCTTCGACCAGGTCCTTGGCTTCCTTGAGGCCCAGGCCCGTGATCGCGCGCACTTCCTTGATCACTTCGATCTTCTTGTCGCCAGCGGCGGTGAGTTGAACCGTGAATTCGGTCTTCTCTTCAGCAGCGGCGGCCGGGGCGGCGCCAGCGGCGGCGACAGCCACCGGAGCAGCGGCGGAAACGCCCCACTTTTCTTCAAGCATCTTCGACAGCTCGGCCGCCTCAAGGACGGTCAGCGCCGACAGGTCTTCAACGATTTTATCGAGGTTTGCCATGATCTTAGTTCCTGACGTTCGTGTCTATATTCAAATGCAAAATGCGGAATGACGGGGTTAGGCGGCGTCCTTGGTCGCGTAAGCGTTGAGAACGCGCGCGAGCTGACCACCGGGCGCTGCCAGCACGCCGGCGATCTTGGTCGCGGGCGCCTGCACCAGGCCGATAATCTTGCCGCGCAGCTCGTCCAGCGAAGGCAGGGTGGCGATTGCCGTAATGCCTTGCTTGTCGAGCAGCTGGTCGCCGAACAGGCCGCCAAGAATGACGAACTGCTCCTTTTCCTTGGCGTACGCGACGGCCACCTTGGCGGCGGCGATCGGGTCAGCGGAATAGGCGACGGCCGTCGGCCCAGTGAACAAGCCAGCGGCGGACGCCTTGGGCGTGCCATCGATGGCCAGCTTCACGAGCCGGTTCTTCACCACTTTGAGCGAGCCACCAGCTGCACGCAGCCGGGTGCGCAGCACCGTCATGTCCGCAACAGTCAGTCCGGCGTAATGGCCAACGACCATGACGCCAGCGCCGGCAAAGACGCCTTTCAGCGATTCCACCGTTTCGGCCTTCTGAGCACGATCCATTGCGGTCTCCTCAGTTGGGCCCCCGGCCAATCCGGGCGCCCATTAGCGCACGCGGACCAACCGGCCGGCGGAAAAACCCCCGAGCGGCGCGCGGTCCACGCGCTGCCTGTCCCAGGAGCCGGCCTGCGGGAGAGGCCTTGACAGCCACCCCCGAAAAACGTCAGCTTCTGTCTATTGCTGGCTCGGGAAAGCGTTAGCTTTCAACGATTTAAGCCACGCACAAAGAGCCCTCACGGGCGTGCTATGTGCACGGCGCCTGCAGTCTCGGACAGGATCGGCGAGGTGTTAACCCCGCCGGATCGCGCGATATGCCCGCTTTATTGCAGCGCGGCAAGAGGCGTCGGCACAATTCCCTGCGCTTTGCAAGAGGCCGCTGTGGAGCGCTGTGGAAACGACACGCTGGGGCGAGCCCCCTAACCGCCACCCACCAATTTCGCGATCGCTTCCAGATACGCCCCGAACGCCTTGCGCCCTTCATCCGTCATGCGCGCGCGCGTGAGTGGTTTGCGGTCGATGAAGCTTTTGTCGATCGAGATATAGCCAGCCTCTTCCAGCTTGCGCAGGTGGACCGAGAGATTGCCCTGCGTGACATCAAGCAACGTCTTCAGCTCGGTGAAGTCTGCAACCCCGGCATCGGCCAAATACGCCATGATCCCCAGGCGTACGCGCCCGTGGATGACGTCGTCTAATTTGCCGATGTCAAAGGCGGCCACTGGACTAGCCGGTCTTCGCGCCGCGCCAAATGATCCAGCCGGGGATCATCATCAGCACCGAGAGCGCAATCGCCAGCACCAGCACGAACGCGCTCGTGTTCGACATGAGCATGCCAAGCGCAATCGTCGTTGCGAACCAACCAGCCGCGACGAAGCCAAGCCATCTTTTGCGCAGCACGTTGAACGCCACGTACCACGCGACGCCTTGAAACATGCACACGACAACCGGGTGATAGAGCCACAATCCTGGCGCTTCATAGACCGCCGAGCCGTAGCCAAACACAAACGCCATCGCGAGATTGGCAATACCGGCGCCCTGAAAGACAGCGCCAAGCGCGCGCGACGCTGGGCCGCTTGGCGGCGCTTTTGCGTCCTTCATCACGATGACGACCAAGAAGCCGACGAAGATGATCGTCGGCACGGCAACGATTGCAAGGGCGATCAGGCCTTCGCTCGGCAGCAGCCCAAGGGTTTGCAGCCAGTGCAACAGGCACTGGCCGCCATAGAGAAGTCCCGCCCAGAAGAACGCTTCGCCGATCGTCTTCTGCATCCGCTCGGTGCCGCCGACGAGCGAGCGCATATAGGCGAGATCGTCGCGCGCGCTGTCCATGTTCGCGTCCATGCTCTCTCCTATTCCGCCGCCGCCAACGCTTCAGTCGTCTTCGCGCGCTTGGCCGGTTTCTCGCGCTTACCGTTGAGAATCGATCCGATGAAAGAATAGCGCACGAACCACTGATAGCTCGCCAGCATGATCGCGAATGCGACCGCCAGCATCAGCGGGTACTTCACGAACCACGGCCCCGGATACGGCGCGATCAAGGTTTGCAGCGTGATCAGGATCGGCAGGTGAACGAGATAGATCCAATACGATGCGTCGGCGAGATAGCGCCGCGCCGGGCTGTGGCCCGACAAGTGACGCACGGCAAAGCCGATAATGGCGAAGGTCCAGGCCCAGCAGGCGAAGCCGTAAAGCACAGCATAGCCCAGCGTACGCAAATCTTGCGTCGCCGCAGTAAAGTCTTGCGCTGACGCCGCGAACGTCGGCGCCGCGCTCGTCATCACCAAGCAACCAGCCGTTGCGCCGATCGCCGGGCCGACATAGGCGCCCCACCACTCGCCCCAGCCCTGCAAGATTTGCGGCTGACGGTGCAGCAGCCAGCCGAAGCCGAACGCAAAGCCATAAATCACCATCGAGGTTGAGTTCGGGATGAGCCCCGTGTCCGGCGTCGGAATGCCGAACCACATCATCCAGCCAGGCGTGAAATAGAGTGCGGCCGCGACCGGGATCGCCAGCAACACAGGCGCCGCGCGTCCGCCCAGCACGCGCACCACCGGATCGACCAAGCGCGCGCGCAACGCGCCGCTGCGATCGATCAGGCGTACGGCGCCGCCCACCACCAGCGTGATCGCGTAAAAGATCAGCAGCACATAGAGAAACCACAGGTGCAGCAGCGGGAACGTCTCGACCGTCAAGGGCGGCGGCGGCGGCCCCTCCGGCGCGACGCCGCCATTGGCTTGCACGGCGGCCCAGATCAGCACCGCGATAAAAACCGTCAGCACGATCGGCCAAAACATCGCCAGCGGCTGCGCGATGCGCTTGGCCCGGTTGAGCACAAAGCCGCCGACGCCGAGGCGCTCGAGCAGCAGCCGGCCAAAGAAGCCAGCCAGCACGAAGAACACCGTCATGCGGAAGATGTGCAGCGTAAAGAACAGCACCGACAGCTCGATGCTGCGGGCGGAGTCCATCACCAGCCAAAGCTGCGGCCCCGGCAGGAACGACAACGCGCCGTGAAAGAAGACGCCGAGGATCAGCACCGCGCCCCGCACCGCGTCCAAAGCGTGAAGCCGCTCGCCGCTCACCGCACCACTCATGTCCCACTCCATCCCCGGGCCTCCCCCGGGCATTTCGGGGCTACTAGATCAACTAGTCTGTTTTGTAAACTAGTCTGTTGACACGAGGATGGAATAAATAGTAGACATAATGTCAGATATCTTTTACATAAAGTGCAACAGATCAGACAAGAGGGTTGTCGCCATGTCCTTTCGAGAGAAGAGCGCCTGGATTGCGGTGGTCACCTACGGCGCCGTTTTCGGCGCCTATTTCTTCCTGCTCTGGCAGGCGTGGGACGACGCCCATGGCCAGGGGCTCAGCATCGGCTTGATGGTTACGGCGGTGATCGCGTTCGTCGTCGTGGTCACCACGCTCACCGTCATCGCCGCTTTGTTCAACCCGAAAGCCGCCAACGCGCCAGCTGACGAACGCGAGACGCTGATCGACCTCAAGTCCGAGCGCATCGCCTCCTACACACTCTCGGTCGGCGTCGTGTGCCTGATCGGCGGGCTGCTGCTCGGCTGGAACGCCTACCTCGTCGCCAACCTGCTGCTGGCGAGCATGGTGATCTCGGAACTGGTGAAAGCGTCGGCGCAGATCGTCTATTTCCGCGGCGGCGTGCAATGAGCCGCGCCACCTCGTTCCGCGAACGCCTGGCATGGTCCTCGCTCGGCGCGCACATCGTGACGTTCGGCGGATACTTCTGGCTGCAAGCCGAGAAGGCCGGCGAGCCAATCAACACCAGCGCGACCTTGCTCGTGCTCCTGGCCCTGCTCGTGCTCGCGCTCAGCTTCAATTTCGCCTCGCGCCTAGAGGCGCCGCGCGGCGAGAAGCGCCCCGATGAGCGCGAACAATTGATCGACCTGAAAGCCGCGCGCGTCGCCGGCGTCATCACAGCACTCGGCGCAGGCGGCGTAGTCGTCGCCCTGGTCTATGGCCAGGAAGCGGTGGTCGCCGCAAACCTGATGCTCGGCGTTTTGGTGCTCGCACAGATTGGCGGCGCCATCACTCGCATCGCGCATTTCAAGGCAGGCGTCTGATGGCGATCGAAAACCAGATCCGCCGCCTGCGCTTCGACGCGGGCGAGATGACGCAAGCCGAACTGGCCGAGCGCATCGGCATGACGCGCCAAACCGTCATCGCCATCGAGCAAAACAAGTACGCGCCGTCACTCGAAGCCGCCTTCCGCATCGCCGACGCCTTCGGCGTGCCGCTGGACCGCGTGTTTCGTTGGACGAAGGACTAAAGCACCTCGCGCCGCGCCAGATGCGCAATCATCAGCGCGAGCGCCAAGAGCCCGCCTGCGCCGCCAATCGCCAACGCCGTTTCCGCGCGGCCGACCTCATTGGTCAGCATGTTCACCGGCATTTGCCACGGCATGAACACGCCCGCCCGCGCCGATGTCGCCACCACCGCGAAGAACGTCCCGCCGATGCCGAGCGCGAGGCCGGGCACAAAGCTTGAAAAGCGAAGCGCCATCCAAAGCTGCACCGCGATCAGCAACAATGACGCGGCCAACATCTTCGCCAGCGTCCAAGCATGAGCCGCCAGATCCGGCGCGCCGCTCGGCGTCACCGCCGGTTTCACGCGCGCCGCCACCTCAACCGCGGCCCAGGTCATGCCAAGCGTCAGCACCGACATCAGCGCCACCACGGCGATCACGCATACGGTCTTGGCCGCATAAATACGCCAACGCGGCAGCGGCAGCGCGCGCAAATGATCCCAGCTCTTCGGCCCGTGCTCCATATGCGCGACCAGCGCTGTCAGCGCCGTGACACTCATCGGCAGCATGAAGAACGCCCAGATCGCGTTCCCGCTCATCAGCCACATGTCATAGGGCTGCGATTCAGACCCGCGCAGCATGTTGAAGAACGTGAACACCGCGATCAAAGCCGGCGCCGCCACCGCCAGCAGCAAAGCCAGCGAGCGATTGAGCTTGCGAAATTCCACGAACAACGCAGCCAACATCTAGAACGCCCCCTGTTTCGACGCATCGCGATAGATGCCTTCTAGAGAGCGCGCCTTATGCGCGATCGAGAACACCGCGATCCCCGCTTCCACCAAGGCGCGATTGAGCGCAGCCGCTGCCGCGCGCGCATCATCACGCGGCGCTAAGCGTGCGGTGAGCCCCTCTGCCGTGCGCAGCACGCTAAACCCACGCGCACGCGCCAAGGCATCAGCGCGCTCCAGATCGTCCGCATCAATGAAAAGCTCTGGCGCCAACGTCGCCTTCAGCGCCGCGAGTTCGCCTTCAACGACAAGCCGCCCTTCGCTCAAAATTCCCACATGCGTCGCGGTCTGTTCAATCTCGCCAAGCAAATGGCTGGAGACGAGAATTGTCGCGCCCGTCCGCTCCGGCAGCGCGCGCAAGAATTGGCGCATGTCGGCGATGCCGTCGGGATCGAGGCCGTTTGTCGGTTCATCCAGCACGAGCAAAGGCGGCGCGCCCAGCATCGCGCGCGCGATGCCTAAACGCTGACGCATCCCGAGCGAATAGTCCGCCACGCGCCGATCGCCATGCGCGCGCATCTCAACGACATCGAGCACGCGGTCCAATTCCGCGCGCTTCAAGCCGAGCAGAGCGCGCGTTAGGTCCAAATTCTCGCCGCCCGACAGATTGCCGTAGAACCCGTGCGCTTCGAGCAACGCGCCGACCTTGCGCGCAGCCGCCAGCCGATCCTTGCCGACATCGACGCCAAACAGCGCAGCGCTGCCGCTCGTCGGCTTCAGGAGCCCGAGCAGCATCTTCAGAGTCGTCGTCTTCCCCGCCCCGTTGCGGCCGAGGAAGCCGTACACACTCCGCGCCGGCACCGTCATGGAGACGCCATCGACGGCCTGCCGGCCTTTAAAGCTGCGGCTGAGCGCATGGGTTCGCACCGCGGGCGCGGACATGGCCGATCCTTCCCGTTGGGGATTTGGTCTTTAAGTCTTAATTAAATTTGCCCGGCGACAGTCTTTAGGTCAAGCTTAAAGAACGCAACGTACAGAAAGACGCTTCATGCAACCGCAACCGCCCCGCACCCTCCGCGCCCGCAGCGCCCGCTATCGCGGCGTGATCACCTGGGTGGTGCTCATCGTGCTGGCGCTACAGCTGCTGCAATTCTTCGGCGCTTACCTCGTGCGCCCGGTGGAGTGGCAGCAGATACAAGTCGCGTTGATCCTGCTCGCGCCGCAGCTTTGCTATCTCTACGGCGTGTGGTCGCTGCGGCCTGCGTTCGGCGAGATCGCGCAAGGCCGCATGTTCGGCGAAGCGCAGGCGAAAGCGTTGACTATCCTCGGCTGGTCGCTGATCGCTGGCGGAATCTACAGCGTCTTCCTGCTGACCAACTTGCTGCGCCTCATCCAAGTCGTGGAAGGCGGCTACCTCAACTTCGACCTCTCCGACATCGTCCTCGCCGTCATCGGCGGCGCGCTCGTTCTGCTCTCAAGCCTCATGGCCAAAGCGCACGCGATGAAAGCGGAACTGGACGACATCATCTAATGCCGATCCGCATCACGCTCGACGAATTGATCACGCGCCGCTGCTTGAAGGCGAAAGACCTCGCCGCCGAGGTTGGCATATCGGAGACGCAGCTCTCACTTTTCCGCTCCGGCAAAGTGCGCGGCATCCGCTTCAGCACGCTGGCGCGTCTGTGCGCAGCACTGAAGTGCAAACCGGCACAGCTCTTGGACTACGATTTCGACGAAAACGACCTGGTTGTGCCGGATCGCGACGACGACGACTAAGCCGCCGTCAGCACCATCGCGCCGCGCTTGGTCGCCACCAAAGTATGCTCGAACTGCACGGTTGGCCGGCCCGTATCGGCGCGGAGCGTCCACTCATCGTCGCCATCGACCGCCCATTCGGAGCCCATCGAGAGGAACGGTTCGATGGTGAATACGAGACCTTCGGGGATCACGCGGCGGTCGCGCGGATTGGCCCAGGTGGCGATTTCCTTCGGCTCTTCGTGCAGACCGCGTCCGACGCCATGGCTGGCGAGATTGCGGATGAGCGTATAGCCCTCGCGATCGGCGAACTTCTGCACCGCCGCGCCGATATCGCTCAACTTCGCGCCAGCACGCACCGTGTTCACGCCAGCCCACAGCGCCCGCTTGCCGTCGCGCGCCAAGCGCTCGAGCCGCGCCGCCTTCGGCGCCATCACGAAACTAGAGCCGGTGTCGGCGAAATAGCCGCCCTTCTCGGCCGAGACATCGATGTTGACGAGATCGCCCGCCTTCAGCACGCGCTCGCCTGGTATCCCGTGGGCGATATCGGGAAATACCGAAATGCAGGTCGCGCCCGGAAAGTTATAGGTCAGCGCCGGCGCCGGCCGCGCGCCTTCCGCCTCCAGCATGAGGCGACCGATCTCGTCGAGTTCGCGCGTCGTCATCCCCGGCTCGAGCGCCTTGCCCATCGCGGTAAGCGTGCGCGCGACGATGGCGCCGATATGCTTCAGCGCTTCGAGGTCGTTGTCATTATCGATGGTCATGGGGCGAATGTAGCGTCGAACGCCCCGCCTTGCACCGGGGCGTTTGCTTTAGGCCAACGTCGCCATGTCGATGACGAAGCGATAGCGGATGTCGCCCTTCGTCAGCCGCTCATAGGCGCCGTTTATGCCGTCCGGCGCGATCATTTCGATCTCGGGCGCGACCCCCTTCTCGGCGCAGAAATCCAGCATCTCCTGCGTTTCGCGGATGCCGCCAATCGGCGAGCCCGCAACCGAGCGCCGCCCCATCAGCATCGTGAACACTTGCGGCCAAGCATGGCTCTCCGTGATCGGCGGCGCGCCCAGCAGGCAGAGCGTGCCGTTGCGGCGCAGCAGCGTCGTGTACTGCTCCAGATCGTGCGCGGCGGAGACTGCATTGATGATCAGATGGAAGCTGTTCGCCTGCGCCTTCATCTGCGCGGCGTCCTTCGACAGCACCACCTCATCGGCGCCCAACGCTTTCGCATCCGCGACCTTGCCCGGCGAGGTCGTGAACACCACGACATGCGCGCCCATCGCTTTGGCCAGCTTCACCGCCATGTGGCCGAGACCGCCGAGGCCGACGACACCGACCTTCTGCCCCGGCCCGACATTCCAGTGGCGCAGCGGCGAGTATGTCGTGATGCCGGCGCACAAAAGCGGCGCGGCGTGCTCGGACTTCAAACCATCCGGAATCCGCAGCACGAAATCCTGCGTCACCACGATGGCTTTGGAATAGCCGCCATAGGTCGGCAGGCCGGTTTGCTTTTCGACGCCGTTATAGGTTTGCGTGTGGCCGCTGCAGAATTGCTCCTCGCCTTCCGCACACGCATCACAAGCGCGGCAAGAATCCACCAAACAGCCAACGCCGACGCGATCGCCAACCTTGTACTTCGTCACGCCCGCGCCAACCGCGCGGACGATGCCGACGATCTCGTGCCCCGGCACGGCAGGCGACGCCGTCTCACCCCACTCGCCGCGCACATAATGCAGATCGGAATGGCAAATGCCGCAATGGGTGATGTCGATCGCGACATCGTCGGCGCCCAGCTCGCGGCGCTCGATCTTGACAGCTTGCAGCGGCGCATCAGGGCGCACCGCGCCAAAGGCGGAAACCTGGCTCATAAAATATCCCTCGAAATGGAAGCGCCGCGCATCGTCCCGGCGCGGCTTACTCAACATGTAGGTATCGGGCCCCCGGTTTTGAAGACGCCGACTAAGCATCAAATTTCATGTTCCTAAGCACGGAACGTTTAGCGCGGTCAGCGGTTTGTCCTGCCGAAGGAGAACAAACATGGACAAAGAACATCTGAAGGGCGCTGCCGACAAAGCTTCGGGCGCGGTCAAAGACGCAGTCGGCAAAGCAACCGGCAACGACAAGCTTCGTGTCGAAGGCGCGATCGACAAGGCCAAGGGCGAAGTTCACGAAAAAATCGGCGACGCCAAAGACGCCGTGAAGAAAGCCGACGTCGACGCCCAACGCGATCGCGAAGCCGACCGCACGTAAGTTCGCGCTATCGCTACAAAACAAAAAACGCCCCGGCTCACACCGGGGCGTTTCGTTTTACTGCGCTTCGAGCTTATTGCGCCGCCGTCGCGTTCGACGGGTCGACGCGCACGCCGGGGCCCATCGTGGTGGAGAGAGCGACCTTCTTCACGAACGTGCCCTTCGCGCCTGACGGCTTCGACTTCGCGACCGCATCCACGAACGCTTTCACGTTCTGTAGGATTTGCTCTTCCGAGAAGCTCGCCTTGCCGATGCCGGCGTGAACGATGCCCGCCTTCTCGACGCGAAACTCGACCGCGCCGCCCTTGGCGTCGAACACGGCCTTCTTCACGTCCATGGTGACGGTGCCGACCTTCGGGTTCGGCATCAGGCCGCGGGGCCCGAGCACCTTACCGAGACGGCCGACGAGGGCCATCATGTCCGGCGTTGCGATCAGGCGATCGAAATCGATCTTGCCGCCATTGATGATCTCGAAGAGATCGTCGGCGCCAACGATATCGGCGCCGGCCGCTTTCGCTTCTTCCGCCTTCGGACCCTTGGCGAACACCGCGACGCGCGCGGTGCGGCCAGTGCCGTTCGGCAGCGAGACAACGCCGCGCACTTGCTGATCGGGATATTTTGGGTCGACGCCGAGGTTCATCGAGACTTCAACCGTCTCGTCGAACTTGGCGCTGGCGCGTTCCTTCACCAGCTTCACCGCTTCAGCGAGCGTATGCAGCTTGCGGCTGTCGATATTGGCGTGGCTCTTGGCCATGCGCTTGGTTGTTTTCGGTGCGTTTGCCATCTGATTAGCCCACCACTTCCACGCCCATCGAGCGGGCAGTGCCGGCGATCATTTTCGCGGCTTGGTCCAAATCAGCGGCGTTCAGGTCTTTCTGCTTCGCCTGGGCGATTTCTTTGCACTGCGCCATGGTGATCTTGCCGACAAAGTCGACGCCCGGCTTTTTCGAACCCGAGCCCGGCTTCTTCTTCGTGTCCATCTTGGCGGCCTTCTTGATCAGGAACGACGCGGGCGGCGTCTTGATCTCGAAGGTGAAGGACTTGTCTTGGTAGTAGGTGATGACGACCGGGCACGGATCGCCCTTGTTCATGTCCTGAGTACGGGCGTTAAAGCCCTTGCAGAATTCCATGATGTTCAAACCGCGCTGACCGAGCGCAGGACCGATTGGTGGTGACGGATTGGCAGCGCCAGCCGGCACCTGGAGCTTAATCTGCCCCATGACCTTCTTAGCCATTTTGGCCTCTCGCTTAACGCCGGGCGATCGCTAAACCGCCCGACCTGAGTGGGTGCGTGGTCCGGGTAGCTAGACCCCTCCCACGCGGGAAGCGGCGCGTATATCGGAACGACCGGTCGCTGGCTAGGCCGCTAACCGCCAAAAAGCCCGACGATCGCGCCCATAACGGTCACCCAAAGCCCCCCAATCAACCGCCCCGCCCCGCCAGCCAAGGCGACAGGGGCCAGAACGATGGCGAGGGCCGCGACGAGCGCCAAGATCAGCGCGATCCGGCCGAGTGTGAGGGGCTTTGCGCTGTGGGTCATCGCGTGAGCCTACTCCATCAAACACCAAAAACCCCGCAACTTGACATGCCAAGTTTACTTGTCATAATGCCAAGCATACTGGGCGCACAGATGCGCCACCTCACACCGGGGAGCCAGACCCAATGCCATCGCGCCGAAAATCTCAATCTCCGATCGCGCTCGTCCTCCTCGCCGTGATGGTCGTCGCCCCGCTCTCGGTGATCGTCTCCATTCCCTGGCTCAAAGAGCAGCCGGACGGCGTGGTCTTCCTCTTCTCCGGCATCGCCGCGGCGGCAACGATCCTGGCCGGCTTCTTCTCAGCCATCCTGCACGACCGCACGCTCGATGAATGGGAGCGCAGCAACGCGCGCTTCTCCAGCCAATGGGGCTGGACGACCGGCGCTGCTCTGGTCGCGCTGCTCCTCTCCCTGCCGCCCTTCCGCGACTTCTTCGTCGCCCGCGCCGCGGATTTGGCCGACGTCGCAAACCCTGACGACACGCTAGTGATCCTGGCGTTCACGTTCGGCTTCGCCGCCGTCGTCATGGCGCAAGGCATCTGCACGATGCTGCTCGCCATAGGATGGGCGTTCTGGAAGTCGCGCGACTCTCACGATCCATCATGAAAAATAAGATTCGCGTGCTCCGCGCCGAGCGCAAATGGAGCCAAGCGGAGCTAGCCGAACGCGTCGGCGTATCGCGCAACTCGATCAACTCAATCGAAAACGGCCACTTCGATCCGTCGCTCTCGCTCGCTTTCGATATCGCCGAAGCCTTTGAAAGCAAGATCGAGGATGTTTTCGAGCGTGATCCGCTGAAGCGTAGCTAGCGCCCTCCCTGCGTCCTTAGAAGCGGCGACAAAAATTCAGCGTCAGCCCCCCGCCAGCACCATCACTCGAGCTGGGATCAACGCACGCCGTTCCGCTGGCGCTCCCCGCTACGCCGGCGTCGCGCCAAGGCGCTTTTCGGCGGCGGCGATCATGGCTTGGAAACGGGGATCGCCGCGCAGCGGGTCGAGATCGGGATCGCGTTTGGCGTGGTTGAGAAAATCGACCGCCGCGGTGGCTAGAAACGGGCCAATGAGTTCGAGCGCAACTTCCGTATCCTTCAAATCGATCGCAGCCGCGCAGACAAAATTATAGCGCATGTTCATGTTGTCAGGGTCGATCAAAAGCGCGCGGGCCATCCACTCTTTAGCGCGCGCGACTTGCCCGAGCGCCGCCAGGGCGCCCACGCCAAAACCCATCGCCGCGCCGTTGCTCGGATCTTGGGCGAGCGCCTTCTCTACGCGCGCCAGTGAAATTTCGGCCACGCGGCGACACGCGGCCACATCGCCGGTAGCTGTGTAGCAGCTCAGTAGCATGCCCGGTGAATTGAAATCGGCATCAACGAGCTGGGTCGCCTTCTCAAAGTGAGGGATGGCGTCTTCCATACGGCGCTGCCTATAGCGCACGAATGCGGCGACGCGGTTGACTTCGAAAGATTCCGGATCGAGCCGCAGCGCCGTAACCAGTTCCTGCTCGGAATCCTCAAGCCGACCGTCCTCGAACAGAATGCCGGCCCTCACCGCGTGCGCCTCAGCAAGTCCTCCGTCGAGTGCAATCGCACGCTCCGCTGCGGCGAGGCCGCCATCGCCGTGGCCGCCGAAATAATAACGCTGCCAATTCTGCGCCAGCGCCATCAGCGACCAGGCGCGCGCATAGCCCGGATCGATCTCGGTGGCGCGTTTGCACAGGCGGATGATCGCTTCCTCACGCCGGGCGTCGCCGAAATTGCCATTCAGATAGTATTGCCGCGCCATCAGATAGAGATTGTAGACGTCGGCGCTTTCTGTGCCGCGGGCTTCGATCGCCTTCTTCTCTTCCGGCAGCAGCTTCAGTTTCAGCGCAGCGACGATGGCTTCGGAGATTTCGTCCTGCAAGGCGAAGATGTCGTTCAAGTCGCGGTCATAGCGCTCGGCCCAGACGTGGTCGTTGGTCGCGCCATTGATCAACTGCGCGGTGATGCGAACCCGGCCGCCCGACTTGCGCACGCTGCCTTCCAGCACGTGACTGACCTTGAGTTCGCGCGCCACCTTCGGCAGGTCGACGTGCTTGCCCTTGTACATGAAGGCGCTATTGCGCGAGACGACTGTCAACGCGGAGACCTTGCTCAAGTCGGTGATGATGTCTTCGCTAATGCCATCGCTGAAATATTCCTGCTGCGGATCGTCGCTCATATTGGCGAATGGCAGCACGCAGATCGAGAGTTTGCGCGGTTCATTCACGTCGCTTTCCTCAAGCTTGTCTTGGCCGGCGGCGCGCACCGTAAACACATGCACCGGACGCTCGATATTCTTAACGGAGTGTTCGCCCATGTCTTCAAGGGCGTACGGCATTTTCCCCTCAACATTGTCGCGCACCATTTTCGACAAAGCCACGCCGCCCACCGGCGCCAACGCCTGTATCCGCGCCGCGACATTGACCCCTTCGCCGTAAATATCGTCGCCCTCAACGATGACTTCGCCCAGATTGATGCCGATCCGATAGCGGATGAGCGCCGTCGCAGCATCGGCTTCGCTGGCCGTTTGGATCGCCAGCGCGCAATTGACGGCGGCGATGACGCTGGAAAACTCAACCAGCGCGCCATCGCCCATCAGCTTGAATAAGCGCCCACCGTGGGTTGCCACCAGTGGGTCAAAGATGATGCTGCGATTGGCCTTGAGGCGCGCGAGTGTTCCCGCCTCGTCAGCCTCCATGAGGGCGCTATAGCCGACAACGTCCGCCGACAGGATTGCGGTCAATTTTCTCTGCATGTGGGGCGGCGTGTCCAAGCTGGCGGGGAGTCTAATCAAACGCGACCGCGTAGTCAGCCCCCGAACCAGCTCAGACCTAACCGCGCGCGCGCACCCGCTCGCGCAGCAACGGCCACATCAGGTTCAGCGCCAAGCCCGCCAGCACGAGCCCCGCGGCGATCAGCTTCCACGCTGGCATCGGCTCGTGCAGCACGATCGCGGATGCACTCATGCCGAAGATCGGCACTAGCAGCGCCATCGGCGTCACCACCGCAGCAGGGTGTCGCGCCAGCAGCCATTGCCAAGCGGTGTAACCAAAAAGCGTATTGCCGACCGATTGCCAAACCACCGCCGCCCACGAGGCCGCGTCCGCATCGCGCAGCCCCGCTTCAATGGCTGGCCAGCCCTCGAACACAAACGCCAACACAACCAGCGGCGGCACCGCGAACACACTCGACCACACAATGTACGGCAGCATCGGCGCACCCTTGGCGCCGCGCGCTGTGATGTTGCCGCCGGCCCAGCAGAGTGCGGCCAGCAAAACCAGCCCCAAGCCCAAAGGCGTCGCCCCGCCGCCGCTATTGGCGAAAATGATCGCAATGCCCAACGTCGCCAGCGCCAACGCCGCCCATTGGTACAAGCCCACGCGCTCGCCGCTGAGCCGCATCGACAAGCCGATGGTGAAAAAGATCTGCGACTGCACCACGAGCGAAGCGAGCCCCGGCGTGATGTCGTCCTTCATGGCAAGAAAGAGCAGACCGAACTGCCCCGCGCCAATCAGCACGCCATACGTCGCCAAATTGCGCCACGACACGCCCGCCGGCCGCTTCACGAACAGCGCGAGCGGAAAAAACACCAGCGCAAATCGGAGCGCCGCCAGCAGCAGCGGCGGCAAATGCTCCAGCGCGAACGCAATGACGACGAAATTGGTGCCCCACACCGCCATGACGACGACGGCCAAGAGCAAGTGCGGAAGCGGCATGCGCCGCTCCTAGCCCCTTAGTAGCGGACGCGCAATTCAACCCCGAACACGCGGCCCTTGTTGAGCGGCGAAAACGTTGGCCGCGCGCCGCCGCTGAAGCCGAACGCCGCAGTCGCCGGCAGCACCGTGTCGCCGCCCCATGTGGCTTCGTTCAGCAAGTTCTCGCCATAGAGCGACACCCGCCAGCGCTCGTCGCCCGGCGCCCAGGAGAGATGAGCGTCGACCATGTCGACTTCGGCGAGGCGGCCCAGATTGTTGTCGTTGTAGAACGCCGCGTCGCGATGATTATAGCTGACGCGCGCGTTGAGCGTGCCAACCGCCAACAGCGCTACGTAATCCACCGCCACGCCATACGTCCACGGCGCCAAGCGCGGAATTTCCAACGCGTAATCGGCGGCGTTGATCACGAGATCGCCGTTCAAATCCTCGGTGATGCGATCATACTCGCCTTCGACGTAGCCTGCGTGGGCCGAAAGCGTCCAATTGTCGTTGACTGCATAGCGCGCTTCGATCTCGCCGCCCCAAATCGTTGCATCGCCCGCATTGAGGACGATCTGCTGCACGCCGGAAATCGCATCAGCCTGATTGGTCTCGCGCTGCATATCTTCGATCTCGTTATGGAAGAGCGCGGTATTGAGCCGCCCGCGGCCGGCATTGAAATCCTGCTTCCAACCGATCTCGAACGTGCTCTGCTGTTCCGGATCGTAAGCGCGCGGTGCGAGCCCGAGCGAAGCCGTGCGAAAATTCGCGCCGCCGCCACGAAACGCACGCGACCATGTCGCATAAATATTGGTATCCGCATTCGGCTGCCACTGCACGCCGACGCGCGGCGAAAGATCGTCCCATTGCTGATTGAATGGCGCATCGGAATATACGAGCGAGCGCGTATCGATGCTGCCGCCGTCAACGCCTTCGCCTGTCACGATCACGCCCGGCCCATCGAGATCGTCCACGGCGCGGCGCACGCGGGAAATCCAGCTATCCTTTTCCTCGCGCGTGTAGCGCAGGCCGCCGCTCAGCGTCACCGTATCGCTGACGCGCCAATCGGCATCCGCGAACGCCGCCCAGCTGACGAACTCGCCATAGCCGCCGCCGGTGCGCCGGAAGGACGGCGAAAAATTGCGCTCGTCGATATAGGTGAGTTCTTGCTCCAGATAGAACACGCCCGCCGTCAGCCCCACCGGACCGAACGTGCCGGCATAGCGCAGTTCTTCGCTCCATTGTTCGTGCAGGTTCAGGACGCGCGTATGAAACACGAAGCTCGACGTGGAATCGATGTCCGCCGCCCACGGCACTTCCACCGTGCGCCAGCCGGTGATGCTGGTGATGACGCCGTCGCCGAACGGCACGCGCCAGTTCGTCTCCAGCAGCAACTGCTCCCATTCGCTGCGCGCATAGCCGCGATTATCGATGGCGAAGTTAAAGCCGTCGCGCGCATGGATGGCGTGGTTCTGCCCCGCCGGCCCATCGCCATCGACGTAACCTTGCTCGGCGCGCAGGATGATCTCCCAATCGCGCGCCGGCGTCAGGCGCAGCGTGCCGCGATAGATGTTGGTCTCATTGGCGCCGAACGACGAGCCGTCGAAATCGTTCTCAAACCAGCCATCATCGTCAGCGTGATAAATCGCCAAGCGCCCGGAGAGCAGCCCTTCCGCGATCGGGCCCGAGATCGCGGCGTCGGCAATGACGTTCAGCCCGGTTTCAATCGCCACGCGCCCACGCGCCTCAAACACATCGCTCGGCCCACGCGTGCGCACTAACACCGCGCCGCCCGTCACGTTGCGCCCATAGAGCGTGCCCTGAGGCCCGCGCAAAATCTCCACGCCCTCGACGTCGAACAAATCGCTCAGCGCGCCTGCATTCACGCCGACATACAAGCCGTCCACGAACAGGCCGACAGCCGGGTCGACGGACGCGATCGAGGAACTCACCCCAACGCCGCGGATCGAAAAATTCGCAATCCCGCGCGCCGTGCCGATATCTTCGAGCTGCACATTCGGGATCGCGTAAGAGAGCGATTGCAAATCTTCGACGTTGCGTGCGCGCAAATCCTCTTCGCCATAGGCATTGAGCGCGATCGGCAAATCCTGCGCGACCGCGTCGCCGCGCTTGGTGGCCGTCACGATAATGTCTTCGTCCTGCGCATGAGCCGACCCGCCGGCCAGGGCGACAGCGAAGACTACGCAGCGGATCAGCATTTTGGTCATCCCTCGCGCCTTAGCCAAGCCCGCCCGTGGACCCAACGCTTTTCCCCTGTAGGCGCCGCTACCGTTTACGTGGCTGCCGCGCGAGGAGATCGCCGATGAACCGCCTGGCTATCGCGCTCGCTTTATTCGTGCTGCCCGCGCCCGCGGCGGCGCAATTTGTTCAGCCCGTGCCATGGGCGGCGCAACAACCAACCATGCGCGATTATCACGAAACCTATCCGCCCGGCGCATTGGCGGAGGGCGTCAGCGGCCGCGTCGAACTGCTGTGCACGATCACGGATGCGTACAAGCTCGACTGCGCCGTGCGCAGTGAGACGCCTGCCGGGTACGGCTTCGGGCCAGCGGCGTTGCAGCTATCGCGCCTCTACGTGGCCGCGCCGGAAGATCCGCGCATCGCCGTGGGCGCGCGCGTGCTCGTTCCAATCCGCTGCGAAATTTAGGAGTAGCCGCGCTTCTAGCGCAGCTTCTCGACCTGCGCGTATTCGAGATCGACCGGTGTTTCGCGGCCGAAGATCATGACGGCCACCTTCAGGCGCCCGCCGTCTTCGTCCACTTCCGAGACCGTGCCCTCGAAGCTCTGGAACGGACCGTCCGACACCTTCACGCGCTCGCCCACTTCGTAGTGGATGAGATTGCGCGGCTTCTGCGCGCCGACTTCGGCGACGCGGCCCAAGATGCGCTCGACTTCGCGATCGGACACCGCTTGCGGCTTGTTCTGCGTGCCGAGAAAGCCTGTCACCTTCGGCGTGTTTTTCACGAGGTGATACGCCTCGTCCGTCATCTCCATCTTCACCAGCACATAGCCGGGGAAGTGGCGATGCTGACGCACCTTCTTCGAACCGCGCACGACTTCGGTGACTTCCTCGGTCGGCACCTGGATGTCTTCGAATTGTTCTTCGAGGCCTTGGCGCCCAGCTTGATCGCGGATCGCTTCGGCGACCTTCGCTTCGAAGTTGGAATAGGCGTGGACGATGTACCACTTGGCCTTGCCGGAATGGCGGGGCTTGGCCTGCTCGGCTTGCGTTTCTTGCACTTCAACCATGGTGATCAACCCAGACCGAGAATGAGGCCGACGATGAAGCGCAGCAGTGAATCGACGAGGAAGAAAAAGATCGCCGCCAGGACGCCGAAAATCAGCACCATGATCGTCGACACGGTCACTTCTTGACGCGTCGCCCAAGTGACCTTGCGCCCTTCGGCTTGAACCTCGCTCCAAAAGCGGAACGGCCCGCCTCTGCGCCGCGGTTCGTTGTCTTGCTCGGGAGTGTCAATCGACATGCGGTGCGTTCTTCCTAATACTCTTTATCGTCACATCGTGCTTCGCCGCCCGGCCGACAAGCCGAGGATGGCAGGAGTTGAGGGACTCGAACCCACGACCCTCGGTTTTGGAGACCGATGCTCTACCAGCTGAGCTAAACTCCTAGACCCACCCAGGCCGCCGCTGGCCGTATCGCTTGCGGGAGGCATGGGAGCATCATCCGACGGGACATCGTCCCGCCGGCCAAGGCGGCGCTTATGCCCCAAGGGCGCCGGACGGGCAAGGGTGGGAGAGCCGTTGTCGGGCCCGGACACGCGTGGTCCGATGCGCGTCGCGGAGGGGCGAATGCGGATCGTGCGGTGGATAGGGCTGGGATTTGCCGGGCTGTCTGGCCTGGCGGCGCTGTTTGGCGCTTGGGTCTATGGCGTGAGCGAACTGCATTATCGCAGCTACGCGCCAACGGCCGCCTTCGAGCACCCGATCCCGACCGACGCCGCCGCCCTCGCTTGGGGCGAGCATCTGGCGGCGACGCGCGGTTGTCGCGGTTGCCACGGCGCCGACCTCGAAGGCGAGATCATGTTTGGCGCGGTCGCGACGCCGAACCTCACAGCGCTTGCGCGCGCCGAGACCGCCGCCACGTTCGAAGCCGCGCTCCGCCAAGGCATCGGCCACACCGGGCGGGCGCTCTATTCGATGCCGTCCTACAATTTCGTGCGCATGACCGACGCCGACGTCGCCGCACTCTACGCCTATCTGCGCAACGCGCCGGTATCGGACGCAGCGCCGCAAGACGAACTGGCGCCGCTGTTCGAGCGCATCGTCGGCGACTTCATGGTGCGCCTCGCCATCGCGCGCGGCGAAGACGGCGCGATGCCCAAATGGCTGGATCAGGTTCCGCCACTGACGGAGCAGGACAACCCCAACCCACGCATCGCGCGCGGCGAATATCTTGCGATGACCAGCTGCAACGAGTGTCACGGCTTCGATCTGCGCGGCAACGCGCCTTGGCCCGGCAGCGCGCCCGATCTCATCGTCGTCGGCGCTTATATGCCCGAACAGTTCACGCGCCTGATGCGCGAAGGCCTGCCCTCCAGCGGCGCCGAACTTCCTATGATGGGCCCGGTCGCACGCGGCCGCTTCGTGCATTGGAGCGACGATGAGGTCGCCGATCTCTACGCCTATCTCTCCGATATGAGCCGCCGCGCGATCGACGCGGAGTAACCGCATACAGCGGCGCGGCGCACATGCGGTACGCGGCGCATCTTTTTGTACGTGTTGCAGTTCGCGCCGGAACGGTGGTGACAAACTCGCGTTGCTTTCACTCCAAATAGGAGACGCACAATGGACAACACGAACGGTACGCCCGGCGCAGAAACGACGCCGGCAGACGCCGCGCGCCGCATTAAAGATTCCGCATCGCAATTGCTGGAGACTGGTAAGGAAGCCGCTAAGCATAAAGCTGAGCAAGGCGCCGAAAACATCGCCCACTCCGCGCAAAATACAGTATCAGCGCTGCGCCGCGCCGCAGACAGCGTGGAACCGGATAGCGCCTGGGTCGGCAACGTCCTGCGCAAATCCGCCGACAGCCTCGACAGCGCCACCCGCTCGCTCGCCGACGGCGATCTCTCGCGCGGCATCAGCGACATCAACGCGTTCGCGCGCCGCAACCCGGCCTTGTTCCTCGGCGCCAGCGTCGCTCTCGGCTTCGCCCTCGCCCGCGTCGGCAAGACCGCGATCGAGCGCTCCACCGATGCCGACACGAACGAGCAATACAATCCCTACACCAGCGCCACGCCGGGCATGTGATCATGCAAAGCGAACGCACTCTTCCCGAACTGACCATGGATCTCGCGTCGCAAGTCGGAGATCTCATGCGTAACGAAGTGCGCCTCGCGCGCGCGGAAGCGATGGACAGCGTCAAGAGCATGGGTGCGGGCATTGTCCGCGCCGCCATCGGCGTCGCGTTTGCGAGCGGCGCTGTGGCTCTTGGCTTGTTTGCGCTCGCCTATGCGCTCGGCGAATCCATGCCGATGTGGGCCGGCGCATTCATCGCCGCACTCGTCGGAGCGACTCTCGCCTACTTTTTCATCAAATCCGGCCTGAAGGCCGCTTCGGTCGACTTCGCTATGCCGCGCACCACGAGCCAAGTGAAAGCCGACCTTCGCCTCATCAAGGAGAATACACCGCTATGAGCATGGAAACCGATCGCCTCGAGGCCGACGTCAACGCGTCGCGTCATCGTTTGAACGACACGCTGTCGGCCCTCGGCAGCAAATTGTCGCCAGGCCAAATGCTGGATGAAGTTCTGGGCCTCGCCCAGGGCCAAGCCGGCCAGTTCGCCAGCAAGCTCGGCCGCCAAGTCCGCGACAACCCGATGCCGACGCTGCTGATCGCAGCCGGCGTGGGCCTGCTGTTCATGAAGAACCGCCAGGACGACAGCGTCAACACCGACGATTGGCGTCACGAAACGCGCTATCGCTCGCTTGAAGAAGCACGCTGGGCGACGCCGCGCAACGCCGGCGAGAGCGATGACGCGTACAATGAGCGCGTCCACTCTGCCTACGCCAAGGCGCTCGACCTCAAGCAAATGGCCGGCGAAGCGGCTCATGATTTCAAGGCGCGCGTTGAGAAGACAGTCGAAGGCGTGCAGCGCCGCGCAGCCAGCATCCGTGACCGCGTCGGCACGGCTGCATCGGACGTTTCGCACTTCGCCAAGGATCAAGCGCAACGCCTTGGCCAACGCGCGTCAGACGTCCGTCATGGCGCCGAAGATCTCTATCAGAGCACGCCTCTCGCCGTTGGCGCTATTGCGCTCGCGGTCGGCGCGTTGATCGGCAGCGCAACGCCGCTCAGCGATACCGAACGTGACGGCCTAAGCGATGTCGCCGATCGCGCAGCGCGCGCCGGTGCAGACTTGGCCAACCGCGCCGCCAATGCCGGCGCCAATCTGGCTGAACGCGGCGCCCGCGCTGCTGAACAGCAGCTCGACGGCAACGTCCACTAACAGCGCTGAACGCTGCAACGATAAAGGGCCCGGCAGCGATGCCGGGCTCTCTTTGTTTCGCGTCGATGCAAACTTATTCGCTGTCGAACAGAACTTCCCAGGTGTGGCCGTCCGGATCGGTGAAGTAACCGGAATAGACGCCGTCATCGTCAGACACTGGCGACACCGTCGCGCCGGCGCCTTTGGCCTTCGCGATCAGCGCGTCCACGTCGGCGCGGCTTTCGGCGAAATACGAGATGATGGTTTCCGAAGCGCCGCGCGCAGCCGGGCGATGGCCGACCTTCTCGACATAGGTGCCGAACTCGCTGCGGTCCAAGAGCACCAGATAGACGCCGTCGACGTCGATCGAGGCGTGCTCTTCGTCCTGCTCTTCAATCGTCAGACCCAAGCCGTCGCGATAGAACGCAATCGACTTCTGCAGGTCGTCTACCGGAAACGTCACGCATGAAATCGCTGCGGGCATGGGCCACCTCCTCTGACGCTTTATGCGTCCCACTGAAGCGGCCTAAATGATCGGATTCTCCCGTCCCGCAAAGGCGGATCAGCGGCCGATATACACTTCTCCGCCGCCAATGACGCGGCGCGAAATCTGGCCCTCGACATCGCGCACCCGCACTTCGCCGCCGCCGACAATGAACACATCGAGAGATTCAGCCGTGCCGTTGTGAGTAACCTTGCCAGGCCCGTTGATCACAACCGACAACTCCTCCGCCTCGCCGTCGCGAACAGTGGCCTCGCCCGGCCCCTGGATCACGAAACTGGTCGGCCCATCGGCGCGGGCGGCGTTGAAGCGGCCAGGACCGGCGATCGAGACGGTGAGACTGTCGCGGACGATACCCGCGCCGATCGAGCCGCCGCCGGCCACGACCGCCACGAGGTCGCCCACGTCATAGATCCGCATCGTCGCGTCGTGGGAGACCGAGATCTCGGCGTCGCCCTCGACGCGTTCGATATCCACATCGCCGCAGCCATCGAGGCCGATCTTGGCGCTTTCGGCGCTGCCCACATGCACGCGCGCCGCGCCTGTGACGTTCACGAACGCCCGCTCCGGCACGCGTAATTCGATAATCGGCAGCCGCGCGCCCGATAGACGCCCCGCACGAGCCAGTTCGACTTCAAACGCCGCGGCGCCGCTTACCGTGCAGCCGCGAATTTGGCCGCGCTGGCGGCCATCGACGATCAGCCGTGGGCCAGAGCGCCGGATCGTCGGCGCCGGAAGCGGCCCCTGGTTCACGATCGCGATCGCGACGTCGGATCGATCCTCCGGCCGCACGCGGACATAAGCCGCAACATTACGGAGCACGACCTCGCTCGCATTGGGATAACGCGACCAGCTCATGCCCGAAGGCGCGACGGGCGCAACGCGCGGCGTGGCCGGCGGCGGCGTGGGCGGCAAATGCGGGGGTGTCTGCGCCCAAGCGGGCGCGCTCCCCAAGAGGGCGGCGAAACAAGCGGCGGCAGCAATCAGGCGCATAGCGTCGGGCCCTCCTCGGGCCTTGTCCCTAACATTGCAGATGCGCCGCCGCTGAGATTTGGATGCGGCCGGCCCTGATTCGCCTATTAGGCGAATTATATCAGCCCCTTACAAGGGCGCCGTATGTGGCTCCGGAGCATCGCATCCTGTTAATTGTTAACGTCAAAGGGGTGTGGAATTGCCCGTTACGGCACCAAAGCGCATTTGTTGGCCTCCCAGAACGGGTGACTACAGGGGAAAAGACTAATGCGTAACTGGATCATCGGCGCGGCGGCCGTACTGGCCCTCGCCGTGCCGGGCGCCGCCGCAGCCCAAACGGGCTACGCCGGCGTCGTTTACGGCAATGCCGACGCTGGCACTGGCGACGACACGGACTTCTACGGCGTCGAAGGCGCCGTCGCTTTCGCGGGCTCCGGCTCGATCGTGTTCGAAGTCGACGCGTCCTACACCGACGCTGACGAAGGCGACGAGGCCTATGGCCTGGTTGGCCACGTCTATGCTCGCAACGACAACCATCTCTTCGGTGGTTTCGTCGGCATCAGCGGCAGCGACGACAGCGAGACTGTCATCGCTGGTCTCGAAGCCAACAAGTACTTCGCCAATTGGACCCTCGCCGGCGCCGTTGCTTATGGCAACAACGACGACGCGGACGCCGATGGCTACGGCGTGAACGTTGAAGCTCGCTTCTTCATCCACGACAACTTCCGTATCGATGCGAACGCTGGCTGGGCCAACGTCGACGCCGGCGCTGGCGACGACGAAGACGCCACCACGCTCGGCATCGGCGGCGAATATCAATTCGCCGCGGCTCCGATCTCGGTCCGCGCCGGCTACTCGAACACCGACTTTGACGGTGGCGACGTGGACGTGTGGTCGATCGGCCTGCGCTACAACTGGGGCGGCACGCTGCGCGATCGCGATCGCAATGGCGCCAGCCAAGCGAGCCTCGTCGGCATCGCTGGTCTCTAATCAGACCATCACTTCTTAGTACGCAAACTCTTCAACGCCCCGGCTTCGGCCGGGGCGTTTTTCTTTTTGCCGCCACACGCGTAAACGCCGCTTAACACTTCAGCGCGCAAACGCGGGTTCGCGGCGCGCAAAATTTAGACCTCGTTAATGAGTCGTGATTCCGCGGCCACATCGAGATCACAGAATGCGGAACTTTCGCGATCGTCCCTAGGTGCCGGAATCGCACTCGCGTATTTTGAGAAAAGCCGATCAACGGCCTACCTCAAAAGGGGACTTCACAGATGAAAAAGTTTTTGGTCGGCGCGGCCGCGGCCGCTGCCATCCTGACACCGTGTGTCGCCAGCGCCGACACCAACGCCGTCGTCGGCGTTCAATATGCAAACACGGAGGTCGATGACTTCGATCTCGATTCGTATGGTTTCAACGGCGGCTTCAGCCACGACTTCAACAATGGCACATTCTTCCAATTCGATGGCGAATACGGTCGCCTCGACGCGAACGGGTGCTGCATCGCTCAGTCCTCGGGCTCAGTTCACTATGGCGTGCGTAACGACGGACACGCCCTCGCCGGCTTCGTCTCGCTCACGGACTTCTTCAGCTACTCCGGCCTCGGCTTCGGCGTCGAGGGTGCGATGTACTGGAACAGTTTCGTCCTGAACGGCACGATCGGTCACGTTGATTTCGACGATGCCGACTTCAGCGCGACACACTTCGGCGTGGACGGCTCGTACTTCTTCACGCCGAACTTGGCGCTCAATGCCTCACTCGGTCAAACCGAAGGCGACGATGATCTCGATGGCAGCTGGACCAGCTACGGCATTGGCGGCGAATGGCGTCTGTCGAACAACCCGGTCAGCTTCACCCTCGGCTACACGAACACCGACTACGACGATTTCGACATTGACGCCGACACGTGGCGGCTCGGTGTGAACTTTGACTTCGGCACCGGCTCGCTACGCGAGCGCGCCAGCAATGGCGCCAGCATGAACGGCGGCCGCTCACTTGGCCGCGCAATCGGTTCGCTGCCGCTCTAATTCGCTACTAGAGTACACGTCTGAGCCCCGGCCTAACCGCCGGGGCTCTTTCGTTTGCGGGTTTGACAACGCCTCGTCTTTCGTATTTAACACAGTCGTTAAATGCAAACCGACCCGCTCTCCGAAACGTTGTCAGCCCTCGCTGATCCCACGCGCCGCGCCATTCTTGAGCGCCTCGCGCGCGGGCCGGCGACGGTCAACGAGCTCGCTGAGCCGTTTGACATCAGCCTGCCGGCGATCTCGCGGCATCTGAAGGTTCTCGAAAGCGCCGGCCTCATCTCGCGCGGCCGCGAAGCGCAATGGCGTCCGTGTCAGCTCGAACCGCAAGCGCTGAAGCAAGTTGACGAGTGGCTCGCCTACTACCGCCGCTTCTGGACCGGCAGCTTCGACAAAATGGACGCCTACATCGCCAAGCTGAAAAAGAAGGACAAGAAATGAGCGCGCAACTCGCTGACGACGAACTCTTGATCGTGCGCGACTTCGATGCGCCGGCATCGCTGTTATTCACGCTGTGGAGCGACATCAATCACTTCAAGAACTGGATGGGCCCTGAAGGCTTCGATTGCCCGGAGGCGGAGATCGACCTCCGCATCGGCGGCAAATATCGCGCCATGGTCCGCTCTAAGGAGCACGGCGATAACTGTTTTGGCGGCGAATACCGCGAAATCGACCCGCCCAACCGTCTCGTCTTCACCTTCAAGTGGGATGAGGGCCCATCAAGCGAGATGGAAACGCTGGTGACCATCACGTTCCGTGAAAACGCCAATGGCGTGACCACCATGACCTTCCACCAATCGCCCTTCATCAATGTCGAGCGTCGCGACAGCCACATCGGCGGCTGGACCTCGCTCTTCAACAAGCTCGCGGCCTACGCCGCCAAGCAACAAGCCAAATAATCTAAGGAGAGCACGATGCCGAAATTCATGGCCCTTTATGTTGGATCGCCAGAGGCCTTCGCCCGTTCCGGCTGGGACAAGCTCGATGACGCCGCGCGCAACGAACGCGAAATCGCAGGCATGAAAGCCTGGGGCGATTGGCAGGAAAAGCAAAAACCGATCATCGTCGACGAAGGCAGCCCGCTCGGCAAAACCAAGCGCACTGATGCGAACGGCGTCAGCGACATCACAAACACGATCGCTGGCTACATCATCATCGAAGCGGAAACACACGAAGCCGCGGCGCGCCTCTTCGAAAATCACCCGCACTTCTCGATCTTCCCCGGCGACGCCGTCGAGATCATGCCCTGCAATCCGATGCCGACGCTCTGAGCATGCAAGGCGGCAACGTCATCATCTATGGCGGCAGTGGCGCGATCGGAGCAGCATCGGCGCGAGCCTTTGCACGCGCAGGAGCAAGTGTTCATCTCGTCGGCCGCACGCCACGCAAACTACACGCCGTCGCCGGCGCCATCATACGCGAAGGCGGCGACGCGCACACCGCAGCGCTCGACATCTTCGACGGCGAAGCCATCCGCCAACACGCAGAGACGGTCGCCGCGCGAGGCGGAATCGCTGTCGGCATGGTCGCCATCGGCGTGGGCCACGTGCAGGGCCGCGCCATAGCGGACCTCAGCCTCGACGAGTTCGAAGCGCCGATCACGGCCTACATGCGCGCGCATTTTATCGCGGCAAAAGCCGTAGCGCCGCACCTCTCTGCAGACGGCGTTTTCATTGCGCTCTCCACACAGGCGGCGACGCTGGCTTTTCCTGGCATGCTCGGCTTCGGCACGACCTGCGCGGCGATTGAAGGCTTCATCCGCCATCTGAGTCGGGATCTTGCGCCCCGCGGCGCGCGCGCCGTCTGCATTCGCTGCGACGCTATTCCCGAAGCTGTAGAAGCCGGCTCTCATAGCGCCGAGGTGTTCGCCGCCGCCGCCCGCGCGCAGGGCGTCTCAGTCAGCGCAATGTTAGCGGATGCTGCGCGCGCAACGCCGTTGCAGCGCTTGCCAACTCTCACTGAAGCGGCCGCCTGTGCGGTGTTCGCCGCTTCGCCTGCAGCCAAAACCATGACCGGCGCCGTGATCAATCTCACAGGCGGCGTCAGCTAAACCGAAAGGAGACACTCTCATGATCACCATATCCGCTTTTGAATGGGTGCCGGATTTCGCGCGCGGCCAAGTGCGCGATCTGCGGCCGCGCTGGGCGCTCGAAGAAGCCGGCATCCCCTATCGCACGCGTCTGCTGGCGCAAGGCGAGCAGAACAAACCTGAATACCGCGCCCTGCAGCCCTTCGGCCAAGTGCCGATCTTCGAAGAGGACGGCTTCGCTCTGTTCGAGACCGGCGCCATCGTGCTCCACATCGCCGAACGCAGCGAAGCGCTTTTGCCGAAAGAACCACAAGCGCGCGCCCGCGCCACGCAATGGGTGGTCGCGGCGCTCAACTCGATCGAGCCGTTCCTGATGCAGGTCGCGTTGATCGACCTGTTCTACAAAGACGAAGAATGGGCCAAGCTCCGCCGCCCTGGCGCAGTCGAGTTCGCGCGAGGGCGCTTGAAGGGCCTCGCCGCTGCACTCGGCGATAAACCGTACCTCGATGGCGATCGCTTCACCGTGGGCGATCTGATGATGTCGAGCGTGCTGCGCATCCTGCCCGACCTCACGCGCGAGCACGCCAACCTCTCGGCTTATGTCGAGCGCTGCACCGCCCGCCCCGCCTTCCAGCGCGCGCTCACCGCGCAGCTGGGCGACTTCAAACAGGCGGCGTGAGACAAGCCGCCCCTTGACGCGAGCCAAGGTCGGGCGCCTCCTGGCGCCCGACAGGCAAGCGCAAGGACCATTCCATGAAAATCTTCATGGCCATCTTTCTCACCACGCCCGGCTCGGTCGAGCGGTCGGGCTGGAACAAGCTCAGCGACACCGCGCGTCAGGCGCGCATCAAGATGGGCGCCGAGGCGGCGATGGCGTGGACCAGCAAGAACCGCGAAGCGATCGTCAATCCGGGCGCCGAGCTTGGCAAAAGCACACGCATCGCCGCCGACGGCGTCAAAGAGGTGAGCAATCCACTGAGTGGGTTTGTGATCGTGCGCGCGGACTCGCACGAAGCCGCCGTGCGCATGTTCACCAACCATCCTCACTTCACCATCTTCCCGGGCGACAGCGTCGAGATCATGCAGTGCATGCCCGCGCCCGGGGCCGCGCCGCGCTAGATGCGCCAAGCGCTTGGAACGATCGCGCTGACGGCGCTGACGGGTGCTGCAACGTTTGCGCTGCTCACTGCACTCGGGCCCGACTGGACGCGCTTTGCGCCCGCGAGCTGCTTGGCGACGCATTGCTTTTGCGAACACCTGCAAGCCGGCGCGCTTCTGCTGCAGCCGGCCAATAGCTGGTCATCGCTGGGCTTCGTGCTCGTCGGTTTCTGGATCATGCTGGCGCCGCGCCGCGAGATGGCGTTCGGCGGCGCAGCTGCGGCTTGGTTTGGCGTCACCGCCATCGTCACCGGCGTCGGCAGCGTGCTGCTGCACGCGACGCTGACGCTCTGGGGCCAATTCTACGACGTGCTCGGCATGTATCTGCTGAGCGCGTTTTTGCTTGCCTACGCCGTGCAGCGTTGGCGCGGGCTTTCGAACGCAGCCACGCTGGCGCTCTACCTCGCCGCCTGCGCCATTCTCATCAGCATACTCTGGATCATGCCGGAGACGCGGCGCTGGCTGTTCGCTGTCGTGCTGGCGCTCGCGATCGCGGTTGAGCTCATCTTCGCGCGTCCGCGCCGGCCCGGCGTCAACACCGCGTGGTTCGTCTACGGCTTGATCGCCAACACCGTCGCCTTCGGCATCTGGGTGCTCGATAACACCCGCACGCTCTGCGACCCGACAAGCCTGCTACAAGGCCACGCCCTCTGGCACCTCCTCGGCGCCGCGGCACTCGCCTGCACCTATCTCTACTATCGCAGCGAACGTCTGGCTGTGCGCTGAGCGCTACTGGGCGGACTTTCGGAACGTCACTCAATCACAACCAGAGAAGATGAAGCGTAACGGAGCACGTACGGTTTCAGAACCGGCGCTCCCGCCGGAATAGAGTCTCCGAAGAAGGCCACATAACAATCGTAGCCGCCGATCTCATCATTGAACCAACTATGCACGACGACGCCGAATTCCGGCCCGTCCTCAAGACCGTCGTATCGAACCCGCGTTCCTGGTGGCAAAGGGATGTCCTCTCTCATCGCTCCATCCTGTATCTGCGACAGCTCGGAAGCACCTTAAAACTGAGCGCACGACCAAACCAAAAGAGCCGCCCCTTTCGGAGCGGCTCTTGATTGGATCGCGGACCTTCAGGTCCGCATACGGGCCTGAAGACCCGCGTTGCTTAAGCGCGGAGCTTCGCCAGAACGTCTTGCGCGACGGCCTTCGGCACTTCTTCATAGTGCGAGAATTCCATCACGTAGGAGGCGCGGCCCTGTGAGAACGAGCGCAGCGTGTTGACGTAGCCGAACATGTTGGCCAGCGGGACCATCGCGTTGATGATCGTCGCGTTGCCGCGCATGTCTTGGCCGAGGATCATGCCGCGCCGCGAGTTCAGATCGCCGATCACCGAGCCGACGTAATCTTCCGGGCTCGTGACTTCGACCTTCATCACCGGCTCGAGCAGACGCGCATCGCCCTTTTCCTTCAGTTCGCGGAACGCCGCTTGCGCCGCGATCTGGAAGGTCAGGACGTTGGAGTCGACGTCGTGATACTTGCCGTCGATCAGGCGCGCCGTCACGTCGATCACTGGGAAGCCAGCGAGCAGGCCGTTTTCCTTGGCCATGTTGAGGCCCTTCTCGACGCCCGGAATGTATTCCTTCGGCACGTTGCCGCCGATGATCTTGTTCTCGAACTTGAAGCCCGAGCCCGGCTCGCCCGGCTCGAATTCGATCTTCACTTCGGCGAACTGACCCGAACCGCCGGTTTGCTTCTTGTGCGTGTAGGTGATGGTCGCGGCTTTGCCGAGCTTCTCACGATACGCAACTTGCGGCGCGCCGACATTTGCTTCGACTTTGTAGGTGCGGCGCAGAATGTCGATTTTGATGTCCAAATGGAGTTCGCCCATCCCCTTCAGGATGGTCTGACCCGACTCTTGATCAGTCGACACGCGGAAGGACGGATCTTCCGCCGCCAGCTTCGCTAAAGCGACGCCGAGCTTTTCCTGATCGGCTTTCGACTTCGGCTCGACCGCCACTTCGATAACCGGCTCCGGGAATTCCATGCGCTCAAGGATGACCGGCTTGTTCGGATCGCAGAGCGTGTCGCCCGTGCGCACTTCCTTCAAACCAGCCAGCGCCACGATATCGCCGGCGAACGCTTCCTTGATGTCTTCGCGGTTGTTGGCGTGCATCAGCAGCATGCGGCCGGCGCGCTCTTTTTTGTCGCGCGTCGAGTTCAGCAGCGCGTCGCCCGCGTTCAGCACGCCCGAATAGATACGGCAGAACGTGATCGTGCCCACGAACGGGTCGTCCATGATCTTGAACGCCAGCAGCGCCAGCGGCTCTGTGTCGCTCGACGGACGCGTCAGTTCTTTTTCCGGATCGTCCATGTCGACGCCCTTGATCGCCGGGCGATCGAGCGGGTTCGGCAAATAATCGACGACGGCGTCGAGCAGCGGCTGCACGCCCTTGTTCTTGAACGCCGAGCCGCAGAGCATCGGATACCAAGCGGCCTTCAGCACCGCGAGGCGGATCAGGCGCTTCAGCGTCGCAATGTCCGGCTCGTTGCCATCCAGGTAGGCGGCCATGACGTCGTCGTCCATTTCGACGGCGGCTTCGACCAGCGCTGCGCGGTACTCGACGGCCTTGTCTTTCAGGTCGTCCGGAATTTCGACGATGTCGAACTTTGCGCCGAGCGCCTCATCCTTCCAGATGAGCGCCTTCATCTCGACCAGATCGACCATGCCCTTGAAGCCGGACTCGATGCCGATCGGCAACTGCAGCGGCACCGGGCGCGCGCCCAGGCGCTTCTTGATGTCTTCGACGCACATGTAGAAGTCGGCGCCGGTCTTATCCATCTTGTTGGCGAAGATGATGCGCGGGACCTTGTACTTGTCGCCTTGGCGCCAAACGGTTTCGGTCTGCGGCTCAACGCCTTGGTTGCCGTCGAGCACGACGACGGCGCCGTCGAGCACGCGCAGCGAGCGCTCGACTTCGATGGTAAAGTCGACGTGGCCGGGCGTGTCGATGATGTTGAGGCGCTTGTCGTTCCAGAACGTCGTCGTCGCGGCAGACGTGATGGTGATGCCGCGCTCTTGCTCTTGTTCCATCCAGTCCATGGTGGCCGCGCCATCGTGGACTTCGCCGATCTTGTGCGACTTGCCGCTGTAAAACAGAATCCGCTCGGTCGTCGTCGTCTTGCCGGCATCGATGTGAGCCATGATGCCGAAGTTGCGGTAGTCTTCGATTTTGTACTGACGAGGCATGACAATTCTGTCCGTATGTTCGATCGCCCGGTGCGCTCAACGAGGCCGGGTTATATCCGGCGTCAAAAGCGCCGGCGATCCGTTTAGATTACCAGCGGTAGTGAGAGAACGCGCGGTTGGCTTCAGCCATCCGGTGCGTGTCTTCGCGCTTCTTCACCGCGTTGCCGCGATTGTTCGATGCGTCGATGAGTTCGCCGGCGAGGCGCTCTTGCATCGTGTTTTCGTTGCGCGCGCGCGCCGCGCCGACCAGCCAGCGAATGGCCAGCGCTTGGCGACGCTCGGGACGAACTTCGACCGGCACCTGATAGGTGGCGCCGCCGACGCGGCGTGAGCGCACTTCGATCGACGGGGCGACATTCGCCAGCGCATCGTGGAAGGCCTCGATCGACGGGCGCTTCATCTTTTGCTCGACGGTTTCGAGCGCGCCGTAAACGATTTGCTCCGCGGCGGACTTCTTACCTTCGTACATCACGTAGTTCATGAACTTCGTGAGGACGAGATCTCCATAAACGGGATCGGGCAGAACTTGACGCGGCTCGGCGCGGTGACGGCGGGACATCTTTTCTCTCTTCTCTTACTTCGGTCGTTTCGCGCCATAGAGCGAGCGGCGCTTCTTACGGTCCTTCACGCCTTGCGTGTCGAGCACGCCGCGCAGGATGTGATAGCGAACGCCCGGCAAATCCTTCACGCGGCCGCCGCGGATGAGCACAACCGAGTGCTCTTGCAGATTGTGGCCTTCGCCCGGGATGTAGCACACGGCTTCGATGCCGGTGGTGAGACGGACCTTGGCGACTTTACGAAGCGCCGAGTTCGGCTTCTTCGGAGTCGTCGTATAGACGCGGGTGCAGACGCCGCGCCGCTGCGGGCTGGCCTTCAGCGCCGGCGACTTGTTGCGCACCGGCTTGGGGTGCCGCGGCTTGCGGATCAGCTGGTTGATCGTCGGCATTCGCCTCTTCCGTTCCGTTCTTTCAAACTCAAACAGCGCGCCTGGGCGGCCCTTTCGGGATCCGCCTGCGGCGCGCCAAATTCAGTGCCAATCGGCGGGGCAGCGCTATGGCTTGGCTGCAGCCGTTCCGAAGGAAGGTGGTCTCTAGCGACCGACGCCCAAAGCGTCAACCCGAACTAGCCCTCAGTCGGCACGACATCGAACGCGACTGTCAGCCGCTCGCTGCCCTCCTCGAAGGCCTGCGTCCCGTGCCAGAAATAGGACGGAAACAGCACCAGCTTGCCTTCCGTCGGCCGCACCCAGCGTTCGGCCGGAAGGTCCGGGCTGGTGTCGGGATTGGTCTCGCCCATTTTGAACCAGCCCTGCCGATCATCAGGCTTAGCCACGCCGGTCGGCAGGCTGACATAATAGGCCGAACTGATCCAACCGGCGGGGTGGATATGGTTGGTGTGGAAGCCCCCGCAACCCAGGCGCACCGACCAGGAGCCGGAAAACTTCAGCCCCTTGCCGCGCCGGCCAAAGAACGGATGCGCCTTGTCCTCCGGCAGATTGGCGACGAACCCCGCCACCGCATCGTAAAGGCTTTGCCGCAAGCCTTGGATCAGAGGATGAGGATCGGCGAAGAGGGAGCCCAGTGTCTGCGTGCCGCCGCGGAGCGTCTGATCGGTAGGATGCTGCTTAGCCAGGTGCTTGCCGAGCAGATAGGGGGCCAACGCTGCGTGAAACGCCTCGGTGTCGCGATAGCCCTCGGGCGGCTTGACCGCGATCGCTTTGCTGAGCGCGTCGTAGTCGGCCAGAGCGCCATAAGCACGCTCTTCGCCCAGTAAGCGCAGCAGGATCGTCATGCGCGCCAAATTTTCCTGATCGTACGGCGCCACCCGCAACGCCGCGGTCAGCACGTCATGCGCATCGCCGAACTGCGCGTTGCGGACCAAGGCTTCAGCGTAACGTCCAAGCAGCGCTACGTCTTTCGGCGCCAAAGCGGCGGCGCGACCATAGCTGCCGATCGCTTCCTCGTAGCGTTTTTGGCCGATCAGCGTTTGCCCGAGCACATCGTGAATTTCAGCGTTGTCCGGCGCCAGCGACAGCGCCGCGCGCGCCTCTCGTTCGGCTTCCTCATGCGCGCGCGTGCGGTTCAGTTGATAAGCAAATGCGCGTCGCAAGCTGACGTCCTGCGGCAAGCGCTGAATTGCATACGGATAGGATGAAAGGTTTACGCCGCCCCCTGCCTGCCAAATCGTTTCGAGCAGCGCCTGGTGCCAATCCAAATTGCCCGGCGCGAGTTCGATGGCGCGGCGATAAGCGGCGATCGCATCCACATGGCCGCCGAGACGGCGCTGCAGGTTGCCGATCGCACCCCATGACGCGACTTGGTTGGGCGCGCGCTGCACCGCCTGTGCATAGGCCGCCAACGCGCGCTGATCGTCCTCCAGCGCCTCGTATGCGACACCGAGATTGTGCGCGATACTGCCGCTTGCCGGACGCAACTGCTCCGCTCGCAACAACGACGTTACGCCGTCCTCAACCTGACCGACCCGCACCAGCACGTTGCCCAGCGCCTCGTGCGCTTCAGCGCGCTCGGGCGCCAGGGTCACCGCGCGCCGCAAGTGCGCTGCCGCCTCGGCATGATCGCCCTGCGCATCCAACACCAGACCCAGATTGAATGCAGCGTCGAACAAATCCGGCTGCAGCTGCGCGGCGCGCTGAAAGGCTTGACGAGCCCCCGGCAGGTCGCCTTTAGCGCGCAGGGCCGCGCCGAGCGAATTGTGCAGCGGCGCGTGGCGCGGCTGCTGTTTGATTGCACGACGGATCAGATCGAGCGCTTCGTCCGCCCGACCGAGTTGCCGCGCGACGCCAGACGCCATGGCGAGCACATCCGGGTCGCGCGGCGCTTGCTTTAGCGCCGCTTGCAGCATGGCGTCCGCCTCATGCACTTGCCCTGCCCGCAGCTTCTGCACGGCGGCGCCCAAGAGCACGACATGAGGTGGTGACTGACCCTTCATCGCTTCAACACCTAAGGACGACGGTGCTCAAAAGCAAAACGGCGGCTCTTTCGAGCCGCCGTTCGCCAGTACTCCGATAAGTACGGAGATTAGTAACGCAGGCGCAGCGCCACGCGGTAGGAACGGCCCAGCTGGTCTTGGGACGAACCGTCGACGCTGAACTGACCGAACGCCGTCGCCTGAGCGAACACTTGCGGCTCTTGGTCGAACAGGTTGTCGATCGTGCCGGAGATGCTGACGTTGTCGTTCAGGTCGTAGCTGCCGCCGAGCGTCCAGAGGCTGTAGGCCTCCACCGGCTCGGTAGGCGTGCCTTGGAAGCTGAACTGGGTCATCTCATCCGTCCACGACCAGCGCAGGAGCACCGACAGAGCGTCGTTGTCATACGTGAACGAGGTCGCCGCACGCCATTCCGCCAAGCCTTGGCCGATACCACCGAAGTGGAACCCGATGCCGGAGAACGCGCCCGTCGTCTGCTCTGGGTCGTACCAGGTGACGAGGGTTGCAACACCGATCGTGCCGAAGCCTTCGACGTCGTAAGCCCAACGGACGTTGGTATCGACACCCTGGATTTGGCTGTGACCGGCGAAGTTATCCAGCGACAGGTTGATGAAGTCGATCTGGCCGTCGGCCCGGCGTGGTACGAAGCCGGTGCAGTTCGGGCCTACGCCGCCAGCGTTGGTGCAGTTGGCGAACGTTTGCGCGATTGAGAGGCTGCCGATCCGGTCTTGGAGGTCAAGATTGAACCAATCGACAGACATGCCGAGGCGTCCAACCGGCCACCAATCAGGATTGAACACCACACCGAAGGTGTAGGAGTCAGCAACTTCCGGCTGCAGATTCGAGTTACCGAAGCTGAACGACTGGATCTGCTGGTTTACCTGCTGGTAGCTGAAGGCGCCCGGAACGCCGGCGGCGTTCGGGAAGGCAGCGCCAGCGGAAGCGAACCACGCCGCGCACGTCGCAGTGATCGCTGTCAGAGCAGGACCCGCCGCGAGCGTGTTGAGCGAAGAGGCGTTGCACGGATCCGTAGCGGCCGGGAAGTTCTGGTCACCTGCCCGGAACAGTTCGAACGCCGACGGTGCACGAACCGCGCGGTTGTAGATACCGCGGAATGTCAGCCACTCGACCGGCGAGTACTCAAGACCGGCCTTATAGGTGTCGGTGCGGCCCGCGCCTGTCGAGTAATCCGAGAAGCGATAGCCGCCTTCGAAACCAAGATAGTGCACGAACGGCTGGTTCGAGATGATCGGAACCGTGAACTCGCCGAACAGTTCGTAGACGTCATAACGGCCTGCGATGGCCTCTTGGGCGTTAAAGCCGAAGATATCGCCTGCCTGCTTGGCTGCATCAGGACGCGAGTCCAGCTGCTCTTGACGATATTCGAAACCGGCTGCGAAGCCGATCGGGCCGGCGCCCCAGAGGTCGGCCGCGTCGCCGGCGACGAAGCCGCCGATGATGCTGCGCTCGTAGGTGATGACGTCCGTCGTGTTCACGCGAATGAAGTTCAACATCGCCGGGCTGAACGCGTTCAGGCCGAGCGGGTTGTTCGTGTTGCCAGTCGGAACGAACGTGCCCAGCGAGGTATTGCCGGGGAACGGGCAGTTGGGAAGAGCCGAGAATGGCTGCGCTTGCGGCGCCAGCGTCGTGGTGTTGCAGTTATTCATCAGCTGACGGATCGCAGTGGCGCCAACGTTGTTATCAGACTGAACGGTTGTTTGGTTGCGCGCGTATGACGCGAACACCTCCCAGTCCAGATCCGAGAAATCAAACGTGCCGCGGAAGCCGCCCGTGACGCCGATGGCGTTGGTGTCGTTCGTGCCGACGCGGAAGCCGCCCTGGTTCGGACGGATGTTCACGTTTAACTGGGTTTGGTCGAGCCCACCCGGATAGGTGAGGTTCAACAGATTCAGCAATTGCGCATTTGCCGAAACGTACGGATTGATCACCGTCGTTCCGGGGTTGCGATCAAGGTCAACATTGACTCTGAGGTTAGTAACCGGCGTAGCAGCGAGCTGCTGCACCGAGCGGCTGTTGGTGTAGCTTGCTTCAATGAACGCCGTTACCGCGTCGTTGATTTCGTATTCGCCGAAGGCCGCGATATTGATGCGTTCGTTCTCGAGGATCAAATAGTTGTCTGACGAGAAGTCGTACACATCGCCAGCTGCGTCAGGCTCGCTCCCGGCCGGTCCCGAGCCGTTGAAAATCGCGCAGGACTGGAACGGTTCGATACCGCCAGCCGTGTTGAAACGAATCTGACCGTTGTTTGCGGGGGCGCCGGCCTGGTTCGTCGGCTGAACGCCGTTTCCGGCGAAACAATCGTTGTCTAGTGTGAGACCAGACGCGAGGGCAATATTGGCGATCGAGAAAGGAGTGCCAACTGAGGTGACTTGCGCCCACGGCGCCGTGCCGGAACCGCCACCAGAAATCACGCTCCAGCCCGCCGGACGCACAAAGCCCGGCCCAACAGAAACGCGAGCGCCAGTTGGATCCGCCATAACAGTACGTGCGTTAGCCGACCACGGACGTTCCGAGGCCAACACCGGCTCACGATGATAGTAGCCCGCGAAGAGGCTGATATGGCCACGACCGTCAGCGAACGGCGTTCCCAACGCAACGTCGAACCCGATTTCAGGCGCCAGACCATCTTCAGTCGAGCCGTACGACATGTTTGCTTCCATGCCTTCGAAGTCGTCGCGCAGAATGAAGTTGATCGCGCCGGCGACGGCGTCTGCGCCGTACACGGCCGATGCGCCGCCCGTGATCAGTTCGATCCGCTCGATGAGAGCGGCCGGGATCGTGTTCAAGTCGACCAGACCCGACGATGACGACGGGTTGGCGCGACGGCCATTGATCAGAATCAGCGTGCGGCCAGGGCCCATGCCGCGAAGGTCCGCCGTGGCGAAGCCGTTGAGCGACGGGTTATTCGACGTGACTGTGACGCCCGGCAGAACTTGCGGCAGTGAGTTGATCAGCTCTTCGACGTTGATCGTGCCGGAAAGTGCGATTTCTTCGGCGCCGACCGTTGCGATCGGGCTCGTGCTTTGGAAGTCGCGCTGACGGATACGAGTACCCGTAACGACGATCGCTTCGTCTTCTTCCTCTGCCTCAGCATCCTGCGCAAAAGACGGTGACGAAATGCCCATCATGCCCAGCGAAGCGCCCAGAATAAGGGCGGATTTCGCGGCCGTGCTGGCCAGCTTCCCAGTGCCTGCTTTCTTGGAACTCATAATTATATTCCCCCTGACGCCAAAAATGGCCTCAATTCGGACCCGCGGGCGTTCCGCACGGCGCCAAATGGCCCCCCACGACACCACCGACCGTTGGTCTCAGCTGAGACTCCGGCCGGCATTAACGCCTTCATCGGTCACGCTAACGATGACTCTTAACGCTCGCAACGCTGCCAAGACACTTTTTCGACGCTTTTGATGGGGGTGATGCCCTATCGCAACGCCGATCCGACATCGTTCGGCCTTGTTCCGTAGAGAACCGCCCAGAACAAGGCGCGAACTCCCGTTCTTTACTGGGTCAGCGTGTTGCCGCCTCGAAGCGCCGCGCTAAGAAGTGTGCTCTGGGGAGGATTACTGTGAAAAACGCTATCGCCGCCATTCTTTGCGTGTCCGCGCTGGGCTTTTCCGCCTGGCCGGCGTTCGCTCAAAATCGGGAAGCCGAAACGACCGCAACGCCGGCGGCCCTAGAGCGCGTCTACGCCTGCGCAGCCACCGCAAGCGAGGCCGAGCGCCTCGCCTGTTACGATTCGGCCGTCGCCGCCTTACGCGGAGCTCAGAGCAGCGGCGAAGTGGTCGCCATCGATCGCGGCAATGTCGAACGGCTGCAGCGGGATTCCTTCGGCTTCAACGTCCCCAGTATCGCCAATTTGCTTCCCCGGATCGGCCACGACGACAACGTTGTTCGCCGTGTCGAAATGACTGTCACGCGAGTGTCGGTCGGCCCAAGCGGGCGATCGACCTTCTATATGAGCGATGGTTCGGTTTGGACGCAGGTCAATGCAGACCGTGTGCGCAACGTCCGCCAAGGCGATACTGTGACCGTCGAACGCGCCTCGCTGGGCAGCTTTTTGCTGAGTTCGCCACGCGGCGGGATGGGTCACCGCATCCGCCGCGCGGAGTAGTTCTCCCAGCATCGGGCGCCTATCTCTAGGCCATGCCCCGCTCTCCCAAGCCGCCCAGCGTCGCCGAGGCGCCTGTCATCTTTGATGCCAATGCCTCGATGTGGATGCCGCATCGGCCTGAGCGGGCGTGGGAGAAGCTTGAGGGCGGCAAGCGCTTCAAGCTGGTCAGTGATTACGAGCCCGCCGGCGATCAGCCGACCGCCATCGCCGAACTGGTCGAAGGGCTGAACAAGCGCGACCAGGATCAAGTGCTGCTCGGCGTCACCGGCTCGGGCAAGACCTTCACCATGGCGCAAGTGATCGAGCGCGTGCAGCGCCCGGCGCTGATCCTGGCGCCGAACAAAACCCTCGCCGCCCAGCTCTATGGCGAGTTCAAGCAGTTCTTTCCGGACAATGCGGTCGAGTATTTCGTCTCGTACTACGACTATTACCAGCCGGAAGCGTACGTGCCGCGCACCGACACCTACATCGAAAAAGAATCCAACATCAACGAACAGATCGACCGCATGCGCCACGCCGCAACGCGCGCGATCCTCGAACGCGACGACGTCATCATCGTCGCATCGGTGTCATGCATCTACGGTATCGGCTCGGTCGAGACCTATACGTCGATGACCTTCACCGTGAAGGTCGGCGACGCGATGGGGCTGCAAGAGCTCATCCGCTCGCTCGTCGCCACGCATTACAAGCGCAACGAAGCGGGTTTCGCGCGCGGCATGTTCCGCGTCCGCGGCGACACGGTCGAGCTTTGGCCGGCGCACTTGGACGATCGCTGCTGGCGCTTTTCGTTCTTCGGCGATGAAGTCGAGAACATTGACGAGTTCGATCCGCTCACCGGCCGCAAGACCGCGACCATGCCGGCCGTCAAAGTCTACGCAAACTCGCACTACGTCACGCCGCGCCTCACGCTCGACCAGGCCGTCGGCCAGATCAAAGACGAACTGAAGCTACGGCTCGAACAATTCCGCGCCGAAGGCAAATTGCTGGAAGCGCAGCGGCTCGAGCAGCGCGTCAATTTCGACATGGAGATGATGCTGGCCACCGGCTCATGCGCCGGCATCGAGAATTACAGCCGCTATCTCACCGGCCGCAAACCCGGCGAGCCGCCGCCGACCATGTTCGAATACATCCCCGACAACGCCATTATCTTCACCGACGAGTCCCACGTCACTGTGCCGCAAATCGGCGGAATGTATAAAGGCGACTTCTCTCGCAAGCGCACGCTCAGCGAATACGGCTTCCGCCTGCCCTCATGCATGGACAATCGTCCGCTCAAATTCGAGGAATGGGACGCGATGCGGCCGCAGAGCATCCATGTCTCCGCCACGCCCGGCCCGTGGGAGATGGACCGCACTGGCGGCGTCTTCGCCGAACAAGTCATCCGCCCCACCGGCTTGATCGATCCGCCGGTGGAGATCCGCCCGGTGCAATCGCACGGCACGAGCCAAGTCGATGACGTCATCGCCGAAGTGAAGGACGCGGCGAAGAAAAACCTCCGCAGCCTCGTCACCGTGCTCACCAAGCGCATGGCCGAAGACTTGACCGAATACATGCACGAGCAAGGCGTGCGCGTGCGCTACATGCACTCCGACATCGACACGGTCGAGCGCATCGAGATCATCCGCGATCTCCGCCTCGGCGCCTTCGACGCGCTGATCGGCATCAATCTGCTGCGCGAAGGCTTGGACATTCCCGAATGCGGCCTCGTCGCCATTCTCGACGCCGACAAGGAAGGCTTCCTGCGCAGCGAGACCTCACTCGTGCAAACCATCGGCCGCGCCGCCCGCAACATCGACGGCAAAGTCATCCTCTACGCTGACAAGGAAACCGGCTCGATCCAGCGCGCCATGGCCGAAACCAAGCGCCGCCGCGAAAAGCAGCACGCCTACAATCTCGAACACGGCATCACGCCGCAAAGCATCAAGAGCCAAATCAAGGACATCCTCGACAGCGTCTATGAAAAGGACAGCCTCACCATCGACCCGCGCGACCCCATGGCCTGGAAACGCGGCGCCGGCCTGAAGGAGCGCAAGGGCGTCAACGAAGACGCCTCCCCCTTCATCGGCCACAACATAAAAACCTACATCGCCGACTTGGAACGGCAGATGAAAGACGCGGCGGCGGACTTGGAGTTCGAAACCGCTGCGAGGCTAAGGGATGAGATCAAGCGCTTGCAGGAAACGGAGCTGCTCATCGCGGACGATCCGCTGGCAAGGCAAAGCGATGTAAACGCTGGCGTCGACGCGGCGATGCGGGAAAGCGCAGGAAAGGCGCCTAGCACGCCGAAGGCGCGGAATGCGTATCGGGGGCGAAGAAGGAAGGGGCCTTAAGGCTGTTCCTGTAATCTCGGATTACTAAAGCGGCCCACTGCATCCAACAGGTCGAAGTAATTAGCAGGGTCAGCAAGCTTCTCGCGCGAGCTGCTTCTGTCATGTGCCGCCAATTGTGCAACTGGATCTTGTTGTATGTTCACCGCAGCACGCAAATCATCAGCTGATCCCGTGAAATAAGCGTGCAGCGCTGATCCGCGTCTTCAACAATCCCGAACCGTTCGCGCGGCGCCTGGCCAAGCGCCTCCACGCCTGCGCCCACCGCATCGGCGAACTCCTCCGCGCGCCCAAAGAAGCCAAGCACCGCATCGAGTCGTTTGCGCCGATGCGCGAGATCGCTCTGGCGCGATGGCGGCGGCCCCGCCCCGACACCTCCTAGTCAGCCCGCAAACGCTGAACAAAAAAACGCGCGACGGAGAAACTCCGCCGCGCGCTCTAAAGGCATGCGCCGCACACAGGGCAAGGGACTGCCTGCTTGCGGCGCCGCCAAACTCAGAAGCGATACGCCACCGAGGTCGAGACGACCCATGGATCGATATCGACCTCATCCTGGATCGTGCCGTTGATGGTCACGTCGGTGTTGATCCAGATGCGGCGGACATCGAAGTTCACGCCCCAGTGTTCGTCGATGCGATAATCGAAGCCGGCTTGCAGGGCTGGGCCGAACGAGTCGTCATAGTCAATCGTCATGCCGGCCGGCGGCTCGTCATCGATGAACGCCGTGTAGTTCACGCCGGCGCCGACATAAGGCTCGAACTGGCCGAAATTGGTCCACCGATATTTCAGCGTCACCGTCGGCGGAAAATGCGTGACCTCGCCGAGATCGAGCCCGCCCGTAGTCGCCACATCATGCGTCGCCACGCAGCAAAGGAGTTCAGCTGAGATATTGTCGTTGAAGAAATACTCGATCTGCAGTGACGGGACCCATTCGTCGGAAATGTCCACGTCGATCGGATCGCCGCTCTCTTCCGGCAGAATGCCGGAGACACCGACCTTGATCTGGAAGTTGTCGAGAATTTCCGCATTGGCCGGCGCCGCGAAAGCGAGAGCCGCGAACGCCGCAACAGCGGCCGCCTGAAGCTTCATCATTGCCATCCCCTTTTAGCTCATGGGGAAACAATGACGCTGGCGTCATTTTTGGGATTTGATCTGGATCAACAAGGCCCTGGACAGACTGTCGCGCTTCTTCGCGTTCAAAGCGTCTTCGCCAATTCTTCCAACTGCCGCGCCGTTTGCGTCCGGCCCTTCTCGAAGCCCATTTCAGCGTGCTGCTTCATCGTCTCTTCCGTCCAATGGCGAGCGACGGCGCGATACAAAGTCTTGCCATTGCCGAGATCCTCGAACGTGATCTCCGCGATCATGAACGGACCGGCCGGTTGGAAATCCGGCGTGACCGCATCGGTGGTGATGATCTTCTCGTTCGGCACGATCTCAAGATAAACGCCGGCGTTCGGATATTCCTGCCCCTCGGGCGAAGCCATCACAAAGCTGGCGCGGCCGCCAGGCCGGAAATCGTTATCGACGCTCTTAATCGTCCAAGGCTTCGGCGCGAACCATTGTTGCATCAGCTTCGGATCGGCATAGCAGCGAAACAGCTTTTCCGCCGGCGCATCCATTTCGAGTTCAATCTTCAATTCATGCTGCGACATGCGTCTCTCCCATTTTCTGCATCTAGGACGAACCGCCGCAAAGAAAACCGACAGCCCAGTGCATTATTTCTGCACCGAGAGTGCATCCAGATGCTGACGAATATGCGCCGCTTCGGCCGGCGTGTTCGCCAGCGCAATGGCGCGATTGAACGCCTCGCGCGCGTCCTTGGCGCGGCCCAATTCTTTTAGCATCGCGCCGCGCATGCCGTGAAAGTAGAAGTACTTATCCAACCGCTCGGCCAGCGGCTCTATCATCGTCAACGCTGCTTCAGGTCCGCGCAATTTCGAAACCGCCACGGCGCGATTGAGCGTCACCACCGGAGACGGCGTATGCAGTTCGAGTGCGGCATAAAGCTGCTCGATCTCGGCCCAATCGGTCTCCTCCGCCGTCGCCGCATCGGCATGCAAACCAGCGATCGCCGCTTGAATCTGATACGGGCCGGATTTGCGCGCTCGCATCGCTTTATCGATCAGCGCCAACCCCTCTTGGATCAGAGATGACTTCCACAATGAGCGATCCTGTTGCTCCAGCAAAACCGCCGACCCATCCGCCGCAAATCGCGCCGCCCAGCGCGAATGCTGCAACAGCATCAAAGAGAGCAGCCCCATGATTTCCGGTTCAGCCAGATACATCCGCAACAAGAGCCGCGTCAGCCGGATCGCCTCATCGCACAAAGCGGCGCGCTCGTTTTGATCGGCGCCGGCTGAGTAGCCCTCGTTGAACACGAAATAGAGCATCGCCGCGACCGCCGCCAAACGCTCAGCCCGCTCGACAGCCCCCGGCGTCTCGAACGGCACCCCCGCGCCGGAAACTTTTGCCTTGGCGCGCGTAATCCGCTGCTCCATCGCGCTTTCGCCGATGAGAAACGCGCGCGCGATCTGCTTGACGCTCAGTCCCGAAACCAGACGCAGCGCCAACGCAATCTGTTGCGTCGCCGGCAAATCCGGATGGCAACAAATGAACAGGAGCCGCAGCACATCATCGCGATAGTCCGCCGCATCGAGCCGATCGGCTTCAGCAGCTTCCGCGTCTTCGCCGTCCGAGAGCACTGCTTCGTCCGGCAATTCGGTCAGCTTGCTGCGCTTGCGCACGCTATCGATCGCCGCATTGCGGCCAACCATAATTAGCCAACTCGCAGCGTCGCGCGGCGGGCCGTTCTTAGGCCACGATTTCAAAGCGCGCAGGCAAGCGTCTTGATACGCCTCCTCGGCCAGATCGAGTTCGCGGAAGTAGCGCAGCAGAGCCGCCACCGCCTGGGGGCGCGCGGCGACGAGCGCGCCTTCGATCCAGGCGAGATCGCTCACTTAGGAGCCCTGATTGTAAATCATGATCGGGCGCAATTCGTAAGCGCCGCCGGGATTAGCCGCCGTCAATTCGCGCGCGAAGGCGAGCCCTTCTTCGAGGTTGTCGACATCGATGATGTAAAACCCAAGCAGCTGCTCCTTGGTCTCGGCGTACGGCCCGTCGAGCACGGCATCGTCGCTCTTGCGCAGGGTTGTGGCAGCCGAGGTCGGCAACAGCCGGATCGACGGCTTCAGCTTGCCGGCCTTCTCCCACTTCTCGTGCACGACATTGAGCCGCGCCATGACAGCGTCGTCTTCCTCCTTGGTCCAGGAGAACACCGCCGCCTCATCGTTGTAGCAAAGGATGGCGTACTTCATCGGGTGAGGCCTCATATCTATAAGGACGCAGCCATAAGGCCGATCCCGACAAGCGGTCGAGGATTTTTCGACAGCTTAAGCCTCCGCAATGTTCTTCGATGGCGCTTGACGCTGATGCGCCCGCTTCGGTTCAACAGACGGCCGAGGTGGGAAGAAATGGCCGACGTCTATGTCGCTGCCGCGCCGGGTGAGGAAGCCAAGGCGCGCGGGCTCGCAGAGGCCCTAACGGCGCTTGGCTTTTCCACCCAGTCCGGCGCCCCCGCCGAAAGCGACATCGCCAAGCTAGTCGACGAGCCCAAATGCGTGCTGGTGGTCTGGACTCGAGGCGCTTCGAATGCGCCATGGCTGACGGCGCTCGCCATGCTGGCGTTAGACCGCAAGAAACTGATCAGCGCCGAAGCCGAAACCGGCGCAACGCCGGCGCCCTTTCACAACGCGCCGCGCATCGATCTCGCCGCTCGCGATCGGGCCAAGTTCAAAACGCGTTTCCAAGCGCTAATCGTCGAACTCGACAAGCTCTCGCCAACCAAAGGCGACGCCAAAGCCCTGCCGGACGCTCTGATCAAAGCGCGTGCAGCGTTGCTGAAGCCGATCGTGCCCGAGGTTGGCGCGGGCTGGCGCAGCGTTGGACTTTTCGCTGCCGCCGTTGCGGCGTTGTTCGTCGTTGGCTTCGGCGCAGGGCGTCTGATCCAAGCCGTGCGTTCGGGTGACTTTCTCGTCGCAACGCCGCAGGCGGAAGCAACACCAACGGCTGCGACAACGCCAGCCGTCAACGAAATCACGTTGGCCGAACTTGAGCGCCAACCTTGGCGCGAGATCGTTGCGCGCATCGATGCGAGCGCAGCCGAACGTATCCAAGCCGGCGCGGAAAATGGTGAAGCATTACAACAAACACTAGCTTGTCTCGCCCATCTCGGTGGCGCGGACGGTTTTCTGCCGAGCCCCGTCAGCGCCCGCGAGCAGTGCGATGCGGCGGCGGCGCAAAACAATCCGGCTGCGCTCTATTTCTCATGGGTGCTCCACCGCGAAGCGCCGCATGCCGGACTAACCGAAGCAGAAGCGCGCGGGCGTCTAGCGCAAGCAGCGCAGTTGGGCTTCACGCCAGCGCTCATCGACTACGCACAATCACTCGGCGACCAAGCCGAAGCCGGCCGGCTCTTCCTAGCCGCCGCCGAGAAAAACGATCCGCGCGGGCAATTCCAATATGCGCGCTGGCTGCGCGATAGCCCGGCCGGTCCGCGCGATCCGGTCGCCGCCATCCCCTATCTCGAACGCGCGGCGCGCGCAGGTCAGCACGACGCACAGCACATGCTGGCGACACTCTATCGCGACGGCGTCGGCGTCGAGCGCAATGCCGGCCGGGCGCGGGCGCTCTACGAACAAGCCGCGCGCGGACGGCATACGCCAGCCATGTTCAATCTGGCCGACATGCTCCGCACCGGTTCCGCCGAGGATCGGGCTCGCGCCATCGTGCTTTACCGGGAACTCGCCTGCATGGCCGACGAGCGCCAAATCCAGCCCATGGCCGCCGCGCGCTTACGCGCATTGCAAGAAAGCGCCTCGTGCCGCTAACAGAAGCGATGTGGCAGAAGAAATACGAAGGCGGCGAACCGCAGCGCGTCAATAAATGGCTCGCCAACGAAGGCGTGTGCTCGCGGCGGGAAGCCGAAGAGCTGATCGGCCAAGGGCTGGTCACGATCGATGGCGAGCAAGTCAACGATCCGGGCCGCAAAATATTGCCGGGCCAGACGCTGCAATTGAAGCAGAGCGCCGATAAGCGCCAGATTAGCGTCGTCATCAATAAGCCGGTCGGCTTTGTGTCCGCTCACCCCGAGAGCGGCCAAGTCCCCGCCGCGCGATTGCTGACGCAAGACAATCTCGTCGGCGCTACAGCCAATATGCCGCCGAGAAACACGCGCCTTGCGCCGCTGGGGCGCCTCGATCAGGATTCGCGCGGGCTTTTGCTGCTGAGCGAAGATGGCGTGTTAGCGCGGGCGCTGGTGGGCGAGCACTCGAAGCTCGACAAGGAATATCTCGTCCGCGTCGACGGCCAGATCACTGATGAAAAACTCGCGCTCCTCCGCCACGGCTTGTCGCTCGATAACCGCAAGCTCAAGCCCGCGAAGATCACGCAGATGGAGCCGCAGCGGATTCGCTTCATCCTGAATGAAGGCCGCAACCGGCAAATCCGGCGCATGTGCGAACTGGTCGAGTTGGACGTGACCGATCTTCTGCGCATCCGCATCGGCCCGTTAAAACTGGGCGAACTGCAAGAAGGCAGATGGCGCGCGCTTACGCCATCGGAACGCGAAGCGCTGATCACGGCCAGCAAATGAGCTCACCCGAACACGCCGCCGAAGATTTGCTCGCACGCGCAGCACTCGCCTCGCCTGCGGACGTTTTCGCCGATGGCGCCGATCTCGATCACGCCAAAGCCGGCGCCGATTTACTGGTCGCGGCGAAGCTCGCAAAGTTCGCCGACGATGGCCGCACGCAAATCACCATCACCAATGCCGGCCGCTATTGGGCGCTCCACGGCGGCTATTTCGCGTTCCTGAAAGAAGAGCCGCCAAGCGGCGGCGGCGGCGGACGCAGCCGCAATCCAGAGCTGGAAGAAACGCGCCTGATGCTGATGCGGCTTCGGCTCAACACGTTCTGGTGGAGCTTCGGCATTTCGATCGCCGGCTTTCTCATCTCGATCGTGTCGCTGATCGTGGCGTTCAGCCTCGGCGGGCGTCTGTTCGGCGGGGTTTGATTGCGATCAAAGCGCAACGGAAGGTCCGTCACTAACCTCCGCGTCGGAGGTCCATCATGTTTCCGTTTGCTTGGTTCGTTGTCGGCGCCATGACGACATTTCTCGTGGTCCTCGGGCTCACCGCTTTCTTCACAAAGGAACGCTGATCCCGTTGCGACGGCGCAATTCAGCGAGCAAAGCCGAGTCGAACACTGCGGCAGGCGCGACGTTCAGCGCCTGAATGAACTCGGTCATGTCCGAGCGCGCATGCGCTTGATTGAAACTTGCGCCGGCGATGATGCCACGGCGGAAAAGATATTCGTCCGAGCGGCCAGTGAAAATGTAGGCCGGCGCCCAGTTGAAGCCGGCAGCTTTCGCTAGCTCATTAGTGCAGTTTGAAACGATCGTGTTGTAGTGGCGCGGCGTGGTTTCCAGCGACTCCGTGCGCTCCAGCAATTGCGTCAGCAGCTGGCGCGACTGCGCATTGGTGATCGCTACCGGATAGACGAACACTTCGTGGTCGAGCATCACGGCACGGCGAGTCAACAGATCGCGCGCGGAAGCCCAAATGTAAGTCAGCTCGAACGCGTTGAAGATGCCGCGCAGTGCGGAATAGTCCTCGCCCTGCTCGCGCCTGGCTTCGATGGTGAGCCCGAGCAAGCGATCGCCCTCGAACTCGAACAACAGCAAGGTATGCGCCGCCAGTTGCGAACCCGGCTGCGGCTCCAGCATGAACCAGACATTGCGCAGCTGATCGAAATCGTAAGCAGCTTCGATGTACGTCTCGGCGATGACGTCCGGCCCCAGATAGGACCAATCGCTGACAGGCGCGACGGTGAAACCGGTTTCTGTCAGCGTCACATCCGGCGCATGCGCGAGATATGGATACCAGTCGCGATCCGTGCGTGGCGGCTGCGTGATCGAAGCCGCACTGCCCAAAACCAGGATCGCGAAAATGCAGGCCACTGCGGGCCTAAGCGGGTTGGCGGGGAACCAGGACAATAATCGCTTCACGCCTGCTCCCCGCGACTTCTCAAGTCACCTAAGCCGCACCGGTTAAGGCCGGGTTGTTCGCCGCCGCATGCACCCCATGTGATCCGAACGGCGCGCTCGTTTCTAGCGGCGTGACGCCCCCCATGCTATCGGGCCTGGCCCGACCTTTAGAGGAGACCTCCCATGGCGCTGCGCATTGGCGACAAAGCCCCGGATTTCGAAGCCGAGACCACTAAAGGCAGGCTTAAGTTTCACGAGTGGCTGGGCGACAGCTACGGCATCCTCTTTTCGCACCCGAAGGATTTCACGCCGGTCTGCACCACCGAGCTGGGCTATCTCGCCAAGCTTGAGCCGGAATTCGCCAAGCGCAATGTGAAGGTCATCGGGCTCTCGGTCGATCCGGTCGAAAACCACGAACGCTGGCGCAGCGACATCAAGGAAGTCACTGGCGGCGACGTGCAATATCCGATGATTGGCGACCACGATCTCAATGTCGCCAAGCTCTACGACATGCTGCCGGCCGAAACCGCGGGTACGTCCGAGGGCCGCACGGCGGCGACGAACGCAACGGTGCGCGCCGTTTACATCATCGGCCCGGACAAGATCATCAAAGCGACGCTTACCTATCCGATGTCGTCGGGCCGCAACTTCGATGAAGTGCTGCGGCTCGTGGACTCGATCCAGCTCACCGCCAACCACAAAGTGGCGACGCCGGTGAATTGGAGGAACGGCGAAGACGTCATCATCGTGCCGGCCGTCACCGACGACGAAGCCAAGACCCGGTTTCCCAACGGCTGGACCACGCTGAAGCCCTATCTCCGCATCGTGCCTCAGCCGAAATAGCTATCCGTCATCAAGCAACCGTCATCCTGGGGCTCGGCGAAGCCGAGAGCCCGGGACCCAGGGGCCAACACGCGACTCGTAGCCCCTGGGTCCCGGGTTCATCCGCCTACGCGCTCGCGCGCTCCGGCGTATGCCCCAGGATGACGGGGTGAATTGTTGCATCATGGCGGCGAACGTAGGACTCTCCTCCCTGGAGGAGCGCCCATGATTTTCGAGCAAGTCGCCAACGGCGGCTGCCAATCGTATCTGATCGGCTGCGGCGACACCTGCGCCGGCGCCCTGATCGATCCGGAAGTCCGCAAGATCGACCGCTACCGCGCGCTCGCCGCGCAGCATGGCGTGCGCATCCAATACATTATCGACACCCACACCCACGCCGACCATTTCAGCGCCTCCAAGCAATTGAGCGAAGCGCTCGGCGTGCCGGTGGTGGCGCATCGGCTTTCGCCGGCGCCGTATGTCGATCTCCGCGTCGATGAAGGCGATGTGATCAAGGTGGGCAACATCCGGCTGACCGTGCTGCATACGCCGGGGCATACGCGCGATTCCATGAGCTTGGTCGCCAGCGACCGTGTCTTCACCGGCGATGCATTGCTGATCGGCGCGACGGGGCGCACGGATTTGCCGAGCGGCGATCCGGAAGAGCTGTACGATTCACTGTTCGGCAAAATCCTCAAGCTTGATCCAGGCATGCGCATCTATCCGGCGCACATCTATAAGGGCGCCTCCTGCTCCACCATCGAAGAAGAGCTGCGCTCCAATCCGCGCCTGCAAAAGCGCGAGCGCGGCGAGTTCGTGGAGATGATGCGCACGCTTTCGCTCTCGATGCCGGAGCACCTCACCGAAGCTCTGCGCGTGAACATGAGCGGCGGTGTTTCAGTGGCGCAGCTGCTCGCTGAAGCGGCGGCTGAGGTGCCGTTCATGTCGATGGAGGAGGTGAAAACCCGCATCGGCGCCGGCGCCAACGATTTCATCGTGCTCGACGTGCGCGAACGCGATGCCTTCGACGGCGGTCATATTCCGACAGCCCATCATCTGCCACGCGGCATCTTGGAGCTCAAAGTCAACGAAGCGTTGCCGGACCCAACGGTCCGCATCGTCACCTATTGCGAGTTCGGCAAGATCTCCACCCTCGCCGCCGCCACCCTCCGCCGCATGGGCTTCACCCGCGCGGTGGCGCTTGATGGCGGCATGAAGGCGTGGAAGGAGAAGGGTTTTCCAGTCGAGCCCCAGACTCAGGCCTGAACGTCAGCCGTGTCCGGATGCCGACGGAAGTACGCCACCGCGAACGCGCAGCTTGCGCGGAGTTTGGAATTATCGGCCCGCGCCTTCTCCACCACGTGCGCCATCAGCTTCGAGGCATAGCCCCGGCCTCGCGCCTCATGAGGGGTCTCGACGTGCATGATCACGCGCACCCCGCCGATATCGCGATAGTCTGCGATCGACATCCCTTCCGGGGCGTCAAGCTCGTAGCGGCGGGCGCTCTCATTGTCTCTGAAATCGGCCATCATGGTCTCTGGCTAACGCGGCGCGGTGAGTTTAGTTCGAGTCCGTGAATTATCGCCACGCCTTCCACGCCGGCAATCATGCTGACGTATTAAAGCACGCCGTGCTGCTCTTTTGCCTCGACGCGCTGAAGAAAAAGCCTGCGCCGTTCGCGGTGCTCGACACCCATGCCGGGCGCGGATTCTACGACTTTCAGAGCGAGGAAGCCGCGCGCAGCCCGGAATGGCAGGACGGCATATCGCGGCTTTGGACCTGGCCCGAGCCGCCGCCGCTGATCGCGCGCTATCTCGACGCCGTGCGCAGCTTCAACGCCGACGGAACCTTGCGCACCTATCCGGGCTCCCCCGTTTTGGCGACCGCCAACCTGCGCGACGACGACGTACTGATCGCCTGCGAGCTGCACCCGGAAGAACACGCCGCGTTGAAACGCGCGCTACCCCGTCAGGCCAATGTGCAAGTGCACGCGCGCGACGGCTGGGAAGCGCTCGGCGCGCTGCTACCGCCGCCGCAACGGCGCGGGCTCGTTCTGATTGATCCGCCTTATGAAGCGCCGGATGAGTTGACCAATTCGGCACGTGCGCTCGGGCCGACGCTGAAGCGTTTTGGGCACGGCGTCTATCTCTGGTGGCGACCATTGAAGAGCGAGAGCGCGCTCAATGCCGCCGACGCCGAAGCGCGCGCGCAAGGCGCAAAGGAAACGCTGCGCGCCGATCTCTGGGTGGCGCAGCCTTCGCCGGAGGGACGCCTCGTCGGCTCCAGCGTCTTCTTGATCAACCCGCCATTCGGTTTGCGCGACGCATTAAAAGTGGCGCTGCCGTTTTTGGCGGAAGCGCTGACCAAGGGACAAAGCGGCTGGCGGCTCAAATAAAAGGGCGCGGATTGCTCCGCGCCCTTCCCCCTGCCACGCGCGTCGCGGCTTACGCGACGATCAGCGCGGCTTGGTTCACAATCGCGAAGGCGGCCGGAAAGAACGCCGCCGTGGCGATGATCAAGCTGTAGAATTTCAACATGGCGCGCTCCCGATCTGCAAGTCCATCGCGTCGTTGCGATGCATATGAAACTAGGAGCGGCCCGCGCCCCCCGCCGTGACGATTGTCACAGAGCTTGCGCCCCCGGCGCGGCTGCGTGCATGACGGCGGCATGAGCTTCGACACCGCGCTTGCGTTCTTGCAGCAGCCTCACATCGCCATTCCGATCGTGGCGGCGACCGTGCTTGTCATCGTACTGATGAAGCGGCCGTACACAGCGCTTTATGTGGCGCTGATGCCGCTGATCAATTGGTCGTTCGCCGCGGTGCCGACGGCGCCAATCCCGGAGTGGCTAGGCGGGGGCATGTTTCAACCGCTGGCGATCGTCACCGGCTTGGTTCTGGTGGTGCGCGACTTTGCGCAGCGAGAAATCAAGCACTGGATATTGGGCGCCATGTTCGTCGGGCTGGCGCTTTCGACGCTGACCGCTTGGCCGGTTATCGTTCTCGCCAGCGGGCTTGCGTTCCTGATCAGCGAGACGGTGGATTGGGCGGTCTACACGTTCAGCAAACGGCCGCTTTCGCAGCGCATCCTGATTTCCAGCGCGTTTTCCGCGCCGCTCGATCAGGTCGTCTTCATCTGGCTGGCGTCGCAGGTGGTCGACGGCATTTTCGCCTGGGGCACGATTTTCGCGGGCATCATCTCGAAGCTTGTCGGCGCTTACGCCGTCTCGCTCTTCGTCGCCGCGCAGGAACGGCGGGCGCTAAAACGAGATGAATCCCGCGTAAACCCATGACTTGCCGCTTGCGCAGGGGAAACCGCTCGCGCATAAGCGAAGGGTGAAAAGCTGGCGTGTCGCCAGCAAAGTGGTGCGAAGTTCCGCGGCGTGCGGCAAGTTTTTGAAACCCCATCAAAGCAGAAATTCGCGGTGACGTGCGTGCGCATAGGCGTGCGCGCGGCTTTTGGCGTGCGCCAAAGGCTCAAGCAGGAAAAGTGGAAATGAGCTTCGACGACGAGTTTGGCGACGACGACAAGGGCGACGATCGCAAAAAGGACAAGCGCGCGGGACGCCGCGACAAGACAGCAGAACCCGCCCCCGAATTCGGAGGCGGTGAGAGCAGCGGCGGCTTCGGCGGCGGCGGTGGTGGTTTCGGCGGCGGCGGTGGCGGCTATCGCGGCGGCGGCGGTGACCGTGGCGGCGGCGGTGGCGGCTATGGCGGCGGCGGTTATCGCGGCGGTGGTGGCGGCTT
>JALHQO010000006.1:216958-238004 GCA_022841905.1 Hyphomonadaceae bacterium | reverse complement strand
GCGCTGGCGAGGCCGGTCCAGGCGTTTGTCACTTGCTCTTGCACGGCGCGCTGGGTGGCGGCGAGATCGAGATTGGTGGCGGCGCGCAGAGCGCGTTGCGCGCGGCTGCGCGATCGCGTGGCGCCACCCTGGAAAATCGGCACCGAGACGCGCAAGCCGACGGAGTCGGACGTGGATTCCGAAAGATCATCGTCAAAATCGGCGCCGATCGATTGGCCCGCTTCCAAAGTGACGCGCATGCGCCCTTGCGAGTCGGCGAGCGCGACGTTCGCGTCGGCCAATTGCGTGTCAGCGACGGCGCTAATCAGCACCGGGCTATACTCAGCCGCTTCATCGAGCGCGCTCGGCAAATCGATGGGTAAGCCAAGCGCCGTCGGCGGCGCTTCCAGATTGGACGGCGGATTGCCGACGAGACGTAAGTAAGCCTGCGTGGATGCGGCCAGCGTGCCTTGCGCTTGCACCAGCAGCGTGCGCGCCTGCGCCAAACGCGCCTGGCTTTGCGCAACGTCGGTGCGGGTGACAACGCCCGCATCGAACTGCGCCTGCGCATAGTCGAGCAAGCGCGTGAGATTGCTCACGGTGATTTCGCGCGCCGCGACGATGGCTTGCGATTGGCGTACGTCAGCGTACGCAGTGGTGACTTGCAGAAGTAGCGTTTGGGTAGCGAGTTCGTAGTCGGCCTCGGCGCCGGCAATCTGAGCGCGGGCGGCGCGGGTCGATGCGAGCACGCGGCCGCCGCCGAACAGAAGCTGCGACACGCCCGCCGATGCCGACCAAGTCTCGCGCAGATCGCCATCGAGCAGCGGGTTGTCGCTGTCGCTATCGCTCGCATTGGCGCTGCCGCTGATCGAGATTTGCGGCAGGGCTTCGGACAAGGCTTGGGGCAGCTGTTCCCGCGTGGCGTTCAGGCGCTGGCGTTGCGCGGCGAGCGTCGGGTTCGACAGCATTGCATCGTTCATCGCATCGATCAGCGTATCGGCGTTCGCCGGCATCGCTGTCGCCAAAGCCAAGAGGGAAACCATCAAAAAACGCATGAGAACTTCTTCCTCACTCCCGCCGCAGCGCTTCGATCGGATCGAGCTTCGCCGCGCGCCAGGCCGGATAAGCGCCAAAAACCACGCCGACCAGCCCAGAGAACCCAATTGCCATAAGGGCGTTCTGCGGCGCTATTACCAGTGGCAGGTTAAACAATGACGTCATCCCCCAGGCGCCAGCGACCCCCAGCGCCAGGCCGACGATCCCTCCCGCCAGGGAAAGAGTCACCGCCTCCAAGCCAAACTGGTGCAAAATATCCGACTGCCGCGCCCCCAAAGCCTTCCGCAAGCCGATCTCGCGCGTCCGTTCAGTTACGCTGACCAGCATGATGTTCATGATACCAATACCGCCAACCAACAGCGAGACGGCTGAAATTCCCCCCAGAAGGTAAGTGAACACCTGTGTCGTCGCTGCCGCGGTTTCGGTGATCGAGCTTAGGTTCTGGACGGTGAAATCGTCCTCATCGCCGGGGCGGATACGATGGCGATCACGCAATAGATTTTCGACGTCTTCCTGCAGGCGGTTGAGTTCGCCCTCGCTGGCCGCCTTCACCGATATCTGGCTGACCGTATCTGCACGGCGAAAGCGGCCGGAGATGCGGCGTTTCACCGTCGTCAGCGGGGCGAGGACGACGTCGTCCTGGTCCATGCCGAAACCAGATTGTCCCTTGGACTCCAGCACGCCGATCACTTCGTAACTGCCGCCGCTGATGCGCATCGCCTGGCCGATGGGATCGACATTCGGGAAAAGCTCGCGCGCAACCGTGGCGCCGAGCACCACGACACGCCGCGCTTGGCGCTCTTCCGACTCATCGAAGAAGCGGCCCTGCGCCACCTCCCAATCGCGCGCCAGCATGTAGGACGGCGTCACGCCTTCGATGCGCGTGTTCCAGTTGACGCCATTGGCGACCAGCTGCGCATTGCCGCGTTGCGACGGTGCGACAGCGAGCACGCCTTCAAGGCCGGCGATCGCTTCGACATCATCCAGCGTCAGCGTATCGCGCCCACCCCCGCCCTGCGCCATGCGCACGCCGCCCGACGCTTGCGCGCCCGGCACAACGATCAGCAAGTTTGAGCCCAGGCTCGCAATCGAGCGCTCGACTTGCGCCTGCGCGCCTGAGCCCAGCGCCACCATGGCGACGACGGAGCCGACGCCGATGATGACGCCAAGCGCCGTCAACGCCGAGCGAAGCGGATTGGAGCGCAACGCGCGGCTGGCGCTGGCGACAAGGTCAGCTGTCCGCATCATGCCGCGCGGCTCCCGTTAAGATGATCCGCCACGATGCGCCCGTCGCGCATTTCGATCGTGCGCTTGGTCGCGGCGGCTACTTCGTGGTCGTGCGTGACGATCACGATGGTGACGCCTTCGCGATTGAGTTCGGAAAACAGGTTCAAAATATCCTTGCCAGTCTGCGTATCGAGCGCGCCGGTGGGCTCGTCGGCGAGCAACAGTGCGGGGCGGCCGGCGAGCGCGCGCGCGATGGCGACACGCTGTTGCTGGCCGCCGGACAGCTGCGTCGGCCGGTGCGACATGCGCTCGCCCAAGCCCACACGCGTCAGCAAAGCCGCGGCGCGCTCCTTGCGCTCTTTCGGCAGCACGCCGCCATAGATCATCGGCAGCTCAACGTTTTCGAGCGCACTCAGGCGCGGCAGCAGATTGAAGCTCTGAAAGATGAAACCGATGGTGCGGTTACGGAACGTCGCCAACTCTTCGTCAGTGAGCGTAGCGATATCGGCATTGTCGATGACGATGCGGCCGCCGCTTGGCGTATCGAGACCGCCGAGGATGTTCATCATCGTCGACTTGCCGGAGCCCGACGGGCCGACGATGGCGCAATAATCACCGCGCGGCACCACGAAGCTCACGCCGGCGAGCGCGTGCACGGTCTCGTCGCCCATCTGGTAGAGCTTCACCAGCTCCTTGGCTTCGATCAGCGGCGCCGTCATCAGGCGCCCCGTACGCGTGCGCCGCCGCCGCCACGACCGCCGCCTGCGCCGCCGCCGAACGGTCCGCCCGGCGCTTGCGCCGCATCCGCGCGCGGGCCGCCGCCGATGATGACTTCATCACCTTCCTGCAGGCCTTCGTGCAACAGCGTGTAGCCATTGTCGGCGACGCCGATTTCGACTTGCGCCGCCGTCGGGCGATTGTTGCGCAGCACCCAGACGACAGCTTGCTGACGCACTTCGCGCTGCGCGCCTGCGCCTTGGCGCAGGGCCGCGAGCAGTTCGCGCTGGCGATCGTTAAAGGTCGGCTCCAGTTCGCGGATCACTTGATCGCGTACGCGCCGCATCGCCGCGCGCCGATCGCCACCGCCGCCTCCTCCACTTTGCGCGCCAGCCATAGCGGTTTGGAAAATCTGCTGCGCGCGTGCTTGTTGTTCGGCGTTCAGTTCGAGCGACTCAGTCAGCTGCGCTACGCCGCGCCCGCCGCCGCCACGCTGGCCACGAGCTTCGCCGCCACCGCGTTGTCCGCCTTCAGCGCGTGGGCCGCCTTCGCCGCGCGCGCGCTGTCCGCCGCCGCCGGTCTCAGCCGCCAAGGCTTGACCGGTCGCCGCAATCTCAGGATCGGCGGGGCGGAAGCGTAAAGCTGTGTTCGGCAAGCGCAGCACGTTGTCGCGCTGTTCGAGAATGATTTCGGCATTGGCCGTCATGCCGGGCAGCAAGGCGCGGCCAGGATTTTCGGCTTCGACTACGACTGTGTAAGTGACGACGCCTTGTTCGGACACGCCTTGCTGGCGCACCTGGCTCACACGGCCTTCAAACTCGCGATCTGGAAACGCATCGACCGTAAAGCGCACCGCCTGCCCTTCGGCGGCGTAGCCGATATCGGCTTCATCGACGGTGATGTTGGCCTGCAAGCGCTGCAGATCCTGCGCGATAATGAAAAGCGTCGGCGCCTGCAAACTGGCGGCGACCGATTGGCCGACGTTCACTTGCCGGTCCACGACCACGCCTGCGATCGGCGAACGGATGACGCTGCGGCCTAAATCGGTTTGCGCAGCGGCGACTTGCGCGCGCGCGGTGGCGACAGCGGCACGGGCCGTATCGCGCGCGGCGCGCTGTTGCGACATCAATTGTTCGGAGGCAAAGCCGCGTTGTTGCAGCAGCACGTAGCGCTGGTAGTCGGACTCGGCGACCGCCAGCTGCGCCTGCGCCGATGAGAGCTGCGCCTGTGCTTGGACGATGCGTTGCTGAAACGGCGTCGGATCAAGACGCGCTAACACCTGTCCGGCGGTGACTTGGCTGTTGAAGTCGACCAGCACTTCCGTCACCGGGCCCGATACTGTCGAGCCGACATTGGCGGAGACGAGCGGCTGCAACGTGCCGGTTGCGCTGACGACGCGCGTGATCGATCCACGATCAATAGGCGCTGTGCGATAAGGCTCAGCGTCGCTGCCGCCGGTGAATAGGTTCCAGCCGACCACAAGCACGAGCAGCACACCGCCGCCGATAAACAGGTTGCGCCCACGCAAAAAGCCGGGCCGTTTGGCCCAGGCGTCCAAAGCGTTCTGCTTCCACTCGGCGAACATCATCCATCCTCACATGGCCGGCGCGAGCGCCCCGGCAAGCCCCTTCCCCTCAGCAGCGCGAGCGGCGCGACCGGGTGAGCCATCATCCCGGCCGCGCCTAACCGCTTACTCGGCGCCGCTACGTTGCGGACGAGCAGCGGCCATTTCTTCACGCGTCACACGACCGTCATCGTTGGCGTCGAAACGATCGAACATCGAGCCGCCCGACGCGACGAACTCGGCGCGCGAGAGTTGGCCGTCATTGTTGGCGTCCGGGCTCACGCGTTCCGGGCGATCGCCACGCGGGCCACGCTCGCCACGTTCGGGCCGCTGCGGACGCTCGCTGACGGAGATGACGCCGTTATTGTCCGCGTCCATGCGTGCGAACATGGCGGTGGGGCGTGCGAGAAATTCTTCGCGCGTAATGTCGCCATCGCTATTGGCGTCGGCGCTCGTCAGCATGTGACCGCGTCGGCCATGACCACGCCCGCCGCGTTCGCCACGTTCAGCGCGACGTTCTTCGCGCGTGAGGTTGCCGTCATTGTTGGTGTCGAGACGCGCAAAGTGAGCGGTGCGTGCGGCGTCATACTCGGCGCGCGTCACTGCGCCGTCATTGTTACTGTCAGCCTGGAAGAAATGATCGCCGCGCGTGCGCTGCGGGGCGTCATTCTGCGCCAGCGCCACACCAGCCGCGCCTGCCAACGCCGCGAAACCGGCCGCGGCCAGCAAAAACTTACGCATGAGTTTATCTCCTATGAGCCGGATTGGGGGCGACCGGCCATGATGTTCCAATAGACCGCCGCTATTTCGGGCGTTGGTCGCGGTTGCGCCAAAGTGTGTCGGCGGACGCGAAAGTCGCGAAACAAAAAAGCGGCCAGCGTCGGGAGGGGCGCTGACCGCTTCTGAGCAGGTGGCGGCGTTCGGGGGGGAGGAAACGCCGCCCTAGGGCGAGGGAGCACCCTAGTTCAATCAATATACGCACGAGGTGTGGCGGAGGTTTTGCGCCAAGGCGCTTTTTTACGCCAAAGCGTGTCAGCGCTGGGGCATGCCGGGCGGCGGACGCTGCACCGTCGGCGGACGCGCCTGACCGAGCAAGCGCACGAATTCCGAGCGCGACAGCGCGCCGCTGCTATCTTGATCATAATCGGAGAAGCGACCGCGCACTTCGGTCTCGAACTCGTCGCGCGTAATGGTGTTATCCACGTTGCGGTCGAAATCGAGCCGGTACGGACCCATTTGGCTGCCGCCGAGCACAAGGTTGGACCAGTTCTGGAACTCGATCGGCGAAAGGTTGCCGTCGCTATTGGCATCGGCGCGCGCCCATTCACGCGGAATGCCCGCCTCTAGCTCTTCACGCGTGATGCTCAAATTGCCATCGGTATCGAAGGAGACGAACATCAGCGCGTCGGCCGACATCACCGCGCGGATCGGATCGCGCACCTGGGTGACGCCGCCCCCGGCGCAGGCCGTCAAAACCGCCGCCGCACCGACCGTCATCGCCACTGTTCTGAAACTCATGAATCGTCCCCTTGAAAGCCCGGTCACCAGAGGCGCCGACCTTGGCATCCGTGTGGCGGCCAAAGGCGCCGTCAGCGCCAAAGTGTGTCCCTACCCCCGCTCTGCCAAGGTTTGGCACATTCTCGGCACGCGCGCTCGGTAGATTTTTGACACTAGGCGGCGCACATCAAGTCCTATGACGCCGGAAGACCCGCATATTCTAGTGGTTGACGACCACCGCGAGATTCGTGAATCGCTGGCCCAGTTCCTCAAGAAGAACGGCCGGCGCGCCACGGCCGTCGATAGCGCCGAGGCCGCCCGCAAGGCGATCAAGGAAAACCGAGTCGATCTCGTCATCCTCGACATCATGATGCCGGGCGAGGACGGGCTCTCGCTGTGCCGGCATATCCGCGAAGCCAACCATATCCCGGTGATCGTGCTTTCGGCCCGCGCCGAGGAGCTCGATCGCATTATCGGCCTCGAAGTCGGCGCCGACGATTATGTCGTGAAGCCGTTCAACCCGCGCGAGCTGATGGCGCGCATCGACGCGGTGCTGCGCCGAACGCACGCATTGCCGCCGGATGTCGAGGCGCCCAGCGGCGACGCCATGCGCTTTGATCGCTGGACGCTGAAATTGGCGGAGCGCGAACTCGTCGATGATGAAGGCGTCACGCACGAACTCTCCACTGGCGAGTACCGCCTGCTGCTCACCTTCCTGCAGCGCCCAAAGATCGTGCTGACGCGCGAACAATTGCTCGACCTCGCGTTTGAACGCGGCACGGACGTGTTCGACCGCGCCGTCGACACGCAAGTGAGCCGTTTGCGCCGTAAAATCGAAATCGATGCGCGCACGCCGAAGCTGATCAAGACAGTCTGGGGCGGCGGCTACGTCTTCACCGCGCCGGTCGAAAAAGCGTGAGCTGGGGTCCGCTCAACACGCTGACCGGCCGCCTGGTGCTCGTCACAGTCGTGGCCGTGATCATCTCTTATGCAGCCGCGTTTGCGATCTACGCCAATGAACGCGGCGCAGCCTTGCGGCGCGCGGCGGAAACAGGCGTCATCGAACGTGTCGCCTACACGGCTGAACGTTTGCGCAGCGTGTCGCCGGAGGAACGCCCTTTACTGGCCGATGAAACCCGCGATTTTTCCATTCGCTATGCCGTCGAGACGCAGCCTGCAGTGAGCGAAAGCGGCCCGGGCGCTGGCGGCCGCATCGCCCGCGCCATCGCCGCAGAACTCGACGACATCGATGTTTATGCCCGCACGCGCACCGTCGAAGGTCCATCGCGCCGTTGGCGACGTGAGCGCGGGGCGGTCGAAGCTCCAGCCGAGCCGCCGCGCGGACGCGACAATGCGCCGATCGTGCGCTCGACTGAAGTGCTCGTCTCCGTCGATCTTGACGACGGACAATGGCTCAATGCGCGTGCGCGTCTGCCGGGCCCAAGGCCCGCACCGCTCAGCGCGCTCGCCGGCGCGCTGGTCACCGTGCTGATCGTCGGAATCGGCGCAACACTCGTCTCGCGCCAGATCGGCCGCCCGCTCGCCGATCTCGCCGCCGCCGCACAAGCGCTGGGCTCGGGCCAAACCAATGTCACAGCGCCGGTCAGCGGCCCCGCGGACGTGCGCCGCGCGTCAACGGCGTTCAACGCCATGGCCGATCGCCTGGGGCGCCAACTCAACCGGCAGCGACAAATGCTCTGGGCGCTCAGCCACGATCTGCGCACGCCCATCACCGCGATCCGCTTGCGCGCCGAACTGGTCGATGACGACGCCACCCGCCAAAGGCTGCTCGCGTCCGTCGAGGAAATGGAGCGCCTCACCGAACAAGCGCTCTCGCTCGCACGCGCGGGCGCCAGCGAAGAAGCACGCGCGCAAGTCGATCTCGCCGAGATCGCGCGCACATTATGCGGCGAGTTGCAGGACATGGGCGTGAGCGCCGAGGCGGACGCGCCCGCCGCCGTGTTCGCCGACTGCCGGCCAAGCGAAATCGCCCGCGCACTACGCAACCTCGCCGAAAACGCCGCCAAATATGGCGGCGGCGGTGTCATGCGCGTCTGTCGCGCCGAGAATGGCGATGCCGTGGTCGAGGTGACCGATAACGGACCCGGCGTGCCAGCTGATCTGCTTGCACGCCTTGCTGCACCCTTCTTCCGCGCCGACGAGGCTCGCAGCGGCGCGACGAATGGCGCTGGCCTCGGCCTCGCCATCGCACAAGCGATCGCCGAGGCCCATGGCGGCCGGCTGGAATTCTCCAACCGAACCCCGCGCGGTTTTTCCGCCAAGCTCACCTTACCGGGCTAAGCCCGCCGCGCTTTCCAAGCCGCTATGTCGCGCGCCATGTGCGCGGGGCGAAAACCGCGTCCGCTCCGCAAGCGTCTCCAATCGGCCTCGTTATCAAAGTGCTGCAGTTGAATCTTGTAGTAGTTCACGTACTCAAGCAGCGCCAAAGCGCACAACAAAGGGCTGGCGATATTTTGCGGCGTCCAGCCATTCGCGGCGATGCTCAGGACGGCAGCGAAAGCCGCGACCAAACTCAACGCCAAGGACGGCGCCTCAGCGGTGGCCAAGCGCGGCAACCAAAATTCGAGCACGGCCGGTCGATTGCGCAAACGCATCAGCACGCCGCGCCAATAGAGCGCGCCAATCACAAGCAGCACCGCGCAAGCCAATGCCGACAAGACGAAAGCAGCGTCGATCGCGCCACCGGCCGACAACACACCGCCCACCGCAAGGGCCGGCAACAACACCGCGTTGCCGGCCTCCATCGGCCAATACCAGCTCAGTCGTTTCTCAACAGCGTTAGACATGACAGTGCGTGCGCGACGGACGCCGGCGACCGGCGTCCGTCGTGGTGTCCCTACTCAACCCGCTCGACGGTGAAGCCGCGCGCGCGGAACTGCGCCACGAGGCCGTCCTCGCCGATGAGGTGGCCAGCGCCCACGGCAACGAAATCAACACCCGAACCAGCCATCTCGCGTGTCAGAACCTCCATCCACGCATTGTTGCGATCGACGAACAGCGCGCGATAGACTTCTGGATAGTCGCGGCGCGTCTCCGTAATCACCAGCTGTTCGAGCAATGCGACATCGCCTTGCTCCCAGTCGGCCGTCATCTGATTGAGCAGCGCGACGCCGTCCTCGGCTTCGTTGATGCTTTCGACCAAAAATTGGCGTTGCGCTTCTTCTGACAACGAAGTGAAAAAGCCGAGTTGTTGCTCGACCGTTTCGAGCGCGCGCATGGATCTGCCATTGGCGTCGCCGAAAGCATCGACATTGCGGTCAACGCCGGACGCTGGATTATAGCCTGCCTGCAACGCCGGCACGATCGCGAGCGTCAGCCCCGCAAGCCATGGCTGAAAGCCCTCCAACGCGCCTGGCGGCATGCCGAGCCGGCTTGTGAGGGCATTGAGTTTTGCGTTTTCTTCAGCGCTCAACCAACTTGAGAGCGGACGCCCTGGCGCGGCGCGTCCCATCTGCAACGCCAGTTGTTGGGTCTGAGCATCCGTCTCCGGCGTCATCAAAAGCTCGGTCCAAATCTCCTGCGTTTCCGCAAGCGCTGCGCGCACCTCTGCATCGGCCCAATCGGCGCCGTTCGGACGCACGTGCACGGTGCCGTAGAGATACATCGTCGAGTCCGCATCGCGGACGACGAAGAGTGCGGGATCGATCGCTTGCGTTTGCGCAAACGCAGAACCCGACACGGCGACAAAAGCAGCCGCCGCAAGCAAAGCACGTTTCAACATTTCACCCACTCCTTGGTTTTACTCAGCCGCTGCTTCCACGGCGTCGTCGATAAAAATTTCTTCGATGTGCAATCCAAACAGGCGTGCGATCTTGAAAGCCAACGGCAATGAAGGATCGTAACGGCCGGTCTCGATAGCGTTGACGGTCTGGCGTGAGGCGCCGAGTTTGTCGGCGAGGTCCGCCTGGCTCCATTCGCGCTCGGCGCGGAGCACGCGCAGGCGATTTTTCATGCTGGCTTACCGAACGCGCCCATCTGCCCCATCACCGATGAGGTGACGTACGAGGTGGCAATCAGCTGCACGAAGATGAGCGCGACGAACACGCCAGAAGCATCGATCGGCTGAGCCAAGCCAAGCGTCTGCAGCCCCGCCCACACAAAGGCGCCGAGCGTCAACACGATCGCCGACGACGCGTAGCCATCCACGACGTGGCGGCGCTGCATCTCGTCAAAGCCGCGCCACAGCACGTAGCTCGCAGCCACGCTCAACAGCCCCGCAACGAAGGCGACGATCACCGGCCCAAGCCGCTCACCGTCAGCGGCCTGACGCGAGACCGCCAGCGCGCAGCACGCGATACCAAGCGTCCCCATGCCGAGGCCGCTCAGTGCGAACACGCCACGCTCGCTCTTGCGCACCTCGATGCACTCGGGATCCATCTCCTCGACTTGCAGCGCGTTGACAGCAGGCTGGCCGAAGGCGCCGATCAAGCCCACCATCAAGCCAAGCGCGATGCAGAGCGCGCCGATCGACCACAGAATGATCTCAATCGCTTCGGGCTCCGCGAGCGGTCCGCTCAGCATCGCGATGATGCCCGGCACGCCAGCGAAAAGATCAAGGCAAAAGCCCATGAAGAAGCCGGCGAACCCGCCGAGCAGCGCGTACAATATCCAGCGCACGCCCATGGAGCGGCCTTTGCCGATAGCGCGCCCGATCACCATGGCCAAGACGATGCCAAGCACCGGCGCCACGTACATGCTAACGCGCGCAACCGTCTCGGGCACGCCCCAGCCTGTGAGCATGGCCAGCGATTCAACATCCGGCGTGCCGGTGGCGACGACGAGCGCGCCAACGATCGCCAAGGTCAGCACGCCGCGGCCCTGAACCTTCGGCGCGGCGTCAGCGGAAACAGTGCGAGCCATCGTCCCCTCCCTCAAGCAACGATCTGGGCGGCTTGGCCGACGATCGCGGCGGCGACCGGCGCAAATAGGACGGCGGCGATCACAAGGCTCGCGAGCCGGCCGGCGAACTTGATCTTCATGGAAAACCCCTTTGTCTAAGTGACAAGGGTGTTTGTCATATCTGGCCTCCAGATGTCAAGCACCTTTTCCATAAAGACGCAGCTCTTTGTCTAAAAGGAGCGGGTCTTTGTCACCAGAGATGGGCGAAGGCGTTGGAAAGTTTGGGCTTTTCATGCCGGCTGGCCCTCGACCAGGGAGACCCGGTAGAGTGAGCCTATGTACGAGCAGGAAACAGCGGGCGTTATGGTGCGGGTCGAGCCGCAATTTCTGCCGGAGGAGTCCGCGCCGGGCGAAGGCCGCTTCGTTTGGGCCTACACCATCGAAATCGAGAACCGCTCCGGCGATCCGGTGCAGCTCCTCTCACGCTTCTGGCGCATCACCGATGAAAACGGGCTGACGCAAGAAGTGCGCGGACCGGGAGTCATTGGTCAGCAACCGGTCATCGCCCCCGGCCAGAGCTTTCGCTACACCAGTGCGGCGCCGCTCGCCGCGCCCTCCGGCGTGATGACAGGCGCCTATTCCATGCAACGCGAAAACGGCGAAGCGTTCGACATCGCCGTTCCGCTGTTTGCGCTCGATAGCCCGCATCACACCAAGCTGGTGAACTGATGATCTTCGCCGGATTCGAAGACGCGATGCGCCGCATCGTCACCGGCGACGACGCAGACGGCCGCTCCACCATCATCATCGACGGCCCGCCCTCGGGCGGCATCGGCGATCCCAATCTCGGCGGTCTCGCCGAAATTTGGCACGAAGCCGTCAGCGGCGCGATCGATCCGAAGGATCACGCCGAGCGCGGCGAAGCGACGTCGCTGCTGTCGCCCGGCGAAGGCAAAGTGAAAGTGCGCTGGTTCATGATCCAGCCGGCGCCGGAAGGCGCGCCGCCCGAGATGATCAAGGCCGCCGCACGCCAACGCTTTGCCGATTTCGGCGCCGCACATGAATTGCGCGATCAAGATCGCCATCCGGCCATGCACCAGACGCGGACGCTCGACATCATTTGTCTGATTTCGGGCGATGCTTCACTGGTGCTCGACAACACCGAAACCCGCATCAAGCCTGGCCAAATCGTGATCCAGCGCGGCACAAGCCACGGCTGGACCGCACATGGCGGCCCGGCTCTGTTTCTCGCTGTGCTGATCGATCGGCGCTAGCCGAGCCCAACAGCATCCGGTGTGATCGCGTATTCCCGCGCGCAGAACTGGCAACGCGCATGCATAGCGCCATCAGGCTCAACCAGATCTTCGAGCTCTTCGCGCGGAAACTGCTTCATCAGAGCGGTCAGTCGCTCTTCATTGCAGGTGCAGCGATCGTCGAGCACGGTAGCCTCGCCCATGCGCGCGCCTTCTTCGTGGAAGAGCATATAAAGCAAGCGTTCGGCGCTGATCGCTGGGTCGAGCATCTCCTCATCCTTCAGCGACGTAAACAGGATCGTCGCGCGCGACCAATCCTCAGCGGTGTCGCCGCGCGCAGCGTCGCTGGCGACGCGTTGCATGAGGATGCCGCCCGCGCGCCAACTCGGCGGCGCATCGCCCGTCAACACTTCGCCGACGGCGAGCCGAATCGCAGTGTCAGTCTGCTCGCTGGCGCGGAAGAAATTCTCCGCGCACGCCGCCAGCGTATCGCCTTCGAGCGGCACGATCGCCTGATAGGGCTCGTGCCCCGCGCCGAGATCGAGCGTCAGCACCAAGCTCCCTGCGCCAAGCAGGTCAGCTGGCGGCAAACGGTGCGCGACGGCAAGGCGCTCTGCGGCGCCTTCAGCTAAGCGCGCATAGCCACGTAGTCCGCCAGCGCCATGCTCAGCCACCAGCAGCGATACAGGACCCTCGCCTTGCGCCTGCACCACCAAGCGGCCATCCGCCTTCAACAGCGAGCCCACGAGCGCGGCCAGAACCAGCGCTTCGCCCAGCAGCAGCGCCACCGGTCGGGGATAATCATGGCGCCGCAAGATCGGATCGAGCGCGCCTTCACCCAGCCGCACGATGCGCCCGCGCACGGGCGCGCCATCCAGAGCGAAAGGGGCGATAAAGTCGTCGGTCATCGCGCTCATGTAGGGCGGCGAACGCGCGCGAACAAATGCGGCTGCACTAGAGCTTGCCCAAGCACCAAAGCAGCACCGCCTTTTGCGCGTGGATGCGGTTTTCCGCTTCGTCCCATGCGCCCGATTGCGGGCCGTCGAGCACGGCGTCGGTGACTTCCTCACCGCGATGCGCCGGCAGGCAATGCAAAAATAGCGCATCCTTCGCCGCGCGCTGCATCATCGCCTCGTCCACCGCGAACGGTGGAAACGCCGCCATGCGCTCGTCCTTGTCGGTATCGCCCATCGACACCCAGGTGTCGGTGACCACCACATCCGCGCCCGCAATCGCGCGTTGTGCATCGGTGGAGACATCGATATCAGCGCCCACCGCCTTCGCCGCCGCGATCTCCTGCGAGCGAAGCGCATAGTTCGCAGGCGTCGCGATTCGGAGCTTGAACTTCAGTTTCTCCGCCGCGTGTACGAACGAGGCGAGCACATTATTGCCGTCGCCTAGCCAAGCCACCGTCTTGCCGGCGACATCGCCGAAGCGCTCTTCGATCGTCATCAGGTCAGCAATGATCTGGCACGGGTGCGAAAGATCGGTGAGACCATTGATCACCGGCGCGTCGGACGCCGCCGCGAAATCCACTACGTCTTGGTGGTTGTTGGCGCGGATCATCACCGCATCGACCATGCGGGAGAGCACACGCGCCGTATCCTCGACCGTTTCGCCGCGACCGAGCTGCGTATCGTTGGCGTTCAGCACAATCGAGACGCCGCCCAACTGGATCATGCCGATCTCGAACGAGACGCGCGTCCGCGTCGAGTTCTTCTGGAAGATCATCGCCAACGCATGGCCATCGAGCGGGGCGTCTTCGTCGCGCTTAGCCTTCGACCAGCCGGCGCGGGCGCGTTTGCGACGATGGCCTTCCTCAAGGATCGCGCGGAGGTCGGCGCGCGACAGCTGCGAAATGTCAAGGAAGTGGCGCGGAGCGCTCAAGCCCCCGCCTCCGCCATTTGCGCGGCGAGCACGGCGTCGATCGCGTCGATCGCCTGGCTGATCTCGCTCTCACTGATAACGAGCGGCGGCGCCAAACGCAGCACGTTGTCGCCCGCGACACCGACCAGCACTTTGCGATCGCGCAGTTTCTCTTGGATCAGTTTCGGATCGAGCTTCAGTTTCAAGCCGCGCAGCAAACCCTTGCCGCGCGCATCGACCACCAAATTCGGATGCCGATCCTTCAAGCCTTCAAGCGCTTGGCCGAGTTGATTGGCCACCTTGTTTACGTGAGCCAGAAACTCCGGCTTGGACAGTTCATCGTAGCACGCATTGCCGACCGCCATCGCCAGCGGATTGCCGCCGAACGTCGTGCCGTGAACACCTTTGACCATGCCCTTCGCCGCTTCCTTGGTCGCCAGGAACGCGCCCATCGGGAAGCCGCCGCCGACGCCCTTGGCGACAGCCATGATGTCAGGCGCGATCCCGCTCCACTGATGCGCCCACATCTTGCCGGTGCGGCCAGCGCCTGACTGCACTTCGTCAAAGATCAGCAGGAAACCGTTTTCGTCAGCGAGTTGGCGATAGAGACGCAGCGTCTCATCCGTCACAGCGCGCACGCCGCCTTCGCCTTGCACCGGCTCGATGATGAGCGCCGCCGTCGTCGGGCCGATGGCTTTGCGCAGCGCATCTTCGTCGCCGTATGGAATCTGAATGAAGCCCGGCAGGCGCGGGCCGAAGCCGTCGAGATAACTCGGATTGCCCGAAGCATTGATCGCCGCATACGAACGGCCGTGGAACGAACCCTGGAAGCCGATAATGTCGACGCGTTCAGGATGGCCGTTGGCAGTGTGATACTTGCGCGCCGTCTTCAGCGCGCCTTCGATCGCCTCGGTGCCTGAGTTGGTGAAGAACACGACGTCGGCAAAGCTATCGCGCACGTACTTCGCCGCGAGCTCTTCTTGGCCCGCGATCTTGAACATGTTCGACGTGTGCCAGAGCTTGCCCGCTTGCTCTGTGAGCGCCTTCACCAAAACCGGCGGCGCATGGCCCAGCGCGTTCACGGCAATGCCTGCGATGCAGTCGAGATATTTGTCGCCCTTATCGTCCCAGATCCAGCAGCCTTCGCCACGCACGAAGTTCTGCTCCGGCGGACCATAGACCGGGAGAATGTGGCTTTCGGCGACGGACATTTGGGCTCTCGCGAAAAAGAAAGGCGCGGTTCTGAGCCGCGCCGCTTGCAAGGTCAAGCGGCGGGTATAATCACGGTTTCATGAGAAAAAACCACACCCTCCCGCGCGGCGACGTTCACCGGCTGCAGCACAAATCCGTCGTCCTGGAAGGCAATAGCCTCGGCGATCCCACCGAGCGCGAGTTGCACGTCTGGACCCCGCCCGGCTGGAGCGCGACCGAGAGCCTGCCGCTCTTGGTCGATCTGACCGGCTATTGGGGCTGCGGCCTCGGCCACACCAACTGGCGCCCGGCCGGCGAAAACGTGCCCGAACGTCTCGATCGCCTCGTCGCCGAAGGCATGCCGCGCGTCATCGTCGCCTTCCCCGATTGCTTCACCAAGCTCTACGGCAACCAATACCTGAACAGCGCCGGCTCCGGCCGTTACGCCGATTATGTCTGCGACGAGATCGTCCCGACCGTCGAAGCCAAATTTAACTGCGGCGGCGAAGGCCGTCGCGGCGTCTTCGGCAAAAGCTCAGGCGGCTATGGCGCTGCATGGCACGGCATGAACCGCAGCGATTTCTGGAGCGCCATCGCAATCAATAGCGGCGACATGGGCTTCGACGCGCTCTACATCCCCGCCCTCTTCGAAGACCTCGACCTGCTGCGCAAGCACGACAACTCGATCGAGAAATTCGTACGCCACGTCGAGGCGCAGCCGAAGATGAAGGACAAAGAGCGCATGGCGCTCATGGATTTCGCCCAAGGCGCCTTCTACGACCCCGACCCCACGCAATTCCGCAACATGCGCCTGCCGCTCGATCCACATACTGGCGAACTCATCCCCGAGCGCTGGGACAATTGGATGAAGCACGATCCGGTCGTAATGTTCGACAGCTTGGGCGAAAACTTGCGCAAGCTGAAACTCATCTACATGGATTGCGGCGACCACGATCAGTTCCGCATCCACTACGGCATGCGGCGCTTCGCAAAGAAACTAACCACCGCCGGCATCGCCCACACCTACGAAGAATACGACGACGATCACAACGACGTGGATTATCGGATGGATGTGTTTCTGCCGGCGTTGGCGAGGGCGCTCAGCGCTTGACGATGCGTTTTATTGTATATACATTAAATGCCGAACCCGCCGCCTGGATTTGAATCGGACGAGCGCAAAGCGCAGTGGAATATGCGTGTTCACGGCATTTCGTTTGCGGCGGCAGAACATTTCAACCTTGATACGGCCGTCGCAATATAGGGAAGCGAACATGACAGCGAAGAAGTCCGTTACACGCGCATCGGCAAAATCAGGCGGCAAACGTGCGTCCTCGTCTACACGCGGCGTGCGGGAAGAATCCGCGTCATCAGCCTTCGCCATGCCTCCGCTGAAGAGCGGCGCGCGTACATCGAAGCGAAAGGTTATTGACCCGGACAATCCGCCGCTAACTGCAGAGCAACTTAAGAGCATGCGGCCGCTAAATGAGGAAGAGAAAGCGTTTTGGCGAAAGGCGCTCGGTCGCCCACCATTGGAGTCACCAAAGCAAGCCGTCAGCCTGCGCCTCGATCAAGACGTGATCGCTCACTACAAAAAAAGCGGCCCCGGCTGGCAGAGCCGCATGAACGAAGCGCTACGCAAGCAAGCGAAATTGAAGGGTGGAGTCGCGAGCCACTCAAAGACATCCACCGACCGAGCATGCAACTGCAGCGGCGACCGAGGCCAAGCCCATCACCACAAAGGGCGCGATTATGAGCGACAAACCAAACGCAAGTAATCGATCATCTTGAATGAGTGTGGGCCCCGAGAGTCCTGGCAAAGCGCCGGCGAGGATGACGTAAGCCCACCCGATCCAACTCCACCTTGCAATCTGTGTTTCAAATAGCAGGACCGCAGCGAGTATCGCGAGGATCGAAAACATGATCGCTAGAAGCGCCAATCGCGCGAAGCGTGGGCGACCAAAGCCGCACCCCAAGCCAGCAATCCAGCCTGCGGTCGCGCCGCCTATCATCGCTTCGAGTTCCACACCCTAGCTCCGCAAGCGGTACCCGCTCTTCAACATCGCCCAGCACGCCCAGCAGAGCGCCAGCGCCAAGCCGAGCGACACCGTCGCGCTCACAACCAACGGTGCGTCGTGCGAGCCGATGAAGCCGTGACGGAAGCCGTCGATCAGGAAGAACACCGGATTGTAGTGCGAGAAGGTGCGGAACGGTTCGGGCAGCGCGTCAGTCGAATAGAACGTGCCCGACAAGAACGTCAGCGGCACGATGATGAAGTTCGTCACCGCCGCGAGGTGATCGAACTTGTCGGCCCACACGCCACCGAGCAAACCGATGGCGCCAAAAATCACCGAAGCGACGATCGCGAAATAGATCGCCCAGAGCGGCTCCGCCGGCATCACGTTCGCGAGCCACGCGACAGCGATGAGCGACGCTGCGCCCACCAAAATCCCGCGCGCCGCGGCGCCAACGATGAACGCAATCGTCAACTCGAGCGCGCTCAAAGGCGGCATTAGAAAGTCGACTGAATTGCCCTGCACTTTCGCGATCACGATCGATGATGACGAATTTTGAAACGCGTTCGAGATGATCGACATCATCACCAGGCCAGCCGCCAAGCCGTCGGCGTAGGCGCGCGTCGTGCCCGGCCAGTTGCCGTCCCGCAGCACCAGGCCAAACACCATCATGAACAGCAAAGTCTGGATCAGCGGCGCGAACACCGTCTGCGCGCCCACCTTCAAAAACCGCTGCACCTCGCGCCGGATCAGCGTCTGCAGGCCCAGCCAATTCACCGCCCCATACCGGCGGGAGGTAATCGGTGTCGTCGTCACGGACGTGTCCATGCAGAATCAGGCCTCTTCATAAATTCTTAACGGTTCTGAGCGCCCGTTAACCATGAACAACGGCCCTAAAGGCCCGTCCGCACAACAGATAATGCGGCCCCGCCAGAGGAGAACCCGGTGGACAACGTGTGTAGTAACGGCATCAGCGATGGGGATAAAACCACTGCATGTGGTGTATTCACATATGTAACATACCCATTAGTTGACATCTACTCGTTTGAGGAGAGTTATGGCTGTCATAACCCCGTCAGAAATGGGCGGGGCCAAGGGCAAGGGGCTTGCTATGGGTTGGACTGATGAGCGCGTGACGCTTTTGCGTAAGCTATGGGCCGAAGGGCTCTCCGCCAGTCAAATTGCGAAACAGTTAGGCGGGGTCACCCGCAACGCCGTAATCGGCAAAGTTCACCGTCTCGGCCTCGCTGGCCGGGCTACACCGTCGCGTCCGGCCAAACGCCCGGTCCGCACTGCGCGTCCGCGTATTGTCGGCCCGACGGCGCCGCGCATGCGGCCGACGTCGACAATGCCAAGCGTCGTCATTCCGCATCTCGAACCCGTCCGGTTCGAGGACGGCAAGGCCGCCAGCGTGCTGACGCTGTCGGACACGATGTGCAAATACCCGATCGGCGATCCAACAGATCCGGACTTCGCCTTCTGCGGCCGCGGCTCCGCGGCGTCGGGCCCGTATTGCGCCGACCATGCGCGTCTCGCCTACCAGCCGAGCCAAGCCAAGAAGCGCCGCGCTTCGGCTGAGCCGGACGAGCTGCGCCGCATGCTGCGCCACTCGGCAATGTAAAAGTACACCCTGCCATTCGATGGAAGCGCCGCGCGCCGAAAGGTGTCCGCGGCGTTTTCATTTGCGAACGTATCGCAACGCCTCGCCGGCGCGGAACTTGGGCGCATCGGTGCGGTTCTTGCTGCAACAGCAAGGAGCAACGCCCTCATGGCCACCGCACAAACCCAAGCAGAAACCAAACGCAAAACCGGCAAAGCCGCGCCAGACGCAATCAAGTTGCTGAAGGACGATCACCGCGAGGTCGAAGGCTGGTTCGAAGAGTTCGAAGCCACCTCAAGCGCCGCCAAGAAGCAAAAGCTCGCCAACAATATTTGCTTGGCGCTGACCGTGCACGCGCAGATCGAAGAAGAGATCTTTTACCCGGCCTGCCGCGAAGTCGGCATCGACGACGACATGATGGATGAAGCCGATGTCGAGCACGATGGCGCAAAAAGGCTGATCTCAGAAATCGAAGCCGGCAAGCCGGGCGACGATCACTGGGACGCAAAGGTCAAAGTGCTCTCCGAGATGATCAAGCATCACGTCAAAGAAGAAGAGCAACGCGACGGCATGTTCGCGAAGGCGAAAAAGAGCGAACTTGATCTCGACGCCCTCGGCGAAGAGCTGCAAGCGCGCAAAACCGAGCTGATGAAACAGGCGAAAAAAGCGCGCGGCTGAGCAAGCAGGGCATAGCAAAACGGGCGGCTCGCGAGAGCCGCCCGTTTCGTGTGTTTAGCGCTTCAGTTTAAGCTGGCACCCACTGGCCGCTGGAATTGCGGCAGAAGGTTTCCGGCGGCAGTTGCTGACGTCCGTATTGCGGATCGTCGATCGTGGCGCTTACACGACGGCACTCACCGCTGGTTTCGACAGGACGCGACACTGACAGCGAACGCGTGCCGCCATTGTCGGACTGCCAAGTATCATTCACCGGGCCGCCCGAGTTGAGCGACTGGTAGTAGGCGTTTTCAACACGCTGTTGTTCGCGCGCCGTCAGCCAACGGCAAGCGCCGTAGGTTGCAGCACCGCCGACGACAGCGCCGATCGCTGCGTTTTCACCGCGATTGTCTTCATCGCCGATCACCGCGCCAGCAACAGCGCCGACGCCTGCGCCAATGAGCGCGTTACGCGTGCATTGCGAGAGCTGCGTTCGCCCGCTGCCATAGCCGCCGCCGCCATAGCCGCCGGTGGTTTCGCAAGCGCTGAGCGCCAGCGCGCCGGCAAAGGCGGCGCCAAGAAGTTTCGATTTCATCATGACACTCCGTTCATGCGCACTCGCCCCCGCGTCATGCACATAGTCTAACTCTGGTACGCAGCAATTCTAGCGCGGACACGTCAGGACTCGCGCTCGCAGGTGGTTTCCGCCGCGCCGGGGCGCGTCCAGAGAATTTGGTTCATCCGCCCACGCAGCGCCGCCCCGTTATCGGCGTACCGAAACGAGGCGCCACTGATGCGCGATGGCAGGACAAGCGTTGTATAGCCTTCCTGTTCCACGGTCGCCACGTCGAGCGTGAACGCCACGCGCAGATCGGAGCCATCCTCACAACTGAAGGTCGCGATCGTCGTTTGCGACGGCGCCGACGGACAAGGCGTCTGGCACGCGGCGACGGCAAGAACGGCGAACAAGGCGGCGACGCGCATGGGATTCTCCTCAGAGCCCTTGTTTAGGCCGATTTCCCTGCCAGTTGAAACCTGTAAGCCGCTTTGGCTTGCCCCTAGCGGCAGCCGCACCCTAAAAGCCGGCCCAGTCTTTGAGGGGGACGAGACTTATGTCGAACGGCTATCTGGTCGCCGCGCCCGCTGACGCCGCCGCCGCGCGCGAAATTGGCGATGGGTTCGGCCTCGATGTCATCGAAGCGGATACGATCGGCGATCGCGAAGCCGTTGGCGCAGCTTTGGCGCAAGCCGCCAATGTCGGCCTCCTGCTCAGCAACGCGGCGGCAACAAACCCCGCCTTCGTCGCGCTGTTGCAAACGCTCGCCGCGCGGCTGCAGCGCGCGCAGATCATCGTCGCTGAAGCCGACGCGCTCGAAAAATTCGCCTTCCTGCCGGCGGCGTGGCCGGTCATGCCGCTTGAGCAAGCACGTGAGCGGGCGAATGCGATGGCGCGTCAACGCCAGCCGGAAACGGAAGCGCCGACGCACGCGCACCCGCTGCCGCCACAGTCCGAGCCAGAGCCGCCAATCCGCGAAACCCCCGTCGAAGCCGCGCCAGAACCCGAGCCGCC
>JALHQO010000006.1:0-216858 GCA_022841905.1 Hyphomonadaceae bacterium | reverse complement strand
CGTCAACGCCAGCCGGAAACGGAAGCGCCGACGCACGCGCACCCGCTGCCGCCACAGTCCGAGCCAGAGCCGCCAATCCGCGAAACCCCCGTCGAAGCCGCGCCAGAACCCGAGCCGCCAATCCGCGAAACCCCCGTCGAAGCCGCGCCAGAACCCGAGCCGCCGAAAGAGCACGCCCCTGCCGAAGAGGCGCCAGAGGAGCAAGCGCCGGGCGGGGAAACGCTCGTCGAGCCCGCGCCAACCAATGAAACGCCGCCCGAGCCGGAAGCGCCGTCGCCCGTCGAAGACGCGCCGTCTGAAAGTGAAAACGAAGTCGCCGCTGAAGATGCGCCGACTGAAAACGATCGCCGCATCACGATCGAGAGCGAAGCGGATGACGCTTTGCTCGGCGGCGTGAACCAAGATCAAGAGCGCGAAGAAAACTTTGCCGCCGAAGCGCCGATTCCTGCTTCGCCGCCATCCGTCGAACCGCCAGCGGACCTCGCGCCACAGGCGCCAGCGCCACCGGCTCAGTCGCCCCCACCCGAGCCGCCGGAAGCGCCAGCGCCCACCGTGCCGCCGGTGGAGTCACCAGACATCGCGCGCAAACGCTCAGCGCCTACTGGCGCTGCTTCGCCGGTTGCTGCACCTACCGCCCCTGCCGACGCCACCGCCTTCGCACCGAAAAAACTGCGCCGCGAAACGCCGGAGCTGGTGCGCATCGTCGTGCATCAGCCCAAGGATTTGCAGGCCGTTATCAAGGCGGCGAAGAAAATCGATCCGCGCAGCGATCCTGCGCCGCAAGGCATGTCGATCGGTGAAGTGGCGATCGGCGCTAAGATCGGCGTCTCGCTCGAAGTCCGCGGCGCGGTTTGCGATGGCGCCATCCAACGCCGCACCTGGACCGGCGAGCCGATCGATTTCTGCTATTCAGTCGAAGCCGAAGCGGCGGTGAAACAGGTCGTCTTCCTGGCGCGCGTCTTCGTCGATGACGCACAGATCGGCGTCCTTGCTTTCACCCGCAACGTCTCCGGCCCGGCCAAGAAACCGCACTCCGACGGCGACCGCGTGCGCCTGAAACGCCACAAGCGCGTCTTCCTCTCCTATTCCAGCAAGGATCGCGAAACCGTCGCGGCCATCGCCACTGCGTATCAATCGGCTGGCGTCGAACATTTCTGGGACCGCGCCTCGCTCAAGTCCGGCGAAGAATGGCACCCGCGCCTCCGCCGCGAGATCGACCGCGCCGATCTCTTCCACGTCTGCTGGTCACGCTCAGCTGCGCAGTCCGAGTGGGTGAAGAAGGAAACCGAGCACGCCCTGACGCGTCGTCGCAAAAATAGCGGCCGGCCGGAAATCACCGTGCAAATGCTCGACGGCCCGCCCTGGGCCCCGCACCCGCCCGAACTCGACGCCATAAACTTCGACGATTTCGTCCGCGCCGCCATCGTCGGCTACGCGCGCGGCGACGGCGAGACTTGACGTCGCAAGCCCGCGTCCAGCACATGCGCGAAAGCTACGGGCCTGTAGCTCAATGGTTAGAGCCGGCCGCTCATAACGGTCTGGTTGCAGGTTCGAGTCCTGCCAGGCCCACCATCTTGCTGAACGCCGCAAATTGGTGACTCTGAGTTTTACAGGAAACTCCGGCACGCAATCTCAAAACCGTCGAAACGCGCTAACTCGCTCAGTGCAGCGGGACGATCTCGGCCGAGGCGGTGAAGCCGTCGAACAAGTGCACACCGAGCATCGCCAAGTGCGTTCTGCGGTGCGGTTCGGCTGGCGGGCGGGTGGCGACGCATTCGATCGCCATGTCGCGCTTCAAGGAGAAAATGTGCGCGGCGACCATCTCGACCTGCCCGCGTAAGAACGCGCCGTCGAGGAAAACGATCACCGGGCGCATGCCGCGCGCGGATTCCACTGCGGCTTCGAGATCAGCCACCACGGACTCTCGTTTGCCAACTTCGCGGACCAGATACTGATGATGATTGCAGTCGAGGCCTGCGAGCAGGTCGCGCGCATGCGCTTGATCGTCCGTCACAATGATGAGGTCGATCGCAACCGCGTTGAGCGGGTCGAATGGCATTCTGCTTTACTCGCCCGCGCACAGCTGGGCCGCCGGCTGCATTGGGACGCCCAGGTTGGAGAGCCCACACCCTCACTTGGAATCTAGTGGCCTGTGAAGACAGGGAAATCCGCAAATGTCAGGGTTTTCCTGACGGCTAGTTTTTGAGCCAACCTTCGCTGACGGCGAAGCGCACAAGCTCCACGCGAGTGCGAAAGCCGAGCTTCTCCATGGCGCGCGCTTTGTAGGTTTCGGCGCTCTTGACGCCGATGCCCAGGATGGCGGCGGCGGACTTGTTGCTGTGGCCCGAAGCGGCAAGTTTCAGCACTTCGACTTCGCGCTGGCTGAGTTCAGCGCGGCCCGTCGTGCTTTCCGGCAAGCGCGGCGCGCTGACTTCAACCGCCATGCCGGCGACGGCGGGATCGAGATAAAGCCCGCCCGCCGCGACTGCCGCAATCGCGCGCGAAAGCTCTGTCGTCGCCGACCGCTTCAGCAGATAGCCCGAAATGCCGACTTCCAGCAGCTGGCGCAGATAGCCGCGATCTTCGTGCACGGTGAGCGCCAAAATCTTGCAGTTCGGGCACTCGGCGCGCAGCCGCTCGGCGACTTTGACGCCGTTTAGATCAGGTAGCGAAATATCGAGAACGACGATGTCGGGCGCAAATTCCGCCGCTAGCCGCAGGCCGCTTCGCCCATCGAACGCCTCGCCCACTACTTCAACGTTTGGATCGGTCATCACCAACGCCTTCACGCCGGCCAGCACGATGGGATGATCGTCGATCAGCAGAATGCGCACGACGCGCGGCTTGGTCAGCAAGGTGGTCGTCACAACCGCGTCCACTCAAAGAGGCACATGGATCAGGATCGTCGTTCCTGCTCCGGGCGAAGTTTCAATCTCCAGAGTTCCGCCTAGCAGCGCAAGGCGCTCCCTCATGCCGAGCAGGCCCAATCGCATCGATGGCGCCGAAGCGCGCTCGGTTTCGCTCCAAACGAAGCCTTTGCCGTCGTCTTCGACAATCAGGCGCGCTTCCGTGTCGGTGGCGTCCAGAATGACGCCGACGCGGGTCGCGCCGGCATGTTTGACAACGTTGAGGATCGCTTCCTGCAACACACGGTAGAGCGCCGTCTCAATCGCCGGACTGAGCCGCCGGTCGCGCAAGGCGAGGTGGAGGTCGAACAAAAGCGGTGAGCGCTCGGCCCACTCTTCCATGAATTGCTGGATGGCGGTTTGAAGGCCGAGATCATCCAAAGCTGTCGGGCGGATTTCCCAAGCGAGATGGCCGACTTCTTGGCCGACGTCGGCAGTCAATTCCTTCAACCGGCCGACACGCTCCTTGACCGAAGCACTCGCGGACGCATCGCGGCCAATGCCATCGAGATCAAGCTGCATGATGGTGAGATACTGGCCGAGACTGTCGTGCAATTCGCGCGCGATGCGCTGGCGTTCGGATTCTTGCTCAACCACGGTACGGCGCAGCACTTGCGAGAGTTCAGTTTCCAGCACGGCGCGCCGATCGCCTTCCACTTTGAGCTGGGCGGCCGTCTGCTCCCATTGAAGGATGCGCAGATCCAGTTCGGCTAACAACGCCTCTTGTTGGACGCGCGCGCGCTCGCGCTCACGCGCCAGTTGATCGACGTGTTCGAGCACAATTTCGAGCAAGGATACGCGCAGCGACTGACTGGTCTTGATGTCGACGCTGCTCCACGGCTCGGACTGGAGGCGCACAAGCTCTTGCCAATCAGCGAAGCTGGCGCGCGGCGACAGGCGTTCGCCTTCCTTGGCGGTCACCGCTTTGTTCGGATCGCCCGCCCAGCGCACGACTTGCACCAGTTCCGGCCTGAACCAGATCAAATAGTCCCGCGGCGAGCGCGACACGGAGAGTGCCAAAATGCCGCTCGCGACGGCCGCGAACTTCTCGGCGCGCGGATAATGAGCGGCGAGTTTTTCCGTGCAGAACACGCCATCCGTCACCGAAGCGTTCAGCCAGGCGACGAGCGCTCTCACCTCTTCCTCGGGCGGCGTTGCGCCGACAGCGCTGAAGGCGCCGTCGATCCAAAGCGCCAGGCCGGAGGCCGGAATGTATTCGAGCAAATTCTGTTTGGTGCGTTCGAGGCCGCCGACGAGATCGCGCTCGTGCGTCAGCTCCTTCACCAGATGCTCTTGAATGACCTTGCTACGCAGGCGCACGGCGTAATCCTCGGCTGCAGACTTGGTTTCCAATTGAAATGAGATGATCTGGCTGAATAGCTCCAGCGCCGTCCGCATCTTCGGCGACACAAAGCGCGGCGTGCGATGGTGGCACGCAATCAGCCCCCACAGTTTGCCTTCGATCACAATTGAGAGCGACATGGACGCTGCGACGCCCATGTTAGCTAGATATTCGAGGTGGATCGGCGAGACGCTGCGCAAGACGCTCAAGCTGAGATCGAGCGGCTTGCCTGGCGCGGCGCTCACGAGCGGCGCTGGCGTATAGCAGGCGTCAGCGATCAGGCGGATGCGGTTGCGCACATAAAGCTCGCGCGCTTGCGCCGGAATATCGGAGGCCGGATAGCGTAAGCCGAGATACGGCTCCATGCCGTCAGCGTGCGTCTCCGCCGTGACGGCGCCGCTGCCGTCTTGCATGAAGCGATAGACCATGACGCGATCGAAGCCGCAGACGGTGCGCACGCCTTCCGTGACAGCTTGGCAAAGAAGCTGCGTGGACTCAGCATTCTGAATGCGTTGCACCAGTGACTGCACGAGGCCGAGCAGATCGGTCGGCTCTTCGACGAAGAGAGCCGGAGGCTCAAGCTCCAGGATCAGCAAACCGTCGCTGGCGTGAATGGCGCCGTCGAGCACGCGGCCCTGGCCTGCGTCGAACGTGATCAAGCGACGCACTTGAGGCCCATCGGCGGCAGCGGCGTGGATTGCAGCCGTCATCGCCGGGCCGGCACGCGTGCTGAACGGCTGGCCCAACAGCGCTTCCGGAGTTGCGCCAAGCAAGGCCAGCGTGTCGCCGCCAGCGTGCAGCACTTGCAGATCGCCCGGCGCCATGGCGAGCAGGCAGCCATGCGGCTGCACCGAGCCTGGAATGTGAATCTGCTCACGATCGCAGTCCGACACCGTCGCGCGGCCGAAGGCGACGGGCTCAACGGACATGGGCCGCGATTTCAGTGACACGCGCGCATTCGTTCATCCAGTTTTGGAAGCACGCGAACGTGGCGAGCGCGGCGCGTTCCATCGCCTGCGCAAGGTCTTCATTCGCGCCATAAACCGCCATCGCAGCAGTGAAGCTGCGCCAATATTCGCCGACATCGGCGCCGTAGCTGGCGAAGAAGCGCGCGCCCGCGGTTTCGGTGACGCCGAGCGCCGGTTTGATTTGGCGCAGAATAAGCTGCCCGCCCAAGCTCGCGCCCTCGAGGATGTAGAGCACGCCGAAGCCATCGGCTGCGGATTGGATGGCGGGCAGATGCTGCGTGCGCGGCAGTGCTGCGATGTCGCGGCTTGAGAGGCCGAGCGCCATGAGATCGGCGCGCAACCATTGCGTCTTGGCGCGCCGGGCAAAGTCGATGCCGAGACCATCCCATGCTACCGCCGCAAGTTGGGCTTCCAGAGGAGCGTAAATGCCGAACATGTCGGCCAACAGCATGCGATAGGAGGCGCGGTCGGCGCAGCGCTCGGCCAGCGCCATCGTCGCCTCCAGTTCGCGGTGCGCTTCGGCGGTGGCGTCGCGAAGGCGAAAGCGCACGCTGGGCGGCGATGGGGGCGGTGCGATCATGAGCTTTATGGCTGGCGCCGCCACGATGGCGATGCGGAACGCCAGCCTAGCCGAGACCGCACTGCATCGGCTAGGCCTTCCCCGAACGCGGCCTGCAAATCTGGAGAAAGCCGGCGGCCATGAAGGACGCCATGCGATCCTTTACGGCGCTGAAGTCATCGGCTTTGCACTTGCCGGCCGAGAGGCGGTCGATCCGACCGGTGCGGGCGAGCGTCAGCATCAGCGCGCCAGTGACGAAGTGATAGCCCCAGAAGATGTCTTCATCGGCGCAATTGGGCAGCGCCTTTTTCAAAAGCCCGAGGAGACGCAACACGACGGGATCGAAGTGTTGGTCCATCAACATGGCGCCCTCGGCAGTGTTTGACGCTTGCGCGCTGAGCGCGCCATAATTCTTCCAGCCTTCGCCGCCTTGAATGTAGAGGTCTAAGTCGGTGTCGAGAAACGCGCGCAGCGCGCCTTCGACCGTGGGCTTGCCTTTTGATGCGGCGTCGTACTCATCGAGCGCGCGCATCCGCAATGCGGTGGTCACGCCGGCGCGACGCGCGAACACGGCGTCGAACAACTTTTTCTTGTCCGTGAAATAATAGTTCAACAGCGTGTGGTGTGCGCCGACACGCTGCGCCACATCCTTCAGCGTCACGCCGTGCAAGCCGTGCTTTGAGAATAAATACTCGGCAGCGTCTAGAATCTGCTCCATTTTGTCGGCGCGCTGCTGCACTTTCGTGGGCCGGCGACGGGGCTTCGTCTCGTCCTGCGCCGCGCGCGCCTTCGGCTTGGCCTTGGCGGTCGGCTTGCGCGTCTTGGATTCCGGCTTAACCGCCATACTCAACTCTCAAACGAATCTTGTCGATCTTACCCGTGGGCGCCAACGGCATCTGCGGAATACGTATAATCGCATCCGGAATCCACCAGGGCGCCATACTGTCGCGCAACGGCGCCAGCAGCGCCTCATCGCTGATCATGCCTTGTTCGCGCGTCTGCACGAGCAAAATAGGCCGCTCACCCCATTTCGGATGCTGGCGGCCAATGACAGCGGCGAGCGACACCTCCGGAAGCGCGCTCACCACCGCCTCGATCTCGGCCGGATTGATCCACTCGCCGCCGGACTTGATCAAGTCCTTGGCGCGGCCAGTGATGATGAGATTGCCGTCGCCGTCGATCTTCGCCAGATCGCCCGTAGCGAACCACCCCTCCTCGTCGGTCGCGCTTTCGGGGTCGCCGAAATAGCGCTCAACCACGGCCGCGCCGCGCACGCGCAAATGCCCCTCCGCATTGTTCGATGTGACGAACACCGCGCCGCCGGTGGCGTTTTGGCCGACGAAGGTGCCCTGTGGTCCGCGCAGAATCTCCACGCGAGAGATGTCGTAATACGGCTCGGCCGTGAAGTAGCCTGGGAAGGTCGCCACGCCGTCGCGATAGGTGATGACGCCGGTCGTGGTCTGCGTGTTGTGCTCGGCCTTGCCGATACCGCGAATATTGAAATCGATGCCCTGGCCGAAATTGTTGACGGTCGCTGAGGGCGAAATGAATTGCAGCTGATCAACGGTGGTGACGCCGGCATTCGCCAAGTCGTCGCCGGTCAAGACAGTCGCCGCGATGGCGGTCTGCTGCAGGTTGGTCGAGCGCCGCTCCGCGGTGACGACGATTTCCTCGGTTTCACTTTCGTTCGTCTGTGCCTGCGCCGGCAAAGCAAGCGCGACCTGAGCGACGGCGCACGCCGACGCGAGAAGCATAGCCCTCATCCGCATTCCTCCCCTGGCGTCGATCATTGTCGCCGACGCTCATGAGAGAATGAGCCACCAAAACCAGCGACCTGTCAATACTCACTCTCGCGAGCGTGAATATCTGGGGCAGGCCCCACGCTCTGGCCAAGCGCGGGCGGGGCCCCTAAATAAACAGTGGAGGCAGTCGCATGTTTTGGGTCTGGATTGTTGTTTCGATGCTGGTTGTGGTCGGCGCGTCTGTCCTTGTCGGCCGCATGCTCAGCCAGCCGCCGCGCCAGCGTCTCTCCCGTGACGAGCGCCTGACGGCGCTGAAAGCCTCGGGCGCGCTGAAGCACCGCAAGTCGAACCGCGAATAATGGCGGAAGCCGTTCGCGCTGAACTGCCGGAAGGCAAAGCCGAGCGCTACGCGGCGCTATGCGCCGAGATCGGCGCCGTCATCGCGGGCGAGCCGAACCTGACCGCCCGCTACGCCACCGCCGCTTCGCTGCTGGCGCAGGCGTTTCCGGAGCGTTTTTTCTGGACCGGGTTCTACGTCGTCGATGCCGACAAACCCAACGAACTCGTCGTCGGCCCCTATCAGGGCTCGCTCGGCTGCCTACGCATTCCGTTTGGCAAAGGTGTATGCGGCGCCGCCGCCGCGCGGCGCGAAACCATCATCGTTCCGGACGTACATGCGTTCCCCGGCCACATCGCCTGCGACAGCCGCTCCAATTCCGAAATCGTCACGCCGGTTTTCGACAAAAGCGGTGCGCTCGCCGCCGTGCTTGATGTCGACTCGACGCAATTCGATGCATTCGACGCGATCGACCAAGCCGGTCTCGAAGCGATCTGCGCCAATCTTCTGACCGCGCCCTGATCAATCCTGCGGCTGCAGCTCATCGTCTGCGCTGGCGTTAAGCGGCGGCGCCACCGCAACCCCCTCAGCCGTCACCGGCACTGGCGCTTCAACAGCCGCGGCCGGCGGCGCAGCAACGCGGCGCGCAAACTCTTGTAGACCCGGCACGCTCGTCGCGCCGTCGAACGCGACCAGGTTCGCGCCTTCAAACGCTGTGCCCACCGGTTCGATGCGCCCGCCGAGGCAATCGCCGAGAAACTGCTCGAGCACCGCCGCATAGGCCAAACGGTTCTGCGGGCGTGTGAACTCAGCGCCTTCATCCGGGAAAACCACCGAAATCAGCGGCACGCGCCGCCCACGCAACGACAGCGCGACTTGATCAAACTCGCTTTGCGTCGCGGCGCGATCGCGCGCGCCGAGACCGATCAGGAGCGGCCGGCGAATTTGGCTGACCCGTTGCGCGGGCGAGCGCCCGCGCAGCGCTTGACGGCCTTCCGCCGTGCGCGTGTCGCCGACACGTAAATACCAAACATCGCGCAGACTGACGGGCGCGGCCTCCGCCAAGCGACTCAAATTGGTCGGCGCGCCATAAGCGGCTGCGCAACGGAATTGCTCAGGCGTGAAGGTGAGCCCCGCTAGCGCCGCGTAGCCGCCGAAGCCGCTGCCGACGATGGCGATGCGATCCGATTGCGCGACACTGTTGTCGATCGCCCATTGCAGCGCGTCTTGCAGATCTTCCTGGATGCGCCCGCCCCACTCGCGATTGCCCGCGTTCAAGAAGGCTTCGCCAAACCCGATCGAACCGCGGAAATTCACGCTCAGCACCGCATAGCCGCGATTGGCGAGCCATTGGTGCATCGCATTGAAGCCGTACACATCGCGCGCCCAAGGCCCGTCATGCGGCAGCAACACCAAGGGCTGGGGCGTCTCTGGGCGCGCATCGCCGTTCGCATCGGAGCCGACAGGCAGCGTGAGATACGAAACCAAAGTAAGGCCATCGCGCGCCTCGATCTCGATTGGCGTCATCGGCTGCAGCGGCGCCGTCTCCAGTCCGGGACGGTGCCGGAAAAGCAGAGACAAGCGGCGATTGGTGCGGTCGCTGCGATCGTAGAGATGCGTGCGAGTCGGCGTCGTCGGACCTTCTTCGATGACGATCCAGCGCGCATCATCAGCGCTGCGTGAAGCGACGCGGAAGTCGCCGGTCAGCTGATTGTCGAGAAACTCTATGTCGGCCTGCGCATCAAGCTCAAGCGCGCGCCACTCGGAGCGCAGATAATTCGCCGCGAACGCTTCCGGCGCATTGGTCGCCGGATCGAGCCAAACGTCGGACACATCAGCGCGCGCGCTTTCACCCAGCACCGTTTTTGCGCCCGTCTCGGCATCGACGCGCATCAGCACGGCGCGGTCGCGGCCGGTCGAATCCACCATCAAAAACGAACGCCCATCCGCATCGAACGCCAGAGGCTGCGAGAGCGGGGCGTCCTCGAACGGTATAGCGAACAGCCGCGACCAGCTTCCATCGGCAGCGCGGGCAAACACATCGACACTGCCGTTGGCCAACGTCTTCAGCCCAAGCCGCAAACGGTTCTCGCGATCGAGCACGAAACGCGTGAAGCCGCGCACAGCGGCGCTGTTGGCGTTGCGCTGCACGATCGTGCGCGAACCGGTCGCCAGATCGACGCGCACCAGATCGGGCCACGCCGGGTCGCGCTGATTCAGCGTGATCACCACGCCATCGGGGTCGGCGAGGCTGACGCCGACAATCTCCGCACGCGCACCAGCTGGCGTCAGAGCGCGCGCCTCGCCGCCGTCGGCGCTGACGGCGAAGAGCTGCGTATTGCCGTCGCCCTGTTCATCGAGCGCATAAAGCAACGTCGCGCTATCGGGACCCCAAGCAAACGAGCGCACGCCGCGGGTGCGATCGTCGGTCACTGGCCGCGCTTCATCCATGGCGCCGACAGACAGCACCCAGAGGTTCGTCACCCCGTCGCGGGCGGCCAAGAAGGCGATGCGGTCGCCGCGCGGGGAAAGCTGGGCGCCGTGCCGGACCGCTTCGCCGAACAGATCGGCGCGCGCGATCTGGGCCGGCCCGGCGTCCGGCGCAGGCGCTTCGGCGCGCGGTCCGCACGAGGCGGCAGCGGCTGCCAGCCACAGAGCGGCGGCCGCTCCGGCCCAAAATCTGATCCTTCTCGTCCCCACTCCGGAACCTTACTGGGGCCGCACCCCACGGCCAACTCGATTGGCTGACAAGAAGTTCACCTTTACGGCACGGGTGGGGCGAGGCCCGGGCGAGGCAGCCCTTTTGACACCCCGCCCGGCGCGCCTTATCTCCCCTGCGCTTTGGCCAAATCGACTCACTCTCCTCCCGCCGCCACCGGCGCGCTTGTTCTCGCCGACGGAACCGTCTTTTTGGGCGAGGGTCTGGGGGCCGTGGGGGCTGCCGAAGGCGAGGTCTGCTTCAACACGGCGATGACCGGTTATCAGGAAATCCTGACCGACCCCTCTTACGCCGCCCAGATCGTCGCCTTCACCTTCCCGCACATCGGCAATGTCGGCACGAACGACGCCGACATCGAAACCTCATCGCCAGCCGCGGCCGCTGCTGCGCGCGGCGCCATATTCCGCACGGCGCCGACCGAGCCATCGAACTGGCGCAGCACCGATACGCTCGATAGCTGGCTGAAGAACCGCAACGTCATCGCACTCGCCGGCCTCGACACGCGCGCACTGACGCGCCGCATCCGCGAACAGGGCATGCCCAACGCCGTCATCGCGCACGCGCCAGACGGCAAATTCGATCTCGAAAAATTGCACGCGCAAGCCAAAGCCTGGCCCGGACTCGACGGCCTCGATCTCGCAAAAGAGGTGACGACGGCGCAGAGCTACGTCGTCAATGAAGGCCGCTGGCAGTGGCCGCTTGGCGTGCAAGAGATCAAGAAACCGAAATTCACCGTCGTCGTTCTCGACTATGGCGTGAAGCGCAACATCCTGCGCGCGCTCGGCGACATTGGCGCGCGCACCATCGTGCTGCCCGCTACCGCCACCGCTGAAGAAGTGCTCGCGCACAAGCCCGACGGCATCCTGCTCTCGAACGGCCCCGGCGATCCCGCAGCGACGGGCGTGTACGCCGCGCCTGTGATCAAGGCGCTGGTGGAGAGCGGCAAGCCCGTAATGGGCGTGTGCCTCGGCCACCAAATGCTGGGCTTAGCGCTCGGCGCGAAAACACTGAAAATGCCGCAAGGCCATCACGGCGCGAACCATCCGGTGAAAGATCAAACCACCGGCAAAGTCGAGATCGTCTCGATGAACCACGGCTTCGCCATCGACACCGCAACGCTGCCCAAAGGCGTAAAAGAAACCCACGTCTCGCTGTTCGACGGCTCCAACTGCGGCATCGAACTCGAAGGCAAGCCAGTGTTCTCGGTGCAATATCACCCCGAAGCCAGCCCCGGCCCGCAGGATAGCCACTATCTGTTCGAACGCTTCGCGAAGCTGATGGCGAAGAAAACGAAGAGCGCGGCTTAAGACGCTGCCTTCACCGCCGCCCCTGGCTCCAGCTCTTCCTCCACCAGCCGCGCAATATCCTGCAGCATCTTCAGCTGCGCAGCGTTGAGCGTGCGCGGCTTCCTGTCCACGATACAAAACGCGCCGACGCAGGCGCCGTCGGCCGTGTGCAGCGGGATGCCGGCGTAGAAGCGCACGCGCGGATCGCCGACGACGGCGGGGTTTTCGGCGAAGCGATCATCTTGCAGCGCATCGCCAACGACGAGCGGGCCATCGCCTAGAATGGCGTGCGAACAAAAACCGATGTCGCGCGGCGTTTCGCTGAAATCGAAACCGCGGTGCGATTTGAACCATTGCCGGTCGCGGTCGACCAAAGTGATGAGCGCAATCGGCACATCAAGCGCAGCCGTCGCGATGCGCGTATGGCGCTCGAAGCGTTCTTCGATCTCGGTGTCGAGCAGCCCAAGCCGATGCACAGCCGCGAGCCGTTCTTCTTCATCGCGCGGCAGCGGCGCTTTGCGCCAGCGGAACATAGACCGCATCAGCCAAGCGCGCATTCGCGAGCGCGCATATTGCAGGCTATAAGGACGCGTCAGCCAATCGGTGACGCCGGCCTCCTCGCCGCGCTCAATATCGACGCGTCCTTGATCGCCGACGATGATGATCGGCGTCTGATGCTCGGCGTCGGCATTCTGCAACGCGCGCAGTTCGCGGCAATAGTCCAACGGATCGCCGCCATCGGCGTCGCCCAGAAACACCAGCGAGGCGCGCCCGGTGCGCACCATATCCTTCACCGTCTCAAGTGACGCATCGGCGAGGATCGGTATCTCATCCGCTTCAGCGGCGGCGGCGAGCATGTCGCGATCCTCCGCCATCACATTGGCGATGAGCACTAGTTCCTTGGCGAGATCGTCAGTTGGATTGACCAGGCTAGACGGCAAGAACGGCGCGAACCCTTCGCGCTCTTCCCCCTCAAGCGCAATCGTCTCGCCTTCAGCTGCGCCAAACACCTCAAGCGCCGAACCCGCCGCTGCACGCGCGCGCGCAATTTCGATCAAGCCATCCACCGCATCATCGCTGCGCCCTGGATCGTGGTGGTAGAGCGCCACGCGCTTGACGCCCGCCGCAATCGCCATATCGACCGCGTACTCGATCGTGCTGTGGCCCCAGCCGACTTTATCGGGATATTCCTCGGCCGTGTATTGCGCGTCGTGGATCAGAAAATCCGCATCGCGGATGAACTCGACATGCGCCGCATCGCCACCTTCAACGACCTCCGCATGACCGTGCCCTGCGTCGGTGCTGTGCGGCTCGTGGTCGGACGCATAGACAAGGCTCGCGCCGTCAGCCTCGATCCGATAGCCCACCGTCAGCGCTGGGTGGTTGAGATAGTGCGTGGTAATGCGCGTATCGCCGATCGAGAACGCACCTTCGACGATTTCGTGAAAATGCACATTCGCCGCAAACGCATTCAGGGCCACCGGGAAGTAGGCATAATCCATCTGCCCGGCGAGCACATCGCGCAGCGGCTGACCGAGCCCGCGCGGCCCATAAATGTGCCACTCGTTCTCAGCATCGAAGAGCGGCCCGAAAAACGGCAGCCCCTGAATATGATCCCAGTGCGTGTGCGAGATGAGGATATGCCCGGTGCGCGCCTTGCCGGCGTCGATCAGCGCTTGGCCGAGCGCGTGTGCGCCGGTGCCGCAATCGATCACGATCACCGTCCCGTCGTCCGGCCGCACCTCGACGCAGGACGTGTTGCCGCCATAGCGCACGGTCGTGGGCCCAGGCGTCGCAATCGACCCGCGCGTACCCCAGAACCGAACAAGCATGCCGCGACCTTACATCAGTAATTGTCGGCCCACTCTGCGTCGTGGCCGCATCACTCGCAAGAGGTGCGAACAAAGCACGCGCTACGCTTACACTTGCGAAGCGTGCGCAGCCCATGCACGCTTGCGCGCATGACCAAACCTGCCCTCCTCGTGCATCCCCCGCTCGGCCTCTTCGAAATGCGGCTTGCGGATTATGACGTCGTGCATTGGCCGACAGATCGCAAAGACATCCGCGCCGCCGTCACCATCGGCCATGTCGGCATTTCCAATGCGCAGATCGACGCGCTGCCGGAGCTCGCCTGCATTGTCTGCTTCGGCGTCGGCGTCGACGGCATCGATCTTGACTACGCCGCCAAGCGCAACATCGCCGTCACCCATGGCCGCGAGATCAATCATGAGGACGTCGCCGATGTCGCCCTCGGCCTGATCATCGCGACGTCGCGCTCGTTCACCGAAGGCGAGCGCGTGCTGCGCGAAGGCCGCTGGACGCCGCCGCTGGCGGTGCCGCCACAACGGCGCTTGCGCGGCAGGAAGCTCGGCATTGTCGGCATGGGCGCCATCGGCCAAGCCATCGCCCACCGGGCCGAAGCCTTCGGCCTCGAGATCAAATGGACCGGCCCGCGCGCCAAGCCCGACGTTGCTTACGCCTACGAGCCCGATCTCAAAGCCCTCGCCAGCTGGGCCGATATCCTCGCCCTCGCCCCGCGCGGCGACCAAGTGGGCCTCATCAATGCCGACATCATCGCCGCCCTCGGCAGCGACGGCATCTTGATCAACATTTCGCGCGGCACCGTCGTCGATGAAGACGCGTTGATCGCCGCGCTCAAATCCGGCGCGCTCGGCGGCGCCGGGCTCGATGTTTTCCAGGAAGAGCCGACGCCAACATCACGCTGGGCCGATGCGCCGAACTGCACGCTGACGCCGCATCTCGGCGGCGGCACCCGCGAGGCGCTCTATGCCGGCTCTCAAAACGTGCTCGAGAATTTGCGTCGCTTTTACGCCGGCGAGCCACTGCTGACGCCGCTCGCGTGACACTCGTCACATCGTGCTCGCGCTAACGGATGTTTGATCGCTCCACGGAACGGGGAGATCGGTCATGGAAGCGCTGTTGTCATTCGCCGGTATCGTTGGCGCGGTGTGCTGCGTCGCCATGTATGCAGCGGTGAGCTTCGGCAAAATCAATGCTGAAAAGCCGCTCTTCTTTCTGGTCAACGGCGTCGGCGCCGGCCTCATCCTGATCGGCGCCGCGCAAGAGTTCGACATCGGCGATCTGGGCACGATCGCCCAAGAACTGATCTGGGCCGCCATCAGCCTCTACGGCGCCGCCCGCGCCTACGCCAAAACCCCGGCATGGCAGCGCGCGACCGAACGCTGGACCAACGCCGTCGCCTCGTCACCGCTGTGAGCGGAACCGCGACCGCTGGCGGCCAGTTTCTCCTCCAAGACAACTTGGAGATTTCCAATGGCACAACGCAGCGAACGAGGCTCATCGTCGTCTGGCGTGATCATCGCCATTTCGATCATCGCCGTGGCAGCGCTCGGCTACTACGCTTACAGCGGCAGTATTCCGGAGCAGACGGCGTCGATCGAGGTCGATATGGCGGACTTGGTCCCGCCGGACGTGGATCTGCCCGCGCCGCCGGCGCCGGTGCTTCCACCAACGGCTGAACAGCCCGGATAGCAAAAGGACGGCGCCTCATCAGCCCCGCCCTCAGCATTTCTAGCGCATCACGCTTAGCGCAGTTCGAACGTCACGCTGACGCTGACTTGCGTTTCCAACTGCCCCGGTGCGATCGGCGTTGACGCATCTTGCGCCGCCATCCGCTCCATCGCCATCGGCACGATCGGCGGACGGAAGCCGCCGCCTTCGCTCACCGCCACAACGCGGTGCACGCGCATGCCCAGCGCGTTGGCGTAGAGTTCAGCCCGGGACCGCGCTTGCGTGATCGCATCGCGGCGCGCGGCGTTCATCTGCGCATCCGCATCCTGATACGAAAACGAGACGCCGTTCACGGTGTTGCCGCCGGCGGCGACCGCAGCGTCGATGACGCGGCCAGTCGTGTCGATGCGGCGCACCTTGGCGTTGACAGTGTTGTTGGCCTGATAGCCGGTAATGCGCGGCGCTTGGCCTTCGCCGTACACTTGCTGCGGATAGACTGACACGTTCGCCGTCTGGATATCGCGCTCGGCGACGCCCGCGCGGCGCAGCGCCTGGATCAGCGCCGTGGTGCGGCGCGCATTTTCAGCCAGCGCTGCAGCGGCGGTCTGGCCTTCGGTGGTGACGCCGAGGCTGACCGTCGCCATGTCCGGCACGCCTTCGGACGAACCGTCCGCGCTCACCGTCAGCAACGTGCCCTGCACCGCCGGCACGGAAACCTGCGGCTCTTGCGCTGCCGCGATCTGCGGCGCCGCAAACGTCGCCATCACGGCGAAAGCCGCCGCCACTTTGATCAGTCGCATCGAGAAACTCCTTGAACCCTGCACGCCGGAGACACCCGCTTTGGGCGCCCAAATTACGGCGGCGTCACGGTTTTTGGCCGCGTTATCGGAAATGTGACTGGGCGCAACCTTGTTCCGTCTGGAGCGTTGAATTCTCAACACAGGAGCAACTCATGGCCGACACGCCCCGCCCAACCCCCAGCGACGACGCCGAGACCCCCAAGCCCAAAAAGGTCCGCGACGCCGGCCCCGACGCCATGGAAAACCCGCCCGAAAAGTGGAACGAAGTCGACGAAGCCAGCGACGAAAGCTTCCCGGCGAGTGATCCACCGGCGAAGTATTGAGAAGCTAGCGGGCGATCGAGCGACTAGCCCTCGCCTCGACTAGCCATGAACGGGCCTTGCGCCGAACCATCGAGCCACCATGCGACACGCAGGGCAACCGCCGTCATCGTTTGAAACGCGCACGAGTGCAGGACGCTCCGGCATGGTCGCGGGGGTCTGTATGTTCGATGCGAGACCCAGTCGCTCTAGCGCGAGGATGAACCACCAGCCCGGATCGGGTTGGTCATGATTGAGCCCGATGCGCGCCGAACCGGGATAGGCGTGATGGTTGTTGTGCCAGCTCTCGCCCATCGATAGCAGCGCCGCGATCGGCACGTCGTGACCTTGAACGCCGGCGCCACGGACGCGCCACCGCATTGGCCCCTCATTATGCGCAAAGTAACCGATCAGCCAGTGACCAGTAACGCAAACACTTACGCGCGCGGCAACGCCCCAAACGACCCAACTCCAGCCGCCGAATGCAAACAGCACGAGCGCGATTGGAAGCTGTTGCCACATCCAAGTGCGCTCCATCCACCGATAGACGGCGTCGTTCGCGATGCGCGGTTCGGGCATGAAGCGCGGCGCGCGATCGAGTTCGAGGTCGCAATGCAACTGCCACCAGGCATCGCGCCAAAACCCACGACCGTGTTTCAAAAAATCATGGCAAAGCGGCTGCCGCTGCGCCCAATCGCGGAGATCATGCTGATGCATGAGCCCAAAAGGTCCGGCCATGCCGACTAGAACACCGGAATAAACCATCAAATACTCAAGCCGTAACGGGCACTCAAAGCTGTTGTGAATGAGTCGGCGATGCATGCCGACCGAATGACCCGCGCACAGCGTGATTGCACAACCAACAATGAAAACAGCGAATGCATCCCAGGAGAACAGCAACGGTCCAGCAAAGAGCGCCACCAATGTCATCGATCCAATCCAGATCGACTTCACCGGCTTCCAGCGAACGCGGCCATGCACGGGATCGGTTGAGGCGTCAGCAATGATGCGGTCTGACCCGTGGGCCCAATCCATAATCCCCTCCTAGCTGCGCTCTTGTTTGATGCGCTTGCTTTCGCGCTTTAGCGGCCGAGAAACGGGGCACACCTCTTGGACGAAGCCATTCAGCGTGTTGGCAAGGTTCTCATGCACGAGCGCGTAGTGGACGAACTGACCGCGCTTATCGCTCTTGATCAGCCCTGCATTCTCAAGGATCGCCAAATGTTTGGAGATCGACGGCTTGCTCATGTCGAAGCGCGCCGCGATCTCGCCTGCGGTTAGCTCAGCCTCGGCGAGATAAGCCAAAATCTTTCGCCTCGGCGTCGACGCCAGCGCATCAAAAACGGTCTCAGCCATCTATTTCCATCATTTAGCTAATGAACTAATTATCTACTTAGCTAGCAATGGTTCGTCAAGCCGCATTTTGGGCGCAGCCGAAGGCAAGAAATCGTCACGCGAAACGCACGCCAGCGGGCCAAAACCACTCACCCCCAGAATCGTTTCGGCGAATCGCTGTATAATAGGACTTGGTTCATCCTCAGGTTCTGATGCGCTTTTCCGACACCTTGCTACGCCAGGTGCGCGACCGGGTCTCCATTGCCGACTATGCCGGCAAAAGGCTGACCTGGGATAAGCGCAAGTCCCGCCCCTCGGCGGGCGACTATTGGGCGTGCTGTCCCTTCCACCAAGAAAAGAGCCCGTCCTTCCACGTGCTCGACCAGAAGGGCATCTTCAACTGCTTCGGCTGCGGCGAGAAGGGCGACGTCTTCACCCTCGCCATGAAGCTCGAGGGCCTCAACTTCCCGGAAGCGGTGGAAAAGATCGCCGAATATGCCGGCGTGCCGCTGCCGAAGGACGATGTCGAAGACCGCGGCCAGGACGATCGCCGCAAGCGCCTGCTCGCCATCACCGCGCACACCGCGAAACTCTACAAGGACGCGCTCCGCTCCTCAAGCGGCGCCGACGCGCGCAAATATCTGCAGTCGCGCGGCATCGGTGCGGACGTGTGCGAGCAATTCGGCATTGGCTTGGCGCCAGACGAATGGACCTGGACGCTCGATAAGCTGAAAGCCGAAGGCTACAGCATCGACGAAATCATCGACGCAGGCGTCGCGCGCGAGGGCTTCGAGGGCAAGCCGCCGATCGACACCTTCCGCGGCCGCGTCACGTTTGAAATTCACGACACCAGCGGCAAAGTCATCGGCTTTGGCGGCCGTGCGCTGGCGAAGGACGCCAAGGCCAAATACATCAACAGCCCCGAAAGCGCGCTCTATTCCAAGAGCCGCGTGCTCTATCGCTTGAAGCAAGCGCGCGAATTGCTGGCGCGCACCAAGGCGCCGGGGCTTGTTGTTGGCGAAGGCTATCTCGATGTCATCGCTTTCGAGCGCGCTGGCATCGCGGCTGTGGCGCCGTGCGGTACGGCGCTGACGGAAGATCAGCTGGCTCTGCTCTGGCGCTCCGGCGGGGAGCCCACGCTCTGCTTCGATGGCGACGAAGCCGGCAAGCGCGCCGCCGATCGCACGCTCGATCTGGCGCTGCCGCAGCTCGCGCCCGGGCACACGCTCCGCATCGCCTACGCCCCGCAGGGCCAAGACCCGGACGACATCTTCCGCTCAGGCGGGGCCGAAGCGCTGACCGCGCTCTTGGCTGCCGCCGCCCCCTTCTCGACCGCGCTGTTCGACCGCGAGCACGCCCGCCACGGTCTCGGCACGCCGGAAGCGCGCGCCGCCTTCCAAGCCTCGCTCAAGGAGGCGGCCGGCAAAATCGCCGACCGCGACACCAGCCGCGCCTACTTCTCCGACCTGCTGCAGCGCTACAACGCCCTCGTCCGCGCCCAGCGCCCGCCGTTTCAGCCGCAAACCCAGGGCCCCGGCGGCTGGAAGCGTGGGCCCCAGATCCTGCCGCCGACCCAGGAGCTCAAGGCGCAAGCCAGCGTCCGCCCCCGCCCGGCGGCGGAAAACTTCCTCCGCGCCGCCGCCGATTTCCCCGGCGTGCTGGCCCGCTACAGCGACTGGATCGACCGGCTCGAGATCACCGACCCTGAATTGGACGCCATTCGCACCGCTCTGGCTGAGTTTGCAGATGCCCCCGATGGCCATGGGGCCATTGACCGGCAGGCTCTCAGCCTCCATTTGAGCCGGTCGGGGAACGACCGCGCGGCAGCGCGGATTTCGCGTTGGCCCAAGCCGGGTCTCGCGAGCGACGGCGCCGACGTCGAAGCCGAGTGGCTGGCGTTAGCGACGCGAGAGGTGGTGCTGCCAGCGATCAGGGAGGAATTGTCCGAGCTACGGATGGCCGCCGCCGAGGGGGACGAGGCGGCATTCGCCCGTTTTCAGGGCTTAAGCCGCGAAGCGCGCGAGATCGAGGCCCGCGCCCGCGAGGCCAAACTGGACGATGTGCAAGAAGATGATGCTGGCGGACTAGTCGCCTGAGAAGAGATGCCTATTTCCGATGAGTAAGAGCAAAGTTTCAATGAGCAAAACCGACGAACCGACAACGGACGAAAAGGACGCGCCAGAGGGCCCGATCCTCGATCTCTCCGATGCGGCCGTGAAGAAGATGATCAAAGCCGCCAAGGCGCGCGGCTTCGTCACCCACGAAGAGCTCAATAAGGTGCTGCCGTCGGAAGAGTTCTCCTCCGAGCAGATCGAAGACGTGATGAGCCAGCTCAACGAGATGGGCATCAACGTCGTCGACAATGAAGAAGAAGGCGAAGCCGCCGAGGACGAACCCAAGGCCATCGCCACGCGCGAAGAGACGACCACCAAGGTCGCCGTCACCAACACCCGCGAAGACGCCGACCGCACCGACGATCCGGTGCGCATGTATCTGCGCGAAATGGGCTCGGTCGAGCTGCTCAGCCGCGAGGGCGAAATCGCCATCGCCAAGCGCATCGAAGCCGGCCGCGACGCGATGATCCGGGGCCTGTGCGAAAGCCCGCTCACCTTCGAAGCCATCATGGTGTGGCGCGACGAATTGCGCGAGCAAAAGATCCTGCTGCGCGACATCATCGATCTCGAAGCCACCTACGGCGCCGAAATGGGCATCGTCCCGCAATCGGCGCCCGGCGTGAACGCCGACGGCCTGGTCGATCCCGAGCAAGCCAAAATCGAAATCGCCGAGACCGAGCGCAAGAAAGCCGAAGCCGCCGCGAAGGCCGCAGCACCCAAACCCGCGCCCGTCGAAGGCGAAGAGCGCGATCCGGCCGAAGCCGCCGCCGAAGCCGATAGCGATAGCGAGTTCGACGACGAACAAGCGATCTCGATGTCGGCGATGGAAGCCGAGCTAAAAGAAGGCGTGATGTCGACGCTCGACAACATCGCCGAAGCCTTCGGCCAATTCCGCAAGCTGCAGGAAAAGCGCATCGAGCTTCGCCTGCAAGGCAAGTCCCTGCCCGGCGCCAAGGCCGAGACTTACGACACCGCGCAAAACACGATCATCGAAGAGCTGAAGAAACTGAAGCTCAACAATGCGCGCATCGAGAGCCTGGTCGAACAGCTCTACGCCATCAATCGCAAACTCATTCAGCTTGAAGGCAAGCTGATGCGTCTGGCCGATTCAAACGGCGTCTCGCGCATTCAATTCCTCGAAGCCTATCAAGGCAGCGAACTCGATCCGAAATGGACCGAGAAGGTCGCCGCCAAGTCGAAGAACTGGGCCAAGTTCGTCGCCGCCGAGGCCGACGACATTGCCGACATTCGCGGCGAAATCGGCGTGCTGGCGCAAGAAACCGGCGTGCCGATCGACGAATATCGCCGCATCGTTCACGCCGTGCAAAAAGGCGAACGCGAAGCGCGCCAAGCCAAGAAGGAAATGGTCGAAGCGAACCTCCGCCTCGTCATCTCCATCGCCAAGAAGTACACAAATCGCGGCCTGCAATTCCTGGATCTGATCCAGGAAGGCAATATCGGCCTGATGAAGGCCGTCGATAAGTTCGAATATCGTCGCGGCTACAAGTTCAGCACCTACGCGACGTGGTGGATTCGCCAAGCCATCACGCGTTCGATCGCGGATCAGGCGCGCACCATTCGCATCCCGGTGCACATGATCGAGACGATCAACAAATTGGTGCGCACCTCGCGCCAGATGCTGCACGAAATCGGCCGCGAGCCGACGCCGGAAGAGCTCGCTGAAAAGCTGGGCCTGCCGCTCGAAAAAGTCCGCAAGGTGATGAAGATCGCCAAGGAGCCGATCTCCTTGGAAACGCCGATCGGCGACGAAGAAGATTCACACCTCGGCGACTTCATCGAAGACAAAAACGCCATCCTCCCCGTCGACGCCGCCATTCAAAGCAATCTGCGCGAAACGACAACGCGCGTCTTGGCGAGCCTCACCCCCCGCGAAGAACGCGTCCTCCGCATGCGCTTCGGCATCGGCATGAACACCGATCACACGCTGGAAGAAGTGGGCCAGCAGTTCTCGGTGACGCGCGAACGCATCAGGCAGATCGAAGCAAAGGCTCTGCGCAAGCTGAAGCATCCGAGCAGATCGAGAAAACTCAGAAGCTTCTTGGATAACTAGCCTCTGCCGATCGGCAGGGCTTCGCACAAACCCTGTCTCGATTGGATTTCAGATGGCCCTAGTTTCGCACATTATTGGCGACTGCCCTGGGTGTGGTGGCAAGAACACTTTTGGCGGCGTTACCGTTCATGGAAATCACGCGAGCCGTGGCTGCTTGCGTTGCCAGCATTGGGTGCGATTGCCGCTGGTTAAACTGCGCAAGCAAATTGTCTACCTAGATCAATCCTTCTTTAGCCGCTCGTTCCGCGAGAACGATGCCAAGTTCGTTTCTGCGGCACAGCGCCTGCAAGAGGTTTCTCTCCGACAAGCAATCGTAATTCCGTACTCATCTGTTCACGAGGAAGAGACCTATCTCTGGCGCGGCGCTGGCGGCAAATCGAACGCGGACTTGATGCACTTTATCAAGAGCACAACCGGCAATCACGAGTTCGAACCAGCGTATAGCGTGCAGAAAGACCAGCTCGTTAAGGGCTTCATTCGTTTCATCAGCAGCGAGCCAATCCCGACAACGCTTGACCCGAGCGATGCGCTTCCCCGCGACATTCATGACTGGAACAATTACATCTGGTTGGATGTCGGTAGCTATCTCGGAGACTCCGAAAAGGTTCGGAGCGCAAAGGAGCGATCGGCGCATGAACTCTTAGTGTTATTCGAAAAATGGCAAGCAACACCGCCCCATTTCGAAGAAGACGTAGACCACGAGCTGCGTACGGGTGCGGCAGCGTACATCCGACTCTACCAAGAGTACGTCGATCTCGTTGCGAACGGCAATGTGATCGACGCGATGCTCAACAGCAGCGTAAATTCGTCAATCGTGGAGACGATGCTCCACCACTGTTTCGAAAAAAGCGTTCCGATGCCGCAGCGGGTCACAAAGCTGCAAGCATACTTTGCGTCTGACCACTACAAGTTAGCTCCATATCAATGGCTGTCAGCGCGCATGTTTGCGGTTCTGAAGGAAAAGGTTTGGCAAAGCCCCCCGCAGAACAAGGAGAAGGCCGCAAAGCGTTTCCGCAGCTTCTTCCATGACGTTGATCACATCGCGACATATGCGCCGTACTGCGACGCCTTCTTCATGGACAACGCGATGGCGAAATGATGCGGGATCCGCGCATCGCACTCGAACAGCGCTATGGCACAAAGGTGTTCAGTATTTCGAACTGGGATCAGTTCCTTAAATGGATCGAGAAAATTGACGGGTCGTTATCCGCCGACCATCTCAATGACCTGGAGATCGCATATCCCAAATCTATTGTTGATCCGACGGAGGCGCTCCGCGCCCTCGTTCATCCGGACAGCAAGTAATGAAGTCTGGTCATTTCGCACGCGCGCTTTGCGCGCGATCCGGAACCCAGGGGCCAACGCGCCGCTGCTCGCCCGTGGCTTCCGGGCTCTTCGCGTGCCGCGAAGCCCCGGAATGACGACGGTGACGGTTTGTGCTAGCGTCCGGCAACCATGGCAGACACGCTCACCATCTCCATCCCTGCCCCGCTCGCGGACGAAGTGCGCGCCGCCGCCGAAGCGCGCGGGCTGACGCCGGAGGAGTATGTGCGCCAGCAGATCGCCTGGGACATCGCAATCGGCGACGACGATGCCGAGCCAGCCTTTAGCGTCGAAGAGGACCTCGCCGCGTTTGAAGACTACGAGCGCACGGGCATGGCCATCCCCGGCGAAGAAGTCGAAGCTTGGCTACGCTCGCTAACAACTGACAATCCGCTGCCACGCCCACGTCCGCGCAAGCTGAAATAGCGCCGTGCGGCGCAAGCTCATCTACTCCAGGCGCGCCGACGTCGATCTGGAGCGGTTGGAAAAATTCATCGCTACCGAGAGCCGCCGTCAGGCGACGCGTGCAGTCGCGCGAATCCTGCGCGGGCTGCAAAATCTCCAGGACTTGCCGGAGCTGGGCAGGGACATCGGCGACGGCGTTCGGCAGTTCGTTCTGCGTCATGGCAAGAGCGGTTACGTCATCCGCTATCGCGTGCTTGAGGATGCGATCCTGATTACCCGCATTTGGCACGGCCTCGAGGATCGTCCGCCGAACGGATAAGAGCTGCTTCAATAGGAGGATAACCACCCACCAATCCGACCGGCTCCGCACCGCGCTTATACTGCGCGCCAACATGTCCGCGATCGCACCCGCCCGCACAGCCCCCATTGCGCTTTGGCGCATTGCGCAGGGGTTCTTGCACATCCTCCACAACCTCTTCGGCGCGCCGGAGGACGTTGCGTTTCGGCACACGCTGACGCGCGGGCCGTACGCGCTGCTGCTCTCGTGGTTGCGCGTTGGCGAAGCGATGATGCGGCTGCTGATCGCGATCGAAGCGGCGGCGTTTCCCAAACCCAACACGCGCCCGCTGCTGCATCCCGCGCGCACACGCAAGCGGCGCGCAATCGGGTTTGAGTGCGATAAGCCGGAAGACTGGCGCGTGTGTTTTCGCCTTATGGAGCGCTGCTCCGCGTCTTCAACGATCCCGCGCCATATGCGCGCCGTCTCGCGCAGCGACTCCACGCGCGTCCGCATCTCATCAGCGCCGTGCTCGCAGCGCCCGCGGAGTTCGAACACCGCGTCGAGTGCGCCGCTGATTTCACCAGCACAGCAAAAGACGCGTGGCCACGCGCGCCGGATACGAGCTGAGTCCGCAACTGCTAATTTGCGTTAAGCACTTCGGAACATCGCGCTTCCGGAGGCGTGCACGCATGCGCGTAAGTTCCCTCGTTTCGCCTAAGCGGCGCGCACTGCTGAACAATCTGAACTTAAGTGCGGCGCCGCGCGTAGCCCTCCCATCGTCGGGGCGGAGTGACGATTCACAGCAAGGGACTACGCATGAAAAAATTTATCGTATCCGCTCTCACGGGTGCAGCGATGCTCGGCGCCGCCGGCGCTGCGCACGCGCAAGATTGGCAAGGACTTTATGTCGGCGGCCACGCCGGCTACGGCTATCAGGATGACGATGGCGGCGAGACCATCACATTCGACACCGATCTCGACGGCGACTTCGGCGACACCGTCAACACCACCGTACCGGCCGACGCCTTCTCACCAGGCTTCTGCGACGGCGTCGCACGCGGCCCAACGCCGGCGTCCGGCTGTAACGACAATGGCGACGCCGTCGATTACGGCGTGCGTCTTGGCTACGATTGGCAGTTCGGCAGCTTCGTCGCTGGCGCGCTGGCTGAAGTTTCAGGCAACGCCGTCGAAGACAGCGTCACCGCCTTCAGCACCACGCCGGCAACCTACACCATGACGCGTGAACTCGATCACATGGCCGCCATCAGAGCGCGCGGCGGCTTTGCCTTCGCCAACATGCTCGTCTACGCCACCGGCGGCTATGCCTGGGCTGAAGTCGATCACAGCTTCACCACCAGCAATGGCGTCAACACCTTCACCGAAAGCGATGAAGGCGACGCCGAAGGCTACCAATACGGCGCCGGCGTCGAATGGGCGATCGCGCCGCGTTGGCGCGTCGGTGCGGAATATCTCCGCACTAACCTTGAAGACGACGACTACACCGTCCGCGCCAGCGGCCCGGCGCCGGTGGACAATCCGTTCATTCTCGCCAATGCCGACGGCACAGACTTTTCCCGCAGCAATGATGAGTTTGAATTCGACAGCGTCCGCTTCACGCTGAGCTACCAAATCGGCGGCTAACGGTTCTTCGAGGGCGCGCGCCCAAAGCGTGCGCCCTCACCCGCCTTACGCGTAATTGAAGCTGATCGAGATGCGCGGTTTCTTGGCGCCATTCGCCGGCACTTCATGGCGCACGAAGCTTTCCCACATCAGCACTTCGCCAGCCTTCGGCGTGACATAGACAAACGTCCGCTCACTCTCCGGCGAATCGTCGCTGCGTTGTGGTGCGGCCATCATCAGTGGATGGCGCGGATCTTCCAGTTTCAACGCCGACGAGCCGGGCGGCGTCTCGACATAGAACGTGCCGCTCAAGACGCTGTGCGGATGAATGTGCCCGGTATGAACGCCGCCAGATTCCAGCACGTTGATCCAGATCGAATCCAGTTTCAGCTTTCGCCCACTCAAATCGAAATGCAGTTCGCGCGCAAAAGCGGCGGCGTGCTTATCCAACAGCTTGGCGAGTGCGCCTATACTGGGATCGCGCTTCGGCAGATCGTCGAGCGAGGCATAGGAGGTGTAGCCGCGATAGTGTTTCTCTCTGCTCCACGCCTGCCCCGCCGCATCGTCAGCGGCGATCACGCGGCAGCTCTTGGCCAGATCGCGCAGGTCCACGCCTTCCACCGCCGCGCGGTAGAGCTTGGTGACGAACAATGTTGCGATCTCGGCCATGACGCGAGCTTAGAGCGCGAGCCGCAACCGGCGGCAACGTCGTTCGCCCTACCAAGAAAAGAGCGCCCCCGTTTCCGGGAGCGCTCAGGCAGTCAACACATCCGCGCGGGAGGCGACGGATGCGCGGGCAAAGGCTCAGTTCGAGGCGACCTGCAGCGCCGGCGTGATCGACGCGATGGTCAGCTCAGCGCCGCGGGTGACTTCGCAGCGGATGTTGCGGAGCTGGCCGTCGGTCCAAAGGTCGAAGTCGACGCGCACCAAGCGCGGGCGGACATTCACTTGGTCGAGGCGGACCTGCGACGGCTCGGCGCCGGTCTGAGCCGCCACTTCGGCGCGGCAGAGCGTGATCGCCTGGGTGCGGTCAGCGACCACGTCGGCGGACGCGATGCCGGGCAGGCCGAAAGCGGCTAACGCCATGGCCGAAAACAGGAAATTCTTCATGTGTAACCCTCCGGGGAAGAGACGCCGGCGTCTACTATGACGACCGGTCTATTTGTTGGATATCACTAGACCGGTCGTCATACAAGTGCTATTTTTCCGCCATGGCCAAAGTTTCATCCGCGCGCGAAGACATGCTGACCGCCGCCGTCGAGCTCTTTGGAGCGCGCGGCTATGACGGCGTCGGCGTCGCCGAACTGCTGGAGAAATCCGGCGCGCCCCGCGGTTCGCTCTATTTCCACTTTCCCGGCGGCAAGCCCCAGATCGGCGCCGAAGTCGTCGCCCGTGTCGGCACGGAAGTCGCGGCGCGGTTTCGCGCGCTGCACGAGAGCGGCGTCACGCTCGATCAGTTCATCGAGCAAGTGTTCAAGACCACCGCCAAGGAAAGCAAAGAGCGCTGCTACGAAGCGTCGTGCCCGATGGCGGCGATCGCCACCGGCTTCGGCAGCAGCGATTCAAAGCTGGCCGAAGCGGTGCGTGGTGCATTCGAATCCTGGGAAGCGGAAATCCGCCTCGCCGCTGAAACGCGCGGCATGAGCGCGGCCAACGCTGCCATCTTCGCCTCCGCCATGCTGACGGCGATGGAAGGTGCGATGGTCATCTCGAAAGCGCAAGCGTCATCCATGCCGCACAAAAGCGCATCACGCGCGATCCAGGCGCTCGCCACCGTGTTGACGCCAAACTAATCCAACAGCCGCCAGCGTGTGATAAGATGGCGCCATGCGCCTAAACCAAATCACCGCCGCCGCCACCGACCTCGACGCTTCGATCGCCTTCTACCAATTGCTCGGCCTCCGGCTGATCGTGAAGAGCGCTCATTATGCGCGCTTTGAGCTTCCCGATGGCGAGGCCACCTTCTCACTGCACGTCGCCGACGGCCCAATGCCGCGCGAGAACGCGCCACAGCTTTATTTCGAAGTGAACGATGTCGTTTTCGAAGCCAGCCGCCTCGCGCATGCCGGCGTCATCATCGAGCGGCCGCCCACGATGCAGACATGGTTGTGGCATGAAGCGTGGTTGCGCGATCCGGCCGGCAATCAGCTTTGCTTGTTCAACGCCGGCGAGAACCGCCGCTACCCACCGTGGCGCCTCGATGCAGCGCCGGGCGCAGACAATCTGCACCTCGTCATCCGCGATGGCGCGCTTTGGTCGCTCGTGAAAGTCGACGGCGACGAAGAGGCGTGGCGCGCTCTGCAGGATCGCTTCGGCGACTACAAAGCCTCGCTCGGTCCGTTCGATCTCTATGACGTGCTGACCGTGCTCGAACGCGATTGGCCGCAGATATTCCTCGCGCACCAAAACGGGATCCGGGAATTCGCCGTCAGCGATGAAACGGAGATGTCGTTCTAGAGATTGAGTTCGTGCCAGACCGCCGACCAGCCGATCGTGCCGATAAAGGCGAGAAGCGCGCCCATGAACACAAAGCCGATCACCAGCAGCACCAGCGCGCCGATCCACGAGATGCGCGAGAGCAGCAGGCCGGTCTCGTCGCTCGTCTCACGCGCCTGGCCGGCGCCGATCACGCCCAGCACGAAAGCCGCGACCGTCGGCAGAAGCGGAATGATGAAGCCCAACACCAAACAGACGCAGCCGATCGCGCCCAACACCGTTGCGGTGGACGTCGGTTGAGAGACGCCACGAGCACCCGCCCAAGCGCCGGGCGCCGCGAACACGCCGCGCGCTTGGCCGCCCTCTTCGACATAATCGACGATCTGGCCAGCCGTCGGCGATCCGGCCGAGCGCCATTCGCTCAGCGGAAATTCCACCCGCTGATCGTTGGGGCCAAGCAGAACGCCGCGTCCGTCATAAACGCCGAGAATGGTGCCACGCATCAGCGCGACTTAAGCGCGATGGGCGGCGAGCGCAATGGCTACTCCGCGATCAGCCGGTTCGGCGCAAGGATCGCGTCGGGCGATTGGTTGAGCGCCAAGATTTCCGCGATCAGCGAAAGCACGGAAGAAGAGCGATCGCCCTCTTCTGCATTATCTTGGCATGGGCCCACCGCCGTAGCTGCGCCACACGAACGCGAAATCGCGGGGCCGGCATGATAGCGTACGCCGCCATAGAGAACTTCAGCGCCATAGAGGCGGCCGTGATCCGCGGCGCCATGCGGCAACACGCGAAACAGCGGCACGCCTTCGCCGCCACCGCGCAAACCAGCGGCGCCGACAGTGAGCTGCGCATCGATGGCTTGGCCTGGACCCGCTTCCATTGTGCCGGCGCGCAAGAGTTCGCCGACATAATAGATCATGTCGTCGAGCGAGCGCAGGCGGAAGACATAGGTGTCGTCGCCAACCACGAAAGTTGGCGCACATTGTTCCTGCGCCGAAGGCGGCGTCGCACGCACTGGCCGCGACGGCGCATAAGCATCGACCAGCCCGCAAATCGCGCGCGCGCTCGGATCGGTCGAGATCTGGCTGTGCGGCGTGACATTGCCGATGAAGTCGCGCAGCTCACGAACGAACTCGCAGCCGCCCGTGTCCACATCAGCGGCGCAGTTGCGGAAAATCTCGTTGGCTTCGTTGTTGTAAACGTACGCGTGGCCATCAGCGCCAATGCGCGTGATCCGCTCCACCATCACCAGTGTGAGCAGATCGCGCGGCCAGCCGCTGCGCCAATAGTGCGCGAACACGTAAGGCTGGGTGGCGTCGAACACGGTGCGCGTCAGCGTTTCCGCGCCGAACGGCTGCACGGCGTAGGTCGGGCGCGTTTGGGTTTCGCGCTCGATGCCGACATTGCCGAAGCCCCACGGCGCGCTGCCTTCGCCGAGCGGGATCGAACCGATGCCGACGTTCTGCCGATAGCGCCACGATGGGCTGTCGGCGATGCCGGTCATGGCGAGGTAGTGACGCGGCAGCCGATCGCGGGCGCGCATGACGTTGAGCAGGATTTGAGCTTGCACCGCTTGCGCGTAGGCGTCGTTAAACGCGGCAGCGTCGTCAGCGATCTGGCGCGCAAGATCGCCCCGCTGCGACGGCATCGCCCCGGAGGCGCAGGCGCCGAGCAGCGCGCAAGCGGCGATCAGAGCGGCAAACGATTTCATCGGCAGTCTCCCCGCCGGCGAGATTGCCTCCGCCGCCGCAAGTGCGCCAAGCGCCTTCCCCCGCTGGGACCCCTTGCACTTCGCCGCGCCAACCGCTTGAAGGACGCGCATGCAGCATTTGATCGAAGGATATCGCGTCTATCGCGAGCAACGCTGGCCGGAGTTGCAGAGCCTCCACCGCGTTTTGGCCGAGCGCGGCCAATCACCGAAAACCTTGGTGATCGCCTGCGCCGACAGCCGGGTCGATCCGGCGACCATCTTCAATGCAGGGCCGGGCGAACTTTTCGTCGTCCGCAACGTCGCCAATCTGGCCCCGCCTTTCGAGGATGCGCCCGGTTTCCACGGCGTGAGTGCGGCGATCGAATTCGCCGTCCTGCACCTCAAGGTGGAAATCATCCTGGTGCTCGGTCACGCCCAATGCGGCGGCGTCGCGGCAGCACTTCAGGAACGGACACGCGATCCGCACTCCTTCCTAGACGCCTGGATCAGCCTGCTCGACCGGGCCAAAAGCCGGGTGCTCGAGAGCCAAAGTGCGGACCCCTGCTCCGACCTCGAACATGAATCCATCCGCGTCACGCTGGAAAATCTGGCGACCTTTCCATTCGTCAAGGAAGCGATTGAGGCACGCGGATTACAGCTGGCAGGCGCACGCTACGGCGTCGCCGATGGCGGCCTTGAAGTGCTCGACCAGGAGAGCGGCGTTTTCAAAGCAGTGGCTTGATGCGTTTTCATCACGGTTAAGCGTCATAGACGGTGTTGTGCCGAAATCTTCCGTGCTATGGCCCGAAAGCCGCATGGGGACCTTGGGGGGACGCAGGAGGCGTCATGGCCGACGTACTCATTGTTTGTGTCCGTGAGGACGAACCGCAAGCCAAGGCGCTTGCGGAAATGTTCGAAGCTGCCGGCTTTTCCATAGGCGGGGCCCCTTCGAGCGACGGCGCATTGCGTTCGAGCGGCGCGGGCCTGGTGGTCTGGTCGCAAGCCTCGATCCGCTCACGCCCCTTTCTCGATGCGGCACAGCGCGTGATTAACGCCAACAAAGCCGTCGTCGCCAGCCTCATCGATCCGCCGCCGCCGTCCAGTATTGGCGATGCTTTGGCGTTCGATCTCTCGCGTTGGGACGGCGATCCCAACGATCCCGCACTCGATCCGCTCTTCTTCGCTGTCGACCGCATGGTGAACGCAGCCCGCGCTGGCGTCGGCGCCAATACCGCGCCCGAAGCGCCGGCCTACGATCCGCCCCCGCAACCCCGCCGCGCGGCGCCGCCGCCGCCGCCTCCGGCCCCGCAGCCGCCGACCTTCACGCGTCCCGGCGCCGATCCGCTCAGCACCGATGCCGAACACTGGCGCGCCATTCGCGACAGCCGCAATCCGTCCGACTTCATGGACTACCTCGCCCGCTTCGGCCCAGAAGGCGCTTTCGCCGAAGTCGCCGAACTGCGCTTGAAGCAATTAACCAACGCGCAAGCGGACGTCCGCGCGCCAGCGCCTCGCCCAACCCCGCCGCCAGCGCCGCCACCGCGTGCGCCGATCACACCGCGCGTTGCGATGCCGCCGACGCGCGAACCACGCCGTCTCGATCCGCCGCCAGCCGCCGTGCGCCGGCCTGAGCCGCAACGCCGTCCGCCACCGCCGCCGGAGCGCTCTTACGATCGCGCCGATCTGCGCGAACCGCCGCGCCGCGAAGGCGGGGCGTTGCGTGCGTTCATCCTCGTTGCCCTGCTCGGCGGTGCAGCGCTTGCCGGCGGGCTCTATTTTGGCGGCGGCATGCAGGATGTCGGCGGCGCGCAAGAAGAGCAGATCGCAGCGCCGAGCGATCCCAACGCCGATGCGCCGATGAGCGCCGAGCCGGATGGCGCCCCCGATCCGCTCTCGCTCGACGAAGCGATCGATCCCACGCCGCGTCGCCCGGAAGTCGCGACACGCGAACCAGCGGCGCGCGAACCAACACCGCGCGAACAGCCGCGCCCTGAGCGCGAAGTCGAAGCGCCTCCGCCGGCGCCGACAACATCATGGGCAGGCGGTTCGCCGCCAAATAGCGGCGGTCCAGTTTCGCTATCGCCTGGCTCTTCAGCGCCATCGACCGTGCCAAGCGTTAGCCCAGTGCCACTTAATCCAGCGCCGACAACCACCGCGCCTGTATCGACGCGGCCGCCGACGCCAGCGCGTGCCGCAACCGTATCGTGGGCCCAACGTCCATCCGCGCGCCGGATCAGCGATCTCTATCCTGATCGGGCGCTGCGCGATGGGTTGGGCGGGCGTGTTGAGCTGAGCTGTTCCGTGTTGGCCAACCTTTCTGTCAACTGCAGCGTCGCCAGTGAATCGCCAGCGGGGCTGGGCTTCGGTCGGGCTGCGCTGGCCGCCTCGTCGTCCTATCGCGCCAACCCAACCCGCAGCGATGGATCGAGCGCCGTCGGATCGCCGGCTCGTCTCGTCGTGCAGTTTCAGGCGCCGGCTGAATGATCGTCACGCTGCTGAAGGGCAAGCTGCATCGCGCGCGCGTGACGCAATGCGACTTGCACTATGAAGGCTCGATCTCGATCGATGCGGACTTAATGGAGCGCGCAAACATCTTGCCGCATGAGCAAGTCGATGTGCTGAACATCAACAATGGCGCACGCTTTACGACCTACGCCATCGAAGCGCCGCGCGGCTCGAAAACCTTCGGCATAAACGGCGCGGCTGCACGACTGGCGCAACTCGGCGACCCGATCATCGTCATCGCCTATTGCCAAATGCCCGCCGAAGAAGCCCGCAACTATGCGCCCAGCGTCGTGCTGCTGGATGAGAAGAACGAGATTCTTAGGGACTAGAGATGCGGGACTAGGGACGAGCGCCTTCTAGTCCCTCGTCCCCAATCCCTCGTCCCTATCAGTGAGTCAAACGCAACGAGCCGATGCCGGTGCCGATCGCGTCGAAGGCTTGCGACAATTCAGCGGCGTTGTTGGCGTTGAAGAAGTGGTCGTCGCCAGACGCGCAGTCCCGCATCAGGTCTTCATTGCCGTTCCGGAAGCGGACGACATAGATCTCAATGCCGGCATCCTTGATCGCTTCGCAAAGCGCACGCTGCCGATCATCGACGTAATCGACGTACTCGTTCGACGAGTCGATATTTCGACGGATAATGCCGGGCGGCAGGATGCCGTGCAGGACCCCGAACAAAAGTTGAGTGAGCGCATTGCCGCTCGCGTAATCACGCCAAAAGCCCATGTAGTTGTAGGCCGAGTAATCGGTCGCCATCACTGCATCGGTGCCGACATTGGTGTTTTCACCGTCGGACATGAGCACCATCACTTTGCGCACGTTATCGCGCTGCGCATTGAAGGCTTCGCCTTCCGTGAACGGCGCCGTCGGCGAAAGCACGCGCCAGCCCCAAGCCAGGCCTTCAGCCTGATTGGTGCCGCCGCCCATCCAATCGCGCATCGCGGCGATATTGGTTTGGATGACGCCTTCATTCGACGTCAGCGGCACGATCGGCGTCGGGCAGCCGCGGTTGGGGCCGCGTGTATCTGGCGCGCTAGCGTCGAGTGAAGCTGAAGAACCGCGATACTTGAAGACGTTGAAGAAGCGCGCTTCGCGCAGTTGTTGGGCGGTGACCGTATTGTCGTCGTCCGTGCTCATCGTCACCGTGAAGATGTTGGCGTTCGCGGCGGCGCCCGCGGCATTGACGTTGTTAGCACGCGCGTAGCGCAAGTCGCCGGGCGTGTCGTCGATATAAGAATTGTTGTTGTTGCGATAATTCACTGCGCTCGACGTGTTGGAGTTGCCCTGACCGGCAGTGCCCCCGGTGTCGAGCCAGAAGAACGGCACGAACAGCGTGCGCGGATCGCCGATCGTTGGCGCTGCATCGTTGATGTCGAACGGCTCGGGGCGCGCTTCGACGCAGCCTTTCCAGGTCTCGTTCGAGATCAGGTTGAAGAGCGTGAAATAGTTGATGCCGTCCGACGGTGTGAAAGCGTAGCAGCGGTTTCCACTCCGCCGCCACTCTACGCGGTACGGGCCCGGATAGCCCTCATTCGTGCCGGTGGACGTATTGTCGAAGTAAGGAAGCGTGCTGAGCGCGCTGCAATCGGAGCCAGTAAACTGTGCGCTCGATGAAGTCGTGTTGCGCGCAACACGACCGATCATGCGGTCTTCGAGCAGTTCGCCGTTCATCGGCGCAACGCCGGTCGTGTCCATCCACGCCATTTGCGTGGCGCCATTGCCAATGTTCACTTGCGCGACGAAGGGCACCAACGCGACTTGCACGGTGTCGCCATCGAGTGAAAGCAAATCCGTGGCGAGTTGCGACGCAGCACTGCGCAGTGCGTTCATGTCGTTGGCCATCGAACCGGTATTGTCGAGCACAAGCGCGACTTCGATCGGCGGGCTGGCGTTGGCCTCGGCCACGGCTTCAACCGCGATGTCCCAGTCTTCGGGGCGGATGATGCGGGCCAAGCTGAGCGGCATCGGCATGGTGGCGGACACTTGGTGGCCGCCTGTTTGAAGCTGGACGACGTTGAAGGTGACGTTGGCCGGCGCGGCGCCGCCCATTTCGGCGTCGAAGAAAGCGCGCGCAGCGGCGGTGCGCTCGGCGATTGGGCGGTTCGAGCTACGTTCAGCCACCAAGGCGGCGCCGTCGGCCGCATTTTGCATTTGATTCCGCAGGGCCTGGGCGCGGGTGAAATCGACGGTGATCCCGATCAGGCCAACCAGGACAGCGCCCATCAGCGCCCACATCATGGCGACGTTGCCGCCTTGATCGCGCTGGAAGCTTCGCTTCCCGAGCCTGTTCATCCACGTTCGGGTAACCATTTTCCGCCTCAAAATCGGACCCTTAGAGCCAACCACCCTTACGGGAAGGCGCTTAATTTCCGATTGGAGAACCTGGTAAACGCGCCGATTTGGCTTGCGCGTCGGGAGCTTTTGCTATTGAAGTGATATCACTTTGATGGCATGAGAGGGTATGTCATGACCGCAGCAGCGCTAAATCGCACACAAGAACGCAAAGCCAGCACCTCCGGCGGAGGGCTGATGCTGTTGCTGACCCTCCTCGTCTTGGGGTTGATGATCTGGAGCGTCATCGAACTCATTCGCGAGGAAAACGCCCTCCACGGCATCGCCGTTCTGGTCCTGTCGCTCGTCTTCACCGCCCAGCTGATCGGCTTCTACTCGCTGCAGCCCAACGAGGCCGCCGCGATCACGCTGTTCGGCAACTATAAAGGCACCGACCGCACGCCCGGCCTGCGCTGGGTGCTGCCTTGGTACACGCGCAAGAAGATCAGCCTGCGCGTGCGCAACGTCACCGGCGAAAAACTCAAGGTGAACGACAAGCGCGGCAACCCGATCGAGATCGCCGCCGTCGTCGTCTGGCGCGTCACCGATACCGGCCAAGCGTTGTTCGACGTCGATGATTATCAAACCTTCGTCGACATCCAGATCGAAACCGCCGTGCGCGAGATCGCCTCGCACTTCTCCTACGATCACGCCGAGCATGAAGAGCCGACATTGCGCGGCGATGCCGACCAGGTCTCGGCGCTGCTGCGCGAGAAGCTGCAGGAGCGCGTCGTGGTCGCGGGCGTCGTGGTCGACGAAACCAAGCTCAGCCACCTCGCCTACGCACCCGAAATCGCCAGCGCCATGCTGCGCCGCCAACAAGCGGAAGCCGTTCTCGCGGCGCGACGTTTCATCGTGCAAGGCGCGGTCGAGATGGTCGAACATGCTCTGCAACAGCTCTCCGAGCGCGACGTGGTGCAACTCGACGACGAACGCCGGGCGACCATGGTGTCGAACCTGCTGGTTGTGCTTTGCGGCGACCGCGACGCGCAGCCGGTCGTCAATGCAGGCTCACTCTATCAGTAAGGTCCGATGCCAACTGACCGCAAAGCCTTCGCGCTCAGGCTCGATCCTGCATTGCACGACGCGGTCGCGCGTCTGGCGAACGCTGAGTTGCGCAGCGTGAATGCAGAGATCGAATTCCTCCTGCGCGAAGCGCTGCGCGCCAGGGGTGTGAAGATCGAAGCACGATCGAATGACGACAATCAAAACGGGGGTGCGTGATGTCTACGGCAACAAAGTCGGCAATCTTCCTGGTCATTTCTTTCGCCGTGACTTGGGCGATCGTCGCTGGCGGCTGGGCCGCGGGGCTGCATGAGAACCTGCAAATCGGCGTTTATGTGCTGGCGCTTTCAATGTTCGGTCCGTCGATCGCCGCCGTCATCTGCGTCTTTGCATTTGAGAAAGGCCGCCGGAGCGCCGCGCTCGGTTTGCGCTTCAAGCCCAATTGGTGGTGGCTGCTGGCCTGGCTCGTCCCGGTCCTGCTCTCAGCCGGAGCGGTCGCGCTCACCATTGCACTGTCTCAGCACAATTACGCCGATCCTGGCGCAGGCTTGATCGCCGCAACGCAGGCGCTTTCGCCGCAAGCCGCCGATCAATTGCGCAACATGCCTTATCTCACCGTCATTGTTCTGGTGCAGTCGCTTATCTTGGGCGCGCTGGTCAACACCGTGATCTTGACCTTCAGCGAGGAACTCGGCTGGCGCGGCTATCTCTACGACCTGTGGCGCGGCGCGGGCTTCTGGCGCTACTCGCTAGCGACCGGCGCGATCTGGGGCATTTGGCACGCGCCGATGATCTATCTCTTCGGCCACAACTATCCCGACGATCGCCTACTCGGCGTCGGCCTTTTCACCGTGTTCTGCATCCTGTTGTCGCCGATCATGACGCTCATTCGCGATCGCGGAAAGTCGGTCTGGGCCGCAGGCATCTTCCACGGTACCTTCAATGCGTTGGGGGGTCTGACAGTGCTGATGGTTGGCGGCGCGCCGTTCCCGTGGAACGGCATCGTCGGCATCGGTGGCTTCGTGGCACTGGCGCTCGGGCTCTTGGTGATTGTGTTGCTGCAGCCGCATAAAACGGCCCCCACTGAGGTGCGGTCTCCAGCTTGAGCGCCGAGACGTGCGCGTCTTGCTGACGCTCCGAGCGACGGCTAAGAACGCGCGCGTTGGTGAGGAGCGAGCGGGTGGATTTCGCGTGGTGGCCGCACAAAGCCAGTGAAACCGTCGCGAGCTATCGCCTCCGCTGCGCGCAGATCATCGCTGAACTTAGCCGCCGCGGCGTGTCATGCGGGCTTTATGCGCCGGGCGTTGCACCGAAAGTGCTGGTGCTATCGAAGCGGTACGATGCAGCGAGCGTGAGCACGGCGCGGGCGCTGCGCGATGAACACGGCACCCGCATCGTGCTCGATCTTTGCGACAACCACTTCTCGTTCGCCGGCCAGGCCCCTGAATGGCAAGCGCGCGCCGAAACGCTGAAGAGCGCCGTCGCCGCCGCTGACTTGGTTACGGCGTCGACGGAAACGCTGGCCGACGTGATCCGCGAAGCGTGTCCTGATGTGCGCGGCGTTACTGTTATCAGCGACGCCGCTGAGCAGCCATACGAACCGGACCTGAACGCCAAGCTCGGCGACATCGGCGCCGAGTTCAATCTGGCCCTGCTCCGCCAGAAGCTCGACCGCAATCGCCGGCGCCTGGTTTGGTTCGGCAATCACGGCTCGGATTACGCCAGTGGCGGCATGCTTGATCTGCAGCGCATCTATCCGATGCTAGAAGTGCTCAACGCCGAGACGCCGATCCAGCTCACGATCATCAGCAACAGCGCGGAGAAGTATCGTCACACAGTGAAAGACTGGCGCATCCCCACGCACTATTTGCGCTGGCGCCGCACAACATTCTCGCGCGCCATGCGCATGCACGCGCTTTGCCTCATTCCCATCGGCGACAATCCGTTTACGCGCTGCAAGACCAACAATCGCGTGGCGACGGCGTTACTCCACGATCTGCCGGTCGTGGCGGACTCCATTCCAGCTTACGACGCCTTCGCAGACGCGATCGCGCTCAACGATTGGGAACGCGGTTTGCGGCTGATGCTGAATGATTCAACCGAAGCGACGCGGCGTGTCGCGCGCGGCAAAGCGATACTGGCGGCGGATTGGACGCTGCCGACAATCGCCGATCGCTGGCTCGCGACATTGCAAGCGCTGACGCGCTAGCCTTTGCGGGCGAAAATGTGGAAGCGGTCGAACGCGCCCTTGGCCGCTTCGCGGCGCACGGTTTGCGCCGTCTCGATCGGCAGCCAGACGTCGGCTTCGCTGGCGGGCGTGGCCTCCACGCCGTCAGCGCGCGCTTTGCTCAACACAGCGTCGCGCAACACAGGCTCGCCCACGACCTCGATGTCCGTAAAGCCCGTCTCTCGCAGCAGCGTCTCAGCCACTTGCGGGCTAAACAGCATAACGTGGCGCGGGCTATCGAGGCTGTACCAATGGGCGCCATAAGCGCGCGCCGAATAGCCATCGGGATTGGGCACGGCGATATCGAGCACGCCGTCCCGCTTCATCACGCGCCGCACCTGCGCCAGCACCGCGCGCGGATGGTACACATGCTCCAGCACGTGGTTCATCACCACGAGATCAAAGCTGTCATCGTCCACTTGCGCCCAGCCCGCATCGGACGCCTCAAAAGCTTCGTGGCCACGCTCACGCAAGCGCTCGAACAGCGAGGCGTTGAAATCCATGCCCACTGTGCGCACGCCAAAGCGCGCCTTCAGCCCGTCGAGCAAGCGCCCGCCGCCACAGCCGAAGTCGAGCACGCTGGCGCCCGGCGCCGTCAGCTTCGCAGCGCGGCGCTGATCGACGGCGCGCGCCGCGTCTTTCTCACCGGAAATCCGCTCGCCGATACGGGTCGCGAGTTTGCGGAAGACGCGCCCCAGATGCTTCTTTTTCTTGCCGCGCCGATATGGGCTGTAGTCGCCTTCATAGAAAAAGCCGGCTGTCGCCTCGGTCGGGCGCTCTTGCTGGAACAAAAGATCGCACGCGCGGCAGCGGGCGTAGCGGAAAACGTGCTCGGCGCGGCGCATCCAGAAGTCGGGCGCGGCCGCCCACGGCGCCAGATTCGTGCCGCCGCACAGCGGACAAGCGTCGAGAACTTCCGTCGCAAACGGCGCTGTTTCAGTGGCGACCATGGATGCGTCTCCTAGAGCCCGCCTCCAAGAGCGGCAAGTCCGCCCAGGCGCCCACTCTGCCCAGCCCAGCCCTTGCGTGCAGGGCCTGCGGGCCGTAAGCACGCGCGATCCGATGAATGGATCGATTCTTGGCCGCGTGAACGCGGGCGGAGACGCATGCCGAAACGTACAGATATCAACTCGATCCTGATCATTGGGGCCGGGCCGATCATTATCGGTCAGGCGTGCGAGTTCGACTATTCGGGCGTGCAAGCGGTGAAGGCGCTGAAGGCCGAGGGCTACCGCGTCATCCTGGTGAACTCGAACCCAGCCACGATCATGACCGATCCTGATCTGGCTGACGCGACCTATATCGAACCGATCACGCCGGAGATGGTCGAAAAGATCATCGCGCTCGAAAAGCCCGATGCACTGCTGCCCACCATGGGCGGTCAAACGGCGCTCAATTGCGCGCTTACTCTGGACCGCACCGGTGTGCTGAAGAAATACGGCGTCGAGATGATCGGCGCCAATGCCGAGGTGATCGAGAAGGCCGAGCACCGAATGAAATTTCGCGATGCGATGGATAAAATAGGATTAGAAAGCCCACGCTCGCGACTCTGCAACACGATGGACGATGCGCTAGCCGCACTCGACCACGTGCAACTTCCCTCTATCATCCGCCCGTCGCTCACTCTGGGCGGCCTGGGCGGTGGCGTCGCCTACAATCTCGAAGAGTTCAAGGAGATCGTCGAACGCGGGCTAGCCGCCTCGCCGATCACCGAAGTGCTGGTCGAGGAATCGATCATCGGCTGGAAAGAGTTCGAGATGGAGGTCGTCCGCGACAAGGCGGACAACTGCATCATCATCTGCTCGATCGAAAACATCGATCCGATGGGCGTTCATACCGGTGATAGCATCACCGTGGCGCCGGCGCTGACGCTGACCGACCGCGAATATCAGATCATGCGCAACGCCAGCATTGCGGTGCTGCGCGAGATCGGAGTCGAGACCGGCGGCTCGAACGTGCAATTCGCCGTGAACCCGCGCGACGGGCGCATGGTCGTCATCGAGATGAACCCGCGCGTGTCGCGGAGTTCTGCGTTGGCCTCGAAGGCGACGGGCTTCCCGATCGCCAAGGTCGCGGCCAAGTGCGCGATTGGCTACACGCTCGACGAAATCGCCAACGACATCACCGGCGGCGCGATGCCGGCGAGCTTCGAACCGACGATCGACTACGTCGTTGTGAAGATTCCGCGCTTCGCCTTCGAACGCTTCCAAGGCGCCGACACCACGCTCACCACCTCGATGAAGAGCGTCGGCGAAGCCATGGCCGTGGGCCGCACATTCCAGGAGTCACTGCAAAAAGCGCTACGCTCTCTCGACACTGGCCTGACCGGATTTGACGAACTCGAAATCGAAGGCGCCGCCGACGAAGACAATGGCCGCGCCGCCGTGCGCGCACGCTTAGTGACGCCGAAGGCTGATCGCTTGCTGGTTTGCGCCGAAGCGCTGCGGCGCGGACTGACTGTCGAGGAAATCTGCGCGGCCTCGCATTACGATCCATGGTTCGTGCGCCAGATCGCTGAAATCGTCGCAAAAGAAGCCGAAATCCGCGCCGACGGCTTGCCGAAGGATGCGGTGACGTTCCGTGCGCTAAAGGCGATGGGCTTTTCCGATGCGCGTCTTGGCAAGCTCACCGGCCAGCGCGAGCGCGATGTGCGCGCCGCCCGCCGCAAGCTCGGCGTCCGCCCGCAATTCAAGCGCATCGATTCTTGCGCCGCCGAATTCCGCGCGACGACGCCGTATATGTATTCGACGTACGAATTCCCGGCGTATGGCACGAACATCGCCGAATGCGAGTCCGAGCCGAGCGATCGCCAGAAGATCATCATTCTCGGCGGCGGTCCCAACCGCATCGGCCAGGGCATCGAGTTCGATTATTGCTGCTGCCACGCCGCCTTCGCCTGCGCCGATCTCGGCGTCGAGTCGATCATGGTCAATTGCAACCCCGAAACGGTGAGCACGGACTACGACACCTCCGACCGGCTCTACTTCGAGCCGCTGACCACTGAAGACGTACTCGAAATCGTCGAGACGGAAAAATCGCGCGGCACGGTGCAGGGCTTGATCGTGCAGTTCGGCGGCCAGACGCCGCTGAAGCTGGCGCAGCCGCTGGCCGATGAAGGCGCGCCGATCCTGGGCACCAGCGTCGATGCGATCGATCTGGCGGAGGACCGCGACCGCTTCCAGGCGCTGCTGCGCAAAATCAATCTGAAACAGCCAGACAACACCATCGCAGGCTCTCCCGACGCCGCACGCGCCGCCGCCGGCCGCATCGGCTACCCAGTCATGCTGCGCCCGTCTTACGTGCTTGGCGGACTGGCGATGCAGATCGTTCACAATGCCGGCGAGCTGGACGAATACATCACGCGCATCTCGCGCGCGCTCGGCGGCCCGAGCGAACTCGCCGTCTCCGACAAGCGCCCGCTCTTGGTGGATCGCTATCTGCGCGATGCGATCGAAGTGGACGTCGATGCGATCTGCGACGGCGAAGACGTGTTCGTCGCCGGCGTCATGGAGCACATTGAAGAAGCCGGCGTACACTCAGGCGATAGCGCTTGCGCGTTGCCGCCCTACTCGCTCTCGAAAGAAATCGTCGCGGACATCGAAAAGCAAACGCGCACGTTGGCGCTGGCGCTCGATGTGCGCGGGCTGATCAACATTCAGTTCGCGGTGAAGGATGGCGACATCTACATTCTCGAAGCCAACCCGCGCGCCTCGCGCACGGCGCCGTTCGTCGCCAAAGCCATCAACCGCCCGATCGCGGCCGCCGCGGCGAAAGTCATGGCCGGCGTGAAACTCTCGGAACTGAAGCTCGACCGGCCGTCGAAGGGCCATGTCGCGGTGAAGGAAGCGGTCTTCCCGTTCGCCCGCTTCCCCGGCGTCGACCCGGTGCTCGGCCCGGAGATGCGCTCGACCGGCGAAGTCATGGGGCTCGACCAGAACTTCGAAGCCGCCTTCGCCAAGAGCCAGATCGCCTCGGGCATCAATCTGCCGGTCGAAGGCTGCGTCTTCATCTCGGTCAAAGACCTGGACAAGCCGGCCCTGCCGCCGATCGCCAAAGACATCATCGCGCTCGGCTTCAAGATCATGGCCACCGGCGGCACCGCCGATTACCTCATCGAAAATGGGGTTGAGGTGCACCGGGTGAACAAGGTGGCCGAGGGCCGCCCCCATGTGGTGGACGCCATGAAGAACGGCGAAGTCCAACTCGTCTTCAACACAACCGAAGGCGCCCAGTCTTACCGGGACAGCTATTCAATCCGCCGCACGGCGCTGACGCAAAATATCCCCTATTATACGACAGTGTCCGGCGCTCGGGCCTCGATCCAAGCCATTCGTCGCTTGAAATCCGGGGCGCCCCTAGGCGTCAGGGCGCTTCAAGCCTATGCTTGACGATTAGCCGGACCGGATACATTTTCTATTCCTAGACGGACTTAAATACACACACCCCATGGAAAAAATACCAATGACCGCCGAGGGTTATGCCGCCCTCGACGCAGAAATGAAGCGTCTCAAGACGGAAGAGCGGCCGGCGGTCATCGCCGCCATCGCCGAGGCGCGCGCCCACGGCGACCTCTCCGAGAACGCCGAATATCACGCCGCCAAGGATCGTCAGTCGTTCATCGAGGGCCGCTTGCTGGAGCTCGAGGACAAGATCGCGCGCGCCCAGATCATCGACGTGTCGAAACTCTCCGGCAAACAGATCAAATTTGGCGCGACCGTGAACCTGCTCGACGAAGATTCCGGCCAAAAATCAAAGTACAAGATCGTCGGCGAGGATGAATCCGACGTCGGCGCCGGCAAGATCTCCGTCACCTCCCCGATCGCTCGCGCTCTGATCGGCAAGGAAGAAGGCGACGTTGTCGAGGTCATGGCCCCGGGCGGCGCCAAGTCGTACGAAATCGTCAAGGTGAAGTACCTCTGACCACGACGGCGGAGCTGGTCTGATGCGGAGCGTCGGCTACCAGCCTGCGGAAGCACCTAACGTCTGGGCGGTCAGCGATGGGCGCGCCGGGATCGAGAACCAGGCCGTCGGCTTAGCCGAGGCGCTCTCGCGCCGAACGCCGATCCGGCTCACCACCAAACGCGTCGAGTTGCGTTCGCCTTGGCGGTGGATGCCGCCCGGCTTCGTTCCGGCGCCGCGCCTTGCGCTTACGCTTGGTTCCGACCCGATCGAGCCGTCGTGGCCCGACATCTTCATCGGCTGCGGCCGCGCCTCCGTCCCGTTCGCGCTCGGCATCCGCGAGTGGTCGCGCGGCAAGACCTTCGTGGTGCAGCTGCAAGATCCGCGTGTGAACCCGCGGGAGTTCGATGTCGTCATTCCGCCCATCCATGATGGACTTGAAGGCCCGAACGTGTTGCCGGTCGTCGGCAGCTGTCATCGCGTCACGCCGGAAAAGCTCGACGAAGCGGTGCTCGATTATCCGGCCGCGCTCGAAGACATGGCGCAGCCGCGCTTTGCCGTGCTGATCGGGGGCAAGTCGAAACGCCAAGACATTTCCGCAAAGCGCGCGCGAGAGATCGCAGATTCTCTCGCCGCCGTGCAGCGCGAGACCGGCGGCACGCTGCTGGTCACGCTCTCGCGCCGCACTGGCGAAGCGGCGCGCATGGTGTTTCGCACTTTCCTCGCGCCGCATTGCGCCATCTTTTACGAAGGCGAAGGCGTGAACCCCTATTTCGCCATGCTCGGCGCTGCCGACCACGTCTTCGTCACCGCCGACAGCGTCAACATGGCGACGGAAGCGGCGGCCACCGCAAAGCCGGTGCACATCCTCGCTGTCGATGGCGGCGCCGGAAAGCTCGCACGCTTCCACCAATCGCTGGCGCGACGCGGCTGCGCGCGTCCGTTCGTCGGCCGCTTGGAGGCGTGGTCTTATCCGCCGCTACTCGAAACCGATCGCGCCGCAGCGGCCGTGCTCACAGCTTGGTCAGCGCGGGCCAAGGCGCGTTAGCGCCGCGACGGCGCCCGTAAGCCGCGCTCGTACCAGCCTTTGCTGCGGTTCACGGCGTACACCACGGTCAGCATCACCGGCACTTCCACCAGCACGCCGACCACTGTCGCTAACGCGGCGCCGGAGTTGAGCCCGAACAGGCTGATTGCGGCGGCGACGGCAAGTTCGAAGAAATTGCTCGCGCCGATCAGCGCCGATGGTCCCGCAACGCAATGCGCCTCCCCGCTCCAGCGATTGAGCAAATAGGCGAGCCCTGAATTGAAATAAACTTGAATCAGGATCGGCACAGCCAGCAGCGCGATCACCAAAGGTTGCGCGATAATCTGCTCGCCTTGGAAGCCGAAGAGCAGAACCAAAGTCGCCAGCAGAGCGACGAGCGAGAGCGGCTGGAGGATCGCCAAGAGACGTGCGAGCCCCGCCTCCCCGCCCGACTGCAACGACGCGCGGCGCAACACCTGGCCGATGATCACCGGCACGACGATGTAGAGCGCGACGGAGAGCACCAGAGTCTCCCACGGCACGATGATCGCCGAGAGCCCAAGCAGCAGCGCAACGATCGGCGCAAACGCGACAATCATGATCGCATCGTTGAGCGCCACTTGGCTCAGCGTGAAATGCGGTTCGCCTTTAGTGAGGTTCGACCAGACGAACACCATCGCCGTGCACGGCGCAGCGGCTAGGATGATGAGACCGGCGATATAGGAGTTGATCTGATCGGCCGGTAAATATGGCCGGAACAGATAGCCGATGAACAGCCAAGCCAAGAGCGCCATCGAGAACGGCTTCACCGCCCAGTTGACGAACAGCGTCACGCCAATGCCGCGCCAATGTTTGCCGACCTCGCGCAAAGCGGCGAAATCGATCCGCGCCAGCATTGGAATGATCATCAGCCAGACGAGGCCGGCGACCGGAATGTTGACGCGCGCCACCTCCAACGCCGCGAGCTGCGCGAACGGTTGCGGCAAGAACTGACCGAGCGCGATGCCGGCAACCATGCAGCACCCCACCCAAAGCGTGAGGTAGCGTTCAAAAACCGACATGGGCTTAAAGGTCTTTCGCCGCGTCTTTAGTCTTGCCGATGTCGTTCAAGCGGTTTTGCAGCGAGAGCCGGTCGAGGCTTTCGAACGGCAGGCTGACGAAGATCGAGATGCGGTTGTTCAACCGCCCATAAATGTCCGCAAAAGCTTGCGCGATTTCAACTGGCGAACCTTCGACCGCGGCAGGATCGGGCACGCCCCAATGCGCTGTCATCGGTTGGCCGGGCCATACCGGGCACACTTCGCCGGCGGCATTGTCGCAAACGGTGAACACAAAATCGAGCTCTGGCGCGCCAGCTTGCGCGAACTCCTCCCAGCTCTTCGAACGGAATTGTTCGGTCTTGAAATTGAAGCGCTGCAGCAGCTTCAGCGCTTCGGGATGCACTTCACCTTTCGGCATCGAGCCGGCGGAGTACGAATTGAACTTACCGGCGCCGAAGCGCGAGAGGATCGCTTCGGCCATGATCGAGCGCGCCGAATTGCCGGTGCACAAGAACAGCACGTTATAGGCGCGATGGTGCGCGTGCGCGTTCACGGCACGGTCTCCAGCGCTTTCGGCGTGCAGCAGGGCGGCGGTTTCGAGGCCGCGTGTGACTCTGGCGCGGCGCCTTCAACGCCGCCGCCATAGGTGGTTGCTTCGCCTGTGGTGAGAAAGGTTTCCCAGGTGACGCCTTGCGGATCAGCGATCCAAGTTTTCTCGGACTTGGCGTAGCAACACGTCGTCGCGCCCTCTTCCAGCGTAGGACCATCAGCCTGTGCCAGGCGCGCATAGACTTCTTGCAACTCTTCGCCGTTCTCGACCTGAATGCCGAGATGGCGCACGCCGCCCGCTTCTGGACGATACGAGATAGCGAAGTTCACGCGCGGATCATCGAGCATCCACTTGGCGTAGTCCGGCTTCTTCACCGTCGGCTCGGCGGCGAAGAGGTTCGAATAGAACCGGATCGATTGATCGAGATCGTTCACCCCGACATGCACATGCAAGCGCTTCATGACGCTTTCCTTTTCTTCTGCGTGGGCGCCACGACCGGCGCGCACGAGGCGCCGCCGCAGCAATTCTCAGTGAGGAAGCCGACGAGGCCGCTCATGGCGGTGAAGTCGGCGGCGTAGATCAGCGAGCGGCCGTCACGGCTCTGCGTGATCAGCCCGGCGCGATTGAGATGCGCCAAGTGAAACGAGAGCGACGAGGCCGGCAGATCGAGCGCCTCCGCAATCGCGCCGGCCGGCTGTCCTTCCGGGCCCGCCTGCACCAGCAAACGGAAAACCGCCAGCCGATGCTCATTGGCCAGCGCGCTCAGCGCGTCGATGACAGCTTTGTTTTTCATTTCGATATTTCCAGTATCATCGAATCATTTGGCCGGCAAGCATCATTCGTGAGCCGCAGGCTCGGCCGAATTTACGGGAGTAGGTTCTTCAGCGCTTCAGAGAGTTCGGCGTCGCTGATCGGCTTGGTGAGGATGGGCGCCTTGGCCACTTCCGGCGGCGCATTCTTGATCTGGTCGTAGCCGGTGCAGAAGGCGAACGGCACGCCGAGGCTGACCAGCTTCACGCCCAGCGGCACGCTGGAGACGCCGGCCAGATTGGCGTCCAGCAAGGCGGCGTCCGGGCGGTTGGCGGCGATCAGCTGTTGGGCGTCTTCGACGGTCGCGGCGGGGCCGAGCACGAGATAGCCCATCTCGCCTAGGCGCTCTTCGAGCTCCATGGCGATCAGCGTGTCATCCTCGACGACCAGAACCTTCAAACGCCCCGTCATTGTACCCAGTGTCCCCGCGACCGGGCGGGACAATAGCGGGACTTATCCCCCGCGCAATCGCAGTTCGCACCCGAAAAAACTGTGATCGCGGCGCGATTTGGCGCGCTTTCGGAGACGCGCCGCAACCGCCATATTGGTTCAAGCGAATCCAATCCCCAAAGGCACGATCGTTTCATGACCGAACCCGCAGCCCGTCACGCCCCTATCGTCATCATCGGCTCGGGCCCCGCCGGCTACACCGCCGCCATTTACGCCGCCCGCGCGCTCCGCAAGCCCATGCTGATCGCTGGGCTTCAGCCGGGCGGCCAGCTCACCATCACCACAGACGTCGAAAACTACCCAGGCTTCGCCGACGCTATCCAAGGCCCGTGGCTGATGGAGCAGATGCGCGCGCAAGCCAAACACGTCGGCACAGATCTGGTCGACGACATCATCGTCAAAGCCGAGCTGGGCCAGCGGCCGTTCAAGCTGACAGGCGATAGCGGCCAAATCTATCTGGCCGACGCCGTGATCATCGCTACCGGCGCGCAAGCCAAATGGCTTGGGCTCGATAGCGAGCACAAATTCCAGGGCTTCGGCGTCAGCGCTTGCGCCACCTGCGACGGCTTCTTCTATCGCGGCAAGGAAGTCGCGGTGATCGGCGGCGGAAACAGCGCGGTCGAAGAAGCGCTCTATCTCGCCCACCTCGCCAGCAAGGTGACGCTGATTCACCGCCGCGACTCGCTGCGCGCGGAGAAGGTGTTGCAGGAGCGGCTGTTCAACCATCCGAGCATCGAGGTGGTCTGGGACACCGAGTTGGAGTCCATCGAAGGCACCGAGGAGCCCAAGGGCGTCACCGGCATCGTCATGCGCAATCTGAAAACCGGCGCGCGCGAAGAGCGCAAGCTCGACGGCGTCTTCGTCGCCATCGGCCACGCCCCGGCGACGGAGCTCTTCAAGGGCCAAGTGACGATGAAGGATAATGGCTACATCGTCGTCAAACCCGGCACGACCGAAACCAACATCCCCGGCGTCTACGCCGCCGGCGACGTGGCCGACGACACCTACCGCCAAGCCGTAACAGCAGCCGGCCTCGGCTGCATGGCGGCGCTCGAAGCGGAAAAATATCTGGCCGCGATCGAGTTGGACCGCGCCCGCGGCGCCAAGGCTGGCGCGGCGGCCTAATTCACCGCCGGTAAAATGTACTCAGGAACCCACACACGCTGCGCTGTAAGCGCGGCGGGGTGGCCGAAATCGCCTGAGTAGAACGCGACCACCAAATCGAGCTCCGGCACGGCCATGACGATCTGGCCGCCATTGCCCGCCGCGTACACGACGCGCACTTGGCGGCCGCGATACGGCATGTCCTGTTGCCACCAGTAATAGCCGTAGCGCCGCTCCTGCATCTCAACGAGAGGCGCGGTCATGCGCTCGACATAAGCGCGATCGAGCACGCCGCGTCCGTTCCAAACCCCGCCGCTTAAGACCAGCTGACCCATTTTCATGAAATCGCGCATCTCGAATTGCGCGCCACCGCCGAGATACCAATCGCCGGTTGGGCTGAGGTTCAGAAAATAGCGGCGGATGCCGAGCGGCTCGGCGACCTGCTCCGCAAATAAGTCCGGCAACCAGCGCCCGGTTTCGTGCGACAGCACCGCGCCCATTAAGTTGGGATTCATGCTGCAATAGACCGCGCTTTCACCCGGATTCCGCGCCATCGGCACGTTCAGCGCATAGCGCCACCAATTTGGCTCTTCCCTCTGTTCCTGCATGACGTCTTCGTTGCCGGGGGAATCGCCGTCACTGTCGTCGCAATTAAAGCCGGCACTCATCGTCAGCACGTGCTCGACGCGCATCGCCGCTAGGCGCGGATCAATCGTCGCCGGCAGAAGCGCCGGATCGACGCTGTCAACGATAAGGCTGTGGGCGCTGAATGGTGCGCCGTTGCGCATCGCGGCGCCGACGAGAATGGCTGTCATGCTCTTGGAGGCCGAGCGCGTGTCGTGCACGTCGTGACGGCTAAAGCCGTGAAAATATTCCTCGAGAACTAAGCGGCCGTGGCGCGCGATCAGGAGCGCATGGATCTGCGGCGTTGCAACGCCCTCTTGCGCTTGGCGGGCCAGCATGTCGACGAAGGCGCCGATCTGGACGCGGTCAATGCTGGCGTCTTCGAGCGTGCCAGTGCGCCAGCCGTCATCGAGCGCGGGCGGAGGCGTATAAGCGAAGGCGTCTGGTGCTTCGCCGCGCGGATAGAAGCGGCGTTCATCCTCTGGCGAGGCCGGCGCGAAATCCATGGTCACGCCGAACTGCCGGAAGTGAAACGGGATCAAATCGTTGTTGCGATCGTACTCGGCCTCGGCAAACACTTGCTCCTGGCCCCGTCCGCGGAAACGACCGATCATCGAAAGATGATCACCGCTTTGTTCGATACGGTCGATCTGCAGCATCGCGCCGATATTGCGCTCCGGATTGCGCAGATAGGCGCGCGCGACGCCGCTCTCATCGGTGCGGATCATCAGATACATGGTGATCGCGTCATCCAACGGTGCGACCTCGCCCTGCCAGGCGTTCGGGCGCAGACGCCGCAGCGTGGTGGGCGACGCATAAGGCGTTCCACTCGACATGGTGCGTTGCTGAATCCAGTGACCGCGCAGGCTTTCCTCTCGGCCAACGAAGCGGCCGCAAAAGCCGCCCGCGCCGCTCGGCAGCTCAAAGCGCACTTCGTCCCCAGCGATCGTCGCCTCGACCCAATGGCCAGCGATCTCGGCGAACAAGCGCCCGCCGCGCCGCTCGATCAGGAGCGGGCCGCGAATGTCGGGGCCGTACCGCATGTGCGCGGCCCAAAGCCCGTTGATGTCGGGCAGCGCCTGCGTCTGAGCGGCGGCTGGCGTTACCGCGAGCATCAGCGCGCACGCCGCAACTTTCACAAGCTTCATCATCCCACCCACTATTTCGCTTTTTGAACGCCGCGTTGTTTCAGCCACGCGACGATGGGCTCGCGCCCGCTCTGCATGTTTTGCTTGAGCGCCGCACACGCCGACCCGAGATCGCCCGCGCGGAGCGCCGCCTGGATGCGAACGTGATCCTCGGTCGCGACCCGTACGTTCGAGGTTTCTCGCATCAAAGCGAGTTCGTAGCGGCGTGTCCGCCGAATCATGGCATCGATCAGATCGAGCAGAACCTTGTTGGGGCAGCCGCTCAGCAGTTCGGCGTGCCAAGCGTCGTCGACGTCGATGGCCGTTTCCGGATCGCGGGCAGCAGCGAGCTTGTCGTTGAGCCGCTCCAAACGGTCGAGCTGTTTGGCTGACGGGATGCCGGCTAGGCGCAACGCCTCTGGATCAAGCAGCGGCCGGATGTCATAGATTTGTTCGAACTCTTCCAGCGTCAGAGGCAGGACAAAATAGCCAAGCCGCGGCTTGGCGATCAGGGCGCCCTCCGCCACCAAGCCGGCTAGCGCTTCGCGCAGCGGCGTGCGGCTCACGCCAAGCTGGGCGGCCAAGTGGACTTCGTTGATCCGCTCTCCTCCCCCCAACCGACCGTCGACAATCATGGCCCGTACCGTCTCACCGGCAGCGGCGCTGATATTGGCGCGATCGAGCGTGCTCTGCATACTGTCTACAGTTTGCACAAGGCCGCGCTCAAGGCAAGCGGTTGCGCCATCGGCCAGCCGCCGTCACCCGCGAAGCGCCAGTCTTTCGCCCCGCAGCTCGCGCATCGCCAGTCGCGGGCGGGCGCCCGCTCACGCACGGGAGCCGCGAACTCACGTATATCCAATAGCTTGGGGCGGGGCCCCCGGACACTCTCAGGTCAACGGCAATCACGCCGCCACCGGAGAAACCCAATGCTTCGCACCGCCCTCATCGCCCTCGTCCTGGCCGCAGGCTGCGCCACCGCCCCCGCCCAGGCCGACGAAACCGCCACCGTGACCGTTCAGCTGACCGGCCTGCAGCCGCAGGGCTCGGTGATGATGCAGGTGTTCAACTCGGCCGAGGGCTACGGCTCAGGCGACCAGCTCACCGCTCGCCAAATCCCAATCACCGCCGCCAGCGCCAGCGTCTCATTCGAGAACGTGCCACCCGGCCAGTACGCGATCCGCCTCTTCCACGACGTCAACGGCAACGGCCAGTTGGACACCAACCCCTTCGGCATCCCGACCGAACCGTTCGCCTTCTCCAACAATGCCCGCGGCCGCTTTGGCCCAGCGAGCTGGGAAGACGCCGTGTTCACCGTCACCGCCGGGGCCAACGTCCACCAGATCACGATCCCGGGGAGCAACTAAGATGAGCCTCTCCCGCCGCCAGCTTCTCTCCGGTTTCGCCGCCGCCAGCGTCATCGCGGCGGCGGGCCCGGCCCTCGCCACCGAGACGCCGCGCTGGAGCCCGGGTCTCGACAACGCCCCGGTCGACGGCTTCGCCGAAGCCGGCATGCGCCTCCTCTCCGGGCGCGCCCCGCGCGCTCTGGCCGGCGAGCACTACCGCAACGGCCCCGGCTGGTTCCGCTATGCCGATAGCGCCACCGGCCACTGGTTCGACGGCGACGGCTTCGTCCAGCGCTTCGCCATCGAAGATGGCCGCGCCCGCCATAGCGGCAAATTCGTCGACACGCCCAAGCGCCGGCTCGAACAACGCGAACAGCGTATCGTCATGCCGGGCTTCGGCACGCGCGGCGATCGTAACGCCGCGATCGAGGGCCCGGACTCGATGAACGCCGCCAATACATCGGTGATGATCGTCGGCGACGAGCTTTGGGCGCTGTGGGAAGGCGGCTCGCCGACGCGCATGGATCCGCGCTCGCTGGCCACGCTTGGCGTGCGTCCGCTGCGCGCCGATCTCGCCAGCATGCCGTTTACCGCGCACCCGAAGGTGGAGCCGAACGGCCGTATCTGGAATCTCGGAATCTATGGCGACCGCTGCATCGTCTGGCGGCTTTCGCCCAACGGCGCGGTCGAAGATGCGCAGATCATCCAACTGCCCACTCGCTCTTACGTGCACGACTGGGCGGTGAGCGAACGCCACCTGATCATTCCGCTGCAGCCATGGATCCACGATCGCATGACAGCGCCGATGGTCGATGGCTTCACTTGGCACGGCGACCAGCCGTTCCGCGTGCTGGTGCTGGACAAGAACGACTACTCAAACCGCCGCGTCTACGAATTGCCGGCCATGTTCTTCTTCCACACCGGCGATGCGTGGGAAGATGCCGACGGCGCGATCCGCTTCGATCTCTGCGCTTCCGCGAACGCCGATTTCGTCACGCATCAAGCGCGCAGCATGATCACGCAGGAAACCGGGCAAACGCCGTCCGCCGAACTGGTGCTGGCGGTGTTGCACGCCGATGGACGCGCCGAACTGCAACGCAGCGGCCGTTACGGCGAATTCCCACAGACCGATCGCCGCCGCCAAGGCCGCGCCCGCGATCTGGTCAGCATCGTCGATGATCGCGCCGTCAGCCGGCTCGGTCTGATGAACTGGCGCACGGGCGCTTACGCCGAACACGATTTCGGCGCTGACCAGATGGTGCAGGAGCATCTGTTCGTGACCAAGCCCGGCCGCACCAATGAGCGCGATGCCTGGCTCGTCGGCGTTACGCTCAACGCACGCGAGCAGGCCACCGAGTTGCACGTGTTCGACGCGGCAGGCGTGGGCGATGGCCCGATTGCCACCTGGCGCAGCCCCTACCGCGCCCCACTCGGCTTTCACTCGACGTGGAAGGATGCGTGAGACGCGGGGTGACGGATCGCCGGCTCTCCGGTCGGCGGTCCGTTACGCTTTGTGCGGCTCTGCCGCTTCGACGTCGCTGTCGATCGGCTCTTCCGGCCGCGCCAGATCGTCGGCGGCGTCATTGACGCTGGCGGCCGTCGGCGGCGCGACGGGCGGCGAGTGCGGCGTCTTGCGCAAGTTGAGCGCCGTCATCGCATCGTCGCCTTCCTCGCCGAAGAAGCTGCGGATACGCAGATCGCGTTGCGGATAGGGAATTTCGATGCCGGCTTGGCGCAGCGCATCGTCGATCGCCCACATATAAGCCGCGTTCATCGCCTTTGGCCGTTTCACCGCTTCCAGCGTCGGCCACACGATCAGCTCAAACTTCAGCGCGCTGTCGCCATAGCCGACGAGCCAGACTTGCGTGCGATGCTGATCGGTATCGGGCAGCGTGAACGGCACATCGCGCGCGGCTTCGAGCACGCAGGCGCGGACCTTCTCCTTGTCAGCGCCGATAGCGACTTGGAACGGCACGTGGATGCGGCGCGTCTCGCCGCGCAGAGTCCAGTTGATCACTGTGTTTTCAATCAGCAGCGAGTTTGGCACCAAGAGATAGACGTTGTCGTTGTTGCGGATGCGCGTGGCGCGCGGGCCGATCTCTTGGACGATTCCGCGCGTGCCGTCGGGCAATTCGATGTAGTCGCCGATATGGACAGCGCGGTCGGAGATCAGCGTCAGGCCCGAGACGAATTCCTTGACGATGCCCTGCAAGCCCAGCCCCAAGCCAATACCGATCGCGCCGGCAAACACGGCGATGGATGAGAGGTCGAGGCCCAGCGTCGAGAGGCCGGCGACGAAGCCGAACAGCACCAGGCCGTAGGTCGTCAGCTTCTCGAACAAGTAGAGCGCGCCGGAGCCCTCGCGCGTGCGCTGGCGCAGGCGCTTCAGCGCCCCGCCAATGAGCCAAGCGGCGACCATAAAGGCCGCGATCAGCAGCACGGCCGCGCCGAGCCCGCCAACCGTGACGGCGGACTGCCCGATGGTCAGCAGCGGTACGTGCGCAATGTCGCCGAAGCGTTCCAGCATTTCGAATCCCAACCCCTTCTCTATCGACCCAGCCGTCGAGCTATGCAATATTGCAACGCGCGAGGACGCTACAGGGCGCCTCGGAGGCGGCGGCATTGATGGACTGGGACAAACTCAAGACGTTTCACTTCGCCGCCGAGACCGGCAGCCTGACGGCGGCTGCTGAAAAGCTGGGCGTCAGCCAATCCTCGGTCAGCCGCCAGATCGCCGCTCTCGAAAACGACATGGGCGTGCCGCTGTTCCAGCGTCACGCGCGCGGCCTGCTGCTCACCGGCCCGGGCATGGCGCTCCGCGAGTTCACCCGCGAAATGGCGGGCGCGGCCGTGATCGCCGAAAGCACGCTGAAGGACGCGCGCGAGAAGGTGATCGGCGATCTCACGGTGACGGCGCCGGTCGCGTTCGGCTCGACCTGGCTCGCGCCCCGGCTCGGCGCCTTTGCCGACACCTATCCCGAGACGCGCCTCAAGATCATGCTCGACGACCGCGAGTATGATTTGCTGAAGCTGGAAGCGGAATGCGCCATCCGGCTCTGGGCGGCGACGCACGCTGACCTTATCCAACGCAAACTCTTGGAGGTGCATGTCAGCCTCTATGCGTCAGCGGGCTATCTGCAGCGCCACGGCACGCCGAAGAATGTCGAGGATCTCGATAATCACCGCATCATCGCCTATCAGGCCGGCGTGCCGACGCCGATGCGCGAACTGGATTGGGCGCAACGCGCCGGCCGCGAAGACGCCAAACCGCGCACGCCGCTGCTCGAGATCAACAATGTCTATGGCATGTTGCGCGCGGTGGAATCCGGCTTCGGCATCGCCAGCGTGCCCGACTACATGGCGCGCGAAAATCCAAACCTCGTGAAAGTGCTGCCCGATCTGCCAGGCCCGAGCTTCGAAGTTTACTTCATCTATCCAAGCGATCTGAAACGCTCGAAGCGCATCGCCGCGTTCCGGCAATTCCTGATCGATCAGGCCGCGAGCTGGAACGCTTAGGCCAGGTGTCAGTTTGCCAGGTGTCAGGCGCCAACTTGCTGACACCTGACACCCGACACGCTGACACCTGAATTAGAGCTGCGCCGCACTCACCCGGAACGTATCGCACTGACGCGCATCGCCTGAGTCAAACCCGCGGCGGAACCAGCGCATGCGTTGGGCGCTGGAGCCGTGGGTGAATTGGCTTTCGTTCGATTGGCCCAGCGTATCGTCGCCGATCGCATGCGCGGCGTTCAAAGCTTCGCGCAAATCTTCTTCGGTGATCTGCAGATCGGCGCGCTCCTGGTGGCCCCAGACGCCAGCCAAGCAATCGGCCTGCAGCTCGACGCGCACTGAGGTTTGGTTTTGGTTCTCGCCTTGCACTTGCTGCTGCGTGGCGCCGATCAGGTTCTGCACGTGGTGGCCGGCTTCGTGCGCGATGACGTAGGCTTGCGCGAAATCACCAGGCGCGCGCAGGCGGCTTTCCATCACATCGTAGAAGGTCGGATCGATATAGAGTTCGCGATCGGCCGGGCAGTAGAACGGGCCCACATCTGACGTCGCGCCGCCGCACGCGGTTTGCACGCTGCCGGAGAACACGTTGATCGTCGGCTCCTGATAGGCTCTGACTTGCGTGCCATAGCTCGGCAGGCGGCCTTGCTGGAATTGCGCGTTCCAGACATCGTTGGTCGAGCCCAGCACGCGCGCGGAGAAATCGCAGGCTTCGGCATGCTGTTCGCACGTCGTGCCTTCGCCTTGCGCCGTGCTGCCTTGGCCAGGCGTGCCGCCGAGCAGCGCGCCGAAGACGGCGTTGCGGATATTGTCCGGCGCCAAAAAGTAGATGCCGCCAAGGATGACGCCGACAATCAGAATGCCGCGAAAGCCGATGCGGCGCAGGATCGCGAACAGCGCCGTCGCCGGCACGCCGCCGCCACCGCCGCCCGAGCCCCGGCCACGATCTCTGAGATTGCCTGGGTCCTGGTTTTCGATGCGCATGCGGCGTCTCCCCTTATGAGGCGCGGACCTTAGCCCGCCACGCCTGCTTGGGGCAACGCACCGCTACTTGTCGCTGTCGAATGCCGCGCGCTTTTCCGCCACGGCGCGCAGCGGCGTGCAGTCGGGTTCCGCGAACAGATCGGCCTGGCCGCCAGCTTCGAGCGGGCGACGGAACTGGGTGTGGTCGAGCGGCAAGCGCGGCTTGTCCAAGCCAAGACGCCGGCACGCCGTCGCGAAGCGGTCGACGATCATCTTGGCGTACGGCCCCTCGCCTTTTTGCCGCTTGCCCCATTCGGGATCGTAGTCGCGTCCGCCGCGCATCTGGCGCACGATCGCCATCACGCGCGTGGCGCGGTCAGGATAATACTGGTTGAGCCACTCGCGGAAGAGATCCTTGATCTCCAACGGCAAGCGCAACACCACATAGCCCGCTGAACTCGCGCCCGCCTTCTTGCACTCTTCGAGGATGGCTTCGATCTCGCTGTCATTGATGGCCGGCACGATCGGCGCGACCATCACCGTCACCGGCACGCCCGCTTGCGCCAACATGCGGATCACCTCGATACGCCGATGCGGCGCAGCCGCGCGCGGCTCCATCACACGCGCGGTGCGGCGCTGCATGGTGGTGACGGAGATCGCCGCTTTCGCCAGCCCGCGTTCGGCCAACCGCGCGAGAATATCGATGTCACGGATAACCAGCTGGCTCTTGGTGATCAGCGCCACCGGATGGCGCCAGCGCTCCATCACTTCGAGCAGCGCGCGCGTCACGCCATAGCCGCGCTCGATCGGCTGATAAATGTCGGTGACGCCGCCCAGCATGATGGTGCGCGGTTTGTAGGAAGGCTTGGAGAATTCCTGCTCCAACAACTCCGCCGCATTGGCCTTCACGAACAGCTTGGTTTCGAAATCGAGCCCAGGCGAGAGGCCGACATAAGCGTGGTTCGGCCGCGCGTAGCAGTAGATGCAGCCATGCTCGCAACCACGATATGGATTGATCGACTGATCGAAGGAAATGTCGGGGCTCTGGTTGGTGGAGATTATCGTCTTGGCCAGTTCGGGCGTGACGATCGTATCCAGCGGCGTCAGCTCCGCCCCGCCCCAGCCGTCATCGAACGCCTCGGTCGCGAACCGCTCAAACCGCCCGCTCGCATTGGTGCGCGCGCCGCGACCGCTCAAAGGATCTTTCGCCATGCGGTAGGAGTTTAGTCCTACGATAAGAACAAATCAAGAACATCATCCACATGAATAAAGGGCGTCGGTTGTCCGACGCCCTAGCGATGTTGGTTTCTCATGGTCGACCCGTTTCTCTTGCGCCCCGAGGGGGCTTGGGAAGAACCGGTCGAGCGTTAGGCAACGATCTGAGCGGCTTGGTTCAAAGTGGCGAAGGCGACCGGCGCGAACACCGCCAGAGCTGCGACCAAGGTGTAAAGCTTCAACATGACTGGCTCCATCTCCGTATCGGCTCGACCATCGATCCGATGAGATAAAGCTAATGGCGCGTTGGGCATGTCGCTGTGACGAAAGTCACGGGGCGCGCGAGGCGCGCTACATGAAGCCCATATCGCGCTCGTGGCTGACAAAACGGCGTCCGCCGTCAACGTAGATCGTTTGCCCAGTGATGGCGGGACTCTCGATTAGAAAGCGAACCGCGCGCGCAATGTCGTCCGGTGTCGGCCCACGTTTGAGCGGCGTGTCGTTATGCAAGCGCTCGAAATCCGCCTGCGCCTGGCCGGGCGCCGGCAACACATAACCAGGCGCCACCGCATTGACGCGAACGCGCGGCGCAAAAGCGCGCGCCATCAGTTCGGTGGCGCCCGCCAGCGCGTATTTTGAAAGCGTGTAGGAGAAATGATCCGGGTACGGGTTGGCCAATTTGAAGTCGAGGAAGTTCACGACCACGCCCTCGCCATCGTCTGGGAGCGCCTCAACGAATTCGCGGGCGAGCGCCGCGGGCGTAAACGCATTGATGCGCATATGCCGCTCAAGCGCCTCCTCAGTCAGCGTATCAATCGTGTCGTGCTCGAAGATCGCAGCACAATTCACCAATGCTGAAAGGGGTTCACCCGCCGCTTCGACGGCTTTGCCGATTAGCGCGTGCCGCGCGCTCGCATCATTGAGATCGGCTTGCACCAGCACCGCTGAAGCGCCAAGCGCCTGCGCTTCGGCAAGCACCGCGCGTGCGGCAGATTCGGAACGGTGATAATGGATCGCCACGCCCCAACCCGCGCGCGCAAGTTCAAGCGCGACGGCGCGGCCCAAACGTTGGCCCGCGCCCGTAATCAAAGCCCACTTCATCGCGCCTCTCTTCGGATCGTCACCGCCACCAGCCCATCGCCCGAGAGCACCGATGGCTTTTTCACCGTCACCTCGACCCAGCGCGCTCGTTGGCTCAGCGAAAGGCAATGCCCCGCCACGCGATCGGCCAACGTCTCGATCAAGTGTGCCGGCGCGCCGAGATCGTCGCGGATAAAATGCAGGATGCGGTCGTAATCGACGGTCGCGCCGATGCGATCATTCTCCGGAAAATCCGGCGGCGCGCCGAGCGCCAGCGCAACGGAGACGCGCACCTCTTGCGGCGCGGCGCGCTCGGGCTCCGGCACGCCGACGCGGACGATGGCCTTGGCGTCGTCGATGCGGATGATCTGCATGTCAGTCATGGCCGGGACCCTACTCAGCCGAACGCGATCAAGCCAGCGCCAGCGGCGACAATGAGCGCGCCGATCCAGCGACGCGGCCCCAGCGTTTCGCCCAGGAACAAAAACGCGATCAGCGCCCCGAACACGACGGAGGTTTCCCTAAGCGCCGTCACCTGCGCGATCGGCGCGAGCGTTTGCGCCCACAACACCAAACCGTATCCAGCAAAGCTGATAATGCCGATGGCGAGCCCGCGGATCGGCGCGACAGCGGCGTCCTTCCAGAGTTGCGGCCCGCGCCGCCAGAACGCGAACGCAATCATCGGCACGCCCATAATGCCGGAGGTCCAAGCCACATAGACCAACGCATCATTGCCCGCCCGCGCGCCAAGAGCATCGACGAGCGAGTACGCGGAGATGCACAGCCCGATGCTCAGCGCCCAAAGCGTCGCCTTCAAGGGCGCGCGTGGGCTGAATCCAACGAGCAGCACGCCGGCCGAGACCAGCGCGATGCCGGCAATCTTCAACGGCGGCGGAATTTCCTGCACCGTGAGCGCCGCGCCAATCGCCACCAACAGCGGCGCCGAGCCGCGTGAGAGCGTGTAGATGTGGCTCATATCGCCCGCGTCGTAAGCGCTGAACAACGTGAACCAGTAGACGAGATGGATCAGCACCGAGGCGATCAGATACGGCCACGCGTCGGGATGCGGCGCGCCCCAGATCGCCGCGACGACGCCCCAAACCAGCAAGCCGCCAACCGCGATCAAAAACGCATCGGCGATACGGTCGCCCCGCCCGCCCTTCAGCGCCGCGTTCCAACTGGCGTGGATCAGCGCGGAGGTCAGTGCTGCGGCGATGGCGGCTAAGGGCATGGAGCGATGAAGGGCTTAGCCGCTTCGCTCCGCGCCGGGAATGGGTGTTTGTGGTTGGCTGACGTGCTATCGAGCCGCAGCGGAGGCATCACGTGAGCGCACAGGAATTCGACGTCATCGTTTATGGCGCAACCGGCTTCACCGGCCGGCTGGTCGCGGAATATTTGCAGCGGACTTACGGAGCGGAAGGCGATGTGCGCTGGGCCATGGCCGGGCGCGACATGGGTAAGCTGCGCGCGGTCGCGGCTGAGATCGGCGCAAATGCGCCGCTGATCGCCGCCGACGCCGGCGATCCCAACGCCCTCGATGCGCTCGCGCACCGCGCCCGCGTCATCATCACCACGGTCGGCCCCTATCAGCTTTATGGCGAGCCAGTGCTTGCCGCATGCATCCGCGCCGGCGCCGATTACGTTGATCTTTGCGGCGAGCCGAACTGGATGGCGGCGATGATCGCCAAGTACGAGGCGCCGGCCAAAGCGAGTGGCGCGCGCATCGTATTTTCGTGCGGCTTCGACTCGATCCCCTTCGATCTCGGCGTCTTCTTTCTCCAGAGCCACATGAAGGAGCGCTTCGGCCAGCCGGCGCATTTCGTGCGCGGCCGCGTCCGCAAGATGAAGGGCGCCTTCTCAGGCGGCACCATGGCCAGCATGCTGGCTTCGCTCGAAGCCGTGCAGCGCGATCCGAAGCTGGTGAAAATGATGGCCGATCCGTTCGCGCTTTCACCGGAGCGGCTGGTGGAGCAGCCCAACGGCGACACCGCCATCTATGACGACGACATCCCGTCTTGGTCCGCGCCGTTCGTCATGGCGGCGATCAACACCAAGAACGTGCATCGCTCGAACGCGCTGATGGACTACGCCTACAGCCGCGATTTCACCTATGACGAAATGATGCTCACCGGCGACGGCGCTGCTGGCGAGAAGCGCGCCCGCGCCGGGGTCAAGCAGTCGGGCATGCAGCGCGCGCTACTGGGCTTTGCGCCGACACGCGCGCTGCTCAAGCGCTTCGCCTTGCCGAAGCCCGGCGAAGGGCCATCGAAGGAGGCACGCGAGACCGGCTTCTACGACGTGCTGTTCGTCGGCGAGACTGGCGAAGGCGGCAAGCTCTCGGTCTCGGTCTATGGCGACAAAGATCCAGGCTACGGCTCGACCTCGAAGATCATCGCCGAAGCCGCACTTTGCCTCGGGCAAACAAGCCGCGAACAAACGCCGGGCGGCATCTGGACGTCGGCGTCCGCCATGGGCCAATCACTGGTCGATCGCCTGCAAGCGCGCTCCGTGTTGCAGTTCAAGGTCGAAGAAAAAGACGCGCCGCGCCGCGCCCACCCGCTGCCGCCGGACTATCAAGCCGGCGTCTGAGCCAGCATTTTCAAGGCCCGCAGGGTTTTTCAGAAAAATTCACCACGCCCCGCATCCAAGCGCGCGGGCGCCGGCATCTCATAGTCAAACGCTGAAACACTTGAGGGACTTTGAGATGACCAAGATCACCGCTTTCGCCGCCGCGCTCGTGCTGTTCGCACCGGTCGCCGCCGCTGTTCTTTTGCAAGCCGCTCAGATCGTCGCCTGATCCCCCGTCTCGACGATCAACCAAGGCGCGGATTGCGAACGCGGTCCGCGCCTTTTGCTTGCCTGCAACACCAACACTGAATCGAAAACTAGAAAGGAGCCGACAATGTCAAAGTTACTCGCTCTTCTCGCCGCGGTCGTGCTCTTCGCGCCCGTCGCGTATGCGAGCCTTTATCAAGCTGCCCTGATCGTCGCCTAAGCCTCTCCCCCTCCCGCTAGCGACGGCAGTGCTTAAGCGCGGACCATCAGAGGTCCGCGCTTTTTTCTTTACCCGCTGCTGCGAATGCGCACGCGGACGCTTTGGCTTTGGCCGTCAGCGTCAACGACGGTGACGTCATAAAACCCCGGCGCGCGCGGTCGCCAGATCGCGCGCCCGCTCGTTTCTTCACCGCTCACGCGTTCGCCTTCGGCGTACCAAGTCAGCGGCGCGCGGCCGCCGCGAGCGGAGAGCGAAAGCCCGCGACCGTCGGCGCCATAGTCCAACACCAGCACTTCCGCGCCAGCGGGAGGGAACAGGATGGAGAGACCTTCGCGCTCTTGCGTCTCCAGCCGCACCAAAGCCGGCGCGACGCGCTCCTCTTCCTCTCGCGCGCGCTGCGGTTCGGACGGCGCGCCAAGCAGATCGAAGGCTTCGAACAAAACCGGCAGCGCTTCGCTGCGCCCCGTCGCACCTGGACGCGGCGCGCCATCGGGGCGGCCCACCCACACGCCGATCGCATAGCCGTTCGATACGCCGACCGACCATGCATCGCGGAAGCCGTAAGACGTGCCCGTCTTGAACGCGACACTCGGCGCCCCGCGCGCCACCATCGCCGGGGCACGACCCGCCGGATGCGGCGATGACGCCAAAATCTCCAACACGCGCTCCGCCGTCTCCGGGCGCACGAAACGTCGCGAAAGCGCAAAGCCTGGGGAGTCGTCCACAACGAGCGGCCGCGAGCGGCCTTGATCGCCGAGCGCCGCGTAAAGTTGTGTGAGATCCTCCAGCGTCATGCCAACGCCGCCAAGCGCCAGCGCCAAGCCCGGCTCCGCAATCGCCCGGCGCGGCAGCCGCACCTCCGCGCCCGTGCGCCGCAACGCCGCGTGAAAACGATTGGCGCCAATCCGTTCCAATGTCGCCACGGCGGGCAAGTTGAGCGAATGACGCAACGCGTCTTCCAACGTGACGTCGCCATGGAAGCGGCGATCGAAATTTTCCGGTAGATAGCCGCCGAACCGACGCGGCGCGTCGCGCACCAACGTCTCGGGCGCAGCGATCCCTTCATCGAACGCGATCGCGTAAAGAAACGGCTTCAGCGCCGACCCCGGCGAGCGAATGGCGCGGCTCATATCGATATAACCGCCCGCCCGCTCGCGCCCAGCGCCGCCGATACGCGCGCGGACGCTATGATCCTGGAGATTGATCGCCACGATCGCGATCTGCGCATCGCGCTCGAGGTTTACGGCATGCCGGCGTGCGAGCGCTTCGAGATCGCGCTGCAATGTTGCATCGAGCGACGAGCGGATAACGCCTTCGCCGGGATGCGCCGCGACCAGCGATTGCGCTGCATGCGGCGCGGAATAGGGAAACGGCGCCCGCGTCGGCATCGCGACTTGCCGGCCCTCGGCAGCGCGGCGCTCATTGATCAGCCCGGCGCGCACGAACATGGTCAGCACACGGTCGCGCGCCGCACGCGCCGCTTGCGGGCGCCGATCCGGCCGCCGCGCTTCCGGCGCTTGCGGCAGCGCAATCAGCAGCGCCATCTCGGCATCGTCGAGCCACATCGGGTCGCGCTGAAAATATGCACGCGATGCAGCGCGCACGCCTTCGAGATTGCCGCCATACGGCGCCATGGTCAGATAAGCGGCGAGGATTTCGCGCTTCGACCAACGCGCCTCGATTTGAATCGCGCGAATGATCTCGATCAGCTTCGACCGAATCGTGCGCGGACGCGGCTCCAGAAGCCGCGCCAGCTGCATCGTAATGGTAGAGCCGCCCTGCGTTACGCGGCCCGCACGCGCGTAGGAAACACTCGCCCGCGCCAGCGCAATCGGATCAACGCCGGGGTGAAACCAGAAGCGTTTGTCTTCAATTGCGATTAGCCGCCGCTGAAACTCCGGATCGATTTCATCGAGCCGCGCTTCCAGCCGCCACGTTCCGGAGCGCGTCGTAAAGGCCATCAGCCACTGGCCGTTGCGATCCACCACAACCGGCGACACATCGCGCACACGCTGCAGCGGCGGCGGAAAGAACGCGTCGAGACTGAACAGCGTCAGCAAGACAACGAACAGCACCGTGGCCCAACGCTTTCCGCCAGGCGTCAGCGGCAGAGCAACGCGGGGGCCGCGGCGCATGCGCGTTCTCTCCTAGCCTCCGCGCGGCGCGATGCGGATCGAGCCGGTTTCGGTGCGGGCCATCACGCCGGGGCGGTACATGTCTTCGACTTGCGCCGCCGGCAGCGTGTAGCGGCCCGGCGAAACCGCGCGCGCGATGTAGGCGTAGCGGAATTGCCCGCGCAGATCGGCGGAGGCGACGTAGCGATCGTCACGCGCTTCCGAGACTTGCGTGCCAGTGATGGCGCCGATCCATGCGAACGGCCCGTTGCGCGTCGTGCCGTCCCAATTGGCGCCGGAGCCATCTTCCGGCCGCAGCAGCGTTTCGATCTCCAAGCCTGCCGGCAAGAGATCGACCAGCACCGTCGGATAATTCCGCGCCCCTTCGGGCTGGCCGGAGATCACCACGACGACGCGATCGCCTTGGCGAATGGCGTCGAGATCGGCGACCGTGCCGTCCATGCGGAAGATGCGCTTGTCGATCGTGTAGCCCGCTTGCATCGCAGGCGGCGCTTCGCGCGGCGCACCGGAGAGCGAGAGCGTGCGCCACACCGGCCCGCGCGCCGCATTGCGGAAGACGAGACCGGTCGCCAGACGCTGCGCGTTGGCTATCACGCGCCGTTCGGCCATCGCTTCGCCGTTCAGCGTCACATTGACCGGGCCCGCGCGTTCCAACAGCGCATTCGCCGCCAGCAGCAATTGTACTTGCTCTTGCGTCATCAGCCGCTCGGCTTCCGGTGCATCGCGTTCGAGACGACGGCGCAGGCGATCGACCAGTTCGGTCTCGCCGGCTTCAGCCGCCAACGCCAAGACGCCGGAGAGATCGCGCAGCGGCGTCTGATACCAGTCGCCGACATTGCGATAACCGAGCGCCTGCTCGGCCATACGGAAGGCGTTGCGCGACCGCGCCCGGTCGCCCAGGTGCGCCAAGGCGGCGCCAATCTGCGCCCGCGCCAGCGGCGAAGGCTCATTGCGCAAGCGCGCATCGTGGAAGTAGCGCACTTGGCCGACATCGGCCTCGCCGGCTTTCGCCAACACGTAGAGGGCATACGCCGCCGAGCGCGAGCGCAAGAGTTCGGACGTGTCGTTCGAACCCGGCCAGCGATAGACCTCAAATTGGTAATTCACCGCGCCGAAGTCATTCAGCCGCGCGACGCGCCGCAATGCGCCATAGGCTTGCTCCATCGGCTGACGCGGCACGGCGTAGCCGGCGCGCTGCGCCCGCGCGAGGAAGTCGGTGATGTAAGCGCCGAGCCAGGGCGAGGCGTTGCCGTCGCCGGCGCTCCACAAGCCAAACGAGCCGTCCGGCGCTTGCCGGTCGAGCAATTGCGTCACTGCTTCCTGAATGCGGCGGCGGATACGCGGATCGGCCGTGCGGTTCGCCTCGGATGCGAGGATGTTATAGTAAAGCAGCGGCATCGCCACAGACGTGAGCTGCTCGGAGCAGCCGTACGGATAGCGATAAAGCTCATCCAGCAGCGGCGCTGGATCGATGCCCGCCAAGTTCGAGAACGAGATCAGCGCCTGAGACGACGGCTGGAAGCGCGCCAACGCATCCGCCGGCGCGCGCCAGCTTTCACCGCTCGCCTGCGGCGCAGTGGTTGTGATCGTGATCGGCATGAACGGCGCGCGCGACTGGATGTCGTAGGTTCGATCGATCGCCGCAAAGCCTTGCGGGCCTTCGAGCCGCAGCGAAATCGAGCCGACACCGAGCGGACCGCCCGCTATCGGGATCAGCGCCGTCTGGCGCTGGCCGCGATTGAGCGTGAAGCGGCGTGGCTGCGCTGCGATCTGCGCCGTGGACGAACCGCTCACCGTCACCGTGTAGGCGCCGTTCGGGCCTTCGACGTTGTCGATGTTGAGCGTGCCCTGCGCTTCGTCGCCGGGCGCCAGGAAACGCGGCAAGATGAGTTCGGCCACAACGGGATCGCGCACGACGATCTGTTCGGCGTCCTGACCAACCGCGCTTTCGCTCCACGCCACGGCCATGAGCCTGAGCGTGCCGTTGAAGTCCGGTATATCGAGCGTGATCATCGCCCGCCCGCCGCTCACCACAACGATGTCGGAAAAGAGCGACACCGTGCGCGTCGGAACAACCGTCAGCCCCTCGCCGCCAATCGAGTCGCCGCCTTGGCGGGCCGTTGCCGGCGCGCCGAGGTTCGGGTTGAGCAAGCGGCCGTAGTCATCGCGCACGTCCACGCCCAAGGCGCGGCGGCCGAAGAAGTAATCGACCGGGTTTGGGCTCTCATAACGCGTGATGCCGAGAATGCCCTCGTCCACCATCGCGATCGCCACGCGCACGCGCTCGCCGCTCGGCACGCCAGTGATGCGCACGGGCACTTCGATGCGCGTGCGTGGGCGCACGTTCTGCAAGCCTTCGCCGGCTTCAACCGTCAGCGTCCGAGCGCCCATATCGACCGGCACGTAGGCCACGCCAACGGCGCGGCGCGGCACAGGCAAGTTCACCGGATCGCGCGGCGTCATCACCGTCACGAGCACGTAGGCGCCGGAGCCCCATTCGGCCGTCACCGGCAGATCGATGGTCGTGCCTTCGCTCGACACACGCACAGTGCGCGTTTCGATCACGCGATCGGTCGCCACCACGATTTGCGCCTCGCCCGCATAAGGCGGGCGGATCTGCACGCGCGCGCGCGCGCCCGGTCGCGTCGGATTTTCTGGCGCAATGACGCTCACCATGTCGGGCGTCTGATCGTCGTCAGCCGGGCCGCCCCAGCCGACGCCGAAGCGCTGCGACGTTTCCGTGCCGTTGGCGCGCACGATCAGGCGATAGGAGCCCGAACGCAGGCCGTCCTTGGCGATGCGCAGCGGCGCATTGGCGGCGACGTCCACGGTTGCGCCATCAACGGGAATGTCGCGCCCGGTCCGGCGCCAGCGCCAGTTGCCGTTATCGAGATACCAATCGTAGCTCCAATCCTCGCGCACCAACTGCCACTGCACGCCGCGTTGGGCGACGCGCCGGCCATCGGCGTTGAGCGCGATCACGTCATAGGCGACGCGCTCGCCTGCGCCGGCGCGGCGGTTTTCGAATTGCGCGCTCAAGCCCAGATAAACGTTGTTTAGTCGCACCGGCACGGTGAAGCTCTCGCGCACCACGCGTCCGCCTGGATCAGCGACGCTCGCAAGCATGCGCGCACGCAGGGGCAGCGTCGTGTTTGGTTCGTCGGGCAAGCGCAGTTCGAGTTGCGCGCGGCCTTGGCCATCGGTCACCGTGCCCGGCAGTTGGAACAGGCGCTCATCAAAGCTCTCATCGGCGCGGCCGAAACTGTAGCCTTCGAACTCAGGAAACGGGTTCGGATCAATCATCAGCCGGCCTTCGGCTTCCACAGCAAGACCAGAGCCTGGCGCGCCGTAGAGAAAGTCCGCCTGCACATTGATCGGCCGCGCTTGGCCGGCGCGTAGCACCGCTTCGCTGGCCTCGATCTGCACGCGCAAACGCTGCGGCACGAAATCTTCAACAGACCAGCTGACAGAGCCGACAGATTCCTCCTGCCCGTCGACCAACAATTCCGCACGCCACATGCCGCGCGGCGAGGAGCGATCGAGCTCGATGTTCTTGGCAATGGCGCCGCCGTCGACGGCTTCCGTCATGCGGATGCGCCGCGCTTCGGTGCCGTTCGGACGATAGACGACGAGCGTCGATGGCCGATTGGTTATGGCGCGGCCGATATTGTCGCGGATCAAGCCGATGAGACGCACGCGCTCGCCGGGGCGATAAATGCCGCGCTCAGTATAGAGATAGGCATCGACATCGCCGGGTGAACTGCGGCCATCGACGCCGCGATCGGAGAGATCGAGGCCAGGCCGTTGCAGATCGAGCGCCGCGAAATCGCCTTGCGCACCATAGGCCATGACATAACGCGCCCGCGCCGGGCCATCGCCATTGACCAGCGCATCAGCAAAATGCACGCGGCCTTCGCTATCGGTGCGCGTGCGCGCGAGTTCGTCATTATTCTCTGCAATGAGCGTGAGCGTGATGTTGCCCATCGGACGCGCCGTGCGCAGCGAACGTACGACAACATCGAGCCCAGTCGCGCCGGAGAAGCTCTGCAGCGCCATATCGGTATAGAGGATCCAGCGATAGGACGAGGCGCGGCTGTCGTTCTCCGTGTCGGCGCGCTGGCCCGCACTTGGGGAGGCATCGCGTACTTTGACGACATAAGCGCCGGGCCGCAGTTCGCGCAGCGCCGCGCCCAGTGCGAAAACCGTTGTAATGGCGCTGTTGCGGCGCGCGCCGACATCGATATCGATCGTGCCTTCATAGACGGAGACGCCGACATTCTCGCCGGCGCTGTTGAAGCTCCAATAATCCCAGCCGCCCTCTTCGTTGGTTTCGCCTTGCTCCAACTGATATTGCGACAAGATGCGGTCCGGCACGCGCAGGACTTCGACTTCGAGGCGCGAGACGTTGACTGTCTCGATGGCGATGCCGTCGGCTTCCGAGCGCGGCAGGATCACGCCGCCGCCGGCAAAGCCGACATAAGCGGGGCGATCGCCGAAGGTGAGCGTGAAGGTCTCATCCGCTTCGGTGCGTTCGCCACTGGCGGACGGCAGGCCTTCGCGGACCGTGACTTGCCGCTCCGGTTCGAACGGCAGGCCGCCCAAGCACAACAGATTGCCGGAAACATCGACCTGATAGGTCGTCGCCGGGTCCATCACGAGATAGTCGGCGTAATTGATCGACGCGTCGGTCGAGAGATTTTGCGAGAATTCCAGGCACGCGCGCGGCTCGGCCTGATCCATCTCGGTGCGCAGGCGCACGAACGCCATGCCATCGACTTGCGGCAGCCCGGCGCGCGGCGCGCCCGCGCCTCGCGCGCCCTCGGCGCCGCCGACAGTGCCAAGCATCGCCATTTCAAACGGTGGCGCCCCAGCGGAAACGCGGCCCAACACAGCGCCGCCCCACAAGCCGGCAAGCAACGCCACCGACGTAGAGAGCACCACAGCCCGGTTGGTCACCAACCACGCGTTCACGGGCGCCGCCCAAGACCAATTCAGCTTGCGCGGATCGAGGCGCCCCGCGAGCGCTTTCCAATCAAAGGCCATGTCGCGCGTCTCCCGTCCCGCTCAGGACCGCACATGCTTGCCCGAGCTTCGCGCTCGTCACAACCACCATTAAATTCCGGCAAAGTTCTGTCCGTGCCTGCTGTTGCGGTGCGGGCGCTGGCGTGTTTCAACAGCGGAAATCAAAAATGACGCTGGCGGCGCCTTTGCCGCCGAGCGCGGGAGGTATTGATGTCTGAAGCGGCCGCCAAGCCGGCCTATCCGGCTATGACTATCGAGCAAGCGCACGCGCTGCTGACCGCGCCGGGCACGATGCTCGAAGTCGGCGAGGGCGATGTGCGCGGCATCCGCATGAAAGTGTGGAAGAATGCCCCGCCGACGCTGCGTGAGGTGTTTGCGATTTCGGCCATGTTCGCGGGCCGCGACTATCTCGTCCACGAGAACGAGCGCGCCACCATCGGCCAATTCCGCGCCGCCGCCGCCAAGTTCGCCCACCAATTGATCGCCGACGGCGTGAAGCCGGGCGACCGGGTGGCGCTCATCATGCGCAACCTGCCCGAGTGGCCGGTGGCGTTTTTTGGTGCGGTTTTGGCAGGCGCCATCATCACCCCCCTAAATGCGTGGTGGACAGGCTCGGAACTCGAATACGGGCTCACCAATTCCGGCAGCTCGATCGCGGTGATGGATGTCGAGCGCTACGAACGCGTGCGCGAGCACCTCGATAAATGCCCGGACTTGCGCAAAATCTACGTCTCGCGCTCGCGCGAGGAGATTGCCGATCCGCGCGTGTCGCGCATGGAAAGCGTCGTCGGCACAACCGCCGACTGGGCGGCCTTCGGCGATGTGGCGCCGCCCGACCTCCCCATGGGGCCAGACGATGATGTCGCCATCTTCTATACGTCAGGCACGACCGGCCATCCCAAAGGCGCGGTGATCTCTCACCGCAACATCATCTCCAACATGTTCAATTCGGCATCCTCGCAAGCGCGCGCTTTTCTGCGCCGCGGCGAAGCGCCGCCCGCGCCCGATCCGACGGCGCCGCAAAAGGCGTTCCTGATCTCGGTGCCGTTCTTCCACGCAACGGGGTGTTTCGCGATCATGATCCCGTCGCTGATGGCGGGAAACAAAGTCGTCATGCAGCGCCGCTGGGATTGCGACCAGGCGCTCGAACTGATGCAGCGCGAGCGCGTGACGCATTTCGGCGGCGTGCCGACGATTGCTTGGCAAGTGCTCGAACACCCGCGCATCGATGAGTTCGACCTCTCCTCCATCGAAGGCGTTGCATATGGCGGTGCGCCGGCCGCACCTGAACTGGTGAAGCAACTGAAAGCGCGCTTTCCCAAATCGTCGCCCAGCCAAGGCTGGGGCATGACGGAAACCTCCGCCACCGCCGTCTCCAACACCGGCGAAGACTACGAAGCCAAACCCGCCAGCACAGGCGTGCCCTCCGCCACCGGCGAAGTGAAAATCGTCGACGACAAAGGCAATGAGTTGCCGCGCGGCGAAGTCGGCGAGCTTTGGTACAAAGGCCCCATAGTCGTGCGCGGCTATTGGCAGAACGAGCAAGCCACGGCGGAAACATTCATCGACGGCTGGGTCAAAACCGGCGACCTCGCCAAGATCGATGACGAAGGCTTCGTCTATATCGTCGATCGCGCCAAGGACATGCTGATCCGCGGTGGCGAGAACATCTACTGCGTCGAAGTCGAGAACGCGCTCTACGATCACGCCGCCGTCATGGACGCCGCCGTCATCGGCAAGCCGCACCAAACGCTCGGCGAAGAACCGCTCGCGGTCGTCTATCTGAAGCCCGGCATGTCAGCCACCAGCGACGAGCTCCGTCATTTCGTGGCGCAAAAACTCGCCGCCTTCAAAGTCCCCGTCGAAGTGATCTTCTGGCCCGAAACGCTGCCCCGCAACGCCAACGGCAAGATCATGAAGAAGGAACTGAAGAAGCAAATCGAAGCGCCGGCGTTTTAGTATGGAGCGCGGGCGTCCTCGCCCGCATGCGGTGGCAGACACCGAGGCAAGGGTTCCGTCATCTCGTACAAATGCGGGCGAGGGCCCCGCTCCATAACGTCTTGAGTTCCGGCTGGCGCATCGTAGCTTCTCAACCGAGGAGCCTTCCCATGACCAAGATTGTTTACGAAATCATTCCCCACGATGGCGGCTGGGCGTTCAAGCTCGACGGCACCATCTCGCAGTCCTACCCCACCCACGACGCCGCCTATGACGCCGCCAAGCGCGTGGCGATGGAGCAGCGCCGGCCGGGCGAGACGGTCGGCATTTCATGGGAAGACGAGCGCGGCCGCTGGCACGATGAGCTGTCGTCCGGCGATGACCGGCCCGAGGTCGATATCGTCGATAAGACCTGATGCGCGACACCGCTCGTGCTAAGGGCGGCGCATGCAAGACTTTCGCAAATGGGCGGTGAAGGCCGCTGAGTGGGGCGTCGACTATCGCGCGCGGCTGCGCGAAATGCCGGTGCGCCCGCCTGTGCAGCCGGGCGAGATCGCCGCGAAAATCGCGCCCTCGCCGCCCGAACACGCCGAGACGTTCGAGCAAGTGTTCGCCGATTTCGAGCGCGACATCGTTCCCGGCATGACGCATTGGCAGCATCCACGCTTCTTCGCGTACTTTCCCTCCAATTCCGCGCCCGCCTCACTGATCGCCGAGCATCTCGTCAACGCCATCGGCGCGGTGTGCATGCTCTGGCAAACCTCGCCCGCCGCGACAGAATTAGAGACGCGCGCCGTCGATTGGCTGCGTCAAGCCTTCGGCCTGCCGGAGGTCTTCCAAGGCTGCATCCAAGACACCGCCTCAACGGCAACGCTCGCCGCCGTGCTCGTCATGCGCGAACGCGCGCTCAACTACGAAGGCAACGCGAAAGGCCTCTTCGACGCGCCGCGCTTGCGCGTCTATTGCTCGGCCGAAGCGCATTCATCGATCGATCGCGCTATCTGGTTTTCCGGCATTGGCCAAGACAATCTCGTGCGCATCCCGATCAAAGGCCCGCTGCGCGGCGCCGATCCTGAAGCACTGCGCCAACTCATCCACGCCGACCTCGCCGCCGGCTATCTGCCCGCCGGCATCATCGCCAATGTCGGCGCCACCGGCGTCGGCGCGACCGATCCCGTCGCCGAACTCGCAGCGATCGCGAAGCAGTTCGATCTCTATCTCCATGTCGACGCTGCGTGGGCCGGTGCAGCAATGATTTGCCCTGAGCTACGCCATCTGTGGGCCGGGGCGGAGCATGCAGACTCCATCGTCGTCAACGCCCACAAATGGCTCGGCGCGCAGACGCATTGCAGCGTACATTTCGTCCGCGACCCCGCCAGCCTCACGCGCACGCTGGCGGCGAAGCCTGATTATCTGCATACGCTCGGCTTGAGCGAAGTTGTGAATTACAGCGAATGGGGCGTGCCGCTGGGGCGGCAGTTCCGGGCGCTGAAACTGTGGTTCGTGCTGCGCGCCTACGGGCTCGAAGGCCTGCGCGCGATGATCCGCAATCACATCGCTTGGTCGCGGCAGCTGTGCGAGAGATTGCGCACCGCGCCTGGCTTCGAAATCGTCACCGAGCCCGCGTATTCGCTTTTCTCGTTCCGCTACGCCAAGCCCCACGCCGATCTCGATCAGCTCAATCTCGCACTCGTCGAAGCCATCAACGCAGACGGCCGCATCTATCTCACGCAAACGCGCGTCGATGGCGCCGTCGCCATCCGCTTCCAAGTCGGCCAATTCGAGTGCACCGAAGATGACGTGATGAGCGCTTATGACGTCATCACGGAAATCGCCGCGCGGCTTTAGCCCGCAATCTCACGGCAGACCGTAGCGAACGCCGCCACTTGATCCGTCGGCGGCGCCGGAAACGGCCCGACATTCTGTGCGCCGTAGTTCGCGGCAACCGTCTCCGCGCGGCCGAGGCGCTCGACCAGATCAAGCGAAACCTCCCGCTCCGCTGCTACGCCAGGCCCCGCTTCCTGAAGCTGCGCGACGAACACGAACGGTTCATCGTCCGCACCAAACGACAAACGCTCTTCACTGCTAATCGCGTTGAAGCCCGCCACCGTGATGCGCATGCGCTCCGGCGCGTAGAGGCACGCAAGATTGAGGACGACATTACCAGCCGCATCTTGCGCAGCGAGCGCTGAGCCTTCGCCGCTCGACACCGACGTCCACGTCACCACCGCTGCATCAACAACGGCCGGCTGTTCGACCGGCGCCGGCGCTTCAGCGCTTTGACCGCACGCCGCCAGGGCGAGCCCGGCCGCTATTGCAAGTGCGCTTCGATAAACCATAGGTCTTTATCCATCTGACGCGAAATGCCGGTGAAGAGATCGGCCGTGTTCTTGTCGCCCGCTTCATCCGCCGCGTCGATGGCTTCGCGCGTCAACTTGCCGAAAGCCGCGATGCGATCCGCCAAAGCCTGAAGATGTGCCTTCTCGTCGATTGTGTCGGTCGGGTACGCATCGAGCTGCGAGCCCTTCGCCACCGCTTGCGACGTGCCGGCCACGACGCCGGCCAGCGAGACGGAGCGTTCGGCGATGTCATCCGCAAACGTGTCGACGCGCGCCTGAATCTGATCGAACAGCTCATGCAGCGCGATGAAGTTAGGCCCCTTCACGTTCCAGTGCGCCTGCTTCACGGCTAGGCGCAAGTCGATCGCGTCGATCAAACGCGCATTGAGCAAAGCGATCATCGCCTTGCGGGTATTGTCCGGCAGATCGTTACGGGTCTTCGGCATGGGGCTCGTCCTCGACAATTCCGTACGGCTCATATGGTTTCGCGCAAGCGCGGCGGCAACTCAATCATCCATAGATATAAGGCCAGGTCGCCATGGGCATTGCCTATGATCAAAGCGTCGCCAGCCAATCGATCAGCAGCGCCGTGGCCTCCTTCGGCTTTTCCTGCTGCGTCCAATGGCCGACGCCGGGAATGATGTGCACGCCGCGTAGATCGGAGGTGTTGGCGCGCAAGCCCGCCTCGATCCCCGCCAGATCGCCATCGCCGAACATTTTCAGCACCATGTCGTGAGCCCCAGCAATGAAAAGCGACGGCTGATGCACGATGCGATCCGAGACGGCGTTCATCATCGCCCAGTCGCGCTCAAAGTTGCGATAGCGATTGATCGGCCCGCGAAAGCCTGAGCGCTCAAACTCCCCGACATAATAATCGATGTCAGCCTCAGACAGCCACGCCGGAAACGGGTTCGGGTCATCGAGGCCGGCTAGCATCGGCTCACCCGCCGGTTTATCGATATAGCCCCAGCGCCCGTCCGAATTTGCCGACGTTGCAAAGTAGAGCTTGCGCAACGCGCCGCGCACATCGGCTTCGAACTCTGCCTCGGCGACGCCTTCGTCTTGAAAGTACGCCATGTAGAAAAACTTGCCCTGATCGGTCCACATCGCCTTGATGATGTGATTGAGCGGCGCCGGCGGCAGCGCGTAGTACGGCACGGATAGCCCCGCGACGCCGCGTACTTTGCCCGGATGCAACACCGCCGTATGCCAAGCGATCGGCGCGCCCCAATCATGACCCATCACAACGGCGGGCGCATTCGGCGAAAGCGCATTGATCACACCGGCGACATCCGCCGTGAGTTCCTGCATCGAATATGCTTCCACCGCATGCGGTTTATCCGAGCCGCCATAGCCGCGCACATCGATTGCGCATGCCGTGAACCCCGCCGCCGCCAGCGGCGCCATCTGATGGCGCCACGAATACCAGGACTCCGGAAAGCCATGCACCATCACCACAAGCGGGCCCTCGCCCTGCACGGCGGCGCGAATTTTGACGCCGTTGGTTTCGATGGTTTTAAACGTATGACTCATTCGACCAAATCCCTCGGCAATGTCGGCTCTGTCAGGATACGCCGATACGCGCCCCAGCGCGCCGCGGGCGTATCACCCGCTCGCTCTACAAATGCGCGCACAATGTCCTGACCGCTTGAATAATTAATGATGTAGGAGCGGTACGTGTCGGCGAAGCGCAAAGCCTGCTCAGCACTAGCGCGCGACGCCAGCCGATAGTGCTGCAGCAATGCGATCGCGCGCTCGCGATCGATCTCGCCATCCAAATACATTGCCTGGATCGTCCGGCCAGCGCCTGCAGTCGCGTTCATCGCGTGCATCAGTTCGTAATAAACGGGCGCTTCGGCTGGATCGAGACCTGCCAACGGAAACAAAACCGCCATCTCGAAGGCGACACGTTCTTCCTCTGGAAACGCGAGGTCTACGCCGTAATTGCCCGCGCCTTCATTCAGCGGACCCATCGGCGAATAGAGCGGCAGTACCGAATACTCGACCCAGCCCTGCTCACGATACAAACGCTCCGCAAAAATGCCCTGCACGTGATGACCCGGATAACCCTCGTGGCAGCCGTAGCCGACAGCAGAGTTGATCATCAGCGGCAGCGTCGTGTTCACTTGAATGAGGCTGTGATTGTCGCCCTGATACCAGTTGTACGCGCCCCACGGTTGGCCGGTGACGAACTCGAAATCGAAACGCTCGTTCGCCGGCAGATCGAAATGCACCGCCGTGCGGCGTCTGCACTCATCGATAGCCGCGCGCATGACGGCGTCGGCGCGATCGGTCGGCACCACAAAACGACCCGCATAGGCTGCGACGCGCTCGGCCAGTGGGCCCTCGCCGGGGATCAGCATGTCTATGCGTACAAGCGCATCATCGTAAGCGCTGAGCGGGCGAAGCTCCGGCCGCAACGCGAACAGGCGCTCCGCCTCCTCCACAAAAGGAACGCGCACGCCTTCCATCATGTCGAGACGAAAGCGCGCGCTTGAGACGTACGCAGAAAGCGTTCGTGCGCGCCGTTGCGCGAGCGCATCGGCGCTCGAAGCGGCGGCGTCGAGTTCAGCGCGCAGCACGTCCGCCGCCGCTTGCAATTCATCGATTGAGCGCGGCGCTGCCTCGGCTTCAGTCTTCCACGCGGGCGGACCGTAATACGCGTCGATATAGCCTTCTTCGTGCGTGCCGATTTCGAGCGACATGCGGACATAAGCTTCAGCAAGGCGATCGAGGCCGCTGCTTTGCGGCGGCGCGGTGGCGCAGGCGCCGAGTGCAAGTATAAAGAGGCTAGCGGCCAAGAAACGCATATTCTTTCCTCTCCTGCTCATTAGCAGGTTTTTGCGCCCACGCCCCGGCGCCGCAACGTCAATCGTCGCCGATCGCTTCGGCGGCTTTCTCGTTGAGCGCTTGGGCTTCGCGGCGTGGCTTCGTGAACGGCGTCGGCTGCGGCGTCACTGTGTTGTTGCGCATCAGCGCCCGCCCCGCCTCGATGCCGCCCGCCAGCTGCAACTCAAAGCGTTCAGCATCGCGCTCGCGCACGTCTTCGATCGTCTCGGCGATCTCCATGTCCGAAAAGCCAAGCTCACGCAGCACAGCGCCCGAGAACGTCAGCGACGATTCAAACAACTCGCGCAATTGATAGTCGACACCCGCCTGCACGAGACGCATCGAATGACCGCGATCGAACGCGCGCGCGAACACCTTTGCATGCGGGAACTCGGACTTCACCAGCGCGACGATGCGGTCGGTCGTCTCCGGCTTGTCCACGCAGACGAGGATCGCCTCTGCGGTTGCGGCGCCAGAGGCTCGCAGCACGTCAAGGCGCGCACCGTCACCGTAATAGACTTTGAAGCCGAAATTGCCGGCGGCTTGAATCATCTCGACGTCGGTCTCGATCAGCGAAATATCGACGCCGCGCGCGAGAAGCGATTGACTCACGACTTGCGCAAAGCGGCCGAAGCCGATGAACAGCACGCGGCCTTCAAGATCGCGCGCGTCCTCAACACCGTCGCGCGAGACCTCGGGCGGGCGCGCGAAGCGATGCAAGAGCAAGACAACGAGCGGCGTCAGCGCCATCGAGATTATGACGATCGCGGTCATGATCGCGGCGATGCGCGCGTCCATCACGCCGCCCGTGAGTGCGGCCGCATAAAGCACGAACGCGAACTCACCGCCCTGCGCAAACAGCGCGGCGCGATTGACCGCTTCGTGCTGCGGCGCGCCCGAGAGCCGCGCGATCGCGTAAATGCCGAAGGCCTTGACCAGCATGAACGCCGCTACGCCGGCGGCGATCAATTGCCATTCCGTCAGCACCGTCGTGACATTGAGCGACATGCCGACGCTGAGGAAGAAAAGCGCCAACAGAATGCCGCGAAACGGCTCGACGTCGGCTTCGAGCTGATGGCGAAACACAGAGTCCGAGAGCAGCACGCCCGCGAGGAAGGCGCCCATCGCCATCGAGAGGCCGCCCCATTGCATGAAGAGCGCAGTCCCCAGCACCACAAGCAACGCCGCCGCCGTCATCACCTCGCGCGCGCCTGAGCGAGCGAGCAGCCCGAAGAACGGATTGAGCAGCCAACGCCCAGCGATAAAGACCACACCGACGGCCGCCGCAGCAATGCCGATGCTTAACCAAAGCGGCCGCGTGTTTTCGGCTTGCACGCCCATGATCGAAGCGAACACCGTCACCAGCGCCAGGAGCGGCACGATCATCAGATCTTCGAAGAGCAGAATAGAGACGTTGCGCTGACCCGCCTCGCTCGAGGTTTCGCCGGCATCGTCCATCATCTTCATGATCACGGCGGTCGATGAGAGCACAAAGCCGCTCGCGCCGACGATCGCCGCGGCCCAATGAATGCCCGCAGCCATCCCCACAACCGAAAGCAGCACCGCGCACGTGATCACTTGCGCCGCGCCTAGGCCAAAAATCTCCTTGCGCAGCGCCCACAACTTCTGTGGCCGCATTTCGAGGCCGATCAGAAAGAGAAACATGACGACGCCCAGTTCGGCGACGTGAAGAATGTTCTCCGGATCGCGGAAAAGGCCGATGCCAAAGGGCCCGATCAAAAGGCCCGCCGCAAGGTAACCCAGCACCGAACCGAGGCCTAAACGCCGAAACAAAGGTGCGGCCACCACAGCCGTCGCCAGCAACGCCACCGCGTGCTCCAGCCCCAATCCCCCGTCCGCCACCGCTTCCGCCGCCATTACAACGCCCTCATGCTCAAGTTGTGCACCAGATGGCGCCCTCTTGCACGGCTTTGAACCCCCTCGACGGCGCTCGAATCATTTATGCTGTTCCATTCCCCGACAGCGGAGCGCGCGATGATCGAGAACACCAGACTGACGGCGCTTGTCGCCTCGCGCATCTGCCACGACATGGTCGAGCCGATGAGCGCGATCATCCAGGGGCTTGAGATGATCAAGTCCGGCGATGGCAAAACCGATCCGGATGCGCTGTCTTTGCTTGATAACGGCGTCGGCAAAGCGTGGGCGAAGCTTGAGTTCTTCCGCTTCGCCATGGCCGGGGCGATGGCTGAGGGCGATAGCGATATTGAGGAAGGCCGGGCGGTTGCGGAGAAGCTGTACTCGGTTTTCAAATCGGAGCTGATTTGGAGCGTGGGGCCGGTGGCGATGCCGCGGCCGGCGGTGCGCGTGATCGTGAACTTGTTGCTGATCGCCAATGAGTGCTTGCCGCGGGGCGGCACGGTTGAGGTGACGGGGGCGACCGGCGAAGTCATTGTCACGGCGAAAGGACCGCGCGCTAAGCTGCGTGAGGCCACGGCCGCAGCGCTGCGCGGGGACGCGGGTGAGCTTTCGGGGCACACCATCCAGCCGACGCTGACAGCCCTGCTTGCCTTGCAAGGCGGCGTCGAGCTGATTGCGCGCGAGAGCGAAGAGAAAGTTGAACTGATCGCCCGCTCCTCCGCCTTCAAGCTCTGACGCTTTAAACCGCCTTAATACTTTCGACCGAAAGTTCCGTCTCAATCCGACGGAGCTGATTCCCATGAGACGCTGCCTTGTCGTCGACGACAGCCGCGTGATCCGCAAAGTGGCGCGGCGCATTCTCGAAGACATGCGCTTCGAGATCGAGGAAGCCGCCGACGGCCTCGAAGCGCTGCAAGCGTGCAGACGACAGATGCCTGAGGCGATCCTGCTCGATTGGACCATGCCTGTGATGAGCGGCATCGATTTTCTGCGCCAGCTTCGCCAAGAGCCCGGCGGCGACAAGCCGACTGTTGTGTTCTGCACCACAGAGAATGACGTCGAGCGCATCTCCGAGGCGCTGAAAGCGGGCGCCGACGAGTATATGATGAAGCCGTTCGACGGCGATATTCTGCACTCCAAGTTTGCCGAGGCGGGCCTCATCTGATGTTGAACGACGCCGAGTTTGCGCTTGTTGCGCGTGAAGTGAAGTCGCGCTCGGGCGCGGTGCTTTCGCGCGACGTTGCCGGGCCGGCCGAGATCCGCTTGACGCCGCTGGCGCGCCGCGAAGGCTTTGCGACCGTGACCGAACTCATCTCCGCCGCGCGCATCAGACCAGACGGCGCGCTGTGGCTCGCCATCACTGAAGCGCTAGCGCAAAGCGATACGCGCTTCTTCAGAGACAAAGCCAACTTCCAAAAACTCCGCGCCGACCTCCTTCCCGCCGCCATCAAGCGCCGCGGCCATGAGCGCGTGCGCATCTTGTGCGCCGGCTGCTCGACCGGCCAAGAGCCCTACTCGATCGCCATGATCGTCGACGAGATGCGCGACGAGGGCGTTGCCGCCGCTGTCGAGATTGTCGGCGCCGACTTTGCCGAAAAGCTGCTCGATAAAGCCCGCAGCGGCCTCTACACGCAATTCGAAGTGCAGCGCGGCCTGCCCATCCGCAAGCTGATCGCGCACTTTGAAAAGTCCGGCGATCTGTGGCGCATTTCCGATCGCCTGCGCGCGGCGGTGAAGTTCGAGACGCACAATCTGATGAAGCACCCGGGCGGCCTCGGCCAGTTCGACATCATCCTGCTCGCCCATGTGCTCAACGCCTTTGCACCCGAGACGCGCGCCGAGATCGTCAACCGCCTGACCGACGCGCTCGCGCCCGAAGGCGCCATCCTGCTCGGCGCCGGCGAAAGCTTGCCCACCGGTTGCGAGAGCCTTGTGCTGCGCGATGGCGTTGTGACGCGCAGCGCCGCGCAACGGATCGCGGCTGTCGCTTAATCCAAGTCTGGACCGCCGGCGCCCTCGCCGGCTTCTTCATTCAAACACGCCAGCGCCTGAGCGTTTGCAGCCATGCCGGCGGGGGCGCCGGCGGTCCAGACTTTACCTGTCTCCGATGAGAATCTCCTTCATGTATTCCTCCTGCCCAAGCGGGCCGGCCGGATGCGGACGCAGCGGCGCGGGCGGCTCGGTGTTGTTGGCGAGGCTTGCGGCGAGCGCGGCCTCGTAGGTCTCAAACTCGCGCTCCCATTGCTGAATCTCGGCGTCCGCTTGCGCAAACAGCGCCAGGCGCCGGCGCAATTCGGCCCGGCGCGCTTCTTCGTTCTCGAGGTCATCCATCTGCTGCGGTGTCTGCGCCAAGCGCGCGGCGGCGTCGACGAGCCGCTCACTGACTTTCGTCCAACGCTCCGCTTGCACAAGATCGCCGTTGCGCACGGCGCGCTGCGCTTGCTTCAAAGCCTGTTCGGCTTTGTCGCGGGGATTGTCGCTCATGCGCGCACCTCCTGCTCGCCCTCGATGGGCGAGCTGTCAGCGCGCGACAGCGCGATGACTGAGTGGGTGACAGCGTGGGCTTCGCGGCGCACCGCGCCGCCACCCACTCCGACCGCTTCGCGGCCACCTCGCCCATCAAGGGCGAGGAGGGTTCTCGTGTTCATTTCAGACATGCGTCATCCTTGTTGGCTTTCGCCTCAAAATTCGGAGAGCGGGGGACGCGGGGAAGCGCGCCTAAACAATCACGCTCTTGCGAGCGTCCAAACGCGTTTCACCGCGTCCCGTGATTGACTTCCAACGGCTCTGCACAAGGAGGTTTTTCACTCCTCTGGCGAGATCGCCGCCGGCGTGCGGGTCTGCGCGATTCGAGCGCGACAGGTCCCCGGGTCTCCACGCGGTTGCTACCCCGCGGGCTTTGACGTTGCTGCGTTACGCGGCGCGGATCAGTCCAAGGGGTCTGTCCAGTCCGGGCCTCGCCTTCTCTCGTCACGTACGGAGAGAAACACCAACGCCTTCACGCTCCATCACATCGCTCATCGCATCGGTTCGAACAGGGCACCAACTGCTCTCCAGCGGAGCGATGCACGCAGTATGCGGCCGCTTGCCAGGGGGCGGATAGATTTTTTGTGGGGCTTTGGGATTCAAGGGGTTGCGACGGAGAAGCGCCGGATAGAAGGTGTTAAATGCTGTTCTGGACTAGGACGGCGCTCTTTCGAGCATGCGCACGCGCATCGTTTCGACCACAAAGGTGGTGTTTCCTCAGGGTATGAAATCGATTAGTTGTTGCTGCCATTGAATCTGGATGGCTCAGCAACAACAAGTTCCAAGAGACTTGGCGGCTCGCATTGCGGAAATCGACAACGCCGTCGAACGCGTGCGCAAGACAATCGCCGAGAGCAATGAAGCCCTTGAGCCGCATGAAAGTCGACGGATCGAAGCGTTCTGCGACGCATCAGTCGCGGCGATCGGATCCAGTGTTGACGAGCTGCGCGACAACCTCGTTGCTTGCTACAGCCTGAGCTATCGTCCGACAGTCAATCTCGATGACGCCTCTCACTCTCACTTGAGAATTGATGCGGCGGTCAATAACTTGCGCGATGCGATTGTGGGCACTGAGCAGTTGGCAGCTCAGCTTGGACTCCGGGCCGCTGGTCGGGAAATCGCGACAATTCGGACCGAGACGATCGAGACCACAACAATCGCAGCCGAGCTTTCTGACATCAAGGGCTATCTCACCCAAATCAAGTCAGCGATCGATGGCCCGAAGGTGCAACAAATCTCATTAGTGTCGCTCAACATCAAATCCATAAAAAATCAAAACACAGATTGCCTGGCTGATCACGGAAGCAAAGGACGTTGATCTCAGAGGTCTGGGGACGGCGATCGCAGGGATCGCGCGCATCATTAATGACAGTATCACCGTAATAAAAGAGCTCTCGCGGGACGTGCGACGGGCCGCCGAGTCAATCTTCACGACGGCGAAGAACGCAGCATTGAAGGCGTTTGAAGTTATTCAAACAACGGCCAATCGCTATTTCGGCACTGCCGAAACAAACAGGAAGGACCCTGAACGCATTTGGACCGAAAGCGAGATTCAAGATTTGGTTATGCGTGGCGAAACTGTGCCCGGCGACGCAGCACCCTACGTGCGAACCCTAACACTCGGGCAGCGATGGGAAACGCGCACGACGATGCAGGACGCGGCGTCACTTCGATCGTTGACCGAGCTTCGGCGTCTGACGATATTCGCGAAGAACCAAATGGATCTCAGCGCAATCGGAAGTCTGCGGCAACTCGAGGCAATCGAGATTGATGCGAATGGATCTATTGACGTATCCGCGCTTGCCGACCTGCCGAACCTTCGCAGTATTGAACTCTCGAGTGGTTACGGGAATCGCGCGCCCATGTCGTTTCCCCAAAAAGTGAACTGGCCCTCCCTTAGCCACATCAGCATCGAAGGTGCAGTAATAGGAAAAATCCCTGACCTCAGCGGTTCTACCAAGCTGAAGAGCGTTGAGGTCAAGCGCTGCACTATAGCAGCGGAGGATATTCCGGTGTTTCGCAACGCAACGCATTTGACGCTAAACAGCGTGGTTTTGGCGAACCTCGAATTCGTTCAGATGTTCGATCGCATCCAGGAACTCGACGTTAGGACGTGCTCTATAATTACACTTTGGGGTATACAGCTCGCGCCAAAACGCTCCAACGCCTCAAGATGTCGAGGAGCGTAGCGGAACGCTTCAACCTCAAAATCATCCCAGCGCATGTAGACGTGACCGGTGATCATGGTGGTAAGCTACGCCGAGCTCGCTCCTAACCACCCTCCATCCCCTCATCCTCCATCTCGCGCTCCACCCGTAGCGCCGTCAGCTGGTTGCGCTGGCGGCGGAGGACTTGGAAGCGATAGCCGTGGAAGGCGAAGCGTTGGCCGGGGTCGGGGATGGCTTGGGCTTCGTGGATGACGAGGCCGGCGATGGTGACGGCTTCTTCGTCGGGCAGATCCCAATTCATCATGCGGTTGAGATCGCGGATCGGCACCGTGCCGTCGACATTGACGCTGCCGTCGGGCTGCGGGCGCACGCCTTGGATGGCGATGTCGTGCTCGTCTTTAATGTCGCCGACGATCTCTTCCAGAATGTCTTCGAGCGTCACAAGGCCCATGAGCGCGCCGTACTCGTCCACCACGATGGCGAAGTGTTCGCGGCGGCGCAGGAATTCGGCGAGCTGATCTTCAGCGCTCGTCTGCATCGGCGTGAACCAGGGCGTGCGCTTGACGTCGTTGACGTCGAAACCGTCGCGGCCGTGCTCGGAAATGGCGCGCAAGAGATCGCGCGCGTGCAGGATGCCGACGATGTTGTCGGGCTCGTTCTGCCAGAGCGGCAGGCGCGTGTGCGGGGATGACATCGCCTGGGCGATGATCTCGCGCGGCGGCAGATCGATATCGAGCGAGCGGATCGATTTGCGATGGATCATCACGTCGGCGATGGTGAGCTCTGAGAGATCGAGCGCGCCGAGCAAGCGATGGCGCTGCTCGGCCTCGACGCCGCCCTCTTCCGCGTGCATCTCGATGGTGCCGCCGATTTCGGCGCGCGCGGCTGTCAGCACGTCGACGCTCTCATCGACGCGCACGCCAAAGAGCTTCAAGCCATTGTTCACGATCCACTGCACCGCCGCCACGATCGGCGCGAGGAAGCGCACCATCCACTGAACGGGAAGCGCCACGTTGCGCGCGATATTGTCGGCGCCGGTGATGGCGAGCGTCTTGGGGCCAACCTCGCCGAAGATCAGCAGCAGCGGCGTCAGCACAATGGCTGTGATGAGGGGCGCCAGATCGCCGTAGAGGCTCGCAAAAATGCTGGCCGAAATGGCGGAGGCGAGAACTTGCACGAGGTTGGCGCCGAGCAGCACCGCGCCGATCATGCGCTCGCGGTTTTCGTTGAGCTTGTTGACGCGCGCGGCTTTCTTGTCGCCCTCACGCTCCAACGTCGCCATGCGCGCGCGCGAGGCGCCGGTGAGCGCGGTTTCGGCGGCGGAGAAAAACGCGTTGAGCAGGATGAGGCCAACGATCACGAGGGCCGCGGCAATGAGCGAGGTGGTCATCATGTTTGTGTTTCTGCTTGCAGAAGCGCGCGGACGGCGTCTGCTGGCGTGTCCTTGTCAATGAAAGCGCCGCCGATGGCGCGCGCGAGGATGAAGGTGAGCCGGCCCGCTTCGGCTTTCTTGTCGCTGGCAATGAGGGAGAGAAGCGCTTCTGCGCTGAACGGCGCGCCAGGAAGTTGGCGGAGATCGGTGATGAAGCCGGCGGCGTTGAGATGGCGGGCGACGCGCTCTGCGTCGGCTGGCGCGCAATGGCCGAGTTGGGCCGAGAGCTTGAAGGCGAGGCTGATGCCGGCGGCCACGGCTTCGCCGTGCAACAGGTCTGCGCTGTAGCCGCCGTGCGCTTCCAGCGCATGCGCGAAGGTGTGGCCGAGATTGAGCAGCGCCCGCTCGCCCTGCTCCGTCTCGTCGCGCGCGACAACGCCGGCCTTAAAGGCGACGGCGGTGGTGATGGCGTGGGTGAGCGCGTCGCGGTCGTTATCGAGGATAGCGGCGGCGTTGGCTTCGCACCAGGCGAAGTACGCCGCATCCGCGATCAGCCCGGCTTTGACGATCTCCGCATAGCCCGCCCGGCGCTCGCGCATCGGCAGCGTGGAGAGCACATCGGTATCGGCCAGCACCAAGCGCGGCTGATGGATGAGGCCGACGAGGTTCTTGCCCTCTGGCGTATCGATCGCGGTTTTGCCGCCGACTGAGGAGTCCACCTGCGCCAGCAAAGTCGTCGGTATCTGCACGAAATCGACGCCGCGTTTCACCAGCCCCGCAGCCAGCCCCGCCAAATCGCCGATCACGCCGCCGCCGAAGGCGATGACGAGGTCTTTCCGCGTGATGTTGACGGCGAGCATGGCGCTGAGCAATTGTTCGAGGCCGACGAAGCTTTTGGTTTGCTCGCCGGGCTCAAGCACGAAGACGTTGCGCGTATCGAGGCGGCCAAGACCTGCGATCAATGTTTGCAGATGCGCGTCAGCTACGTTGCGATCGGTCACCACAAACACGCGCCCGCTCGGCGCAAACGGCGCGATCAGGTCGCCAGCGCGCGCCAGCAGGCCGTGGCCGATATGCATGTCATAAGAACGCGCGGCGAGTCGGACAGGGATGGTTTGGGTCATTCGCTCTTGGATAAATGCGCACGCAGCGCGTCGAGGATAGCGCTGACGGCTGAGTTATGGGGGCCGGCGCCGGATTCGATGGTGAGATCGGCTTCGGCGTAAAGCGGATAGCGCTCTTCGATCAGCCGCTCCATCACCGCTTGCGGATCGTCTTCTTTCAGCAGCGGGCGATGATCGCGCTTGGTGACGCGCTTCATCAGCACGTCGAGCGGGGCTTTCAGCCAGATCGAGATGGCGCGCTCCTTCATCAGCGCGCGCGTCTGCGGATTGACGAAAGCGCCGCCGCCAGTGGCCAGCACGTGAACGGGCCCTGCGAGCAAACGCGCGATGACATTGCGCTCGCCGCGGCGAAACTCGCACTCGCCACGATCGGCGAAGATATCCTCGATCGATTGGCCGGCGGCGGCGACAATGGCGTCGTCAGCGTCGACGAACGGCAACTCCAGCGCGCTGGCGAGGCGCCGCCCGATCGTGGTCTTGCCCGCCCCCATCAGGCCGACCAGGGCGATGGTGCGCGGCGGCGCGATCCCGGCGGCCTGGCGGCGCAGTTCGGCTGCGGCGTCCGCCCGCTCGCCGATGTCACTGCTCTCCGGGCGCACCACGAATCACCTCAAAAGGACCTGCGCTAACGGTGTTAACGCCGGACCGGTTAGAAACTGGCCACATTTTGGGGGCATTCTCGCCCGCTCGCAACGGCAGGGGCCAAATCAGGCGATGTTCCGACGCAGACGACGGCGCTCCTCTTCGTTCGCCCGGCGGGCACCGCCGCAGGTGGGCTATATCGCAATCGGGCTCGGCGTTGTCGCCGTGATCGCCGCCTTCATCTTCTTTATCCGCCAGTCCGACGTGCTTGCGCCCGAGCGCCAAGAAATCCGCGTCGAGCTGGAAGACGCCTTCAAGGATTAGTTTCATGCTTAACCGCAGCTTGGCGCTGGCGGCGTTTACCGCGCTCACGCCGATGACCGCTCTCGCCCAGAACAATCTGCCGCGCCCGGTCGAGACCCAAGAGCTGAGCCAGCTCGACGGCTGGAGCGTGAGCGCTTTGTCACGCGCTGACGGCGCCCTGCCCGCCGATCTGTGGACGCGCAGCGATCCGGACGTGCTGGCTGTGATCTTCGATCGGCTGCCGGCAGTCTACGACTCGCCAGCGACATTGGGCTTGGCGCGGCGCGTGCTGTTCTCCGGTGGTGAAGCGCCGCGCGGCGATGGGACGGTAGCTGTGCGACGGCGTTTCGAGGCGCTCGGCAAAATGGGCGCCGCCGACGAACTGGCGACGATGGCGTCAGGCGCGGGCGCGTCGCTGAACGATCCGGGCATCGCGATGTTTGCGGCGCAGGCCGAACTGGCGCGCGGACGCCGCGCTGAAGCGTGCGCCCGCGGCCGAGGCGCCAATGCGGGTGAAACGCCGCCTGTGTTTTTCCTGCGCTTGCGCGCCTATTGCGCGGCCGTGACCGGCGATCGCGCCGCAGCCGATTTGGCGCTGGAGTTCGCGCGCGCGCAAAATGCGGCGGATGCCTGGTATACCGGCGCGATTGCCGCTGCAGGCGGCGCGCCAGCAGCGCGGCCGCCAGCGGCGCGCTACGACAATTCGCTCGCCGCACAGCTTTCCATGGCGGCTGGCTTGCGGCCCGGTCCGAACGCGCTGAACGACTCTTCCACGCTAGCGCTAATCGCGCTCGCCCGCGCCGACGCCGCGCCGCAACCGCAACGCGCGCAAGCGGCTTGGCTTGCCTTCCGGCGCGGCGCGTTGTCAGCGGCCGACACGCGCCCAATATTGGCGGCGACGCCGGCCGAGATCACGTCCGGCTTGCCGGCTGTAGTCGCTTCCTTGCGGCGTATCGCAACGGTGACGCCGCCGCCTGCGGCTGCGGGTTCGGAAGCGGGCGCGGTGTCGGCGCTAGAAACGACCTCGGCGATCGCTGACGCATTGCGCCAAGCGAGCGCGCCAGCTGAGTTCGCGGCGGTGTCGCGCTTCTTCCAGCGCGAAATCTCCACCCTGCAAACGGCGCCGGATGTTGCGGCGGCCGTGTTGTTCGCGCGCGCCACCCTGCTCAATGGCGATGTCGCTAACGGCACCCGGCTGATCGCAAGCGCCCGCCAAGCCGGGGCCGACGAAGCAGTGCTCGCGCCACTCGATGCGGCCTTGGTTGCGATGACTGGCGCGCGCGGCGAACAAGGCACGATGGCGCTGCAACGCCGCATCGATCGCGGCGCCGGCCAACCGCGCGCCGCTGCGCGCGATGTGGCGATCCTCGCCGCACTCGGCGCGCCTGTGAACGGGCCGACACAAGCGTTCGTATTGGCCAATGCGCCGCAAGGCGGGGCGCGCGCGGAGTCCGGCGCGATGCTGGCGCTCGCGAGCGCGGTTGAGCGCGGCGCGATCGGCGAAGGCGCCTTGCTCGCCGTCGTCGCCGCCGGCGAGGGCGGACCCGCGCGGCTCGACGCGGAATCGCTAGAACGGATCATCCGCGCGCTGCGCGGCTTGCGCCTCGACGACGACGCGCGCCGGATCGCGGTGGAGGCGATCCTGGCTGGGGCGCCGGCGAGCTAAGGAAGCTTGCCGTAGGCTAGCTCCAGCGATATATTCAAAATGAATACTGGAGTTTGCACCCGTGGCTTCGACCTCTCTGACGCTTGGCCCGCATTGGGAAGACTTCATCGAACGCGAAGTCGCCTCCGGCCGCTATGCGTCCGCTAGCGATGTCATGCGGGCTGCGCTGCGCGAACTGGAAGAGCGTAGCCAGAAGCTCGAGGCGCTCCGCACGCACTTGGCGGAGGGCGCGGCGCAAGCGGCGCGTGGCGAATTCGTCGATAACGTAACAGTCGATAGCATCATGCAGGGCGCCAAGGCTCGCGCCAGAAAATGAAACGCTACCGGATCGCGCGCGCAGCGTTGCGAGACCTGGAGACGATCGGCGCATATACCTCCGAGAAGCGGGGTGAAGCGCAGGCACGTCGCTACACTGGAGACCTCCTGAAACGTTTTCAGTGGCTCGCCGAACATCCAACGGCGGGCCGTCCACGAGACGAGATCGCGCGCGGCTATCGCAGCTTTCCGCAAGGCACTCATCTCATCTTCTATAAGTTGGACACCGATGATGTTCACATCATCGGTGTCCCGCATATGTCGATGGATCTAGGCTCGTACTTCGACGAGGAATCCTAGCTCGGCCGGCTGTTGCCCAGGTTCACGTCGGCGACCTTGTCCGCAAAGTCTTTCTTCGGATCGGCGCCGAGCAGCATTTTCACGCCGGCGAACAGGCTGTTTTCGTTGAGCCTAGATTTGCGCGTGGCCGGGGTCGAGGCGGAGTAATTGAAGCTTCGGATCATCCTTGCCGCCTTCGAACCATGCGGCGACCCATGGGTTCCAGAGCTTCTCGATCATGGCGCGATCGTTGTTCAGGCTGATATCGCCATCGAAGCAGGCAAACAGTTCGTGCCCGTTGGATACGAATTGCGTCATCACCCGCGCGCTGCCGTTAATGGCGCGGACGAAGTCGGTGTCCTTAGATGAGAAGATCCAGATCGGACCGCTCTCATCGTCGCCTTCGAGGGGCCGTCATCGGCTGAGCGTGGCGCTCGGATCGTTGATCAGGCGGATCATGATGGTGCGCTCGGACTTCAGATGCTTCCAGAATTTCTCGCGGATTTCAGCGTCGTTGGTCATGGGGGCTCCTTTGTTTGCGAACGGAGCGCAGGTAGAATTGTTCCCGCTCGGAGGCGCTGCTAGTGCTGACGACAGGGGGAGTTCATGGCCGAGCGGCTCGGCATTTTGTGCACGGCGACCAACTGGGCCGCGCCGCCGAGAACGGCCGCGGCGCTGACCAAGTGCGGCGCTGACGTGTGCGTCGTCGCGCCGCCGGGCAGTTACGCGGCGCTGACGCGCTTCAAAGCTGCAGACATCATCATGCCCGTCGATGACCTCTTCCGGGCGATGCCGTCAGTGCTGCGGGCGCTGGCCGAGGACTTCGGCGCGCATGCTGTTTTGCCGGGCGACGATTTGGCGTTCGCCGCTTTGGCCAAGTTCGTCACGCGCATGGATCAACTCGAGACTAGCGAGACCACGCGGACGATGATGGTGCGTTCGATGCCAAACGCGCCGACTGCGCGTTTACTGGCGTCCGATTCCGATTTCATCGTCGCACAGCAGCATCGCCAGCTCTGCCCTGCGCCGCCCTGCGTCGCCAATCCTGGGCTCGCCGACGCAGAGGCGTTCGCGGCCGCGCATGGCTATCCGGTAGTGGTGAAGCGCGACGGCTTTGCGTCTGGCCACGGCGTTAGCATTTGCCGCGACCGGGAAGCGCTCGCGGGCGCGCTGGCGCAACCTCAGCCCCACCCGCGCAACGCCACCTTCGTGCTGCAGAAGTTTGTGCCGGGCACGGTGTACGGCGCGACGGTGAGCGGCGTTTCTGGGCGGCCGCTGGCGGGCTTCAGCTTCGTGAAGCATCGCTGCTCGACGGAGAACGGCGCCACCAGCGTTGCCTTGCATGATCACCGCGACGACATCGTGCGGCACGCGTTTCAGCTCTTCGAGGAGTACGGCCTCAACGGCTTTTCAGGCTTCGACTATATCGTCGATCCCGAGGGCAAAGCGCACTTCATCGAGATCAACCCGCGCCTGATGCCCACAGGCCACCTCACCTGTTTCGGCGTTGACCTCTCCGCTGTGTTCATGGCCGCACTCAGCGGCCAACCGCCGCCGCCGCCGCCGCCGCGCACGCATGAGTATGCGGCGCTGTTTCCCAATGAATGGGCGCGGGACACCGATAGCCCTTACTTGCGCACCGCGCTGCACGACGTGCCGTGGCACGATCCGCAAGTGCTGGCCGCCATGATTGACCGCTCGCTGGCCGCGCAAAGCCGCTAGGATGCGCGCATGAGCGATTCCGCTTTGATCGAGGCGTTTCTGGAAATGCTCTCCGCCGAGCGCGGGGCGCGGGCGAATACGCTGGATGCGTACGCGCGCGATCTGGAGGATGCGCGCGGCGGCGTGCGCGGCGGGCTGAAGGACGCGAGCGCTGAAACGATCGAGGCGTATGTGGCGGAGATGGGCCGACGCGGTCTCGCGCCGGCGACGGCGCGACGGCGGATTTCAGCGCTCAGGCAGTTCTATCGCTTCCTGCTCGGCGAGAACATACGGGCTGACGATCCGACATCGCGCCTCGATGCGCCCAAGCGCGCGCGGTCGCTGCCGAAGACGCTTTCGGTGGAGGAGATCGAGCGGCTGATCGCGGCGGCGGAGTCGCCGCGCGACAAGGCGATCATTGAGTTACTCTATGGCGCTGGATTGCGCGTGAGCGAGCTTGTGTCGTTGCCGCTGCGCATGGCGCCGAAGCCGGGCCAAGAGCACATGGTGATCGAAGGCAAAGGCGGCAAAGAGCGCTTGGTGGCGCTCGGCGGCCCGGCCCTCGCCGCACTCGATGCGCACTTGGCCGCGCGCACAGCGGCGCTGCCGAAAGCGGAAGCGGCGCGTGAGCGTGCTGCGCGATGGCTATTTCCCAGCACAAGCGCGGCGGACGGCAAGCTGACGCGCCGGCGCGTCGGGCAAATGCTGGAGACGGCGGCGGTGAAAGCCGGCATCGATCCGACGCGCGTCAGCCCGCACGTGCTGCGCCACGCGTTTGCAACGCACTTGGTTGAAGGCGGCGCTGATCTGCGCACGGTGCAGACGCTGCTCGGCCACGCCGATATCGCGACGACGCAGATTTACACGCACGTGGCCGAGGGACGGTTAAGAACCCTGGTGGAAACCAAGCATCCGCTGGCGAAGAAGAAGTGACGCAAGTCTTGCGTTGGAACCGCTCTGGCGCCATCTCGTTGCGGTAGGATGACCAGCGCACCTCTCCCCTCACAGCCCGGCCGGCTCTCGGCGCTCGCGGTTTACGTGTTCTATCTGTTGAGCATTCCGAGCTTCGCGATTTTCGCGCTGGTCGGCGTGATCGTGGCGATTGCGTCGCGCGAGGGCGCGGGGCCGTTGGCGCGTTCGCACTTGGATTATCAGGTGCGCATTTGGTTCACGGCGTTCTGGTGGTCGATCGGCATCGCCATCCTTTGCTTGATCGGCTGGATGCTGACGATCATGCTGATTGGCTTCCCGATCCTGCTGCTGGTCTGGATCGCGGCCATCTGCATCTTCATCTGGTTCACGGTCGTTTCGTTTTTGGGCCTGCTTGCACTGCTCGACGGGCGCCCGAAGTAGGAGCGCTTTCGATGCAGGCTTGGGTGTTGCTGGGGCTCGCGGGCGTCGCTGAGATCGGCTGGGTGATCGGGCTCAAATATTCCGAGGGCTTCTCCAAGCCATGGTGGACAGGTTTCACCGTGATCTCGCTCGTGATCTCGATGGTGCTGCTCGGCTGGGCGGTGAAGACGCTGCCGATCGGCACGGCGTACGCGGTGTGGACCGGCATCGGCGCGGTGGGCGCTGCGATCGCTGGGCTATACCTCTTTGGCGAAAGCGCAAACGCCATGCGCTTGGCGTGTATTGCGCTGATCGTTGCGGGTGTGGTGGGCTTGAAGCTCGCAACGCCTGGCTGAACGAGCTTGCGGGTAAAGTCGGCGCGGCGCTAATGACGGGGCTCAAGGAGCCGCTATGCCGTTGATCAAGCGCAAGCACGCCACGGCGAAGGCGTATGTGCACGACTGGCTGGAGCCGGATCAGCCCGGCGGCATCAACGCTTTCTCGGCGACGATCATTCTGCTGGTGATCGTCAGCCTCTTCTCGCTTGCGCTGGAAACCGAAGCGGCGCGCGCCGACACGACGCTTGAGCCGTGGGTGCGCGGGATCGTGGCGCAGATCAATCTGATCGTGGTGTGGGTGTTCGCGGCGGAGTTCGCGCTGCGCTTTTGGTCCGAGGGCGAGAACCCGGCGCACAAAGGTGTCGTAGGGCGCCTTAAATTTCTAGCGCAGCCGATCACCATTGCCGACGTGCTGGCGTTTCTGCCGGAGCTGATCGTTATTCTGTTTTACCCGCAGGCGGCGGGCGGGTGGCTAGCGGCGTTGCGGGCCTTGCGCCTCTTCCGCTTATTCAAGCTGGCGCGCTACGTGCCGGCGTTTGCGATTGTCGGCTCGGCAGTGAAGCGCGCTTGGGCGCCGTTGCTGGCCGCGCTCTGCGTCGCGGCGGCGCAACTCTATATCGCGGCGATGATGCTCTATTTCATTGAAGGCGAAGAGAAGCCCGAGGCGTTCGGCTCGATCATCCGCTCGCTCTGGTGGGCGATCGTGACTCTGACGACTGTCGGTTATGGCGACGTCTATCCTGAAACGGCGTGGGGGCGCGTTGCGGCCGGCATTGTCGCGCTCGCAGGCATCGGCATCGTGGCGATGCCGACTGGTATTCTGGCTTCGGCGTTTGCGGAGGAGTTTCGCGAGCGTCACGAACGCGCGCAAAAGGCGCATGACGCCAAGGCCAAGCGCGCACCGACGGAGTAGCGCAAAGAAAGAGGCGGCGGAGTTTGAGCTCCGCCGCCTCCAGCTTTGGTTCGAACGGGCTTCAGTGTTAGCGGAAGCTGATCGTCACCGCCGTGCGGCGGTTCAGCGGTTCGCGGACACCATCGGCGGTCGGACGCGCGAGCGCGCCTTCGCCGCGGGCTTCAGTGCGAATGGCGCCGGCCGCAAAGCCGCGGGCCACCATCGCATCGCGCACGATAGATGCACGACGCTCCGAGAGTTCTTCATTGTAGGCCGGCGAACCCGACGTATCGGTATGGCCGACGACCACAGCCGAGTTCACGTTGCACTGACGTGCGCGCGCGGTGGCGGCGTCGACGGTTTCAAGCGCCGCTTGATTGAGCGCCGAGCGATCCCATTCGAAGTACACGACGAACTCCGAGACCGGGCACGCTTGTGCTTGCGGCTGCGGTTGCGGCGCGGGCGCCGGACGCGGCGGCGGCGGCGGCGCCGCCGCAACTGGCGCAGGCGCCGGTGAGCCGAACGTGTAGCGCAATCCGAGCGTTACCGCTTCGTGGGTATAATCGCCTTCGAAGGCGGTGGGCGTGATGTCGACAACGCCGTCAAATTCGGCGTCCGGCACGACGAAGTAGCGATAGCCGAGATCGGCGCTCCAGTTTTGGTGGAACTGCCAATTGACGCCCACGAGCCCCTGATAGGCCACGCCGGTATATTCGTCGTCCCAACCGAAGAGCACGCCGCTGCCTTCGGATTCGATCTGCGCCGCGCCGACGCCGAGGCCGATATACGGTTGCAGGCTGCCGTGACGGTTGAAGTCGTAGAACAGGTTGGCCATCAGCGAGATCGCTTTGGCTTCAGCGACGGCGCCGAGCGCCACGTCTTCTTCGAACTGGTTGTCGCGATAAGCGAACTCGCCTTCGAGACGGAAGCCGTTCTCGAAGCCGCGGCCGATGCCGATCGCGGCCATCTCTTCGTCGTCAATGTCCGCTTCTTCGATAACTTCGAGTTCGCCTTCGACGGTGACGCCGATATCGCCGCGAACATAAATGTCGCGCGTGTCAGCCGCGGCTGGGACGGCGACAGCGCCGCCAGCGAGAAGCGCGGTGAGCGCCAGAGTGGATTTCAAATTCATGGTAAGTCCCTTGGGTGATGCAATTGATCCCCGCGGAAGCATTTGAACGCCGATGAGTTAAGGCCCGTCCAAGGTGTCGCAGATGACCTGCGCTTGGATGCGACATGTGACAAAGCAGTCGCACTCCATCGAATGAAGCGCGCTTCTTGACTGCGAAAGTTCCCTGGGAACTTTTGCGCTACGCAGGTGGGCGCGAGAGATTGAGACGCTGGCGTTCGACAACGCGGCCGTTTTCAAGCGCGCCTTCAATCAACTCCGTCGCCGATAAACCGAACACGCGGTTGCCGATGAAGAGCGCGCGCGTGTTGCCGTACCAATCAACGCACGAGACTTCGCACTGATAGCTCGGATCGCGCGCATTCGGATCGGCGTTCAGCGTGCCGGCGTCGGCGAGCTGGCCCGCGGCGCTCAGCGTGAGATAGCTGATGTCGGACGCCCCAGAGCGCCAATGCCAACGATTGCCTTCTTTAACGCGCGTCACCGTCGGCAGCCCCATAATGCCATCCCCTTCCGGACGCACGAGTGCGTTGAAGGCGTGGCTGCGGCCTTCGGATTCGTAGCGGTTCTGCAGCAGCTGCGTTTGCGTGATGCGCGGGCGGCCGTTGAGATCGAGCAATGACACTGAGAGACCCGCATCGGTGCGATAGCCGGTGAGCACGATGTCGCCGCCGGCGCGCTCGACGCGGATAATGTTGTGCGGCGCTGTGAGCGTGGTCGAGGCGCGCGGGCGATCGAGCGGCACGGCGATCACGCGGCCGGTCAGCGGCTCAGCGTTCTCGCCGGGTGGTGACGAGGTTCGGCTTTGCCGGCCGCCATAGACGACGTGGGTTTGGGTGTAGCGCACTTCGTAAGCGCGACCGCCGGGGCTTGGCGTGCGCGTATAGCTCGATTGCGGCGCTTGGCGCGGGCGCGTGCCAAACGCGGTGAAGGGCGCGCGGAAGTATGAGACGTTGAGATCGTCGCGCTGGCTCGTGCCGCAGTCGCGCGTGTCTTGATTGAGCAGCGCGCGGAATTCAGTGCCGGACGCGTCGAGCGCCAATTGGTTCATCGGCACGCCACGCGCAAAGAGCGCGGAGGGCGCGGAATTGTCGAGCGGTACGCGATAGAGCGTAGCGGGCAAGCTCTCGGCGCGATCGCAGGCGGGCAAGGCGTCATCCCATGGTTGCGGTGTGACCCAGAGATAGATATCCGACGTCGAGACGAAAAACTCGCGCTCGCCGCCACCAACGAACGCGGTGGTGCGGCACTCGAACTCGTCGCCGGCGCGGACGTTCCCGAGCGGGCAGACGGAGACTGAGTGCACCGTCGGCTGATGCAGGCTTTGCACCGGCTTGTAGATGTCTTGCGCATCGAACAGCGGCCGGCCGGCGGTGGTGACGGCGCGATTGTCGCCGTCGCGGATCCAGCGGCGCACCAGCGGCCATTGCACCGGACGCATGGCGTTGAGCGATGAGAGGTCGAGCGGCGTGTAGATGACGAGATTGCCGTTGACGAGGCGCGTGGCGTAATTCTCGACGTCGTAATAATCGTTCGAGCTGATGTAGTACGTCGCTTCGCGCGTCAGCTGGCCATCGTCGCTCAGCGTCAGCACGGTGATTTCAGAGGCGCGCTCGCGATAGGAATAACCGGCGACCAGCACGCGATTGCCGCTGGTCAGCATTTCGTCGAACCAAGTGTCCTGCCCGCGCCAGCGATAGACGTTGGTGCGGTTAGCGAGCGCGAGGCCGTTTTGCTCTGGGCCGGCGCGCGTATCGACGACGAACAAGCGTCCGTCTTGCAGCACGACCAAGAAGCGGCCGATCTGTTTGACGATGCCGCCTTCGTCGACGCCTTGCGTCTGCGTGTTGGTGATCGAGGACGGCTCGCCGCTCGACGGCTGCGCAGAGCCGGTGACGATGATGCCGCTCTCGGCCGCGGCCGCGCCAGCCATCGGCGCTGACGGAGGCGGCGGTGGCGGTGGTGGTGGCGGCGGCGGCACGGGAGGGGCAAAGCCATCGGCTGCGCCATAGTCGCGGCGGCGCAAATGGCCGGCGGCGCGCTGGAAGTCTTGCAGATAGCGCTGGAACTCAGTTTCGCTGGCGAAGCGTTCGAGTTGATCCCAAACCGGCGTCACCACCGGCTCCTGCGGACGCTTGGTCTGTGCGACCGCCGAGGTTGCCATAACAAGGACAGCCGCAGCCGCCAGCCAACGTACGCTCATGGTGGTTCTCCCCTATCGGAGAGAACGCACCACAATTATGGCGCCGATGCGATCAGAACTTTATCAAAATGGGTTGATGCGACGCCGGCGCGAATAGGCCAGATAGCCGACATTGGCGCCGAGGCGGAACCCGACCCCAGCGCGCATCGGCGCGAGCGTGATGTGATCGCGGCGCTGATAGTTCACGCCGACGCCGCCGATGAAATAGGCCGATCCATCGACGCCCGGGAAACGCTGGAAGATGCTATCCGGGTTGGTCGTGCCGTAAACCAGCGTGAACACGCGCGAGGCGTTGCCGCCGGTGTCGAAGCCGATCGAGGGCCCCTGCCAGTAAACGCGCGTGACGCTGCGCCGGCCTTTGAAACGCAAGCGCCCGTCGCCATAGCGCAGGCCGACACCGATGGCGCCAGAGCCTTCATTGCCTTCAATGTAGCCGTTCGGCCGACCAAGCTCATCGAACACGCGGCTGACAACGGTGGCCAGACCTTCGGCGCCGGCGCCGAAGAAACGCTGCGCAGCAGCAAGTATCTCATCCTCGGAATAAGTCTGCGGCTCTTGCGCAAACGCCGTCGCGGGCGCGAGCGCGCTGGCGGCGAGGCCAAGGGCTGCGGCGCGGCGGGAGATGGGATTTTTATCGGACATGAGGGCGGCCTCCGGTGGGATGCTGCTTATCTGAGCACCGTAGAGCCTGAGCGCAAGATGAATGGCTCAAACGCCCGGCGCGACGCCGTCTTCAAATCTGCCGATCGCCAAAAACCGATCACGACGCTGATGACGGATTTCGGTTCGGGTGAGGCCGACGAAATCGTCGAGCACGGCGGCGACGGCGGCGCCGACGCTGGCGATGGCGGCGGCGGGTTCGCGGTGGGCGCCGCCCATGGGTTCTTGGATGATGTCGTCGATGACGCTGAGTTCGAGCAAATCTTGCGCGGTGATCTTCAGTGAATTGGCGACGTCTTTGACGCGATCAGGCTTCGGCTCGTCGCCGTCTTTTTTCTTGTAAAGGATCGAGGCGGCGCCTTCGGGGCTGATCACCGAATAGATCGAGTGTTCAAGCATCAGCACTTTGTTGGCCGCCGCGATAGCGATTGCGCCGCCAGAGCCGCCCTCGCCCGCGATCACGGCCACCATCGGCACGCCAAGCGTGAGGCAGCGTTCGGTGCTTCGCGCGATCGCTTCACCCTGGCCGCGCTCTTCGGCGCCGATGCCAGGATAGGCGCCAGCCGTATCGACGAAGCTGACGACGGGAAGCGAGAAGCGGTCAGCGAGATCCATCAGGCGCACGGCTTTGCGATAGCCTTCGGGACGCGCCATACCGAAATTGTGCTTCAAGCGCTCTTGTGTCGTGCGGCCCTTTTCGTGGCCGAGCACGACGACGGGGCGGCCCAGGAATTTGCCGGTGCCGCCTAGGATGGCGGCGTCTTCGCCGTAATTGCGATCGCCGGAAAGCTCGATGAAATCGGTGACGAGCGAGGAGACGTAATCGCGAAAGCGCGGACGCTCGGGATGGCGGGCGACTTGCGTCTTCTGCCAGGCGTCGAGCTTGGAATAGATGAGCGCGAGTTGGCTCTCGGCTTTGGTCTTCAAGCGCGAGAGTTCAACGCCTTGGCTGATCGCGTCAGCGCCGGAAGCTTCGGCCAGGGCCTGAAGCTCCTCAATCTTGGCTTCGATCTCGGCGACCGGCTTTTCAAAGTCGAGATAGGTGCGCAACACGGTTTGGTGGACCCACGCGGCGGGAGCCCGCCGGAAGCGCCGGACAATAGCCTCCCCGCCCCTTGCTTCAAGGTAAAGCGCCAGGGCGAAGTGCCGGATTGCGCTGAAGGACGGCGCATATCATGCTGCGGATGCGAACAGAACAGGATCAAGCACAGTGACCAAGCCGCCCCGACAGTTTTTCTCGCCCCTGGCGAGCGGCGCCCCCGCCCCGCTGCAGGAGCTGCCGGTGCGGCTGGAGCGGTCGATCCATTTCGTACCGCCGCATCAAGAAAAGCTTCGCGCCAAGGTCCCCGAGCTGGCGGGGCAAGTCGATGTCGTGCTGGCCAATCTTGAAGACGCGATTCCCGCCGACGCTAAGGACGCGGCGCGCGCTGGCGCTGTCGCGATGGGCAAGAGTTTCGATTTCGCCAAAGCCGGCGTCGGCTTCTGGTCGCGCATCAATGCGCTCAACTCGCCGTGGCATCTTGATGACGTGACGACATTGGTCGGCGAATTGGGCGACCGGCTGGACGTGATCATGGTCCCGAAGGTCGAAGGGCCTTGGGACATCCACTACATGGATCAGCTGTTGGCTTTGCTCGAAGCCAAGCATGGCTTGAAGAAGCCGATCCTGCTGCACGCGATTTTAGAGACGGCGCAGGGTGTCGCGAATGTGGAAGCCATCGCTGGCGCGAGCCCGCGCATGCATGGCATTTGTTTAGGCCCTGCCGATCTCGCCGCGTCGCGCAAGATGAAGACGACGCGCATCGGCGGTGGTCATCCGGGCTATCGCGTGCTCTCGGATGCGAATGCGGACGACGCGCCGCGGGAGAGCGCGCAGCAAGATTTGTGGCACTACACGTTCGCGCGCATGGTCGATGCTTGCGTGATGCATGGGCTCAAACCGATGTACGGCCCGTTCGGCGATTTCGCTGACGCAGCCGCATGCGAACAACAATTCCGCAATGCTTACCTCATGGGCTGCGTCGGCGCCTGGACGCTGCATCCAAGCCAAATCGCCATTGCGCGCAAAGTGTTCACGCCGGAGCCGGACGAAGTGAAACTCGCTCTGCGCATGATCGCGGCGATGCCGGATGGAACAGGCGTCGCACTCGTCGATGGCAAGATGCTCGATGACGCCACCTGGAAGCAGGCGAAAGTGATCGTCGATTTGGCGAAGCAGGTCGCCGCGAAAGACACGGAGATGAAGGCGGCGTACGGGCTTTGACGCCCGCGTGACGATCGTCACGCACGTTTCCCACTCCCCTCCCTACCTGAGCAGCATGAGACCGCTGCATGCCTTTGTTCTGGCCGTCGCCATAGTGAGCTGTTTCGCGCTGACTGCGCTGATCGCGGCGCCGGGATGGTTTGGCTTGTGAGCGCGTGACGCTTGTCACTGCGCCTCACGCGCGACGGTCCTAACGTTGAACTGAGGGCTTTTGTCTTTCGGGAGAAAGCGATGAAAACGTCTACCTTCGCCTGCATCATGATTGCTGCAGTTTCGTATTTCGGAATCAGCGTCGCTGTCGCCAACGCGCAAACCATCGCACGCACGCCGCCCCCCGCTGCTTCGGGCCGCCTGGTCGCGCGCACGATCGATCTCATCCCGATCCCGTCGCGCATCGCGCACGGCGTCGTGTCGGTGCGCAACATCGGCACGTCAGCGTCGCTGCCGTCCGTGGTGACGGTGGACTGTCACCGCCCGAACCAGGAAGGCGGCTGCGCCGACATTCCGGCGGCGTACCTGGCGCAGTACACGGACGCGGCCTATCCCAATCGCCTCGTCGTGCAAGTGCCGGCGATCCAGCCGGGGCACGTCTACAATCACACGCTGCCGTGGTTTGCGGGCGCGGGTTGGACGTCGGGCCAAACCTATGAGTTCGACTTCGTCGCAGACGCCGGCGCGACCAACAACGAAAGCAATGAAGCCAACAATACCGGCTCGCACGCATGGGTCGCGCCGTAAGCGGACCAAATCGAGCTTGACGGGGTGACAGTGCGTGGCGCGTTGAATACCGTGCCACGCATGCGCCTCATCTCAGTTCTCGCCGCCCTCGCCTTTTTCGCAACGCCAGCCTTCGCGCAAGTCGCGCCGCCCACCGCGGCGGAACTCGCCCGGCTCGATCGCATCGTGCGCATCGCGCCGATCATCGACGGCCATAACGACCTGCCGTGGGCGATCCGCGACGATCACGGCAACGAGCTCGCCAATGTCGATCTCAACAGCGACACACGGCTGCTGACGCCACCGCTGCACACGGACATTCCACGATTGCGCGCCGGACGCGTCGGCGGGCAGTTCTGGTCGGTCTATGTGCCGGCCTCGTTGCAGGGCGCGGCGGCGACGCAAGCCGTGCGCGAACAGATTGCGCTGACGCGGGCCATCATCGCCGCTTACCCCGAGACGTTCGAGTTTGCCGGCAGCGCAGCCGACATCACGCGCATACATCGCGCCGGCCGTATCGCTTCAATGTTTGGCATGGAAGGTGGCGAGGCGATCAATGGCTCGCTGGAGACGCTGCGCGAATTCCGCGAAGCCGGCGTGCTTTACATGACGCTGACGCACTCGACGACGATCGCCTGGGTCGATAGCGCGACGGCTGCGCCGCAGCATGGCGGTCTCTCCCCGTTTGGCGAAGAGGTGATCCGCGAGATGAACCGGATCGGCATGCTAGTTGATCTCAGCCACGTCTCCGCCGATGCGATGCGCGACGTGTTGACGATTACGCGGGCGCCGGTGATTTTCTCGCACTCGTCTGCGTTTGCCGTAACGCCGCATCCGCGCAATGTCCCCGATGACGTGCTGCAACTCGTGCGGCGCAATCGCGGCGTGGTGATGGTGAATTTCTTTCCGGCGTTCACTTCTACTGAAGTCTGGCACTGGGGCGCGGAGCGCTTGGGCGAGCAGGCTCGTCTGCAAGCGCTCAATCCTGGCAATCCGGAAGCGGTGACGACGGGCGTCGCGGCTTGGGTCGCAGCCAATCCGCGGCCGCAGATCGATGCGGGCGTCATCGCCGATCACATCGAACATATCGCGCGCATCGCCGGGCGCGGCGCGGTTGGGCTCGGCGCCGATTATGACGGCGTGCCGTTCCTGCCGGTCGGCATGGAAGGCGTCGATGGTTATGCGGTCCTGTTCGCCGAACTGATGCGGCGCGGCTGGAATGATCGCGATTTGGCCGGGCTCGCCGGCGGCAATGTGTTGCGCGCGCTGCGCGAAGCCGAGCGCGTGGCCGCGCGCTCGCGGTAAACGATCACGCTTGCCTTGCGGCGCGGCCCGTGCGGGAGTGCGGGCATGCGGATTTCGGCTCTCATCCTGACGTTGGCGCTGACGGCGTGTGCGACGGCCGCGCCGCCGATCAATACGCCATTGGGCGGAATACGCGCGGACGTCGGCGGGCGCGTGCCTGTCGGCGAAGATTTGATCGTACTGGCGCTTTCGGGCGGCGGTGCGCGGGCGGCTTCGTTTCATCTGGGCGTGCTGCAAGGGTTGCGCGACACGCCTGGGCGCGATGGGCGGCCGCTCACCGAGCACATCGCGCTGATCAGTTCGGTGTCCGGCGGCTCGGTACTGGCGGCGTATTACGGGCTGCATGGCGACGCGGGTCTCGACACGTTCGACGCAGCTTACCTCGCACGCGACTGGCGCGTGCGTACGCCGAGCTCGCCGCTCGGCTTAGCTGGCGCGCTGCGCGGCGGCTTCAACGGGCCGACGCAAGTGGCGGCTTGGCTGAATGAGAATGTGTATGGCGGCGCGACTTTGGGCGATTTGGGCGCCGGGCCGCGCGTGGTGCTGAACGCGACCGATCTCTACAATGCGACGCCATTCGCGTTCACACAGTTTTTCTTCGACGGCGTTTGCAGTGATGTCCGCGCCGTGCGTGTGGCCGATGCGGTGGCGGCATCGATGGCCGCACCCGTCGCGTTCCGGCCGGAACTGGTGGAGAGCTTCGCTGCGCGCTGCGATGGGCCGCCGGCTTGGACGTCGCGCGTTCTGGCCGATCGCGCTGCGTCAGAGAATGTACGCCAAACGGCACGGGCGTTTTTGAACTATCGCGGCGACACGCGCGCGGCGCAGCGTTACGTCCATCTGAGCGATGGCGGCGTGGCGGACAATCTCGGGCTCTTGAGCTTGCAAGTGATGCGCGACGCGGAAGGCGCGCCTGCCCCGCTGCTGACGCGCGACGTGTTGCAGGCGCGGCGCATCGTGTTTGTGGTGGTGAACGCCGAATACATCCGGCCGCGCACGTTCCAGCAGGAAGGCACGGACGCGATCGGCGCTTATGAGATGATGTATTCGCCCGTCGACGTGGCGACCGAGGTTTCCAAGCGCGCGCTGGTCGATGTGTGGCGCGAAAGCTTGGCTGAGTATGAGAGCGATTTGCGCGAATGGCGCTGCGCGCAGCCGGTGAACGCGCGCTTCGCGGCGGGTTGGCGCTGCGACGACATTAGCGTCAGCATGGACGTGATCACCTTCCGCGACATGACGCCGGAAGAATACGAAGCGCTCTACGATGCGCCGACGGCGGTTTCACTGCCGCGTGAGATGGTGGATGCGCTGGTTGGCGCTGGGCGCGGTGTGGTGGCGCGGAATGCGGCGCTGGCGGAGCTTCGAAACGATGCCGACCGCAAACATCTCTTATGATTCGTTCGAGGGTGACCGATGAGTTGGGAAGCGGCGGCGGCCATCGCAGAAACCATCGCCGCGCTCGGCGTCGTCGTGTCGCTCATTTATCTGGCAAATCAAGCGCGCAATGAGGCGCGCGCAACCACTGTCGCCAACAAACTCGCTTCCACCAAATTGCTTACCGATTTCATCGACCCGCTGATCGCAAGTCCTGAACTTATGGATTTGCTGATGCGAGGTCGTACCGGAGCCACGCTTACCGAAGTCGAGCGCCATCGTTTCTCGAATATGTGCCTTAAGGCGTTCTGGTTCTTCTCGGCAATTCAGGTTCAATTGCGCATGAAAACGCTGAGCGATGAGGATTGGACGGAGGCGCAGGCGGTCCTTCGCTTTTGGCTTGATGGACCTGGTGTCCGCGCCTGGTGGAAGAACGGCGCGCGCATGCGCTTTGGCAGCGCGTTCGTGGCGTTCATCGATGGCGAGATCGAGAAAGTGGAAGCGACCGAATCTGCCGCAACCTAACCCCGCAGCGTTCCGCCCGTCGCCTTCGCGACGGCTGTCACAATCTTCGCGCTCGCCGCTTCGATCTCAGCATCCGTCAGCGTTTTTTCGCGGGGCTGCAGCGTGACTTCGATGGCCAGGCTCTTCTTGCCGGCGCTCATGCGTTCGCCGCGATAGACGTCGAACAACGCGACATCGGCGATGAGCGCTTTATCGGCGCCGTAGGCGGCGCGGACGACGTCTTGGGCGCTGACGCCATCATCGACAACGAAGGCGAAGTCGCGGGTCAGCGGTTGCAGATCGAGCTTCTCCAGCGGCGGCTTTGTTCTCCCCTTCGCGCGCGGTGCGGGCAAAGCGTCGAGGAAGATTTCGAACGCCAAAGCCGGCGCTTCGACGCCGATGGCTTTCAACGCGCGCGGATGGACTTCGCCATAGTACGCGATAACTTTCGGACCGAGCTTCAGGGCGCCGGTACGGCCGGGGCGCCAATGCGCGGGCGCGTCGCTCGACGTTTGTAGTGAGCCGACGGGCGCGCCGAGGGCTTCGAGCACGATCAAGAGATCGCGCTTGATGTCGAAGATGTCGGGCTGCGGCGCGGCGCGCCAGTGGCGCGGCGGGCGCGCCTGCCAGACGGCGCAAACGGTGCGCTGCTGGCCGCCTTCGTTGGTGTTGCCATAAGCGGGGCCGGCTTCGAACAGGCGCGCGTCATCGAAGCCGCGATTGGCGTTGGCTTGCGCTGCGGCGAGCAGCTGCGGCAGCGCGGTGGGGCGCATGCAATCGAGATCGGAGGCGATCGGGTTGGAGACGAGCATCTCCTCTGCCCCGCCGCCAAACGCTTGCGCTTGCGCCCGCGAACAGAAGCTCCAGGTGATCGCTTCATAATAGCCGAGCGATGTAACGGCGCGGCGCGCGAGGCGCGTGCGGCTTTCGCCGACGCTGGCGGGCGGCGGGCGGAAACCGACGGCGCGCGGGGGCGCAAGCGATGGCAATTTGTCGAAGCCTTCGATGCGCGCGACCTCCTCCACGAGATCGGCGCTGCCTTCGACATCGCGGCGCCAGGTCGGCGGCTGCACGATGATGCGCTTGGAGCTTTGGCCTTCGGCGCTGGTCTCGAAGCCCAGATCTTTCAGCACGGCGCGCACGCGCGTCGGTTTCACATCGATGCCGGCGAGTTGACGCACGCGGTCGGGATCGAAGGTGATGGCCGGCGGCGGCGCTGGTTCTTCACCGGCGATGACCATTTCGCTCGGCTCGCCGCCGCAGAGATCGAGGATCATGCGCGTGGCGAGTTCGAGCCCGGGCACGACGAAACCGGAATCGACACCGCGCGCGAAGCGATATTGCGCATCGGAGATGATGCCGGTGGCGCGGCCGGTGGCGTGCGTGCGGGTTGGATCGAAGTAGGCGCTTTCGACCAGCACATCGACGGTGGTTTCAGAGCAGCCACTCTCCTCGCCGCCCATAACGCCGCCGAGGCCTAAGACTTTTTCGTCGTCGGCGATCACGCACATTTCGGCGGTGACGTTATAGACGTTGCCGTCGAGCGCCTTGAAGCTCTCGCCGTCGCGGCCGAGGCGGGCGCGGACTGTGCCTTTGAGTTTCGCCGCATCATAGACGTGCAGCGGGCGCGCGCGATCGAGCGAGAGGAAGTTGGTGATATCGACCAGTGCGTTGCGTGGGCGCAAACCCACGGCGCGCAGGCGTTGTTGCAGCCATGCGGGCGATGGGCCGTTCTTGACGCCGCGAATGAGGCGGCCGGCGAACATGGGGCATGCTTGCGCATCATCGGTTGCAACTTTTGTCGGCGACGGGAAGCGGCCGGGGATTGGCAGAATGGGCTTCGTCGTTTGCTTGCCGATGCCGGCGGCGGCGAGATCGCGCGCGATGCCGGCGACGCCCAGCCAATCGGGACGGTTCGGCGTGACTTCGATATCGACCACCGGATCGTTGAGGCCGAGTGCTTCGGCCAGCGGCGTGCCGACTTTGAGATCGGCATCGAGTTCGAGAATGCCGTCGGCGTCAGTGTCGAGTTCAAGCTCGGCGCCCGAGCAGAGCATGCCGTTGGAGACGACGCCGCGCACCGGCTTCGGCTCAAGGGTGATGCCGCTGCCTGGAATGGTCGTGCCGATCGGCGCAAACGCGGTGACGAGGCCCGCACGCGCGTTCGGCGCGCCGCAGACGATCTCAAGATTGCCGAGCGCGGTTTCGACTTGGCAGACTTGCAGCTTGTCGGCGTTCGGGTGCTTCGCGGCGCTGATAATGCGCGCGACCGTGAACGCCTTCAGCTTTTCGCCAGCGTTCTCGACGGATTCAACTTCGAGACCGGTCATGGTCATCGTCTCGACGATAGCGTCGATGCTCGCATCGGTCGCGAGATGCTCTTTGAGCCAGGAGAGCGTGAATTTCATTGTGCGAAGCCTTCGTATCCTCCCCCGCATACGGGGGAGGTGGATCGCGGCGAAACCGCGAGACGGAGGGGCGAGTTGGACGTTGCTTTGACAACGCCCCCCTTCCCCTCGCTTTGCTCGGGACTTCCCCCGCGCGCGGGGGAAGATGGGAGTGTGCGCATCAGCCGACGCCCTGCGCGAGGCCGGGCAACAAGTATGGCGAGAACCCGTAGTGCTTCAGCCAGCGCGTATCGGCGGCGAAGAAATCGCGCAGGTCCGGCATGCCGTATTTCAGCATGGCGAGGCGATCGATGCCCATGCCGAAGGCGTAGCCTTGGTATTTCTCGGGATCGAGGCCGCACTGTTTCAGCACGTTGGGATGCACCATGCCGCAGCCGAGAATCTCGAGCCAATCTTCGCCGGTGCCGATTTTGATCTGACCGCCGGAGCGATCGCATCCGACATCGACTTCCGCGCTCGGTTCGGTGAACGGGAAATGGTGTGGGCGGAAGCGCAAGCGCACATCGTCGACTTCGAAATAGGCTTTGATCGCGGCGATCAGCACGCTTTTGAGATCAGCCATGGTCGAGGTCTCGTCGATGACGAGGCCTTCGATCTGGTGGAACATTGGCGTGTGGGTGGCGTCTGAATCTTTGCGGAAAGTGCGGCCCATGCAGATCATGCGGATGGGCGGCTTCTGCTTCAGCATGGTGCGCACTTGCACCGGCGAGGTGTGCGTGCGCAGCACTTTGCGTTCGCCCTTCTCGTCGCGGGCGTTCATGAAGAACGTGTCGTGCGTTTCGCGCGCCGGATGCTTGGGCGGGAAGTTGAGCGCGGTGAAGTTGTTGAAGTCGGTCTCGATGTCCGGGCCTTCCTCAAGCGCGAAGCCCATCTCGCCGAAGATTTGCGCGAGCTCTTCCATCACTTGGCTGACCGGATGGATCGTGCCGAGGCGCGGCCTCACCGGCGGCAGCGTTACGTCCACCGCCTCACTTTGGAGCTGACGATCGAGCTCCGCTTCAGCGATGCCGGCTTTCTTGGTGAGGATCGCTTCTGTGACTTTATCTTTGAGGATGTTGAGCGCGCCGCCGAACGTCTTGCGTTCGTCCGGGCTCATGGCGCCCAGGCCCTTCATCAACGCCGAGATCGAGCCTTGTTTGCCGAGCGCATCGACGCGCAGCGCTTCGAGCGACGCTTCGTCGTTGGCGGCGTCGAGGCGCGCCATGAGATCGCGCTCGAGAGATTGCAGATCAGTATTGGACATTCGGTCCTCACCCACTCCACCCATTCCCGGGGCGCGGCGCAGCCGTGAGCCCGGGACCCATAAACCCGACGAGTTGTGTTTATGGGCCCCGGACTGGCCTCGCGGCCATCCGGGGATTGGTGGTGCTAAAGCAAAAGGCTGCGCGACCCTAGTCGCGAGCTTACTTCAGAGCGGCTTGGGCTTGAGAGATGAGGCCCTTGAAAGCCGCCGGCTCGTTCATGGCGATATCGGCCATGACCTTGCGGTCCAGCGTGATACCCGCCTTGGCGAGCCCGCTCATAAATCGCGAATAGGTGAGGCCCTCTTCGCGGACCGCCGCGTTGATGCGCACGATCCAAAGCGCGCGGAAGCTGCGCTTCTTGTTCTTGCGGTCGCGGTAAGCGTAGAGCCCGGCCTTTTCGACGGCAGCGTTCGCGGTGCGGAACGTGGTCGAGCGGCGACCGTAATAGCCTTTCGCCTTCTTCAGAACTTTCTTGTGGCGGGCGTGCGCGGTGACGCCCCCTTTGACGCGTGCCATGGGAATTACTCCGTCAGATCAAATGGAAATCGGGAAGCGCGGGGCTTATTTGAGCCCGTACGGAATCCAGAGCTTCACGCGGTCAGCGTCGGGCTTTGCGAGCTCCGACATGCCGCGGTTCTGACGGATGTATTTGCCATTGTGGCCGAGCAGGCGGTGACGCTTGCCCGCGGCGCCGGCCATGACTTTGCCGGTCGCCGTGAGCTTGAAGCGTTTTTTGACGCCGCTCTTGGTCTTCATCTTCGGCATTTGATCCTCGTTTGGATAAGCGCTGGACCGAAATCCCACGCGAAGAGGTCGCCACGGCATGCCGTACAGGCCGGGCCACCCAAGAAGGCGGGGCTGATAGCAGAGGGCGGGAGCGGCGGCAAGGTGGGCCGGCCTGCTGCTCATCATACCACACGACTGGAGCCGCCCGCCTGAGAGGGTTAAGATGCCTGCGGTGGGAGAAGCCCGATGGTGCGACAGCCGAGAGATTTGGCCGAGGCCAAGCAGATTTTCCGGGAGGAGAAGACGAAAGTCACCTCCTCGCTGGCTGCGATCGCCGGATCGCGCTGGCTGATGGCGATTTTAGCGACGTTGGTGATCGCCTTCGGCTCGCAAGCCGTGTTCGCGCCGGCCTATCTGCCGACGCCGGGCGGCTTGAGCATCGCCAGTCTGGGGCTGCCGCCAACCATCGATTTCGGCGCCGTCGGCGAGCAAGCGCAGCAAGCGGCGGACGCTGCCGCGCGCAGTGATGGGCGGGGCCAGTTAGAGGCTCGCTTGGCGGCGGAAGCGGCGAACAACGCGCAGTTCATCCCGATGCTGAACATGATCGGACTGGGTGTTGCGTTCGCGCTGCTGCTGATCAACATGACGATCATGACCAGGCGGCGGCGGATCAGCCGGGGCTAGCCCCGCGGCGAAACCCGAAGCGATAAGCAGGTCTTGGCCCCAACTCTTCGCGTGGCCATTCGGCCCAGGCGCCGGGTGACGCGACCTCGAACTGAACGACGCCGCGCGCTGACTGATAATATCCCTCACCGAGCGTGAGTTCGGTGTCGACGCCCGACACCATGGCGCGGACGCGCATGCGCCCGGCCCACAGGCACTGAACATTTTGCGGACAGCGGCTGTCTTCGATGATGGCGAGCGGACGCACGGTGAGCCCGCCGCCGAGATCGGCGGTTTGACCAATTTCAGCGGTGACGATGCCCGGCTCACGCAGCGCTGCATTGAGACGCGCCATGTCGGCGTGGATTTGGCGGCCGAGTTGGGAATACGGTTCCGGCATCGGCGCGGGCGCAGGCGGCGGCGTGGGCGCAGGCGCTGGCGCCGGGCTCGCGCAAGCGGCCAGCAGCAATGCGGCGAAGAAAACGGTGCGGATTGTCATCGTGAAGTCCCCCACGCGTTTTCTACGCTAGTCGCGGCGAAAACCGAAGCGATACGGCGGAATGGCGATCTCATCTTCCGGCCATTCCTGAAACGGATACGGCCGCACGACGGCGAGCACAATCGTGCCGTTCGGCGTCGCCAGCGGCTGGTCGGAAATGAGTTCGGCTTCGGCGCCGGATATGTTGACGCGCAAGCGCACCTGCCCTGCCCAAACGCAATCCACATTCGCCGGGCAGCGGCTGTCTTCGAGAACTTCGAGCGGCGTGACGGTAAGACCGCCGCCGAGATCGGCGGTTTCGTTGAGGCCGGCCGCGACGACGCCTTCAGCGGCAAGCTCGCGGTCGATGCGTTCGAGATCAGCCTGGATGCGCTGCACAAGCTCAGTCTGCGCGGGTGGCGGCGCTTCGGCGGGCGCGGGTTGCGTGCAGGCGGCGAGTGCGAAAGCGAGGATCAGGGCGCGCATGGGTGTCTCCGACTCGCGCCATACTTACGGCGGTTGGTGCGGCGCGAGTGTGGCGCGGGGGCACAATACAAAACGCGCCGGCCTTTCAGCCAGCGCGTTCGTATTCAGCGTTGCGCTCTAGCCGTTACGCCCTTGGCGCCATCACCATCACGACTTGCCGGCCTTCGAAGCGCGGCTCGTGCTCGACCTTGGCGATGCCGTCGAGTTCGTTGCGCATGCGGTCGAGCAATTCCATGCCCAAGTGCGTGTGCGCCATTTCGCGGCCGCGGAAGCGCAGGGTGACCTTCACCTTGTCGCCTTCTTCGAAGAAGCGATGAATGGCCTTCATCTTCACTTCGTAATCGTGGTCGTCGATGTTGGGGCGAACCTTGATCTCTTTGAGTTCGACGCGCTTGGCTTTCTTGCGCGTCTCCGCCTTCTTCTTCTGCTCCTCGAAACGGTATTTGCCGTAATCAAGGATTTTGCAGACTGGCGGTTCGGAGTTCGGGGCCACCTCGACGAGATCGAGGCCCGCTTCACGCGCGGCGTCGAGCGCCGCTTGAATCGGCATCTCCCCCTGCTTTTCTCCTTCAGCGTCGATGAGGAGCACGCGGGCAACGCCGCGGATGTCCTCGTTCACGCGCGGGCCATCCTTCGATGGCGGTGGCGCGGCGTACGGTCGTCTGGCTATCGGGCCTTCTCCTGTAGCTGTTGATAAAACATGCGCGAGCCGCGCCTGTGCAGGCGCGGACTCACTGAATCAATATTGCTTGTGCGAGGCCGGGTATCAAGCCGTTGCGGCTTGGCGATAGACGCCGCAATTGCGCAATTGGGCGTCCACCTGCTCGACCGGCAGGTCAGCGATGACCGCAGCCGTCAGCGCCACGACGCCGCTTGGGCCCCTCGGCGCCGCCCGCTCTGGGTGGTTGAGCGAGGACAGGAACACGAGGCACGGCGCGCCTGATGCGGCGGCCACGTGCATGAGTTCGACGTCGTCCCCTACCGCGAAGGAGGCCCGTTCGGCGAGGCCGACGCATTGGAAAAAGTCAGGGCGGGTGACGAGGTTCTTGGCTGATGGTTCGGCCTTGGCGATGGCGGCGCCGATCGGGCGCTCTTCGGGGCCGCCGAGAATGACCGGGGTGACGCCGCGACGCGCGATGCGGCGGGCGAGATCGATGTATTTTTCCTCCGGCCAGCGGCGGCTCGGTTCAGCGTCGCTGCCGCGCGGCAGGAGCAGAACGTAGCTGCCGCGGATGCCGAAATAATCCGGCTTCAGACGCGGCGGGTCGCGCATCACGGTGCGCACCCAAGACAGATCGGGGGTAAGCGGCGCGCCGCCCGTATCGATTCCCGCGGCCGCGAGTTGGCCGGCATAGCGATCGAGCGGATTGAGATGGGCGCGGTCGGCATCGAGATAAGCGTGGCTGGCGCCGGCAATCGGGCCCGACCATTTCGGCGGCCACGGGCGCAAGCCTTGGAAATAGTTCTTGGTGCGGCTCGAACCTTCGAGATCGTAGACCACGTCGTACTTGGCGGCGCGGATACGGGCGATCAGCTTGGTGATCGCCTGCGGCTCCTGCGGTTTGCCGTCGGCTTCGATCGTATCGAAGTACGGGCACTTCTCGGCCAGCTCTTTGGTCGTTTCGGTGGTGAGCAGATTAATGCGCGCGCCGACATGGGTTTCGCGGATGACGCGGGCGGCGGCGAGCGCTTGTACAAATTCGCCGACCCCGCCGAGCTGAATGACCAGCACGCGGTTGGCGGTTTCGCCGACTTTGGACGCATTGGCTTTGCGCCAGGGAATCATCTCGCCTCTCTCGCTCTTCGTCTTATAGCACGGGCTTGGCCGACGGGCGGACCGTGCGCTTATTCGCTGCTTCGCGCAGGACGCGTTGGTAAACCGCTAATGTGGCCGATTGCAGGGCAGATTTCGAATAGAGCGCACGGACGCGGGCTTCGCCATTCTTGCCCATTTCGGCGCGTTTTTGAGCGCCAAGATCGATGACGCGTTCAATCGCCGCCGCAAGCGCCGCCGCATTGCCGGGCGGAACCAGGAACCCGGTTTCGCCTTCGCGTACGGTTTCAGTGAAGCCGCCAAGATCGGATGCAATCACCGGCACGCCCATCGCTTGCGCCTCCACTGCGCCGCGCCCGAACGCCTCCGGCTCGATCACCGGGAAGAGTGCGATGTCGGAAGCGGCGAACGCCTCAGGCATTTGGCGCAAGTGGCCGGCGAGCGCCACCGTCTCGCGCAGTCCGTGTCTTTCTATAGCCGATGTCATTTCATCGACGTAAGACGAGCGCCCCTGCGAGTCGCCGGCGAACACGAGTTTCACCGCGCCAGGCCTGCGTTTTTCGATCAGTGCAATCGCTTCGATCAGCACCAGCTGACCTTTCCAGCGCGTCAGACGCGCCGGCGCAAACAATATCGTGCGCGCATCGTTGGCCGCGACTTTCCATTGCGTGCGCAGCGCCGCAACGTCGTCGAAATTGACTTTGGCTTCGTCGAAGAGATCGAGATCGACGCCGCGCGGAATGACGACGACGCGGTCGGCCTTCACATCGTAGTGCGCGAGGATGTGTTCGCGCGTGTACTCGGAATTGGCGATGACGACATCGCCGCGCGCCATCACCGAATTGTAGAAGCGCTTCGGCGCCGAGTGCGCGTTATAGATGCCGTGGAATGTCGTCACGAACGGCACGCCCGCTAGCCGCGCCGCGCCAAACGCGCTCCAGGCTGGCGCACGCGAGCGCGCGTGAATGACATCGACGCCGCGCTCTTTGGCCAAGCGCCAAAGCTTCCACGTGTTGATCAAAGCCGTGATCGGATTTTTGGTTTGGACCGGGAGCCGGATCAATTCGCCGCCGGACGCCTCGAGGTCCGGCTCGAGGCGTCCGCCGGCGCTAGCGATCAAAGCGAGCCCCCCGGCGCGGCTGATCGCTTCCGCCATTTCAAGCGTGGTCCGCTCGACACCGCCAGCGTTTAGCTCAGGTGTGACTTGCAGAACTGAAAGGATGTGACCTTCTTGCAATGCTTTTTGCCGCCAGATTCCGGACCGTCAGGCTAAGGCAATGTTTGATAACGGTTTTGCTTAGCGAGGCGCTAACATTCGTTCAAAACGCCTCGAAACTGCCGGTTTTCGCCTCGGAGTAGAGCCATGCCATTCGGCCAAATCGAGGCTTTCGAGCAGGACGGGGTGCGTTTGGCGGTGGAACGCCAGGCAGGACGCGCGCCGACGTTCGTGTGGCTGGGCGGGTTCAAATCGGACATGGCCGGCACGAAGGCCGAAGCGCTCGCGCGCTGGGCCAAGGCGCGCGGGCAAGGCTTTGTACGGTTTGACTATTTTGGTCACGGCCAGTCCGGCGGCGCGTTCGAGGACGGCACCATTTCGCGCTGGCTGGGCGATGTTTTGGCGGTGATCGACCGGGCGGCGGAAGGCCCGCTCGTGCTGGTCGGATCGTCCATGGGCGGGTGGCTGGCGCTGCTGGCGGCGCGAGAAAGACCCGAGCGGGTCGCCGGTTTGCTGCTGATTGCGCCAGCCGCTGATTTTACCGAGCGCCTGATCTGGGACGGCATGAGCGCCGATGAGCAAGCGCGCCTCTTGGCGGCGGGGCGGCTGCTAGAGCCCTCGCAATACAGCCCCGAGCCCAACGTGATCACGCGGACGCTGATCGAGGATGGGCGCTCGCATCTGCTGATGGACCACCCCTACCCGTTCGCGGGTGCGGTGCGCATTCTCCAAGGCAGCGCTGATCCGGACGTGCCGGAGGCGCATGTGCGGACGCTGGCGGCTTTGATCGAGAGCCCGGACTTGGCCTTCGATCTCATCCCCGACGGCGACCATCGGCTGTCGCAGCCACAGGATTTGGAGCGCCTCTTGGCGCATGCCGAGGCGCTCGCGCGCTGAGGGAACGTCTTGGCATCGCCCGTCTGTTCGGGCATCGCTCAGACGACGTTTCGCGGGGAGTACGCGCCTATGATGATCGCCGCTGCTTTGTTTTTGCCGTTCGCGCTGATGCAGGCCGACCTCTCGGCCGCGGGCGAGGACCGTTACGCCCGCTGCCTCGCGCTGGTCGATGAAGACGCGCCGCGGGCCTACGAAGAAGCGATGGTGTGGGCGACCGACACCAATGCGGTGAACGCCTATCGCTGCGCGGCGGTGGCGCTGCTGGCGCAGGGCCGCACCGAAGACGGCGCGCGGCGTCTGGAATCGCTGGCGACGGCGGTGAACCCGGCGAACGCATCGCTGCGCGCGGAGTTGCTCTCGCAAGCCGGCAATGCCTGGCTGCTGGCGCGCGAGCCGGGCCAAGCGCGCAGCGCCTTCACGCGCGCCATCGTCACGATGAGGCCGGGCGCGACCGAATTGCCCGACCTGCTGATCGACCGCGCCCGCGCTTATGCGATGGAAGGCGATTATCGGCTGGCCGAAGAAGATCTCTCCGCCGCTTTGGATCAACGCCCTGGCGACGCACTGGCGCTGCGCCTGCGCGCCAGCGCACGCTTGAACCAGCGTGCGTTTCCATTGGCGGAAGCCGATGCGCTCGCATCGCTGAACGCGTCGACAACGGAAGACGACCGCGTCGGCGCCGCCCTCGTGCTCGGCCACGTGCGCGAAAGCGCACGGACGGGCACGGTGGTGGAAGCGCAGTAATGTGGCGCGGTCTAGCTGGCGCGGCGCTCGCACTGGCACTGAGCGCCACGGCCGGCGCGCAAGAAGCGCCGCGGGCGCGCCTGCTGACCGTGCCCGACGGCCAAGCGCTGAGTGACCTTTTTCCCGTCGCAGCGCTGGCGCGCGGGGTGAGCGGGCGCGTTGTGCTGTCATGTGATGTGACGACGGATGGCAGCTCCGATTGCAGCGCCGCTGAAGAGACGCCCGTGGGAATGGGCTTCGGCGCAGCGGCTGAAGCGTTAGCTGCGGACTGGACCTTTACACCGGTTGCAGGCGTAGTGCGCGTCCCCATCGAGTTTCAGAATGAGATCACGTCGCCGGTGCCGATCCAAGCCGGACTCTATGTCACCCAAATAGCCGCTGATCCATCGATAGGGGAGATCGAGCCGGGCGCTATCATCGTGTCGATGTGCCGATTGCCGGGCTGTCCAGCGCCTGTGCCACGTCCAACAACGACATACCCGCCTGCCGCGATTGGTGACAGCGTCGCCGGGCGCGCGCTAGTCGCATGTGCGCTCCGGTCCTCAGGCGCACGCGAGTGCGTTATAGAAAACGAAAGCCCCAGTGCATTCGGGTTTGGCGAAGCAGCGCTTGCGCTGGTGACTGACATAGACGGACAAGCCAACGAAGTCTTCCGCGTGCCGGTGCAGTTTTCAAGGGCGGGACAACGAAATGAGCTGTGGGCACGTCGACCAGATTCGCGACGCTATGGCAGGATTTACCCAGAAAGCGCGATACGACGCGGCCTAGATGGCCGAGTCGATGTTCTTTGTAGCATCCAATCCGACGGTCGCTTGGCGTGCGATGAAGCTTTAGAGCAACCTCGCAATTCGCGGTTCGCAACAGCGGCGATCGCCCTGATGGAAGAGTATCAACTCAACGAGACGTCCCTGGGTTTACCAGGTCTCGCTGTCGGCGATCGAATTACGATGTCTCTAGCATTCGATATGCAAGATTAGCCCGACGGACTCCCCGCCTCCCCCCGTTAGAGCCTCGTGAGGGCTCTCGGCCTTGGGAGGCAGATGTGACTTTGAAAGCTATAATTGCAGGCGCAGCGCTGGCGTTGATGGCGTGCGCGAGCCCGGCCGTGGCGTGGGATGTTATCGGCGTGCGGGAAGTGCGTGACCGCACCGATCGAGATACGATCGTGGTGGAAGGCAGACGCCAGTTCGAGCGGATCAAGCTCTGTGTCTATCGCAACCCGGTGCATTTCATCGACGTGGACGTCCATTACGCCAATGGCGGGCATCAGGATGTGAGCGTGGCGCAGCGCATTAATCCAGGCCAATGCACGCGCGCCATCGATCTCAACGGCGACGACCGCAACATCACGCGCGTGGTGATGTTCTACGAAGAAACCAGCTTCCGCCGCCGCACGGCGACGGTGCGCTTGTTGGCGGAATGACGGGGACCTAGCCCGCCACGATGGCGCGCAAATTCCAGCGGCTGGTGCGGATGTTATCGACCCGCCAGCCGCCATTTTCCCAAACGAGGTCGTAGAAGACAGCAGTCTGCGTGCCGCTGTTGTTGAAGCTAGCACGCACCACCGCGTGGCTGTTCTCGACGATCGCTTCGGCCACGACCTCGAGATCGGTCAGCTGATAATCCTGCGCGTCGATCAACGGATCGAAATCGAGGATCGGCTCGCCCGCCGCCTGTGAGCGCGCCATCATCGCCTGCAGCGCCGTAAGCAGCGCCGCCGACCATGGCGCTTGCTGCTCAAGACCCGGAAACTGCGCACCTTCGGTGAGATAGGGATCGTAGAGCGGGCGGATCGTATCGGCCGGATTGGGGACGGTGCTGACGGCGGGGTCTGGCGTTTGCGCCTCCTGCGCCGGCGGCGTGCACGCAGCGAGCGCTGTAGCGGCAAGCGCGCCAACGACAAGTGAGCGGCGTTGCGTGTTCATCTCTTCCCCCAAATGCGGCTTTGCCCGAGCCTAGTGGCTCAACGCGCGCGCTGCAAATCGAAGAAGGCTAACTCCGCACCCAGCGGACGGCGGGATCGGTGAAGTCGACGGTGTCGGCGAGTTCGTAGACGTTGCGATAGCCGTAGCCATAGAGATTGATGAAGGTTTGGATGTTGAGCGCGAGTTCGACGCGTTTCAGGATCACCGGCGCCGCGTTGTTCGAGAAGTTGTTGTTGCAATAGATCAGGATGCGCACGTTCGGATCGGCGAGGGCTTGCCGGAGGCTCGCGTCGGTGAAGTCGGTGAACGGCAGATTGATCGCGCCGTCGATGTGGCCGGCTGCGTAAGCATCGGCTGACCGCGCATCGAGCACGATGGTGTTGGGCTCGCGCGCCATGCGCTGGAAATCGGCGAGCGAGACCAGGCGGTTCTCGCGGTAAGCTTCGACCTCGCCAGTGAGATTGCGGAAGCCAGCATAATCGACTTGGCCGCTACTGGCGGGCGCGCCTTTATCCTGGGCGAGCGCGATGCCAGTTATGCCTAAGCTTAAAACAGCGATGGCGGCGCGTGCGGCGCGCATGATTGAACTCCTCCCGTCACGAGGAGGCGCGTTCGGTTTGTCGTTATTGAGGCGCGTTGTTGACGGCTGCGACCAGCGCCGGAAGCCCAACCATCCAGACGCCGCCAATGAGAAACCCGATCGGCATGCCCATCAGCGCGCCGACATAAGCATTGCCGAGCCGCTCGCCCCAATCGAGGCCGCGGCCTGGCAGGCGCAGTAGAAAGCCCAGCGCGCCGCCGATCAGGCCGCCGACGCCGCCATAATTCCAGCCGACCACGCACAGCGCGATCATGCCGGCAAAGACGCCGAACGTAAAAAGTGCCCTGAGCCCGATCACGCCCTGCTCCGTCCCCCCGCCGCCTGTAAGCGGCGCTTCACCGCCACCTCATGACAGCGCCGCCCTGCTTTATGCAAGCGCGGGCGGCGCCGCAGGGCGCATCTCACGTCCGGGTTTCGGCGGGGCGAAGGCCGCCATTGGGCGGCGGTGAGGCGCCCGTCTGCACTTGGTCGAGACGCGGGCGGTTGAGCATGGCGTCGCGCTGGGCGGTGGCGCCGAGCAGGCCAAGCTCTTGCGGCGTCACAACAATGAGCTGGCCGGACTGAGCCAGCGCTTCGGCGATGTTCTGACGCGTCTGCATTTCCAGCATGGAGAGAATGGCGGCGGTCGCGGCGGGATCGCGGCCTTTGAACACGTCCGAGAGCTGGTCGAGCTGTTGCGGGCGCAAGGAGAGCACGCCTTGTGAGCCCTGCGCCGCGCGTTGGGCCGCGGCGGCGCGGATGGCTTGCTGCTGTTGCTCCGGCGTAGCGTTCGGCGGCAGAGCGAGCGGCGCTGCGCTGAATTCATCGGGCTGGCTGTAGGTGAAGTTGGCGGTGTGGAAGCGCACGCCCAGCGCCATGCCGCGCTCGCCCGCTTCGTCGCCCTCTTCTTCAGCGTGGCGAAGCTGTTCGACCACGGCGCGCTCGACTTCGGCGAGGCCGCGGCGCAGGTCCTCATCGTTACGCTTGCCGATTTCGGAGCGGAAGGCGCTCTGGATGCGGGTTTCCAGCGCCAGCGCGAATTCTTGAATCTCGTAGACGTGCTTCAGCAAATCGCGATTGAGGCTGAACTGCACCCGCGCATCGACAATGACTTTGTGGCTGTCATTGGTGATCGCGTCGAACGGCAGCGGCGCACAATATTGAGGGCGCAGGTTGATGGCGCCGGTTTTCGGATCCATCAGCTTCATGGTGCGCCGGCCGCCGGTGGCGGGATCGAGCGCGACATATTCGATGTGCGGGGCGCTCGGGCCTTTGACCACGGTTTCTTCGTAGTCCCAGAGCACGACCTTGCCGGCAAGCGCGCGCTTAAAGCCGCGATCGTCCTGGGTCATGTAGGTGCGGTCGGCGCGGGCCTCGTAATAATTGATCCAGATATAGAATCCGACGCCAAGCACGATGACGCCCACGAGCGCCGCGATTGCGATGATGAGCGCCATAGACATGCGCTTCTCCCCTTATTCCCACGCGGGGACGAGCTTAGCGCAGGAACCGGCGGAGAGTTACCCCTTGAATGGGGAAATGCACTCAACGCTCCGTGTTGGGGCGGTCCATGATTAGGGCGCAGGAGGCCAAGCGCTCGTTGCGGATGACATTGGCGCGCTGGACGATGGTGGCGGCGCGGCGGCGCACGTAAGGGCCGGGGCTGTCGGCGCTCCAGCGATTGGGGCTCGGCAGGACGGCGGCGAGACGCGCAGCTTGCAGCGGCGTCAGATCGGCGGCGGAGACGCCGAAACGCGCACGCGCAGCGGCTTCGATGCCAAAATTGCCATCGCCCCATTCGGCGACGTTGAGGTAGTGCTCCATGATCCGGCGCTTGGGGTACATGAACTCAATGAGCGCCGTGAAATACGTTTCGAAGCCTTTGCGCACCCATGAGCGTTGCGGCCAGAGGAAAAGGTTCTTGGCAGTCTGCTGGCTGATGGTGGAGGCGCCGCGCGTGCGGCCGCCGGCGGCGTTCGACTCCATCGCTTCTTGAATGGCTTCGACGTCAAAACCCTCATGCTCGCAGAAGCGCGCATCTTCCGCCGCGATTACGGCGCGCACGATGTGCGGCGACATGCGGTTGATCGGGATCGGATAGTGACGGATGGTCTCGCCTTCCGCGGCGCGCTGCATCATCAGCAGCGTCGACGGCGCGTTGATGAAGAGATACGCGCCCGCCCACGTCACCGGCATCAACACGAGCGCGATGAACAGCACGCTGATCGTGGTGATGAAGAGACCGTAGCGTTTGCGGCGCTTGATGCGGCCAAGATCGAGATCGAGATTGACGCGCGCATCGCGAGCGCGCTGGCGATCGACGCGCGTCGGCGCGGGACGCGGCATCGGGATTTCGGGATCGGCGGGCGGCGCGTACGCGGGCTCGCGGTTGCGCGGATCGTAAAGCGGCTCGGGCTCGGGTTCGGGTTCTGACGACACGTAGACGGTTTCTGGCTCAGGTTCTGGTTCGACCGGCTGCTCCGGCACATCGCCGAAGATGGAGTCCGGCTCGCTCTGGGGCGGCGGTTCTTGCACAGGTTCGGACGGCGGCGCTTCGGCGCGCGGCTCTTCCGGGACGTCCTCCGGCTTTTTGTCTTCGGGTTCGTCCGGACTCATGCGCCCCATTCCTCCGCCACGCTCGCGTCCTGCTCGCGCGGCGCCCAGGCGGATTTGAGGCGTTGAAACGCCTCCGCGTCAAGCAAACGCGCCAGCGCCCACACCGCCATGCCGCGCACCAGGGGAGAACTATCCCCAAGCCGCATCTCGGCAACCGGGGCGAGTGCGGAATCTCCCGAGTTTCCAACAGCACAGAGCACGTTGCGAACAAACCGGTCGCGGCCGGTGCGCTTAACCGGCGTCGCTGCGAACCGGGTGCGGAAGGCCGCGTCATCGAGCGCGGCCAGTTCGGCGAGCGGCGCGAGGCGTAAATCGTCCCGCATCGCCATGCGCTGCTCGCGCGCATCGGCGGCGAATTTGTTCCATGGGCAGACGGCGAGGCAATCGTCGCACCCGAACACACGATTGCCGACGGCGGCGCGGAATTCGCGCGGGATCTGAGTTTTGGATTCGATGGTGAGGTAAGCGAGGCAACGGCGTGCATCGAGTTGGTACGGCGCCGGGAACGCATTGGTCGGGCAGATATCCAAGCACGCGCGGCACGAGCCGCAATTATCCTCATGCGCCGCATCCGCTTCCATCGCGGCGGCGGAGAGAATGGCGCCGAGAAGGAGCCAAGAGCCATGCTCCCGCGAGACGAGATTGGTGTGCTTGCCTTGCCAGCCGAGACCCGCGCGCGCAGCCAGCGGCTTTTCCATCAGCGGCGCGGTGTCGACGAAGACCTTCACCTCCTCCCCGCTCTCACGCGCCAACCATTGAGCGAGCTGTTTCAGTTTGCCTTTGACGACGTCGTGATAATCGCGCCGCGCGGCGTAGGCGGACACAAGTCCGCTTTGCTTCTCGCTCAATAGCGCGAGCGAGTCGTCCGCTGGTGCGTAGGATTGGCCGACGAGAATGGCGCTGCGGGCGTCAGGCCAAAGCGCAGTGGGATGGGCGCGGCTTTCGTTTGCCATCCAAGCCATGTCGCCGTGGCGCTCTTGTCCGAGAAACTCCGCCAGCCAAGCTTCATTCGGCCACGGCGCGCGCGCATCGGCGACGCCGATAGCGTCGAAGCCGAGCGCGCGGGCTTGCGCCTGGAGGGCCTGCTTTGAAAACACGCCCTGCTATGGGCAAGCGCGCGCGCAGGGTCAAACGCCGGCGGTGAATCCGAGCGCGCCGATGGCGAGGCCGGCGGCGGTCAACACGACGAGCAGGAGTACGAGCACGCGTTTCATGTCTCTCCCTGACGTTCGGGAGATGCCGAGGGCGTGAAGTCTGGATGCGTGCGCGCGACGAGCGCTCACGGGGCTGCGACGGATGACGTGCGCGCCTAGGCTGCGCCTTGAGCCAAGGGCCGCGGCGGCGCCCAGAAACCGATCGTACCGCGCTTGGTCGTCTTGGCTTGATAGAGCGCCTCGTCTGCCCGCGCCGCGAGGTGATCGAGATCGACGCCGTCTTGCGGCGCAAGCGCGATGCCGACGCTGGCGCCGATATGAAGTTCGCGGCCATCGACGCGGTAGGGCGCGCTGATCTCCCGCACGATCCGGCGCGCCAGGACTGCGGCTTCGCTAGGCTCGTTGATGTTGATCTGCAGAATGACGAATTCGTCGCCGCCGAGGCGCGCGGCAGTATCGCCCTCGCGCAGGACATTAGAGAGACGCCCTGCGACCATCTTCAATAAGGCATCGCCCGTCGGGTGGCCGAAATTGTCGTTGACCGCCTTGAAGCGGTCGAGATCGAGAAAATGCAAGGCGATGAGATCGCCGGACTCGCGCGCTTGCAAAATGTCTTGATCGAAGCGCTCGCGCAGTGACAGGCGATTAGCGAGGCCGGTCAGCGGATCGCGCCGCGCCAAATGCGAGAGCATGGACTTGGTCATCAGATGCTCGAGCGTGGTGCGGTAGAGGTGGTTGACCATTTCGCCGGTGCCGAGCGTGAACACCAGGATCAGCAGCGCCATGCTCATATAGGCAAAGCGGTAGTGCTCATCGCTATTGTCGAAGTTGGCGGCGAAACCGCAGAGCGTGAGGCCGACAACCGCCAGCAGCGAGAGGCCAACAGTGACGGGGCGAACGGAAAGCCGGATCACCGCGCCGGCGGCGTATCCAAACATAAGCCCGCTCGCCAACAACGGCACCGCGCCATCACCTACGGCGACGGCGCGCCCGATTAGCGCGCCGAGCGCGGTTGCCGCAATAGTGCTGCTTATCGCAAACCGCAGCTCCCAGCTTTTCACTTCGGGAAGCGTCAGCATCGCCGCCGCGCGGCGGCGCTTGTAAGCGGAGTTCAACCCCACCCGCGCGACTGTAATCACCAGCGACACCGCAGTGAGCGCGGCGACGGAGACATCCCCGGTCATCGTGTAGAGCAGAGCCCCGACGCAGGTGACGACGACGCCCATATTGATGAGCGGCGACATCGAGCGATAGAGGATGTCCACGAGCTCCGCATAGACGTCGTCCGGGAGCGGCTGGCGAGGCTGCGATCCTCGCGCGCGGAACATGGAGTACCCCTAATCGTCGCGCGGATGCGCCGGTCTGAGGCGCCACCTTGCGCGAACGCGGTTAAATCGCGGTGCGCGAACGGAGTTAAGAACTGTAGTCCGCTAGGCGACCGCGGCGATGTCGATCGCTATGAGCCGGCTAAACGGCGCTATATCACACCACGGACCCGATTGGCGGTGGATTGCCCATCAGACCAGAGAATTTGGTGGCGCACCGAGATAAAATATCGAATGTCGTCGCCAGGCACCGTGTGGCGTATGATGACTGGTACAACCAATTTTTTTGCTGAGTGTGCGATTTGTACTTCCTGCAAAACGTCCGCGCTTCGGTCAGCTTCTGGAGTCAGCATCAGGACCAAAGCGCGGCAACGTTCGATCGCACGTACAATCTGACCGGGGTAGGTCTTACCCGGCTCAACGTCGCGTGGCGCTATCCAACAGCGCACACCCTCGGCTTCAAGCGCTCCAGCAAGCGCAGCGGCCTCCAGTGCGCCGTCAACGGTTGAGTGACTAATGAACACTTGCCCCGCTTCGCCGCGATCGATCGGGGATGTCGGTGCAGCAGGGCGATGACGTCGAGCCGGTTTTTGTACCTCGTCAAGCAACTTGGTGATCAAGTCCTCAAGGTCGGGAAGGAAGTCCGGCTCCGGCCTAAGCCGCTCCGCCTGGGTTCTTTTCAGGAAAGACAGCTCCGTAGGTACGTTTTGAAGATCGCCGCCCTGCAACAGCACCGGCAAAATTCGCTTTCCTGCTCGGTACGCGAACTCAGCCTCGGCGAACACGTACGGGTTGCGCCTCTCATATTCGACGGACGGCGCGAACGTGTGCGGACCTATCAGCAACGCATATATGGCCGAAGCTTCAATCGCATCGTGGCTGTCCATCGACGTCGTGTCTGCCCAATCTACGACTGACAGGCCGCGCTCGTTCATGTGCGCCTTGATCCGCGCCGCATCTCCCCTCTGGGCCGTGCGGAATCCCAAGAACACGTCGTGCGACATTGCTTTGCTCCGGGGCTCACGCTAGCAAACCGGCCAGATTACGTCACGCTGTCAAGCGGCTGCGACGGATGACGTGCTTGCGTCATCACTCAGCGCATGCGCAAGCCGGGGCAGCATTTCCTTCGGGCAGATTTGCCAGAAGCGGCCGCGGGCGACGCTCCAGTGGGCGAGCAGTTCGGCGGCGCGCGGCGAGGCGGTGCGTTTGGCGTGCTCTTCGATGAGCGCCTTCAGCAGCTCTTCCCAGTGCTTCGACGCCAAACGTTGCCAGACGATGGTGTCGCCATTAACCATCGATTCGAAGCGGCCATCTTCGTCATAGACGAAGGCCATGCCGCCCGACATGCCGGCGCCGAAATTCTCGCCCACGGCGCCGAGGATGATCGCTGTGCCGCCCGTCATATACTCGCAGGCATTGGCGCCGGCGCCTTCGACGACGGTGGTCGCGCCAGAGTTACGCACGGCGAAGCGTTCGCCGGCCAGGCCGGCGGCGAAGAGCCGGCCGCTGGTTGCGCCGTACAAGCATGTGTTGCCGATGATGGCGCCGGTGGGCTCGCCCGGCGCGGGCTTCAATGTGATGAGGCCGCCGGAGAGGCCCTTGCCGACATAATCGTTAGCGTCGCCCGTCACGTGCAGCGCGATGCCCTGCACCATGAACGCGCCAAGGCTTTGGCCGCATGAGCCGCGCAGATTCACGCTGAGCTGGCCTTCCGGCAGCGCGTTCTGGCCGACACGGCGAACAACGTGCGCGGACGCCCGCGTGCCGATGGCGCGCTGAGTGTTGCGCACGGTAAAATCGAGTTGGCGCTTTTCGCCGCGCTCGAAGAAGGCCGGCGCTTGTGTGAGGAAATCGTGATCGAGCGCTTGCGGCGGCTCGTTGCGCGTGAGCTGCGTGCAATAAGGCGGATACGGGCTATCGACGCGGACGAGCAGCGGGTTGAGGTCGAGATCGTCGAGATGCTCTGCGCCGCGGCTGATCTGTTCGATGAGGTCGGTGCGGCCAATGATTTCTTCCAGGCGGCGGAAGCCGATCTGCGCCAAGATTTCACGCACTTCTTCAGCGATGAAGGTCATCAGATTGACGACCTTGTCCGGCGTGCCGGTGAACTTCTTTCTGAGCGCCTCATCTTGCGTGCAAACGCCGACCGGGCATGTGTTAGAATGGCACTGTCGCACCATGAGACAGCCCATGGCGACGAGCGAGGCTGTGCCGATGCCGAACTCTTCGGCCCCGAGGATGGCGGCGACGACCACATCGCGGCCAGTGCGCAAGCCGCCATCGGTGCGCAGGCGCACGCGGTGACGGAGATTGTTGAGCATCAGGGTTTGATGCGCCTCAGCTAGCCCCATTTCCCACGGGATGCCGGCGTACTTGATCGAGGTTTGCGGTGACGCGCCGGTGCCGCCAACGTGGCCGGAAATGAGGATCGTATCGGCGCCCGCCTTCGCGACTCCCGCTGCAACCGCGCCAATGCCGGATTGGGCGACAAGCTTCACGCAAACGCGCGCGACCGGGTTGATCTGCTTTAGGTCATAGATGAGCTGAGCGAGATCCTCGATCGAGTAGATGTCGTGGTGCGGCGGCGGGCTGATCAGCGAGACGCCGGGCGTCGCGTGACGCAGGCGCGCGATTAGCTCGGTGACTTTGAAGCCGGGCAGCTGGCCGCCCTCGCCGGGCTTGGCGCCTTGGGCGACTTTGATTTCGATTTCGCGGCACTGGTTCAGATATTCCGCCGTGACGCCGAAGCGGCCGGAAGCGACTTGCTTGACGGCCGAGTTTTCGTCGTCGCCATTCGGATGCGGCGTATAGCGCGCGGGATCTTCACCGCCCTCGCCCGAGACGCTGCGCGCGCCGATGCGGTTCATGGCGATGTTGAGCGCGCCGTGCGCTTCAGGGCTGAGCGCGCCCATGCTCATGCCGGGCGTTAAGAACCGCTTGCGGATTTCAGTGACGCTTTCGACTTCCGAGATCGGCGTGGGGCGCAGTTTTTCTTCGCGGACTTCGAGCAAATCACGCAACTGGATCGGCTGGCCCAAGCGGCGCTCGCGGATGACTTCGGAATATTTGCGGTAGGCTTTGTAATCGCCAGTGTCGCACGCCGCCTGAAGCTGGTGGATCGAGTTGGCTTCGAGTGCGTGGCGTTCGCCGCTGGCGCGATAGCGATACTGGCCGCCGAGCGGGAGCGCCGTCAGCGTCTCATCGTAGGCGCGTTCGTGCTGTTCGGCCGCTTCATAGGCAATGCCGTTCAAACCGATGCCAGAAATGCGGCTGACGAGGCCCGGAAAAAATTCATCGACCAAAGCGCGCGAAAGGCCGATGGCTTCGAAGTTCAAGCCGCCGCGATAAGACGAGATCACCGAGATGCCCATCTTCGAGATGATCTTGAGCAAGCCCGCTTCGAGTGCTGCGCGATAGTTCGCGGCCGCTTGCTCGCGCGTGAGATCGCCGGTGAGCCCGCGCGAGGCGCGGTCGGCAATGGTGTCGAACGCGAGATAGGGGTTCACGGTGGTGGCGCCGCAGCCGATCAGCACGGCGGCATAGTGCGGATCGAGGCACTCGGCGCTACGCACGCTGAGCGAGCAGAACGTGCGCAGGCCCTTCTTGGTGAGATGCGCGTGGACGCCGCTCGTGACCAGGATCATTGGGCAGGCAATGCGATCCGGCCCCTGCGCTTCGTCGGTCAGTACGATGTGGCTGCGCTGATTGAAGCCGACGGCTTGCTGCGCTTCGGCGCGAATGCGTTCTAGCGCTTTGCGCAGCGCCGGCCCCTCTTCGCCCGGCGCTGGCTTTTCGTAGGTGCAATCGATACGCGCGACTTCGCCGCCGAGCTCCTCGAGCAAGCGCTCGTGCATGCCGTTGGTGAGGATGGGGCTTGAGAGCACGTAGACGTTCGCCTGCGTTTCGTCCTGCGCCAGAATGTTGCCAAGGTTTTTGAAACGCGTGGTCAGCGTCATCACGCGGCCTTCGCGGAGCGGATCGATCGGCGGGTTGGTGACCTGGCTGAAGTTCTGGCGGAAATAGTGTGAGAGCGGCCGGTTTTGCTCAGAGAGCACGGCGAGCGGCGCATCATCGCCCATCGAACCGATCGCTTCCTTGCCATCTTCGAGCATCGGCTGCAGCAACAGTTCGACATCTTCCATCGTGTAGCCGGCGGCCGCCTGGCGTTGCAGCAACTCGGCGCGATCGGCGTAGAGACGCGGCTCGGCGCCGATCAGCGTCTTGTCGAGATCGATGATGTTTTCGAGCCATTCGCCGTAAGGGTGCTGCGCGGCGAGCGCGTCGACCAATTCCTCATGATGATAGAGCCGGCCCTCGCGCGTATCGACAGCGATCATCTGCCCGGCGCCGATGCGGCCGCGTTCGAGAATTTTCTTGCCGTCGAGCGGACACATGCCGGTCTCGGAGCCGACAGCGAGCAAGCCATCTTCGGTCAGCGCGTAGCGCAGTGGCCGCAGGCCATTGCGATCGAGGCCCGCGACCGCCCAGCGTCCATCAAACATGGCAAGCCCGGCGGGGCCGTCCCACGGCTCCATCACGGCGTTGCAGTACGCGTAGAGCGCGCGGTGCTCGCTCTTCATCGTGCGCGACTTGGCCCACGCTTCCGGGATCAGCAGCGATTTCACCATCGGCGCATCGCGGCCAGCGCGCACCAGCACCTCGAAGACATTATCCAGCGCAGCCGAATCCGAACCGCCCGGTTGAATGATCGGCTTCACATCGCCATCCGCATCGCCGAACGCATCGGACGTCATGCGGATTTCGTGGCTCTTCATCCAATTGATGTTGCCCTTCAGCGTGTTGATCTCGCCATTGTGGGCGAGCATGCGGAAGGGTTGCGCCAAGCGCCATTGCGGGAACGTGTTGGTCGAATAGCGCTGGTGATAGATCGCAACCGACGAGACAAAGCGCTCATCGCGCAGATCAGGATAAAACGCGTCGATCTGCTGAGCCAGGAACATGCCTTTATAAACGAGGCGTTTGGCCGAGAGCGAGCAGACGTAAAGCTCGGTGACGTTTTCCGAGAGCGCGCGCTGTTCGATGCGGCGACGGCAGATGTAGAGATCGCGATCGACGATTTCGCTTGCACGGCCTTGCGGATCGTAGAGCAGAACTTGCTCGATCTCCGGGCGCGTGGCGTTGGCCTTTTCACCGATCTGGCTGATGTTCACCGGCACCTGGCGCCAACCGTAAAGCGTGAAGCCAGCGCGGATAATTTCGCTTTCCACGATAACGCGCGCGCGTTCCTGCGCGCCGAGATCGAGGCGCGGCAGAAAAATTTGGCCGACAAAGATCGGCGCATCTTTTGGGGTGTGGCCAGTGCGGGCGACGGCTTCGCGCAAAAAGTCTTGCGGCGCTTCGACCAGGATGCCTGCGCCGTCGCCGGTTTTGCCGTCAGCATCGACTGCGCCGCGGTGCCAGACCGCTTTCAGCGCGGCGATGGCGAGCGTGACGACTTCGCGGCGCGGCTTGCCGTCAATGGCTGCGACAAGACCGACGCCGCACGCGTCGCGTTCGTGCTCCGGGAGATAGAGGCCGTCGCGCTCGAGGCGCGCGCGTTCGCGCTCATAGCGCGCGATATCTTCGTAGCCGCTCATAGCGCAGCCACCTTGGCTTGCGCTTGAATCCACGCGTGCATGGCATCCGATGCGTCGCGGCCTTCGCGGATGGCCCAGACGACGAGCGAGGCGCCGCGCACGATGTCGCCGGCGGCGTAGACGCCAGGGAGATTGGTTTCATAAGTCAGCGGATTAACGTTGAGCGTGCCCCAGCGCGTGGTCGCCGCGCCCCAGGAACTCAAATCCTCCGGATCGAAGCCGAGCGCGGCGATGATGAGATCGCCGGGGACATCGTAGGTGTCCTTGGTTTCCTCCGGCGTTTGCCGGCCACTCTCATCGGGCGGGCCGAGCTGCATGCGCACGGCTTTCACGGCCGGCGCCTTGCCGGCGCGCACGCTCTTGGGCGCCGCGAGCCAATCGAAGGCGACGCCCTCCTCTTCGGCGTTCGACACTTCGCGTTGCGAGCCCGGCATATTGGCGCGGTCGCGGCGATAGAGGCAGGTGACGCTGGCTGCGCCCTGGCGGCGCGCGGTGCGGACGCAATCCATCGCCGTATCGCCGCCGCCGATAACGACGACGCGGCGATCCTTGGCGTTGAGCTTGCCAGAGGCGAAGTCGGCCACATCGTCGCCGAGGCCGACACGATTGGCGGCGATGAGAAAATCCAGCGCAGGGATGATGGCGCGCTCGTTCGGCGCGTTGAGCGGCTTGGCCTTATACACGCCGGTCGCGATTAGCACCGCGTCGTGCTTGGCGCGGAGATCGGCGAAGCTGATCGTCTCGCCAACATTGCAGTTGAGCTCGAACTTCACGTCGCCATCGATGAGCCGCTGCGTGCGGCGCTCGACGACATCCTTCTCCAACTTGAAGTTCGGGATGCCGTAAATCATCAAGCCGCCGACGCGGTCGTGGCGATCATAGACGGTGACTTGATAGCCGCGCAGGCGCATGCGCTCGGCGGCCGCGAGGCCCGCAGGGCCTGCGCCAATGATGCCGATGCTCTCGGCGCGCTCAGCGCGCGGGCGGATGGGCTCGACCCAACCTTCGCGCCAGGCGGTCTCGGTCAGGTATTTTTCCACCGCGCCGATCGTTACCGCGCCATGGCCGCTTTGCTCGATCACGCAGGCGCCTTCACACAAGCGATCCTGCGGGCAGATACGGCCGCATATTTCGGGCATCGAATTGGTCGAGGCGGAGAGCCGGTAGGCGTCTTCGAGCCGGCCTTCAGCGGTGAGCTTCAGCCAGTCGGGAATGTTGTTCTGCAGCGGGCAATGGGTCTGGCAGAACGGCACGCCGCATTGCGCGCAACGGGCGGCCTGATCAGCGGCTTTTTGCGCAATGAACTCGCGATAGATTTCATGGAAATCCTCCGCCCGCTCCTCGGAGGGGCGCTTATCTGGCCACTTTTGCCCGACAGACACGAATTTCTGCATGCGTTCGGCCACGAACGCCCTCCAAACGGCGCAAGAGTGGGAGATTATTCCCATATGCCCGGATTCCCGGCGCATTCAAGGAAAGAGCTGCCTTAGGTGCGCTAAAGCGTCGGTTTGCCGCTTCCGTGAGCGGGCGACGCACTCCAAGGTCCGGCCCCTCAGCATTTGGGGGCGCTCTTGGACTTCGCTGATCTTCTGCGCGCGGCGGTGCTCGGTATTTTGCAGGGGCTGACGGAGTTCTTGCCCGTCTCCTCCACCGGCCACCTGCTCATTGTCGGGCGCGCCATTGGCTATGACGACCCAGGCGGCGTCTTCACGGTGATGATCCAGCTGGGCTCGATCCTGGCGATCATGTGGCTCTATCGGCAGCGCATCATCGATGTGACGCTGGGCCTATTCACGAAGCCCGACGCGCGGCGGTTTGCGCTGATGCTGTTCCTGGCGTTTCTGCCGGCGGCCTTCATCGGCCTGCTGACCAACAATTTCGTGCGCACCGAACTCTATTTGCGGCTCGACATCATCGCCATCGCCCTGATCCTCGGCGGCTTCGCAATGCTGGCGCTGGAGAAATGGCCGCCGAAGGTTGAAGTGAAGGACGCCGCCGAGACGCCGATCTGGCGCGCCATCGGCGTCGGCGTGTTTCAAACGTTGGCGCTAATCCCCGGCGTGTCGCGCTCCGGCGCTACGATCTTCGGCGGCTTGGCGCTCGGCTTGGACCGGCGCGCGGCGGCTGAGTTTTCGTTCTTCCTCGCCATGCCCACCATGGTGGCGGCGTTCATTCTCGATTTTCTGACGGTGAAGGATCACATCACGCCCGACCGTATCGCAGAGATCGCGGTGGGCTTTGTGTTTGCGTTCATCTCGGCTTGGATCGTGGTGAAGCCGTTCCTCGAGTTCGTGACGCGCGTGGGCTTCGGCCCGTTTGCCTGGTATCGCATCGTCTTTGGCGCGGTGATCCTGGGCGTTGTGACGATGGGCTGGCTGTGAGCGACGAAACCAGAGACAGCAACGGCGCGATCTTGAAGGATGGCGACACGGTTACGCTGATCAAGGACCTGAAGGTCAAAGGCACGTCGACGACGCTGAAGCGCGGAACTGTCGTCAAAGGCATCCGTTTGACCGGCGATCCCGCGGAGATCGAAGGCAAGGCCGGCAACATCAAGGGCCTGGTGCTGCGCGCGGAGTTCTTGAAGAAGGCGTGAGCGATGGCGGCGAAAATCTGGACCATCGGCTACGAGAAAGTCGGCCAGGCTGATTTCGTCGCGGCCTTGAAGGCGGCTAAGATCAAAACGCTGATCGACGTGCGCGAAGTCGCCAATTCGCGGCGCGCGGGATTCTCCAAGAAATCGCTAGCGGCGGCGCTCGATGAAGCCGGCATCGCTTACGTGCACATGAAGCCGCTCGGCACGCCTAAGGCGGGGCGCGAGGCGGCGCGCAAGGGCGACAACCAAACCATGCGCCGCATCTTCGAAGCAAAGCTGGTCGAGCCCGAGAGCCAGTTGGCGCTAGCGGAGGCCGCCGAACTCGCGGGCAAAAGCCGCGCGTGCATCATGTGCCTGGAGCACGATTGGCGCGACTGCCACCGCACCATCGTGGCGGAGCACTTGGGCGAAGAATTCGGGTTGGCGGCTGTGAACCTTTCGCCGGCGCCCAAAATTTGATAAGGTCACACCATGAAGCTGGCCGACCGCATCGTCGCCGACCCCGAAACTTGCAGCGGCCATCCGCGCATTGAGGGCACGCGCGTGCGCGTTTCCAATGTCCTTGGCTGGCTCGCGGCGGGCATGTCGGCAACAGAAATCGTAGCGGACTATCCCTATCTGACCGAGGCCGACATTCGTGCCGCGCTTGAGTTCGCGGCGAAGGCTATCGACGCCGCGCCTGTAGCGGCGGAATGAAATTCATTGTCGATGAGAACTTGCCGCCCAAGCTAGCCGCTTGGTTGCGGGAGCGCGGCCACGATGCCCTTCACGTGCGAGACAGCGTGGGACTGGGTTCGCATGACTTAAGCCTGGCGGACTTCGCGCGGTCCCAGGGTCGCACTATCGTGACCAAGGATAGCGACTTCGATCCACCGCGCGGCAAGGAACGCGTGCTTCATCTTCGCATCGGCAATTGTGCGACGTCTGAACTGCTGGCGTGGCTTGAGCCGCGCCTCGACGCTGCACTTCAACGATTGGCCGCGAAAGAAATCTACGTCGCGCTTGACTGAGCCCGCCTGCGGAAAAGCTCCACACCCGCAAGCACAAGTAGCGTCACCCAATAGAGACCGAAGGCGCCAGCGAAGATGCGCGTACTCAAGAGGTCCGCGTAGGACGCGACGACCAGCGGCAGTGGCAGCAGCGCGATGACCGCGAGGATGATGCGGCGCTTCTCCCCTGTCAGCGCGATGCTGGCGACGGCGACGGCGTTGAGCGCGAGCGCCAGATATTTGAGCCAGTGCCACGGCGCGATCGGGAGATGCGCTTCCGCATTTTCGATGTCGGCGGTGACTTGCAGCTGTTTCCAAGTCTCCACCGCGTCGGCGGCGGCGCCGATGAGCGCGAACACAATCGCCGCTTGGGTCCAGCGGTTTTTCAAACCACCCAGCATGATCGCGGCGGCGGCGAGGAAGAGCCCGTAGGCCGGGATGAAGCCCCAGAGATCGAGGCCGTTAATGGCGTCTTGCGCAGCGACGACGCGCTCATCTACTGGCGCGCCGAACACTTGCACGAGATCAGCCGGCGTTTCGGCGAGCTGGAAGAGACTGACAGCCGCGCTGACTTCCGTGCGGTCGTAGATGGCCGTCACCGCCGGTTGCGAACCGAGTGCTACGAAAAAGCCGAGGGTGGCGAGCCCGAGGATCAGAGTGGCCAGCGGCCAAGCGCGCGCGTTCATGCCGGGTTCTGCTTGGTTTGAAATTGCCCGTAGGGACGAAAGCGCCAGAGATAGGCCGGCACGATCGCTTCGATCGACTCCAATTGCGCGACGCCGAGATCTTGGATCGTCAGCGCGGCGGGATCGTCACCGACGACGTTGTCGCGCTTCAGCATGGTGACTTGATCGCCGGTCAGCGGCGGCGCCCAAGGCGTAAGCCCAAAAAGCCCGCTGAGTAGAAGGCCCATTGGATGCGCGATGAAGAACGGCAGCGGGATTAGCGGGACGTTGCGCTGTGTCTCGGTGCGGACGAACTGGAGCAATTGCTTGAACGTGTATATGCCCGGGCCGCCGAGTTCATAGATACGCCCCTGCGCTGCGGGCGTGTTGAGCGCGGCGACCACGGCTTCGGCGACGTCACCAACGAAGATGGGCTGAAACTTGGTCTTGCCGCCGCCGATCAACGGCAAACCGCCAAGCGGCAGCGCTGACATCGTCTGCGCCATGCCAGCGAAGCGGTTGAAGAAATTGTCCTCGGGCCCGAACACGATGGACGGGCGCAGGATCGTGGCGCTCGGCACGGCCTCCCGCACCGCGCGCTCGCCCTCGAACTTGCTGCGCGCGTACTTGGCGCCCTTCTCGGCGGCGCCAATCGCGGAGATGTGGACGACGCGCTTGATGCCGCGCTTGGCGGCGGCTTCGGCGACGGTGCGCGCGCCATCAATGTGCAATGCTTCGAACGATTGCTTGCCGCTAGAGTGCAGCACGGCGACGAGATTGACGACTGCGTCCGCATCTTCGAGCGCCGCATCGATCGATTGCGGAAAGCGCAGGTTCGCTTGCACGAGTTGAATCTGGCCGACATCGCCCATCACGCGAAGTTCGTGGCCCAAGTGCGGACGCCGCATCGCGATGCGTATGCGGTGACCGCGTTGCGCCAGCGCGCGCACCACTTGTTTGCCGATGAAACCCGAACCGCCGAACACAACGACGAGATCGCCGCTCATGAATTGCTCCATCACCGCCGGTTCAGCGCGCGTGCGCAATAACAGCGCTCGAAGCCCGGAATGCATGTCGATGTGTGTCGCTATGGATCGTTTGACACAGGTTGGCAACAGGAAGGGAACCGAACGGGTCGCGACAGCTTGGTTCATGTTCCAGAGGAACGACGCTGCAGCGCCCCGGTTGTTCAGTCAGAGGGCTTTCAAGCTCTACTTTGTGAGGAAGGTCCTTATGAAAAAGTTTCTAGCACTTGCAGTGGCCGCCGGCGCTCTTGCGATCGCCGCTCCTGCTTCGGCGCAATCGTGGCAAAACATCAATCAGCGCCAAGCCAACCTTGATCAGCGCATCGACGCTGGCGTCCGCACTGGCGACCTGACGCGCGGCGAAGCGGTGCGCCTGCGCGCTGAGTTCAACGATCTGGCCCGTCTTGAAGCGCGCTATCGTTCCAGCAACGGCCTCTCCTATGCCGAGCGCGCCGATCTCGATCGCCGCTTCGACGCCTTGAGCGCGCGTGTTCGCTTCGAGCGCAACGACCGCCAGGATCGCAACGACCGCTGGGTGCCGATCAATCAGCGCCAGCGCCAGCTCGATCAACGTATCGACGCCGGCATCCGCGATCGCTCGCTCTCGCGCCAAGAGGCCTACGCTCTGCGGGCCGAGTTCCAGCAAATCGTGCGTCTTGAAGCCACGTATCGCCGCAACGGGCTCGATGCTCGCGAACGCAACACGCTCGACCGCCGCATGGACCGGTTGGGCGCGATGATCCAAGCGGAACGGAGCGATCGCAACAACCGCTTCGGCTAATTCACATTAGCTCTGCGTAAGACAAGCCGCCGGTGTGCAAGCATCGGCGGCTTCGCCTTGCGCTCGCCGCGATTTTGCGCGAACGCGGAGCAATGCCGCGACCCGAACCTGTCCGCCTGCGCGAAGCGCCTGGCCGCCCTGCGCCGGACGCCGAAGTGATCGACGTGAAGTATGTCGAAGTCGGGCGCAAACGGCGCGGGATTTTGGGCAAGCTGTGGTTTGCGCTGGTGACGGTGGTCTGGGCCGCCGTGATCGGATTTCTGATCCCGCCCGCTTGGATGCTGATCCAGGACATCGGGGCGATGTTTGCGCCGCGCTAAGCGCTCAACCGCGCCAGTTCTTCCTCGCTGATGTCTTCGTTAGAATAGACGTCCTGCACGTCGTCCAAATCGTCGAGCTGATCGAGCAGCTTCATCAGCGCCTCGGCGCTTTCGCCTTCGATCGGGATGGCGATGTCGGTGCGCCAGACGAATTTGGCGGATGACGGATCGCCGAACTTCTTTGAGAGCGTTTGCGCGGCGCCGGCGAGCGCGTTCATCTCACACGTGAGCACGTGATGCTCTTCTTCCGCCACACAATCGTCGCAGCCGGCTTCGATCGCGGCTTCGAGCATGGCGTCTTCACTGCCGGCGGCGAGTGGAAAGCGGATTTCGCCGACCTTCTTCCAGGCGTTCGCCACTGAATTGCTCTCGCCCAAATTGCCGCCGTGCTTAGCAAAAGCGGAGCGGACTTCGCCGGCTGTGCGGTTTTTGTTGTCGGTGAGGCACTCGACGATGACGCCGACACCGCCCGGGCCGAAGCCCTCGTAGCGGATTTCATCCAGCTGTTCGGCGCCGACGCCGCCGCCCTTATCAACAGCGCGCTGGATATTGTCCTTCGGCATGTTGACGGCGCGGCCCGACGCCATGGCGCGGTAAAGACGCGGGTTCGCGTTCGGATCAGGCCCGCCAAGCTTGACCGCCGCTTGAATTTCGCGCGCGATCTTGGTGAACGCCTGAGCGCGCTTCTTATCCTGCCCGCCCTTGCGGTGCTGGATGTTCGCGTATTTGGAATGGCCTGCCATGGGCGGGGCTTCTAGCCGGGGGTTTTGAGTTTCTCAAGGCGCGGCGGCGAAGAGGCCGCTCAACCGGTTTTGCCAAACGCCTCGCGGAAAATAGACAATGGTCGTTGCCAACACGCCTGCTGGGACCTTCAATGCGCGCGAGGGCCCCACCAGGGCCCGAGAGAGGATCCCGATGGACACCGTCAAAGACGCTCTGGCCCGGAAGCATGGCGCCCTGATCCATGTTCGCTCCAACGGCATGGTCGTCGAAGCCTTGCGCCAGATGCGCGACAACCGGGTCCGATCGGTGCTGGTTCTTGACGACGACGTACTGGTCGGAATCGTGACTCAGGGTGACTGCGCCATAAAGGTGCTGCTGCCGGGGCTCGATGCGAAGCAGACTCCGGTCGGCCAGGTGATGACCGCCAATCCGGTGACCGTTCAGCCAGACGATAAAGTGCAGAACTGCATGGCGCTCATGTCAGCGCGCGGCTTTCGCCATCTACCCGTGCTCGATGGGAACAAAGTTGTGGGCGTGATTTCGATCGGAGACGTCGTCAAGGACGTCGTGCGAGATCTGGAGCTCAACGTCAGCGACCTGATGGGCTTCATCATGACGGATGGTCCCGGGGGCTGAAGCGAAAACCCACATTCAACGGCTTCGCCCACGCAACCCTTCACCGCGCACGCATTTGATCGCTTCTTTTGGCGTGATCACCCAATCGAGATGGGCGTCGTGCGGGCCTGTGGGCACGACGCCCATTTCCTGTTCGGCGTAAGCAAGGCCGACGGCGACGGCGCCGTGGGCGCGGTAGAGCGAGATGATGCGGTCATAGTGTCCGCCGCCTTGGCCCAAGCGCCGGCCGGCGCGGTCGAAGGCGAGCAGCGGCGTGAGGATGAGGCGCGGCGAGAGATCAGCGCCGGTGGCTGGCGGCGATGGCACACCGAAGGCGTCAGCCGTCAGCGCCTCGCCGCCGCGCCAAGCGAGAAAGCGCGCAGGCCCGGCGCGCGATTCCATGCGCGGCAACGCGACAGTGCGGCCGGCTTTGGCGAGCGCTGCGAGCAAGGGGCGGCCGTCGATCTCGCCGCCGACCGGCCAGTAGCCGGCGACGGGCGAGAGCTTCGCCAGTTCGAGCGGGAAATTTTCAATCAGCTTGAGTGCGGCGTCGCCGACCTCAACCGCGTTGCGCTCAGCGCGCATGAGCATGCGCGCATCGGCTTTGTCAGCTTCGAGGTCGGCCGCGGTCATCGTGCTCCCCCGCGTGCGGGGGAAGAAAAGGTTGGGCGGAACCACATACGCCGTAAGGTTTGCTCATCCTCTCGAACCCTAACAAGTGTAGGTGGGCGCCAGGTGCTGGGGACCAGGGTCCCCGACAGAGCCAGCTCCCGAGAGAGATGATACGGTCCCTGGGATGAAAGCGCCTCTCGAACGCCGCAGTAACCGCCCGAGGTGAATCTAGGCGCGGGGGCGCATCTTCTCAAGCGGCGCCTTCTGCGACGCGACGAAGCGCGCCGACGCGGCCGCGCTCGGGGGTATCGGGCGCAGCGGCGGCGGCCTCGATCTTGGCTTCCACCACCATGTCCGTCAGCCGCTCGATCTCGCAGCGGGCGCGGGCGAGTGCGGCGTTGGTGGCTTGCGCCTCGTCCATCAGCGACAGCGCGGTGAGCGCAAGGCGGCGGAGCGCGTCAGGCTCACCGGTGAAGCCCGCAAGGCGCGCGTCCAAGGCGCGGGAAAGATCTTCGAGGCGGCGCTCTTCGTGCGGCTGGCAGGCGAGATCGATGTCGTGACCGAGAATGGTTATGCGCATCAGCGGAGCGCCTCCTTGGCGGCTTCGGCGAGTTGATCCAGCGCCGGCTGCAAGAGTGGTTCGATCGTTTCGGGACGGCCCGGCTCAAGCTGGCCGAGACGGGTTTCAAGCGCTGAAACCGCCTCCTCCAGACTGGGCGTGCGGCGCTCGCACGGCGCAGAGGGGGAATAGCTAGCCATTGTGACGAAATGTTACGGCCAGCAGCGATTCGATGAAAGGCTGGAATGCGGTTCCGGCGCTCGACGCAAGCACGCTTTACAGTTAAGCGAAGGCCATCAAATCCAATCATTTTTCCGAAGGAGCCGGCCGATGGGCGTGAAGGTTGCGATCAATGGGTTCGGACGTATCGGCCGCAACGTTCTGCGCGCGATCCACGAGAGCGGCCGCAGCGACATCGAAGTCGTTGCGATCAACGATCTAGGCCCGGTCGAAACCAACGCGCATTTGCTGCGCTTCGACAGCGTCCACGGCCGTTTCCCGGGCGAAGTGAAATCCGGCGAAGACTGGATCGATATCGGCAAGGGCAAGATCAAGGTCACCGCCGTCAAGAACCCGGCCGAGCTGCCGCACAAGGATCTGGGCGTCGACATCGCGCTCGAATGCACCGGCATCTTCACCGCGCGCGATAAAGCGGCGCTGCACCTCGAAGGCGGCGCCAAGCGCGTGATCGTTTCGGCGCCGGCTGATGGCGCGGACTACACGGTCGTGTTCGGCGTCAACCATCAAGGGCTGACCAAGGATCACGTCGTCGTCTCCAACGCCAGCTGCACCACCAACTGCCTGGCGCCAGTGGTGAGCGTGCTGCACAACGCGATCGGCATTGATCACGGCATGATGACGACGATCCACAGCTACACCGGCGACCAGCCGACGCTCGATACGCTGCACAAGGATCTCTATCGCGGCCGCGCCGCGGCTTTGAACATGATCCCAACGAGCACTGGCGCTGCGAAAGCGATCGGCCTCGTCATCCCCGACTTGAAGGGCAAGCTCGACGGCATCTCGATCCGCGTGCCGACGCCGAATGTGTCGGTGGTGGACTTCAAGTTCGTGGCGAAGAAAGCGACCTCGAAGGAAGAGATCAACGCGGCGATCAAGGCTGCGGCCGACGGCCCGCTAAAGGGCGTGCTCGGCTACACCAACGCGCCGAACGTCTCGATGGACTTCAACCACGATCCGCACTCGTCGGTGTTCCACAACGATCAGACCAAGGTCATGGACGGCACGTTCTGCTCGGTGCTCAGCTGGTACGACAACGAGTGGGGCTTCTCGAACCGCATGGCCGATACGGCTGTTGCGATGGGGAAGTTGATCTAGTCCCACATGAAAAACACCCTCGTCATTCCGGACGCGCGAAGCGCGATCCGGAACCCAGGGGCCAACGGCACAGTGTTTGCCCCTGAGTTCCGAGCTCATCGCTGCGCGATGCCCCGGAATGATGAAGGATGAGACTCCCCCGCCTCCCTCACCTCTCGCCCACCGCGAAAGCGCAGCTGTTTGGCTTGTTAGTCGGCGGGTCGTTGGCGGTGTTGCTGGTCAATCGCTCGGACTTGAGTTGGGGCTTGTTCTTTATCGGGTGGGCGGGCGCTTGGGCGCTGGGTGAGAAGCTGTTCGGCGCGCGCATTACCGGGGTTTCCGATGGCAATGCGATGGTTATCGCGCTGGTCAGCGGCTTGATGTTTCCATGGGTGGGCGTTGGGTTTGCGGCACTCGTCGAAATGCTGCGCCCGTAGGGCGAACTCTGCGCCAGCGGGTTGAGCGCTAAAGCGTAAATGGCGCCGGCTCTGCAAGCTTGGCGTCCCATGAGACGCCGCCGCTCCTACGACATGAATGTCGCGGCCATTGAGCTCGCGTTCGCCATCGCCGCCTTCGGCTGTGGCCTCTTCGACGCGCCCCTATGGATGGTAGGGGTGGCGGGGATCGGCATGCTGGCCTATTGGAACTGGTCGCGGCGCGTGGTGCTCAATCGCCTGCGCGGCGCGGCTTGGCTTACGGTATCCACCGTCGGCACAATCGCCATCATCGCCATCGTGGCCGGGGCCTATTGGCTCGGCCTCGCCTCCGGGGGATTCATCTAGCTTATGACCAAATGTACGATGCACGCTGTGAGCGCGCCCGTTTTCGCGCGCATGCTGCGCAATCTGTCGGCGATTTTGACCAAGGCCGAGGCGCACGCAAAAGCCAAAGGCGCCGATCCCGCCTCGCTGCTGAACGCCCGCCTGGCGCCCGACATGTTCCCGCTGACCAAGCAAATCCAGATCGCCACCGATCACGCCAAGGGCTGCGTCGCGCGCCTAGCCGGCGACACGCCGGAAACACTCGAAGACAACGAAGCCACGTTCGCCGATCTGCAGGCGCGGATCGCGCGCGTGCTGGCGATCGTTGACCGCTACAGCGCCGATCAGTTCGACGGCTCGGAGACGCGCGATATCACGATCAAGATCCCGAACGGCGAACTCAAATTCACCGGCCTCGACTACGTGACGCAATGGGCGATGCCGAACTTCTATTTCCATCTCGTCACCGCCTACGACATCTTGCGCGCCAATGGCGTCGAGCTAGGCAAGCGTGATTTTCTGATCAGCTGAACTTGAGAAGATAGGCCATGAGCTTTCGCCGCATCGAGGACGCACCAGCCAGCCAGACCGCGCTCGTGCGCGTGGATTTCAACGTGCCGATGGCCGATGGCGCGGTGAGCGACGACACGCGCTTGCGCGCGGCGCTGCCGACGATTCAGGCGCTGACGGCAAAGGGCTGCAAAGTCGCGCTGCTGGCGCATTTCGACCGGCCGAAAGGCAAGCGCGTGGCAGCGATGTCGTTGCAGCCCATCGCTGCGCCGCTGGCCGCACTGCTCGGCGCGCCGGTGGCGTTCGCGGACGACTGCGTCGGCGACGCGGCGAAAGCGGCGATCGATACGCTGCCTGCCGGCGGCGTGATCCTGCTCGAAAACACGCGCTTTCATGCGGGCGAAGAGACGAACGATCCGGCGCTAGCGAAGCAGATCGCCGCGCTCGGCGATTTCTACGTCAATGACGCCTTCTCCGCCGCGCACCGCGCGCATGCGAGCACGGAAGGCGTCGCGCACCTCCTGCCCGCTTATGCCGGAAAGCAGATGGAGCGCGAACTGGATGCGCTGGAGGCCGCACTCGGCAACCCAAAGCGGCCAGTGCTCGGCATTGTCGGCGGCGCGAAGGTCTCAACCAAGTTGGAGCTGTTGCAGCACCTGATCGCGAAATTGGACAAGCTCGCCATCGGCGGCGGCATGGCCAACACCTTCCTCTATGCGCAAGGCGCCGAGATTGGCGGCTCACTGGCGGAGAAAGACATGGCCGAGACCGCACGCGAAATTCTCGCGGCGGCGAAGGGCAAGTGCGAAATTCTGCTGCCCATCGATGTGGTGGTAGCGAAGGAAGTAAAGGCGCACGCCGAAGCGCGCATTTGCGGGCTCGACGACATTCAACCCGACGAGAAAATTCTAGACGCTGGCGAAAAAACCGTCCGCAAGCTGCGCGAGGCGATGAAGCATTCGCATACCTTGATCTGGAACGGGCCGCTCGGCGTGTTCGAACTGCCGCCCTTCGATCAAGCCACCGTGCTGACCGCGCAAGCGGCGGCGGAATTGGTGAAAGACGGCAAGCTGGTCGCCGTGGCCGGCGGCGGCGATACGGTCGCGGCGCTCAACCATGCGGGCGTGGCCGACGACATGACGTTCGTGAGCACCGCCGGCGGCGCGTTCCTGGAATGGATGGAAGGCAAGCCGCTGCCGGGGGTCGAGGCGCTGAAGCGGTAAACGCCGCTGACGCATAGGTGCATTGCTGCGGCAAGTTTTCCCCATATCCCCTCGCGGCGTGGCGTTTTTCTGACGGCTGGGTTAGACACCGGCCATCTCATAAGAACCCATTCCAACGCGGGGAGCGGACGTGAATCTCGACGCATTGAACAAGGTCGCTAACCGTCTGGTCGAGCCGGGGCGCGGCATCCTGGCGGCGGACGAATCCAACGCCACCATCAAAAAGCGCTTCGACGGCATTGGCGTCGAATGCACCGAGGACAATCGCCGCGACTATCGCGAGATGATGTTCCGGGCCAAGGACGCGATGAGCTTCGTCTCCGGCGTCATCCTCTATGACGAGACGATCTGGCAAAACGGCAAGGACGGCACGCCGCTGGTCAAATTGATCGAGGACGTAAACTCGATCCCGGGCATCAAGGTCGATGAAGGCACGCGCGAGCTTGCCGGCGCGCGCGGCGATTTGGTGACGCGCGGCTTGGACAAGCTGCACGAGCGCTTGCCGAAGTATCATGAAAAAGGCGCGCGCTTCGCCAAGTGGCGCGCCGTGATCGATCCGACCAACGGCCGCCCCTCTTATGCCGGCTTGGTCGCCAACGCGCACGCGCTCGCGCGCTACGCCAATCTCTGCCAAGAGTTCGACATCGTGCCGATCGTCGAACCGGAAGTGCTGATGGACGGCGATAACGATATCGACACGACCTACGCCGTCACCGAATGGGTGCTGAAGGAAACCTTCCAACAGCTCTATTATTTGAATGTCGCGCTCGAAGGCATCGTGCTGAAGCCGAACATGATCGTGCCGGGCAAGAAGGCCGCCAAGCAAGCGAGCGTCGATGAAGTCGCTGAAAAGACCATCCGCTGCTTGAAGGCGTGCGTGCCGAGCGCGGTGCCGGGCATCGCCTATCTCTCCGGCGGCCAATCGGACGAATTGGCGACGGCGCACCTCTCACGCATGAACCAAATCGGCGGCTTCCCGTGGAAGATGACGTTCTCCTACGGCCGCGCGCTGCAAGCAGCGCCGCAAAAGGCGTGGAGCGGCAAGGCTGAGCAAGTCGAGGCCGCGCAAAAAGCTTTCTTGCACCGCGCGCGCATGAACGGCCTGGCGAGCTTGGGCAAGTGGAACGAGACGCTAGAGCGCGAGGCCGCTTAAGGCTTGCCAGTTCCAATTTGAGAATGAGACATGGGGCCTTCGTTCGAGGGCCGCATGTTCTTTTCCGATCCCGTCAAAAAGCTGAGACCTTGGGCGGCGCTGCACGCGCGCACGGCCTACAAGCCGGTGACGCGCGAAGGCCATGGGCCGGATCGCGGTTCGCGCTTCAACGGATCGCCGTTCCTCGCCGACGGCGAAGCGTGGCCGGCGTGTACGGTGTGCGCCAAGCCGATGCCGCTTTTTCTGCAACTCGATCTCGATGAGCTGCCGGGCGCCCATGCGGGGCGGTTTGGCTCGGGGCTGCTGCAGCTTTTCTATTGCGTCGGCGATTGCGAGTTCGAGGGACCCGACGCGTGGGCGCCGTTCGACCACAAAACCAAAACCGTGCGCGTCGTGCCAGCCGATGCGGCAGGCGCGATCGCCGCGCCGCGCGATGTCGGGCTCGAAGCCAAGCCGCAAGCGATCGTGGATTGGAGGCCGCATAGCGAGTGCTGCAACAGCGAGGAAGCCGAACAGTACGGCATCGCTGTCGATTACGAGCGCGAGCGTCTTGGCCACAAGACACGTTTTCGCTGCGATGCGCTGAAGATCGACACCGGCTGGATCAGCCAGGAGGACGAAGACCGGTTGAACGAACAGGTTTTCAATCCATCCGGCGGCGACAAGCTCGGCGGCTGGCCGCAATGGATTCAGAGCCTAGAATATCCGAACTGCCCCGAATGCGGCGCGCGCATGGACTTGGTTTTTCAGATCGACAGCGAAGACCACGTGCCATTCATGTTCGGCGATGTCGGCACCGGTCACATCACGCAATGCCCGACGCACAAGCACGTCGTCACTTTCGGCTGGGCCTGCACCTAAGCAATGTGCCAGCTTGGCACACGCAAAAACCCACGAAAAATCGGTGCGCTTTTAGGTTGAGCTTAAGCGCATTCGATTATGCTCCTGCGCATATCGGACTTGGATACGTGTGCGCGAGGCGGCGTGAACATGGTAAAGTTTCTGTTCAGCTATAGCGGGCGCATCAATCGCGCGCAGTATTGGCTCGGCAGCATTGGCGTCGGCGTCGGCGGCATGCTGCTGTTTGCGATGCTCGCGTTTTTGATGCCGCAACGCGGCTACGACAAAACCGGCGTCGGCGCGATTGAATCGCTGCTCGGTATGGCGGCGATCGTCGTGCCGGTGTGGGCGCTGATGGCGTGGTGCGGCCTCGCGCTGCAAGTGAAGCGCTTCCACGATCGCGGCCGCAGCGGCTTGTGGACACTCGCACCGCTGGTGCCGATGTCGTTGCTGATGGTCACGTTGGTGAGCGGCGTTATGGCGGGGCAACCGCCGATGCAATTGGCGGCGTCGATCCAAATTTATGTGCTGATGCTGTGGGCGGTGAACCTCTTCTTCTTCATCGATCTGGGCTGCCTGCCTGGCAAAGAGGGGCCCAACAAATATGGCGACCCGCCGGGCGCCGGCAGCGGCTACACGCCTGCCCCGCAAACACCGATGGCGCCCTCCGATGCAGCGCCGACGGCGGCGATGTCATCGCTGTTTGGCGCACATAGCGCGATCGATCGCGCGATCGCCGAACAAGCCCGTCCGCAAGCTGCGCCGCGTCCGACGATGGCAAGCGCTGCGCCCGTTGGCGGCGCGCCCTCATTCGGGCGCAAGGCGCGCTGAGTTGCATGCGCGGCAGCGCGCGCTATTGAGGCGCGATGACACGCCGCTGCCGCCTCTATCTGATCACGCCGCCCAGTTTTGAACTGGCTGCATTCGCGGACGCGCTGGGCGATGCGCTGAGCGGCGGCGATGCCGCCTGCGTGCAGTTGCGCTTGAAGGATGTGAGCGACGCGGAAATGCTGCGCATTGGCGCTGTGCTGAAGCCTATCGTGCAAGGCGCCGATGCGGCTTTCATTCTGAACGACCGCCCCGACCTCGCCGCCAAGCTCGACGCCGATGGCGTCCATGTGGGGCAGAGCGATGCATCCTACGCGGCGGCGCGCGCGGCGCTGGGGCGCGACCGCATTGTCGGCGTGACCTGCCACAACTCGCGCGATCTCGCCTACGCTGCAGCCGAGGCCGGCGCGGATTATGTGGCCTTCGGCGCCTTCTATCCGACCGGCACGAAAGAGGCGTCGCATTGGGCTGAGCCGGAGCTCTTGGAAATTTGGCAAGAGACAATGGAGACGCCGTGCGTCGCCATTGGCGGCATCAGGATCGAAAACGCCGAGCCTTTGGTGCAGGCGGGTGCGGATTTCTTGGCGGTGTCGGCCGGTGTGTGGACTCACGTTGAAGGGCCGCGCGCGGCGGTGGCGGCGTTCAACGCGCTGTTCGATCGACTGGCTTAGAGGTCTTCGTCCACATCCTCGGTCGCATCGAGCGTGTCAGGCGTTTGGATAGTGTCTTCGTCGCGCTCGGGGAAGGCCTGCATATAGGGCGTCACCAGAATGAACGCGAAAGCGGCGGCGACGAGCAGATGGTGCATGGCGTTCCCTCCGAAGTGACCATGAGATGGGACCCCAATCGATTGGAACAACAGCTGACGGGAGTTTCGCCGCATTAAATTGCGGAACGGCATAGGTGGCGCGCCGTTCATCCTCGACACCAAATGCGAGGAGAACATTATGGCCAAGTCGCTTGCTGGCAAGAAAGTCGCCGTCGTTTCGACCGATGGTTTCGAACAATCCGAACTCACCGAGCCGCTCAAGGCGCTGAAGGACGCGGGCGCCGAAGCGCACGTGATCGCGCCGAAGGCCGGCACGATCCAAGGCATGAAGCACGACGAGAAAGGCGACAAAATCGCCGTCGATTTCACACTCGATCAGGCGCGTGCCGATGATTATGACGCGCTGGTGCTGCCGGGCGGCGTCGCCAATCCCGATTCGCTGCGCATTGAGCCGAAGGCGATCGCCTTCATTCGTCATTTCGTCGAAAGCGGCAAACCGATCGCCGCCATCTGTCATGGACCGTGGACGCTGATCGACGCGGGCGGCGTGAGCGGCCGCACGATGACGTCGTGGCCGTCGCTGAAGGCAGACCTCACCAATGCCGGCGCCGCTTGGGTGGATCGGGAGGTGGTGGTGGACCAAGGCCTGGTGACCTCGCGCAAACCGGACGATCTGCCGGGCTTCTGCGCCAAGATGATCGAGGAGATCGCCGAGGGCCCCCACGCCAATGGCCGCGCACGTGGCCGCCGGGCCGAAAACCACGCCGAGCGCGCTTAACCCACCGGCCCGTTGGGTAACGGGGCGCCGGCCGGACTAGGAAATCCGGCCGAACGGCCCTACGTGAGGGCCTTCCAGTTTTATTCGGGAGCCCTGCCCTCCAATGATGCACTCGTTCCGCCTCGATGACGAAGACGACAAGGACAAGAACCCCGCCGACGGCCGCAACGCCCCGGAGGTGATCGAGAAAGCGCTGCTCGAGGCGCGCGTCGTCATGCTGACGGGCGAAGTGAACGACATCCAGGCGCGACGGGTCACGGAGCGGCTGTTTGCGCTGGCGGCGCAGAACTCAAAGCCGATCACCTTCGTCATCTCCTCGCCCGGCGGCCACGTTGAGAGCGGCGACATGATCCATGACGTCGTCCGTTACGTGGACGCACCAGTGCAGATGCTGGGCACGGGCTGGGTCGCGAGCGCTGGCGCGTTGATCTATTGCGCGGTGCCGCGTGAGCGCCGCTTCTGCCTACCGAACACACGCTTCCTGCTGCACGAACCGCGCGGCGGCGTCGGCGGCATGGCTTCGGACGTGGAAATCCAAGCGCGCGAAATCCTGCGCATGCGTGAGCGCCTGAACAAGATTTTTGCCGACGCCACCGGCCAGCCGCAAGAAAAGATCAAGCGCGACGTCGATCGCGATTACTGGATGCTGGCGGAAGAAGCGAAAGCGTACGGCCTCGTCGGCCGCATCGTGAATAGCCAGAGCGAGCTGCGCTAAACACGCGTCGAGAGAACAAGAGTAAGGGCGTCGCCATGGGCGGCGCCCTTTTTCGTTGAGGCGTTCGCATTGACGGAACTTCGCGCGTCAGGATGTGTCACACGCTTATTCTGACAGAATGCTAAGGGAAACGGGGCGGAAACCAATGTGATGGGCGCCTACGCGCCGCATTCTCGCCCTGTGGAAAAGGTGAAACACAGCCGTGCCTACCGCGCTGCGAGGTAGGCACGTTCTGTTTTGAACATGACGCCAGCGCAATGCGCGGCGCTCCATAGAGAGAGACCTGAATGGCCGCTCGCTGGGTGGGACTGACACGTTCCCACGATAACACACGTCAAGCTGCGCGCTGTGTGAAGAGCGCGGTGCATGAATCGCGTCACGCCATCGGCGCGATGGGCGTTCTCGTCATGGCTGCGGCGATGAATTTCGCGCTGCATCCGGACGCGCTCGCCGAAGTCGTACGCGGGGAACGGTCGATCGTCAGCTTCGTTCCGAGCGACACTGCATTCGGCGGCATCTTCGGCCCGCATGCCGCAGCCGACGCAACGCAACAAATCGTGCTCGACGAAACCGAAGTGCGCTTGCTGGCCGCGACCGTTTGGGGCGAAGCGCGCTCCGAGGGCGAGCACGGCATGCGCGCGGTCGCGCACGTCATGGTCAACCGCATCGGCCCGCGCTTTGGCGAGACGCTCTCAACCGTGATCCTGTCGCCCAGCCAATTCTCAGTGTGGAATCGCCGCGACCCGAACCGGCGCCTGGTGATGAATTTGGTGGCGCATCCGGAGCCCTATACGTCGGGGGAAAACGCAGCGGCGTGGGAAGCAGCGCAGCGCATCGCGCGCGAAGTGCTCTCCGGCCAATCGGTAGATCCCACCAATGGCGCGCTGTTCTATCACACGCGCGCCGTGCGCCCGCGCTGGGCCCCGCACGGAGTCGGGCGCCAAACCATCGGCGCGCACATCTTCTATGCCGACGTGCCTGACGCCGGCATCCGCCGCACGCCGCGTGTCATCGATGTGGCGCAAGCGCTTCGGCTGCCGGTCGGCGGCGAAGTACAGGTGGCTTCGGCCGAGCCGCAACAGCGCGGCCCCCGCGCCGGGCGCGTCAATGGCGTGATCCAGTACGCGCCAGCTGACAATGCGCGCCAGACGTTGCCGAGCGAAGTGGACGTAAACGCTGCGGCAACGCCCACGATCGACGATGTGGCAGTGAGCGCCGGCGGCGCGCCGTAACGCGCTGCATCGGTTCACGCCCAAATGCTGATGAACTCACTCATGTTCGGCAGCACGTCGACAAGGGCGTGCAGCAGAACCACCAGCAGCAAAGACTTGGTGCGCGCGTAGATCAAGCCAAACAACAGCCCCATCGGCGCAAGAACGGCGATCGTATAGGCGATCACTTGCAGCGGGTCGGTCGACCAGCCGTCCACCTCGGGGCCGCCACGGAAGAAAAGCCCCGGCGCATGCGCGACGCCAAACAGGATCGAGGTGATGAACACGCCGGCGACACCGGAGCGGAGAAATGCGCCGAGGCGCGGTTGCAGCACGCCGCGGAAGAGGAATTCTTCGGTGAGGCCGGCTTCGAGGCTCATCCAGAGCATCGTCGCGGGCGCGGCCCAGGCGAGCACTTCGATCCCTGCGCCCGTGGCGGCGATGTTGCGCAGGCTCGGGCTGATGACGGCCAGCAGGCCAAGAATGATGAGGCCCAGCACAATCAGCGTGCGCCAAAACTTGCGGCCGCTGAGGCCCGCTTGCAGGAGCGGCGCAATGCGCGCGCCGAGCGCCAGCAGCAACAGCGCCGGCAGCACGACATGCACCGCAAGCTTGAGCGCGAGCACGACCACTTCTTGCGTCTGCGGCTCGGCAATTGAGCGCGCCCAGGTCATGCCGTAGCCCAAGAAGAGCACCGCGTAGACGATGGCGAGATAGGCCAGCACCGCCCCGCTCTCGAGCGCTGGACGCTTCACTTCAATCGCCGGCGCTGCGGCGCCGCGCGTCAGCAGCCAGGCAAGCCCTGACAGGGCGATGCCGAATATGAGCATCACGAGAACGGCGGTGAACCAGTCCTCATTGCCATTGGCAAAAAGATAGTAGGTCGACCCGCCCCAGAGCGCGGCGAAGACGAAGCCGGCGGCGATGGCGGGACCGCGACCGTGAGCAGCAGCAGACATGAAAACGCATCCTTCGGTTTTCCGAAGGATGCGGCTTCAGTGGTAATCGGATGCGCTTTAGTGGCTCTCGCCGCGCCAGACTTGCTTGTAGGCCAGGTACATCAGGCCCGCGAGCACGATCAGGAAAGCGAGCACCACGATGCCAGTGCGCTTGCGCTCCTCCATGTGCGGGTCGGCGGTCCATTGCAAGAAGTGGGCGACGTCGGTGGCGTATTGCTCCGGCGTCTGCGGCACTTCCGGATCGGTGTAGGGCACAACGCCTTCGCCGAGCGGCGGCGGCATCGCGATCCAGCCGCCTGGGAAATAGCGGTTGTGATAGAGCGTGCCGTTCACTTCACCGTCATAGCCGATCAGCAGCGAGCGGATGTAATCGGCGCCGCCATGGCGGGCCAGATTGATGACAGTGAGATCCGGCGGATAGGCGCCGCCATTGACGGCGCGCGCGGCGATCTCGTTCGGGAACGGATTGCGGAAACGATCGGATATGCGGCCCGGGCGCTCGACCGGCTGGCCGCTGTTCGGATCGATGTCGTTGATCATCGCCGTTTCAGCGATGGCGCGGACATACGGATTATCGACGACATCCACGAACGTGCCGCCATGCGCTGGGCGGCCAACTTGCAGAGTCGGCTCGCCGGTTTCGTGATCGCGCACGCGGTAAACCGCGAACGGTCCGCCCTCCTCGCCGAGATTGCGATAGGAGAGATGGTCGAGCCCGTGACAGGCGGCGCAGACTTGATTGTAAACCTGAAAGCCGCGCTGCACCGACGCCATGTCGTATGAGCCGACAGGGCTATCGAAGCTGAACGGATAATCCTGCGGATGATCCGCTTCCGCCGCGGCGAAGGCGACGCCGACGGCGGCGATGACGACCGCGGCCGCTGCTGACAAAGCACGCAACATCAGGCAGCCCCCTGCTCGGTGAGAACCGGCTTGGCGATGGTGTCCGGCACGCGGCCCGGCTTCTCGCGAAGGCCAAGCAGCGGCAGAAGCACCAGGAAGAAGAAGAAGTAGTAGAAGGTCGCGAGCTGCGAGAGCGTCGTCACCGTGAACGTGTACGGCATGCGGCGCTCAACGCTGAAGAACGCCGCGCCTGCGCCGATCTCGGTTTTGACTTCCTGGATCAGCGTTTCCATTTCGTCGGCGGTGTGGCCGCTGACGGTGCGCGTCGCTTGCGTGCCGCCGATGACGCCAGTGGCTGTTGCGGTCGTCGCGCCTTCGCGGGTGACGGCCGTCATCGTGGCGCCTTGCGCCGTCAGCGCTTCGCGCGCGGCGGCTGCGGCGTCATCGAACTGCGCTTCGCTGGCGGCGGTGACCGGCTGCGTGACGACCTGGCCGCCCTCGACGTAAGTCAGCGTCGCGGTGAAGTCGGATGCCTTCGCCAAGATGAGGCCCGGGTTCTGACCGCCGCACCAGCCCAGGATGAAGCAAACCACCACGAAGATCAGGAAGAACTGACGCGCGATCGGGCGATAGCGCATCGAGCGCACGCGCGAGGTGTCGATCCACGGCAGCACGAACAGCACGCCGATCGACGCGAACATTCCGATAACGCCGGCCAGCTTGGAATCGATCGGGCCGATGTTGAAGTCGAACGCGCGCAGGATGGCGTAGAACGGCAGCAGGTACCATTCCGGCACGATTTCCGGCGGCGTCTGCAGCGGGTTGGCCGGGATGAAGTTGTCGGCGTGGCCAAGCGCGTTCGGCATGTAGAACACGAAGGTCGCAAACAGGATCAAGAACAGCACGACGGCGAAGAGATCCTTGATCGTCGCGTGCGGCGTGAACGGCACCGTGTCGGCCTTCGACTTCACGTCGACGCCGGCCGGATTGTTCTGCCCCGCTTCGTGCAGCGCCCAGACGTGCAGCGCGACAACGCCGGCGATCACGAACGGCAGCAGATAGTGCAGCGAGAAGAAGCGGTTGAGCGTCGGCTGGTCGATCGAACCGCCGCCGCGAATCCAGACCTGAATGCTTTCGCCAACCAGCGGCACTGCGCCCAGAATGTTGGTGATGACGGTGGCGCCCCAGAACGACATCTGGCCCCAAGGCAGCGTGTAACCAAGAAAGCCGGTGACCACCATCAGCAAGTAGATGATGCAACCGAGGATCCAGAGAATTTCGCGCGGGGCCTTGTACGAGCCGTAATAGAGGCCGCGGAACATGTGGATGTAGACGGCCAGGAAGAACATCGACGCGCCGACGGCGTGAATGTTCTGGATCAGCCAGCCGAACGGCACGTCGCGCTCAATGCGCTGCACAGATGCGAACGCCATATCGACATGCGGGATGTAGTGCATCGCCAGCACGATGCCGGTGACTATCTGCGTCACCAAGCAAAGCGACAGCATGGCGCCGAACGTCCACCAATAGTTCAGATTGCGCGGCGTCGGATAGGCGACGAAGCTGTCATGGGCGAGCCGGATGATCGGCAGGCGCTTATCCAGCCAGCGCGTAAAGCCTGATGCAGGTTCGTAGGTAGAAGGTCCGCTCACTTAATGGCTCCCAGAGTCCGGCAATGCCTCAGCCGATGCGGATGGATGTGTCGTTGAGGAAGAGGTACGGCGCGACCAAGAGATTGGCCGGCGCAGGACCACGGCGAATGCGGCCCGACGTGTCGTAGTCCGAACCGTGGCACGGGCAGAACCAACCGCCGAAGGATGAGCCTTCGACGAAGGTCGGCACACAGCCCAAGTGCGTGCAGCTGGCTTGCAGGATCAGCCACTCGGGCCGGCCCGGCTGGCCATCTTCCTGCACGAGCCGTTCTGCGTCGCTTTGCGGATCCTTCAACGACGCGAAGTCGTCGCGCTGGGCGCGTGAAATTTCGTCGGCGGTGCGGTGACGCACGAACACCGGCTTTCCCTGCCACATCACTTTGATCTGCTGGCCGAGCACGATGGCGCTGAGGTCGACCTCGGTGGTCGAGAGTGCGCGCGTATCAGCGGCGGGGTTCATCTGATCGACGAAAGGCCAGATCGTGGCCGCGGCGCCAACCGCGCCAACGGCGCCGGCGGCGATGTAAATGAAATCGCGCCGGGTTGTGTCTTCTCCCGCGTGCGCGGATGCTGCTTCAGCCACCGACTTGATCTCCCGGCCTTGGTTCGGCGCCGAAGCTAGGCTAGTCCGGGTCGCGAAGCGCGCGGCGCGTCGCCGCAGCATCGCCCGCTCAACTACCCGATTCAGCCCAGTTTCTCCGGCGCCGAGGCCTTACCGTGCGGCTCGCACTCTATCAACCGGACATCCCCCAAAATCTCGGCGCGGCCATTCGCCTCTCTGCCTGCTTGGGCGTCGGGCTCGATGTGATCGAGCCGTGCGGCTTTCCGCTGACCGACACGTCGATGAAGCGCGCCGCGCTCGACTATGGCGACAAGGCCCGGCTGATCCGCCACGCCAGCTTCGCAGCATTCAGAGCGGCGCCGGAACGAGAGGGAGGGCGCTTGGTGTTGGTCGAGACCGACGGCGCGCTGCGCTTCAAGGATTTCCAGTTCTCCACAGGCGACACTCTGATCCTCGGGCGCGAGAGCGCCGGCTCGCCGGGGGAACTTTACGCAGCGGCGCAGGCCAGCGTCCGGATTCCAATGACGGCCGGCTTGCGCTCGCTCAATGTGGTGACGGCGGCGGCCGTGGTCTTGACCGAGGCGATGCGGCAGACCGGGGCATGGGAGAAATTGAATTGAGCGAAGACCGGAAAGCGCGGGCCAAGGCGTGGTTCGAAAGCCTGCGCGATCAAATCTGCGCGGCGTTCGAGGCGATCGAAGATGACGCGCCGGCGGCGCTCTATCCGGGCGCGCCGGGGCGGTTCGAGAAAACGCCGTGGCGGCGCGGCGATGGCAGTGCCGATCATGGCGGCGGCGTCGCCGGCATGATGCGCGGGCGGTTCTTCGAAAAGGTCGGCGTGCATGTGAGCACCGTACACGGCGAGTTCTCGCCAGACTTCGCCAAGAACGTGAAGGGCGCCGCCGACGATCCGCGCTTTTGGGCGAGCGGCATTTCGCTGATCGCGCATCTGCGCAATCCCCACTGCCCCGCCGCGCACATGAACACGCGCCATATCCGCACCACCGAATGGTGGTTCGGCGGCGGCGGCGACTTGAACCCAACGCAGCACTATCAGCGCAGCGAGAGCTTCGAAGACGCCGTGACGTTTCACGCCGCGTTCAAAGCCGCCTGCGACGCGCACGGCGACGATCTCTATCCGAGCTACAAAAAGTGGGCCGACGAATATTTCTGGCTGCCGCATCGCAACGAACCGCGCGGCGTCGGCGGCATCTTTTATGACCACCACAATAGTGGCGGCGCGAGCGGCGATACCTGGGAAGAAGATTTCGCTTTCACGCAGGACGTGGGGCGCGCGTTTCTAGCGGTGTATCCCGAGCTTTTGCGCAAGCGCATGCATCAAGCGTGGAGCGAGGCGGATCGCGAAGAACAGCTGATCCAACGCGGACGCTACGTGGAGTACAATCTGCTCTACGACCGCGGCACCACGTTTGGGCTGAAAACGGGCGGGAATGTTGAGAGCATTCTGAGCTCAATGCCGCCGGTGGTGAAGTGGCCTTGAGCCGCTAGCGTGGCTCCACGTTATCGCGCAGCCACGCCGCGAACTCGGCTTCATCGATCTCGCTGGCGGCCAGTGACAGCATCATTGCCAAGCAATCCTCGTCGGACGCCACGAGATCAAATCCGTTAGCGGCGAGGAAAAGTTCGCAGGCGACGAAAGCCGTGCGCTTGTTGCCATCGACGAAAGGATGGTTCTTGGCGATGCCGAACGCATACACGCCCGCGGGCGCCGCGGGATCGCTTTCGCCATAGGCGAAGAGATTCTGCGGCCGCGCCAAGGCGGACTCCAACAGGCCTTCATCTCGAACACCCACACCGCCGCCATGCTCGGCCAGCTGGCGATTGTGAATGTCGAGAATGAGGTCCTTCGGGAGCCAGCGCGGCTCCTTCATTGCGCCAACGCCTTCAGCACGCGGCGGCGCTTGCGCATGATGTCTTCCGCCAACTTCATCAGTTCGGCGGTGTCCTCGTCATTGGCTTTCAGCGTCACGCCCTCGGACGTCTCGCTCACGCTCAGCTCATCGCCTTCGCCGACCTTAAGCTTCGCCAGCACATCCTTCGGCAGCACGACGCCGAGCGAGTTGCCGATTTTGCGGACTTTCAGGGTGCGGCCGGCCGGCTTCGTGGCGGACTTTTCCGCTTCGAAGGGGATGCGTTCGCCATCGGCGACGCCTTTTTGCGCGGTGGGCTTTTTGATCTCATCGGTCATGGCCCCGGCCAATCTAAGTTATAACATCAGTTATAACAAGCCGACCTCGGCCTTTTTCTTGCTTGAGGCGAGCGATCATGCCTCAACTCGCCTATCCGCAAGAGCTTAAACCACTGACTTCGCTCCGATTTATCGCGGCGTTCTGGGTGCTTTTGTACCATTTTAAGGACCATCTGGACCTTGGCATGGGTCAGATCGGGCTGGTCGCGGACGGCTACCTCGGAGTCGACCTTTTTTTCACGCTCTCCGGCTTCATCCTGGCGCACGTCTATCTGACCAACGTCGAGGACGGGCGCTTCGGCTATGGCGGCTTCCTGAAGAACCGAATCGCCCGGGTTTACCCGATGCACCTGGCGGCCCTGGCGGCGATGGTTCTGTTGTTCGTCGGCGCGAGCGCCATGGGCGCGGGCGTCGGCTCGCCGGAGGCGTTCAAATGGAGCGATCTGCCGGCGCACCTCCTCATGGTTCACGCTTGGGGCGCGACTAGCGCGGTGGGCTGGAATTTCCCATCCTGGTCGATCAGCGCTGAATGGGCGGCTTACCTTCTCTTCCCTCTGATCGCCGCCGCCGTTGTGCGCGCGCAGGCCTGGTCGGGCTGGGTGCTGGCGGGCGCGCTGGCGCTTTGTGTGTGGTCGTTCTGGGCGCTTTCGAATTTGCATTACGCGCTGCCGTGGGTCGGCAACGACTTTTCGCAGATGACGGCGCAGATCGGCGCGCTGCGGATCTTGCCGTCCTTCCTGTTGGGCGTTGCGCTCTATTCTTTCGGCCGCAATCACGCCGCGCCGAAGAGCTGGGCCTGGCCGATGGTCGCCGTGAGTGCGGGCTGGATCGTGGCTGCGACCATGCTCGGCTGGTGGGAAGGCTTCGTGTGGTTCGGCCTCGCCGGCTTGTTGTATGGCTTAGCGGAAACCTCGCGCCACGGCGTCGATGCGCCGATGAGCGGGCGCGTGTTCGTGTTTCTGGGCGCGGCCAGCTACGCGCTCTACATGATCCATCTGCCGATCGACATTGTCTGGTTTCACGCGCTCGAGCGCTTGGGCGTGGCGGAAACGTCTGAGCTCGCGCTGCGTGTCGGCGCTGTGGTTGGCGTGTTCGTGGCGAGCATCGTGGCTTCAGTGTTTGCGTACCTGCTCATCGAAGAGCCGGCGCGGAAATGGATACGGGCAATTCAACTCCCGTCATTCCGGGGCGCGCGCAGCGCGAGCCCGGAACCCAGGGGATCGTAGAGCGGCGCATTCGCCCCTGGGTCCGGATCACGCTTCGCGTGTCCGGGATGACGAATTATGAAAGCCCCTGCGCCACGGCCTTCAACCGCTCAATCACGCTGAGCTTATCGTCCGGGAAATCGGCGTCGATCCACCAGTCTTCGACTTCGCGCAGGATCAGGCCCACCTTCGGCCCGGCGGGCACGCCGGCGGCCATCACTTCATCGCCGGTGAGCGGCAGCTTTGGCGGCGTCCACATCTGGCCGTGCGCGACGAGCGCGCGCCAGGCTTGCGCTTTGTCGCCACCGCTAGCGGCCCAGGCGAGTTTCACGCGATCGCCAAAGGCTTCGTTACCCAGCTTGTAAATGGCGCGGCGCATTTCGCGCAGCGACATATAGGAGGTGATCTTCACATCGTCGCCGAGTGCGGCGACCAAGCGATCGCGCTCTTCGTTTGAAAGCTTGAGCCGGCGCGCCAACGCTTTGGCGCTTTCCTGATCCGGCAGCGTCGCCGCGACGCGCGTCATCGCATCGACGGGCAACATGAGATCGGCGTCAAGCGTGCACAGCGCATGCAGACGATCGTCGTTGCTCAGCTCCGGCAGCGCGCGCGCGCGGACTTCGATCGCTTTCATGCCCTCCCAAGAGGCGCGCGGGTCAAGCGCGCCGAGCATTTTCTTGGTTTCTTTCCAGATGCGCTCAACCGAGAGCGTGTCGAGCCCAGCGACGAGATCGGCGCAGGCGTGCAGGCCTTGCGGATCGACGGGCCCTCGCGCGTACCAGGCGTTGAAGCGGAAGAAGCGCAGGATGCGGAGATAGTCTTCCTTGATGCGCTGGTGCGCGTCGCCGATGAAGATGACGCGGCCCGTGCGCACATCGTCGAGGCCGCCGCCGGTGGGATCGTGGATGGCGCCGGATGCATCGGCGTAGAGCGCGTTCATGCGGAAGTCGCGGCGCTCGGCATCCTCCGCCCAGCTTTCGGTGAAGGCGACGGTGGCGCGGCGGCCATCGGTGCTGACGTCGCGGCGGAGCGTGGTGACTTCGAACGGTTTGTGATTGACGACGACCGTGATGGTGCCGTGCTCGATGCCAGTCGGGTGCGCGGCAAAGCCCGCTTTCGTGGCGACGGCGATCACGTCCGGCGGCGTCAGCTGCGTGGCGATGTCGATGTCGTCGACCTCGCGGCCCATCAAAGTATTACGCACACAGCCGCCGACGAAACGCGAGCCGCCAGCGCGCGCCGCTTCGAGCGCTGCGATCAGCTTTTGAGTTTCGGCGGCTTTGAGCCAAGCGGCGTGGGTGATCGCGGTCATTCGCCTACTCTTCGCGCAGTTCGCGCGCGCGCTCAATGGCAGGGACGCTACGGCGCCGACCTCTCACATCTTCTCGCCGGGCAGCTTCACGGCTTGTTTGACCCATTTGGTGAACTGCGCTTCGTCGAAGGCGCCTTCGTGGATGTCGTAATAGCGCACCCGCGGCGACTTCGACTTGCCTTCGGGCGGGGGTTTCAAGTCGACGCCGTCGAAGAACGTCACTTTCACGTAGCGCGTGAAGACGTGGAAGGCGAGGAACCAGCGCCCCTCCTCAACGCCGTAAAGCGGCGTGTTCCACTTCACCGCTTTCTTCACGCCCGGCACGACCTCAGAGACGATAGCGTTGATGCGCTTGCCGACGTCCTTCTTCCATTCCGGGATCGCCGCGATGTAGGCCTTCACCGGCGCATCGCCGTAGCCCTTGGCGATCTGCGGATTGCCGCCGGAGAGCAATTTCGGCTTAGCCTTCTTCGCCGGCGCTTTTTTCGCTGGCGCCTTTTTCTTCACGGCCTTCTTTGCCATTTGCATCACCCCGTCTCGCGTTTCGAAAAATATGGCAACGCGAAAAGATAAAGTCCCGTCAGCATCAGAAAAAACAGCGGCAACAGCGGCAGATAATAAATCCACCGCGCCGGTTGCTGGCCGAGGGCCAGAACGACAAAAATAGCGGCGACGACCAATGTGAACGCGATCGACGTCCAGCGGTGAAACGTGCGGATGAATTTGCTCACGCGGGCCTCCTTCGAAGCAGCATAAAACTGCGCGTACATTAGCGGTCTTGCACCATTTTCCAGGCGTTGCCGGAAGGATCGCGGAGATTGGCGTCGACGCTGCCGAAGCGCGCGATCGGTTCTTGTGTGAACTCCACGCCCTTGGCCTTCAGCGCCTCGTATGCGGCGCGGCAATCTTCGACCACGAAAACCAAAGGCGGCATCGCGCCCTTGGCCACCATTTCACGCATCGTTTGCGCGGTGGCGGAGTCGAGCGCCGGTTCTTGCGGCTCGAATAAGCCGAGTTCGAAGCCGGGTTGGCTCGCGTGTTTCACCGTCAGCCAGCGGAACGGGCCGTTCTTCACGTCGGCGTGGACTTCGAAGCCCAGCTTGTTGACGTAGAAATCGACCGCCTCGTCCTGATCGTGCACATAGAGCCCGATCACGTTGATGCCTTTGATCATTGCCGCCTCCTCAGAGCTATTTGTCTTCGACGGCCTTCTTAACCGCGGCCTCCTGGCGGCGCTTCTCCGAAACTGCGGACTTGAGGTTGGGACGGTGAGCGGCGCTGACGAAACAATGCGGGACGTGGGCGAGCGCATGCGCGCTGGCCTGCTCGCGGGCGCGGAGCGCGCTGGGGCTTTCGCCTGTGATGTCGCGGAAGACGCGACCGAAGGTGCCGAGGCTTTGCCAGCCGGTTTCGAGTGCGATGTCGAGGATCGGCATATCGGTATCGCGCAGCAACGCCTTGGCGCGCTCGATGCGGCGCGTCAGCAGATAGCGATGCGGCGGCGTGCCGAAGGCGTCTTTGAACGAGCGTGCAAAATGCGCTTCGGAAACGCCGCTGACGGAAGCCAAGCGCTCGACCGGCCAATCCTCGTGCGACGCGGCGTCCATGCGATCTTTGGCGCGCAGGAGACGGCGGAGGAGTGCCGGGTCTTGAGACGGCACTAACTCCCCCTCCTCTCGAGAGGAGGGGGTTGGGGGGTGGGGTGACGCTCGATGTTTGTGAGTTCGCGCATGTCATTCTGTCGCTAGCATTGAACGCGCAGCGCTTCACCCCGCCCCCTGCCCCCTCCCCTCAAGGGGAGGGGGTTCTAGAGATACAACCGCTCCCACAACGCGCGCACCATGCCCGCTGTCGCGCCCCAGATGTTATGGCCGCTCCAGGGGATGGCGTAATAGTAGCGGGTGCGGCCTTGCCATTGGGCTTCGCGTTTTTCGTGGTTGGCGGGGTCAAACAGGAAATCGAGCGGCGCTTCGAACACGCTCGCCACTTCGCGCGGGTCGAGTTTGAGATCGAAACCGGGCTCAACCAGAGCGACAATCGGGGTGACGCGATAGCCGGTGATGGTGTCGTAGCGATCCCAGGCGCCGATGGGCTCGATGAAGCTGCGCGCAAGCCCGATCTCCTCGAAGGTTTCGCGCAGCGCTGTGTCGACGGCGTCGGCGTCGCTCGCCTGCACGCGCCCGCCGGGAAATGAGATTTGCCCCGGATGCGCCGGCGTCTCCACCGAGCGTTCGGTAAAGAGCATCGTCCACCCGCCCGCGCGCTTGATGATCGGCGCAAGCACTGCGGCGGGACGCGTTTCGGGGTGATTGTCCCAATCGGGATTGAGATCGTTGTCGCTCCGCGTGCGCGAGGATTCCTGCGCGACTGCGGAGAGCGGGTCCAGGCGCTGGCGGAGAAGGAGTTCGAAGGCGGCGGACATTAGATTGAGTTAGTCGCAGAGAGATGCGCGTGCAATCGACGCTCGCTCAGCCGCTAAAGAAGCTTAGCTGCTAGGAGCAGAGCGCCACCGAAACGCCCTACGAAAACCTCGCTGCTCCGCCTCGGCGGCAGTCGCGGCATAAAACTCGCCCTTCTCCGGTTCAATCTTCACTCGATGATCAAACGGTAAGTGATAAAGGCGCTCGCCCTCTCGACCGACATTGCATTTGATCATTGGATACTCACCAATCGGAATGGATGTATCCGCCCTGATCTTCAGAGCATCACACGCCATGAGTGCACGCGGAGACATTTGTGTAGATGTCACAAAGACCGCGCTAACACCGTTTCGCTTCATGGAAGAAAAAACGTCCTGGTCGTCGGGCAAGAAAGAGGACGCTTGCCCCAACAATCGTTGTTCGACCAGATAGTCCACCACGGAACCGAAGAGCTGCAACACGGCACTTTCGTGAATGTCTTTCCACTGCGCCCAGTATTTGCACTGAATGATTAGAGTTTGTCCCGGGCGTCGAGCGATTAGATCGCGACCGAGATCGTCAAATCCCATCGTTGCGCCGTGAAACTCCACGGCCCAGCCAAGCTTCTCTTATTGATAGCCAATGAAGCGTTCGTAGTCGCGGCCTATTTCCCAATTGCTTTTTCCCCGACGCTTGTATCGCTCAAGAGCAAGCTGCGACTTCTCAGCGCTCGAGAGCTTCGTGTACTCCACCTCCGTCAAAAACTGACGAGCTGGATCGTCTGATCGCTCTCCGCGAGCGATCGGCGCCGTTAAATTCTCGACTGGCGCACCTTCAACAAGGTCGATTAAGAACGGAAAAGCCGCTTCATAGATCGCGGCTTTGTAATGCGCGTACTTGAGGCGCCCAAGCGTGTCCGCGATGCCATCCTTGAACTTGCGCACCTCATCTGCTGCTTTCAGCGCTGGGTGCTTTTTTCTTTCAAGTTGTCTGCTCAGACTCTCGGCTTCGGCGGTGAGAAGATCAGTATGTATGGTGGTCACCCACGGATACTTGCGATTGGCCTCAGTTAGGACCAGCGCGAAACGCTGTTGTAGTGTGAGTCAACTGGCGCCGTTCCTTCTCCACCGCACTTCGTAACTTCTCGGCTTCTTCATCCTTCCTCCTTTGAATGCCCTCCATCTCCCTGCGGAACTGCTCCACGTCGCGAACTCCGCCGGCACGTGCCTTCCACACGTTGACGCGAATGAAGAGATAGAGCCCGATCGCGAGGGCGATCAGAACTAGCCAACCGGAATTGTCCTCGTACATCTGCAGCACCCCCGTCTGACGATCTCTATGGGGCTCCCAACTCCCACCACTCACCCCCGCTCCACAGACCAAGCTTCCCCTCCCGCGCTTCACTCCACTCCACCAGCTCATAAAACGGTGCGCGCAGTATTCGCGCCTCCAGCCGTCCGCGCACGAGCACGTACGGGCGCGGTTCTTCGCCGTGGCGCTCTACGCGGATCGGGTTGGCGGGGCCGGCGGTGACGATGTCGCCGACGTTGGTGGTGAAGACGATGGTTTGATCGGGGCCTTGCCCATGCCGATCGGCGCGGATGGCGATGAAGGGTGCGTCCTGCACTTTCACGACGATCTTTTCGCCCGGCGTCACGAGATAGGTTTGGCCGTCTTCGTCCTTGCGCAGGATCGACGCGAAAAGCCGCACCAGCGACTCGCGCGTGATGCGTGCGCCCTCGTGCTTCCATGTGCCGTCGGCCAGGATTTCCATGCCGATATCGCCGCAATGGGCCGGGTTCCATTTGTCGACAGGCGGCAGGCTTTTGTCGCCGGACGCCGCTTGCTGCTTGAGCGCAGCCAGCAATTGCTCCAGGGACGAGGTGTTTTCAGGGCTGGTCATAATTCAGCCCCCAACTAAGCGAGCTTCGCCCCATGAGCAATTCGGACAGAGAGTTGGCGGCAGCCCTGGTCGGCGAGGCGGAACAGGCGGGCGAAACCTTGGCGCGGGTGCGGGCCGAGATCGCCAAAGCCGTGTTCGGGCAGGAACGGGTGATCGAACTGACGCTGGCGGCGGTGCTCGCTGGAGGCCACGTGCTGCTGGTCGGCGCGCCGGGCTTGGCGAAGACGCGATTGGTCGAAGCGATGGCGCGTGTGCTGGGGCTCGACTGGGCGCGCGTCCAGTTCACGCCGGACCTGATGCCGGCGGATATTCTGGGCTCGGAAGTTCTGGATCAGGACGATGCGGGGCGGCGGCACTTCCGCTTCGTGAAGGGTCCGATCTTCACGCAGCTTTTGATGGCCGATGAAATCAACCGCGCATCGCCGCGTACGCAATCGGCGCTGCTGCAAGCGATGCAGGAATATCATGTGACGGTGGCCGGCGTCGGCTACGACGTGCCGCGCCCATTCCATGTGCTCGCAACACAAAACCCGATCGAGCATGAAGGCGCCTATCCGTTGCCGGAAGCACAGCTCGATCGCTTCCTACTGCAAGTCGATGTGCCCTACCCGGACGCCGAGATCGAACGAAAGATTTTGATCGAGACGACCGGCCTCGGCGATCAGCAACCGCAAGCGGTGTTGAACGGCGCGGCGTTGATGCGCTTGCAGGAATTGGTGCGGCGCATGCCTGTCGGCGAAAAAGTGCTGGCGGCGATTTTGGAACTGGTGCGCTCGGCGCGGCCAGGGTCGAGCCACGATCCGCGCGTGAACCAACACGTCGCGTGGGGGCCAGGCCCGCGCGCGGGGCAAGCGCTCATGCTGGCCGTGCGCGCACGAGCACTGCTGCGCGGCCGCTTGGCGCCGGCTGTGGACGATGTCGCTGCACTGGCGCGGCCGGCTCTGGTGCACCGCATGCAGCTGAGTTTCGGCGCGCGTGCGGAAGGGTTGGACATCGACTCGCTGGTTGACGATCTGGCTGAGAAAGCGGCTTGAGCCAGCAAGCGCGCCTCGACGCGCTCGCGCTCGCGGGCGATCTGCCGGGCGTGTTGCTCGACGCCAAGCGCCTCGCAGCGAGTGCGCCGGGCGTGCATGGGCGGCGGCGCAGCGGCCAGGGCGAAGCGTTCTGGCAATATCGCGATCACCGCGCCGAGGATGGCGCGCGCATGGTCGACTGGCGCCGCTCGGCGCGCGGCGATCGCTATTTCGTGCGCGAGCGTGAACGCGAAGCGTCGCAGACGGCGTGGTTCTGGATGGATCCCGACGCCGGCTTCAACTGGACCAGCGACCCGGCACGCACGACCAAGCTGCGCCGCGCGCAAACGATCGCACTTGCGCTCGCGACTTTGCTGACGCGCGGCGGCGAACGCGTCGGCGCGATCGGCGTTGCGCCGCGCGCGGGACAGCGCGCGGTGGAGCGCTTGGCGTTGGATTTCACCACGCCCGCACGCGAAGCGCCGCCACCGCCGCGCAGCTGCATCATTTTTCTCTCTGACTTTTACGCGCCGGTGGAAACTTGGCGCGATCGGCTGACCGCGTGCGCCGATGCGGGCGCGTCGGGGGCGCTGGTGTTGGTGGCCGATCCGACGGAGGAAGATTTTCCGTTCCGCGGGCGGACGCTGTTTCTCGAGCCAGGCGGGCGGCGCGAAATGTTGCTGGGCCGTGCGGAAGCTGCGCGTGAAATTTATGCCGACCGGCTGGAGACGCATCGCCGCGCTATTCGCGCGCTCGGCGCCGAGTTTGGCTTTCCGGCGCTTTTGCACCGCACCGATCATGGCGCCGCACCCGCGCTCGCCATGCTGATTTCGCTGGTGGCGGAGCGGTTCGCGTGAGCTTTGGGCCGTTCCTGTTTGGCGCACCATGGGCGCTGCTGGCGCTTGCCGCACTGCCGGCGCTCTTCTTCATCATGCGCGCAACGCCGCCTGCCCCGCAGCGCGCGCAGTTTCCGCCGACGCGCCTACTCGAAGGCTTGCGCACCGAAGAACAAAGCCGCGAACGCGCGCCGTTGTGGCTGGTGCTCTTCCGCATGCTGGCGGCGGCGCTGCTGATCCTGGCGTTCGCGAAACCAAGCTTGGCGCCGAGTGCGGTCGAAAGCGCGCAAGGCGGCCGCACGTTGATCGTGATCGATGATGGCTGGACCTCAGCGCCCTTTTGGAGCGACACGCGCGCGGCGGCGATTGCGGCGGCGTCGCAAGCCGAGCGCGCGCAGGCGCCGGTGTTTCTGCTGCTGACAGCGCCGGCGATCCCCGCCCGCGATCCGGGCGAAGCGCTGACGGCGGCGGATGCGAAAGCGCGCATCGGCCGGCTGGAGCCGCAACCGTGGCGGCCGGATCGCGCCGATGCGGCGCGGCGCCTCGCACAAACGCGCGGCAATTTCGATCGCATCGCCTGGATCAGCGACGGCCTGAACGACGCCGGCGCCGAAGCTTTGGCTGCGGAGTTGCAGCGGCGCGGGTCGGTGACCGCACGCGTGCCGCCGAGCACAGCGCGCGCCATCGTCTCCGCATCGGTGACGCCGCAAGGCGTGATAGCGGAGCTGCGGCGCGCGACGACGGGCGTTGGCGTTGCGGCGATTGCAGCTGAGACGGCGGAAGGGCGCTCGCTTGGCGCAGGCGAGATCACCTTCAGCGGCGACGCGTTGACAGCAACGGGCCGCATCGAGTTGCCGCCCGAGATCGCGGCGCGCGCGGCCCGGGTGCGCATTGTCGGCGAGCAAGGCGCGGGCGCCGTGCGCCTGTTGCCGGCGGGTGCAGGGCGTCCGTTTGTCGGCTTGGTCGATCCCGGCGGCGCAGGGCAGCCGCTGCTTTCGGAATTGTTCTACGTCGATCGCGCGCTGCAGCCTTATGCCAGCCTGCAGCGCGGTGGAATCGCGGCGTTGATCGACGCGCGCGCGCAGGCGCTTATTCTGCCGGATGCGAGCCACATCGCGCCGACCGATCGCGCGGCGCTGGAGCGCTGGCTCGATGATGGCGGCTTGCTTGTGCGCTTCGCAGGACCGCGTCTGGCAAACGATGCCGATGAATTCATGCCGGTGCGGTTGCGCCCCGGCACGCGCACTTTGGGCAGCGCGCTCGCCTGGGAGACGCCGCTCGGTATTGGCGAATTTCCAGCGGACTCGCCGTTCGCCGGCATCGCCGCGCCAGCAGATGTGAGCGTGCGCCGGCAAGTTTTGGCGGAGCCCGCATCGCTCGAAGAAGCGCGCGTGTGGGCGACGCTCTCGGACAACTCGCCGCTGATCACGGCGCAGCCGCGCGGACGCGGACTCATTGTGCTCTATCATGTGAGCGCCGGGCCCGAATGGTCGGACGTGCCGCTCTCGGGGCTGTTCGTTGAACTACTGCGCCGGACATTAGCGTTTGCAGCGCGCAGCGATGGCGCCGGCGAGCGCGAGATTGCGGGCGGGCCGTACGCGCCGACGCGCTTGCTCGATGGCTACGGATCGCTCGCGCTGGCGGCGCCCGATGCGACGCCAATTCTGGCGGAAGCGTTCGGCGCGGCGCGCGCTTCGCCGGTGACGCCGCCCGGTTTGTACGAGCGCGCCGGGGTGTCGGCGGCGATCGATGCGGCGAATGCGGCGGAGACACTTGAACCTCTAGCCCTGCCCGCTGGAATCGAACGCGCTGGTTTGGGCGCGACGATCGAGCGGCCCTTGTCTGGGTGGCTGTTCGGCGCAGCGGCGTTGTTGCTGGCGATCGATTTGCTAGTTGCGCTCATGCTCGCGGGCCGCTTGCCGCGCTTCGCACGCGCGGGCGCAGCAGCGCTGGCGGCGCTGGCGGCGCTCACCGTGTTCGGCGCGCACGAAGCGCAGGCGCAGAACATCAACGATCCGACACAGAACTTACGCCTCGCTTATGTGCGCACCGGCGATGCGCGCATCGATCGCGCTTCGGAGCAAGGCTTGGCGGCGCTGAGCGACGTGCTGACGGCGCGCACATCGGTTGAGCCCGGCTCACCGGTCGGCATCGATCTCGCGCGCGACGACCTTTCGGTTTATCCGTTTTTGTACTGGCCAGCGCCGACGTCGCCGCGGCGGTTGTCGGATGAAGCGCTCGCCAATCTCGATCGCTATCTTGCTGTCGGCGGGCTGCTGCTTGTCGACACGCGCGACGCGGGCGCTTCGGGTTCGCGGCCTGCTGTGCAAATGTTGGCGGGCGTGGACGTGCCGCCGCTTGAGTTGGTCGGCGCCGAGCATGTGCTGACACGCGCCTTCTATCTGATGCGCTCCTTCCCGGGCCGCACGCAATCGACGCAATTGTGGGCCGAGAGCGCGTCCGCCGCATCGGCGCGCGATGGCGTGGCCTCGCTCTTTATTGGCAACGGCGATTGGGCGGCGGCGTGGGCTGGCAGTGGCGGTGTGGGTGATCGGCAGCGCGAAATGGCGCTGCGCTTTGGCGTCAACCTCGTCATGGTGGCGCTCACTGGAAACTACAAAGCCGACCAAGTGCACGTGCCGGCGCTGCTTGAGCGCATGGGCGACGAACGATGATCGCTGGTGCGCGCATCGGCTTCGATCCGGCGCTGCCGTGGAGCGTGATGATCGTGCTCGGCGTGCTTTCCGTGCTGGTGCTTGCGTTTTATGCGTGGCGCGGCGGCGGCGCGACGCTGTGGCGCGCGGCGGGTTTGGCGCTTTTGTTCATCGGCCTGATGCAACCGCAATGGGTGCGCGAGACGCGCGAACCGGCCGACGATGTCGCACTCGTGGTGGTTGATCAAAGCGAAAGCCTGGCGCTAGCGGGACGGCGCGAAGCCGCGCGCGCGGCGGGCGATGCGATCGCGGAACGGCTGTCGCGCGAGCAAGGCCTCGACGTGCGCATGCGCGAAGCGCGCGGCGGGCCGGATGGCACGCTGATAACCGCAGTGATCGAAGATGCGCTCTCCGACGTTGCGCGCGATCGCATTGGCGGCGTGATCGTGGTGACGGATGGGCAAGCCGTCGATCCGCCGCCAGAGCCGAACCGTTTACGCGATCTCGGGCCCACGCACGTGCTGATCGTCGGCGATCCAGAGCGCGGCGACCGGCGCTTGGAGCTGATCTCGGCGCCGACGTTCGGCATCGTCAACGAGCCGATGCAGATCACTGGCCGTGTGATAGATGATAGCGGCAACGCGCAAGTCGCGCTGACTGTGAGCATTGATGGGCGGCGCGTTTCGCAAAGCTTGGTGCGCGCCAATCGCGAGTTCACTCTGTCGGTCAGCCTGCCGCGGCGCGGGCGCAACATGGTGATCGTCGAGGCCGCGGCGGGCGCGCAGGAGATCACGCTCTCCAACAACCGCGCCGCCTTCGCCGCCAATGGCGTACGCGACCGGTTGCGGGTGCTGCTGATCACGGGCGAGCCGCATGCCGGCGCGCGGGTGTGGCGCAATCTCTTGAAGTCCGATCCGGCCGTCGACGTGGTTCACTTCTCGATCCTGCGTCCGCCGGACAAGCAGGATTTCACGCCGCTGCACGAGCTGGCGCTGATCCCCTTCCCGACCGAAGAATTGTTCGAGCGCCGCCTCGGCGAGTTCGATCTCATCATCTTCGACCGCGCGCCGCAGCGCGGCATTTTGCAGTCCTACTATTTCTCTTCGATCGCGCGCCGCATCGAGGAAGGCGGCGCATTGTTGATCACAGCGGGGGAAGCGGAAGCGGGATTGGACGGGCTTTATCGCACGTCGCTTGCGGGCATCTTGCCGTCGCAACCGACAGGCAATGTGATCTCACGCCCGTATCGGCCGACGCCAACAGCGTTGGGGCGGCGCCATCCGGTGGTGCGCACGCTGCCGATGCCAGAGCGTTGGGGACGTTGGACGCGGCAAGTCGAAGCGAATGCGAGCGCGGGGCAAACCTTGCTCTCCGGCGCCGATGGGCGGCCGTTGCTTGTGCTGGATCGCGCTGGCGACGGGCGCGTTGCGCAATTGTGGTCGGATCAACCGTGGTTGTGGGCGCGCGGTTACGATGGCGGCGGGCCGCACGGCGAGCTGCTGCGCCGGCTAGCACACTGGCTGATGCAAGAGCCAGAGTTGGAAGACGAGCGGCTGACGCTCGATGCCGGCCCGCGCGGCTTGGAAGTGGAACGCAGCACGTTAGGTGACGCGCCGGGTGCGGTGCAGATCATCGCGCCGTCGGGTGAAACGAGCGCGATCGTGCTGGGTGAAGCAGCGCCGGGTTTGTATCGCGGCGAAGGTGCGGCGGTGGAGCAAGGCTTGTACGAAGCGCGCAGCGGGAATTTGCGCGCGTTTGCCGCAGTAGGTCCGCTCAATCCGCGCGAAGCAGCGGCACTGGCGGCGACGCCGGAAATCTTGCGCCCGTTTGCGCAAGCGACGGGCGGCAGCGTCGTGCTCACCGGCGAAGATGGCTCGCGCTTGCCGGAGGTGCGGCGCGTCGACGGTGGCGCCAATGCAGGCGGCAATGGCTGGATCGGCATCGAGCGCAACGGCGCCTATGTCGTGCGCGCTGCGCAAGCGACGCCGCTGGGGCCCGGATGGGCATGGGCGTTTCTGGGCTTGGCGCTGCTAATGCTCGGCTGGCGGCGCGAGAGTTTGTGAAATCTCTGAGTTTCGCGTCGTTGCGCGCGACTCGACGACAAACTGCGTTCTAGCGTTCCGTTGAGGGGCCACAGTGCGGAGGACGGCGATGCGCCGAGCCCTATTCCTCATGTTCGTCTTGCTGACAACGTCGATGCTGAACATCGCGCCGTCACGAGCGCAATTTGCCGAATGCAATCCCGATTATGTCCGCACCTTCGATGTGGCGGCGTACGGCGATGACCCGGCCTGGTCGGCCGGCACGATCGAGTGCGTCGAGTATTTTCGGCTGAGCTTCGAGACGCCGGCTGGCACGCGCTGGATACGCGGCATTGGCGATGTGAACGTCGATCGCCTGCTGGCGCCAGGCGCGATCCAGGCCGTCGAAGAAGGCGCGCGGTTAGCATCGCAGCGCATGGACGGGCTCGGCGACTATCGCTTTGACAACACCACGATCCTGATCACGTTCTCAACGTCAGAGCCGTTGGCGACGGAACGCAAGGAAGGTCAGGCCTCTGGGTGGACGATGCCGGGGCAAGGACCGGAGACATCGAAGTGCCACGTCACCCTGTTCTTGATGGATGACTACAACACCAGCGGCGAGATGCAGTACATCGTCGCGCACGAACTGTTTCACTGCGTGCAACTCGCAAGTCTTTCGGAAGCGCAGAACACCTCATCGGCGGGCTATGGGCTGTGGTGGATCGAAGGTTCGGCGGAAGTGTTCGCGGCGGCGGCTGTCGGCGAACAGAGCCGTTGGAATAACGCCTCGGACTTCGACGGCGCCGTCGCCAACGAACGCCCGCTCTATGCGATGACGTACGAAGCATCGGTCTTCTTCTACTGGCAGCATCAACGGGAAGGCCTCGGCGCCTTGATGCCGTTCTTGCGCTCCATGGCCGGGAGCCCGAGCGAAGCAGCGCAACGCGGCGCGCTGCGTGCGACGACGTCAAACTCTGAATTCTTGGATTTCGCACAAGCCTATGACGAGCGCACGATCCGGTTTCCGAGCGGACGGCCGCTGCTCTTCGGCGCGCGTCTGGACGGCGAAACCTGGGCGATCGCCAACACCGGCTCGCAGCAGCGCACGCTAAAGCCGTTCGTGATCATGCCGGGCTGGGCCGATTACGCTTGCGCCAATTGGGAAAACACCGTCAGCGACGCCAACATGCGCGTCCGCGATGAACGCGGCGGGAGTTGGGGTGATTGGCCAACGGAAACCAATGCGCGCGATTCTGGCGGCGCACGCTATCGCAGCCTCGCCTTCCATACAGGCGATGACAACATCGAACTGCGCGTGCGCCACAACCGCACTGCGGCGTGCGGCTCGTGCCTCGCGGTGGCGACGATCGACCGTTGTATGCTCGGACGCTGGCGCCTGACCGGCGGCGGGCCGGGCGAGTGGATGCAGCGCCAAGGCATCCCGTTCACACGCATGAACATCAGCCCGTTCACGCTAATCATCAACGAAGACGGCACCTACACGACCGAGGGATTCAACTTCGACTTCCGGGTCCAGTATCCCGATTCCGCCGGTGAAGGTCAGGCCGCCACGCAGCCGACGAACGGCCGTTGGGGCGCAGAGCGCGGCCGGCTTTATGGCTGCACCGATGGCGGCGGCGCGACCAGCGGCACGGCCACGGTGGAATCGGAGGGCATACGCGGAACGGCGCCTTACGCTTCACCCGGACCATTCGGCGCAAGCGGGTCAACCACTTACACGTGCACCGACACCACATTTTTCACGTCGCAGCCAATGGAACGCGGCGGGCCGATGACGCACACCTTCACGCGCGAGTCGCGGCGTTTGCCTGAGTGATCACCGCAACGGCGCGGTGACTTCGCCTTGCACTTTGTCGAGACCGCCCGGCCTTAGCTCGAGCCAGAGCAGGCGGGCTGGATCGACGGGACCGGGGAGGCTGACGCGATCTTTTGGAACAACGCTGAAGCCGGCGGGACGGAAGAAACTTTCGGCGCCGACGAGCACGATCGGGGCGCTGCCGCCAGCGCGGCACGCGGTAATGCACTCGCGCACCAGCGCAAGGCCGAGCCCGGCTTGCTGGGCGCGCGGATCGACGGCCAGCGGACCAAGAAAGAAGATCGGCGCGCCGGCGTGAACCGCATAGATGCGGCAGACGCCGACTACTTCGCCCGCCTCGTTCAGCCCGACGCGCGATAGCGCCAGTTCATGGCGCGCGCCGCGCTCACGCACGCGCTCGCTGGTCTTGGCGAAGCGGCCGGGGCCGAAGGCGCGGTTGAGCACAGCCTCGATCTGGGCTGCGTGCCCGGGCTTTTCGGCGGAGAAGGTAACGGCCATGGAGGCGCGCGCTTAAGCGGCGGCGCAGCTCACGTCAATCGCGCTCGTGTCATAGTTGCTCCCCGCCCCGGCGCGGGTCCATAAGCGGCGCGCTTGGCCTCCCTCCGCATCCCCTCGCTCGACATTTTCCGCCATCGGCTGTTCGCCCAATTCTGGGGCGCGCGCTGGTTCGCGACGCTGGCTATTCAAATTCAGGCCACGGCGATGGGCTGGCAAGTCTACGACTCGGCCCGCGCGCACGGCCAGAGCATCGCCGAGTCTGCGTTCGTGCTGGGCTTGGTAGGGCTCGCGCAATTCTTGCCGTTGCTTGTGCTCTCGCTCTTCGGCGGCCAAGCTGCGGACCGTTACAATCGGCGGCTGATCATGACCGCGTGCATCGTCGCCAAGGCGGGCATTTTGCTTGGGCTGGTGATTGCATCAGGCATGGGGCCGGAGATTGTGATCCCGGCCGTATTCGCCGCTGCGATTACAGCAGGCATCATCAATTCGTTCCTTCCTCCCGCCGCGAGCGCGCTGCTGCCGATGTTGATCCCGCGCGATGAGCTGCCGCAAGGCATTGCGTGGTCGTCACTGGCGTTTCAATCGGCGCTGATCATCGGGCCGGCGATCGGCGGCTTGCTCTACGCGTTCGGACCAGCGGCGCCCTACTCGACCGCGTTCGTGCTGCTGGTTATCTCCGCAGCTTTGCTATTTGCGCTGAAGCCACCGGCGCAGGAGCCGGTGAAAGATGCGCGCACTGTCGGCATGATCATGGAGGGGCTGCGCTACGTTTGGAGCAACAAGATCGTGCTGGGCGCGATCTCGCTCGATCTCGTCGTGGTGCTGCTGGCGGGCGCGGTGGCGCTGCTGCCAGTGTTTGCACGAGACATTCTGCACGCGGGGCCAAGCGAACTTGGGGTGCTGCGTTCCGCCATGGGCGTGGGCGCTGCGACGGTGGCGCTATGGCTGGCGGTGAAGCCGCTGCAGCAACGCGTCGGAATGTGGATGTTCGGCTCGACCATCGTGTTCGGCTTGGCGACGATCGTGTTCGGGCTGTCGGAATATTTGTGGCTGACGGCGCTGGCGCTGGCGATCGCGGGCGGCGTCGACATGATCTCAGTCTATGTGCGGCAAAGCTTGATTCAGCTTGCGACGCCGGACGCGATGCGCGGACGGGTGGCGGCGGTGAGCTTCGTGTTCATCTCGGCCTCGAATGAGTTCGGCGACTTTGAAGCCGGCGTCATGGCGCGCATCTTCGGGCCGGTGGCGGCGGTGGTGATCGGCGGTGTCGGCGCGGTGATGGCGTCGGTCTGGTGGATGCGGCTTTTCCCGGCGCTGGCGAAGGCGGATGGGTTCGAACCAATGGACGGCCCTCAGAGCGGCGCGAAAATATTGACGCCGCAGAAATAGGCGACAATCAGCGCGCCGATGAGCATGCCCCAGCCGGGCTTTTCGGGATTGGAGCGATCGAAGAAGAACGCGATCACGATTGCGGCGCAGATCAGCAGAATGAAGCCGAGCACGACGCGGATGGCGAGCTTGCCCAACGCATCAAGCCAACCGCCTTGCGCGTCCAACCAAAGATCAACGTCGTTCAGGTCAAACCCGAATGTCACCAGGATGACGCCGATGATCGCGAAGATCATCACCAGGAACATCAGCCCGCCGGCCAACGTGCTGCCGGTGCGGACGCCCTCGATCGGCGAGATGCGCCAGAACTTCGCAGTCCGCCACAGAGAGCCGATGAAGCCGCCGATCGCGCCGAATATGCCCAGCATGCGCGCCAAACTCCCTCACGCGACGCCGCAACGTCAAGCGGCGCGCAACGCTGGCACGCGCTAAAAGGAGGCGCTAAAGCGGACGCAACGGAGGAAACACATATGGGCGTGTTGGACGGAAAGGTCGTCATCGTCACCGGCGGCGGCAATGGCATCGGCAAAGAGTGCGCCCTACTGGCCGCGCGCGAAGGCGCCAGCGTGCTGGTCAATGATCTGGGCGGCGGACTGAAGGGCGAAGATGCAGGCTCTGCCGGCCCCGCCGAACAAGTGGCGCAGGAAATTCGCGCCGCCGGCGGCAAGGCGATCTTCAACTCCGACAGCGTTTCCGATTACGACGCCGTCGTCGCCATGTGCGAGCAGGCGAAGAAGGAGTTCGGCGGGCTGAACGCCATCATCAATCCAGCCGGCATCTTGCGCGACGGCATGTTCCACAAAATGGCGCCGGAGGATTGGCGCGCGGTGATCGACGTGCATTTGCACGGCGCCTTCAACGTCACGCGCGCCTCGATCGAGTTCTTCCGCGAGCAGCAAGACGGCGCCTACGTACTATTCACCTCGACGTCGGGCCTGATCGGCAATATCGGCCAAGCGAATTATGCGGCGGCGAAGCTCGGCGTGATGGGCCTGTCGCGTATCGTCGCCATGGAGAACGCCGCCAAGAACGTGCGCTCCAACATTATCGCGCCATTTGCGTGGACGCGCATGATCGCGTCCATCCCGGTGAAGGATGAAGCGAGTGCTGCGCGCGTGGAGCGGTTCAAGCGCTCGATGCGGGCCGATCAAGTGGCGCAAGTTGCGGTGGCGTTGTGCGCTGGCGGGGCCAAGGACACTACCGGGCAGATATTCGCGGTGCGCGGCAACGAAGTGTTTCTGTTCAACCAGCCGCGGCCAGTGCGCGGCATGGCGCGACTCGAAGGCTGGTCCCCGTCGAGCATTATCGAGCACGCGCTGCCAGCGATGAAAGCCAACTACACCGATGTCGGCGCCAGCGCCTCGGTGTTTCCGTGGGATCCAGTGTGATGAAGCGACGCTCTCTTCTGCTGGCGATGCTGCTTGCGGCGTGTGCGCAAACCCCGGCGCCGGCGCCAGGCCCGGCCACAAGCTATCTCGCCGGCACGAGCTGGCTGCGCATCGACGATGAGAACGCCAACCCGCATGGCGCGCTATTGGAGTTCGCCGATGACGGCGCCTCCGGCTACACCGGGTGCAATCGCTGGTTCGCGAGCGTGACGCATAACGGCGAAGCGCTACGCTTCGGCGCCATCGGAATGACGCGCATGGCGTGCCCAACGCTGATGCAGCGAGACACCGAGCGCAATTTTCTCGCCGTGCTCGAAGCCACGCGATACGGCCACTACGACCAGGACGCTCTAGTACTCCTGGACGCGCAGCAGACCGTGATCGCGCGCTTCAATCGTAATTGACGCTTACGGCGTCGCCGGCGCGGGCGCGGCCTCGACAACCGGCACGACACGCGGGCAATCATCCTGACCGCGGGCGTTGGCGCAGTTCACCACTGACGCGGCAGTGGCGCCCGGTGCGATCACCAGCAACCAGTGCTCATTCGGATCGAAACGCTCGCGGCTGACGAGGTTGCCGCACTGAACCGAAAGCACCAGCGCGCCCGCGTGAGCGGCGTAGAGGCTTTGCGGATCGACATTGGCGGGAATGACGCCGCGCGATTCCGTGCCGCGCACATTGACGCACGGCGGCTGCAGCGCCGGATCGGCGCGTTGCAATTCGCCCAAGGTCGTCACCGCCCAGACAAGCTGCTCTTCAGCGCCCATCCCCTGCACCTGCTCCATCAGGCTCTGTGCGGCGGGCGGCGCTTCTTCGACCGGTGCTGTGGATTGTCCGCAGGCGACCAGCGCGAAGGCGGCTGTAACTAGAAGAATATGTTTCATTGGGTCCCTCCCTTGCCGCTGTTCCACTCGCATGCGGGGCCCGCGTCAAGCTCCGGGCGACGGCGGACGGTGTCAGACATGTGCCTTGCAGCCCCAAAACGCGGCGCCACATTGGTCGGCGAAGAGGTTTGCCATGATTGAGAAACGTCCGTTCGACAGTTTGGGCCGGCACGACGCCGATTGGCTCGCCGCCCGCTACCATTTCAGCTTTTCCGGTTATCACGATCCCGAACGCGTGCATTGGGGCGCGTTACGCGTTTGGAATGACGACACCATCCAGCCGAAGACGGGCTTTCCACCGCATCCGCACTCGGACATGGAAATCATCACCTACGTCCGCTCCGGCGCGATTACGCACCAGGACTCGCTCGGCAATCGCGGCCGCACCGAAGCCGGCGACGTGCAAGTGATGAGCGCAGGCTCAGGCGTCACCCACGCCGAATACAATCTCGAAGACGAAGCGACGACGATCTATCAGATCTGGATCGTTCCCAAGGAGCGCGGCGGCAAACCGCATTGGGGCGCGGCCAAGTTTCCGAAGGGCGATCGCTCCGGCGCGCTGGTCACGCTGGCATCGGGGTTCGATGACGAGCAGGAAGCTGGCGCGCTGCCGATCCGGCAGGACGCGCGTGTGCTCGCGGCTACGTTGCAGAAGGGCCAAAGCGTTGCTTACGCGCCCGCGCCGGGCCGACATCTCTATCTGGCGGTCGCGCAAGGCGAGGCGACTGTAAACGGCGTTACGCTCGGGCCACGCGACGGCGCAGCCATAAGAGACGAAGCCGAGCTTCGGGTGGAAGCGAGCGCCGATGCGGAAATCGTCTTAGTCGATGCGCCGTAAGACTTGAGTCCAACTTCAGGTCGGATGCGCTTACGGTAGATTGTCACCGGTGGCGCATTCGGCTGGCGGCATGAATTGTTCCCGATACTCAAAATTTACTGTCTGTTTGCTGTTGGCGCCGTTCCTAGGGCGAAGGGCGGGACAGATGACATCGGTCAGCGACATTCACGTATTGGTCGTCGACGACAACCGGCAGATGCGATTTCTGCTGCGCTGCCTGCTGCGCGCGGGCGGCGTCACCGACGTCACTGAAGCCGACAACGCCGAGCACGCCTTCGATTTGATGCGCGTGCGGCCTGTCGATCTTGTTATCGTCGACTGGATGATGCGGCCGGTGGATGGGCTCGAGTTTACGCGCATGGTGCGTTGGGACTGGAAAAGCCCGAACCCGTACGTGCCACTGCTAATGCTGACCGCCCACACCGAAGCATCGCGCGTGGCTGCGGCGCGCGATGCGGGCGTCAGCGGCTTTATCCGCAAGCCGATCAGCGCGCGCATTCTGTTCGAGCGCATGACGTTCGTGCTCACCGACACACGCATGATTATCCGCACCGCCGACTTCATCGGCCCAGATCGGCGCCACGCGCAATGCCAGGATTACGCCGGCCCCTTCCGGCGCGAGTCCGACGGACGTCCCAATCTGATGGACACGGTCGATGTTGATGACGAGCGCTGGCGCGCCTGACTGCGGCGCCGGCTTGCCGGCGCGCGGGGCGTCGCGCAAAATGTTCCCATCAGGCGGGAAACTGACATGAACCGAATACTCGCACTCGCGCTGCTTCTAGCGCCGCTCGGCGGCTGCCTTGTCGGCGCAGCGGTTGGAGCGACCGGCGCAGTGATCGGCGCTGCGGTGGGCGTCACCGGCGCCGTCGCGGGCGCAGCCGTCAAAACCACGGGCGCGGTCGTCGACGCCGCCATCCCTGGCGACGATGATGATGAAGACGACGATTGAGCGCGAAGTTACGGGATCGTGACTGGCTTCGGGGCGGATTCGGCATCATGCTCAGCAAAACGCTGAAGGGAGCCTCCATGCGCTTTATCTCTGCCTTTTGCAGCTTAGCGGTGCTCGCGTTCGCGCACACGGCGCACGCCCAGACCATTTCGCCGGTCGCCTTCTCCCCCGAATTCCAGGTGCTCGTCGACGAAGAACTCGGCGCGCGCGAAGGCGTCTACTTGCGTGAGACCGTCACCCAACGCGTCGCCGCCGCACTCGCGCAACGCGGCGTCGCCGTCGGGCAAAGCGCCAACGTGACCATAGAAATCTCTATCATCGACGCCGATCCCAATCGGCCGACGATGACGCAGCAATCGCAAAATCTCGGGCTCGATGGCCTTCGCTCCGTCTCGATCGGCGGCGCTGAGTTGCAAGCGGTGCTGCGCAGCAGCGACGGGCGCGTGCTCTCGGAAGTCACACACCGCCGATACGACCATAGCTTAGCCGACATCCTCGGCCCGCCCGATACATGGCAGGCCGCGCGCCGGGCAATCAACCAGTTCGCGCGCAAAGTCGCCGACGCGTACGTCGAGAGCGCCAGCTAACGAAGGCGCAGAGACGGCGTCTCGCTCAGCTTGATCGCTCTAAAACAGAACAGCTCCCCTCCTGGGGAGCTGTTCTCATTTCCGGTCAGCCGCGACCGCGCCACTCCTGCCAGCCTTTGGCGCGCAAATCGCAGGCTGGGCACGCGTTGCAACCGTAGCCCCAGTCGTGACGATGGATGCGATCACCTTCGTAGCACGTGTGACTGTACTCAACGATGGTCGTAACGAGCGCATCGCCGCCAAGCGCATGCGCGAGCGCCCAAGTATCAGCCTTGGTCAAATGCATGAGCGGCGTCTCAACGCGGATCGGGCGATCCAGACCAAGCGCCAGCGCTTGCTGTTGCGCGTCCAAGGTCTCGCGCCGGCAATCGGGATAGCCCGAATAATCGGTCTCGCACATGCCGCCCACGAGCGTATCGATCCCGCGCCGATAGCCATGGGCGGCGGCCACGGTGAGGAACACAAGATTGCGGCCAGGCACGAAGGTCGTCGGCAGGCCGCTGGCGGCGATCTCGATGGCGCGATCCGAGGTCAGCGCGCTTTCAGCCAGCGCGCCATAACCCGAGACGTCCACAAGCTGGTCGCCGCCGAGGCGCTCCGCCCAATTTGAGTTGAGCCCCGCGATGGCGCCGCGCAGCGGCGCGCGCTGCGCCAGTTCGATCGCATGACGCTGGCCGTAGTCGAAGCCGATGGTCTCGACCCGTTCGAATCGCTCGAGCGCCCAGGCCAGGCAGGTCGCCGAATCTTGCCCGGCTGAAAACAGGACGAGGGCAGATGCAGAACTCATGATGTTGTTTTAACGTATCTCTTCGCACTTGCACACACGGGCTTCCGTAGCGGAAGCGGTTCGAAATTGGGAGCCATACGCAGCGTAACTGTGGCTCGCCCGCCGCAGGCTGGAGGCGCTATGACGCGAGCGTCAAGTTATCCCGTTCCACACCGTTGACATGGATGGGGTGGAGGCCTGCTATAGCACACTGGACAGGTAGGGCGCGGGGGGAGCACCCGCTCGCCAGCCCGACATGCCGATTGTTTGCCGACGACGCGCGTAAGAAAGCGTCCGACGCACTGGGAGGACGGCTATGAAAAGCAAATCGAAGTTGGGTTGGATTCTGCTGACGGGCGCTTCGCTCGCAGCGATGGGCGCGGCCAGCCCTGCATTCGCGCAGGATGACGACGTGTCTGACGAAATCGTCGTGACGGCGACGGGCCGTACCGCGGCGATCCAGGACGTTCCGATCGCGGTGACCGCCATCAGCGGCGAAACCATCGAAGACGCTGGCGTCGAGAACTTGCTCGATCTGCAGCAGCTCGCCCCCAGCCTTCGCATCGGCACGGGTCAATCCACCTCGCTCGGCACCACAGCGCGTATCCGCGCTCTCGGCACCGGCGGCGACAACCCAGGCTTTGAATCGGCCGTCGGCTTCTTCATCGACGGCGTCTTCCGCGCTCGCGCGGGCATCGCCATTTCGGACCTCCCCGAGGTGGAGCGCATCGAAGTTCTGCGCGGCCCGCAAGGCACGCTCTACGGACGCAACACCTCGTCCGGCGCGATCAGCATCACGACCGCGGGCCCAGGCTTTGAGCCTGGCGCTTGGATCGAGGCTGGCGCTGGCGATCTGAATTACGGCGCCCTGCGCGCTGGCTTCGACTTGCCCGCCAGCGACGATCTGTCGTTCCGCTTTGACGGTTCGCTGCGCGCCCGCGACGGCTACATGACCGACCTGCTTACCGGTCAAGACTACAATACGCAGGACCGTTACTCGGTCCGCGGCCAAGCGTTGTGGGACATCAACACAAACGCTTCGCTCCGCGTCATCGCCGACTACTCGCAAACCGACGAAGATTGCTGCGCCGCCACGATCTATAGATATGGTTCGGCTCAGAGCATCCTCAACGGCACCTATTTGATCGGAAACCCGTACGCTCCGTTCCTGCCGTCGTTCGGCGTCACCAGCTTGCCGAACACGGCCGGCGTCGTGAACAATCCGGATGCGCGTCAAGTTTCGGTGACGCCGGGTCGCGATTATCTTGAGCAAGTCCAAGACAGCGGCATCTCTGCCCAACTCGATTGGGACATTGGCGGCCTGAACTTTACCTCGATCACCGCTTTTCGGGGTTGGGAAGCCGTCCGTGGCCAGGACGTCGACTTCAACCAAGCCGACCTGTTTTATCGTGACGGCCTCACCGTCGACATCGACAACTTCACCCAAGAGTTCCGACTGCAGGGTGAATCGGGCCGCCTGAACTGGCTCGTTGGCATGTTCTATTCGGAAGAAGACATCGATACGACCGACCGCATCCGCTTCGGCGCGCAAGCGGCCGACTACGCTGACGCAGTCATCTTCGGCCAAACCCTTGGAACACGCGAATTGTTCGACAACACCACCGCTGGACAGGACGCGGGTATCTTCGGCGGCGTCGACCCTGTCCCCTCAATTCTTGGCGCGATCAATGCCGGGTTCAACCAAGTCTATCTGACGCCGAACGGAAACGGCGACGGTCAAGTAGCGGACAATTGGACCCAAGACGGCACCGACATCGCGTTTTTCACGCACAACGAATTCAGCTTGACCGACGCGCTCACGCTGACGGTTGGCCTGCGCTACAGCCAATCCGAAAAAGAGTACGATGCCAACCTCGATGCCTCGAGCCCGAGCTGCGATTCCATGCAGAACATCGAAGCATTCGTCGCCCCCTTGTTCTCGGGTCTGAACGCCAACGCCAACGCCGGCAGCGCGTCCGCCCAGGGCCTCCGCCAGTTGTTGGCGCTCACCTGCGCACCGCAAGCCAACACGGCGCTTGACGGGCGCTGGACCTCTTCACGCGATGAAGAAGCGTGGACCGGCACGGCCTCGTTGCGCTTCGAAGCCACCGAAGACCTTATGTTCTACGGAGGTTACTCGCGCGGTTATAAGGCTGGCGGTTTTAACCTCGACCGTTCGAGCTTCGCCGGCATTTTCCCAGGCATGACCGTGTCGCAGGCCAGAACCGGACTGCTGGCGATCAACCCAGCGAGCATTGGCTTCGAGCCCGAATTCGTGGACTCCTACGAACTCGGCATGCGCGCCACGCTTCTCGGCGGCGGCACGTTCTTCAACGTCACGCTGTTCCACGCCCAGCTGCACGACTATCAGCTGAACGCGTTCAACGGTACGGCGTTCATCACCCGCAACGTGCCCGAAGCGATCAGCCAAGGTGTCGAAATCGACATCCTGTCGCGCCTCACGGATCATCTGACGATCCAAGGCGGCATCAACTACACCGACGCCTATAACGACTCGACGGTGTCGTTCTCCCCGTCGGCAGGCGATACGATCTTCTCCGGCGATCCGCTGATCCAAGCGCCGGAAATCTCGGTCACCGCGTCGGTCACCTATGAGCTGCCGATCAACGAAGACCTGATGGCCCGCTTCTACCTGGATGGCCGTTACGACAGCGAGTACCGCACGCAGGCGCTCGGCCGTAACCCGATCTCGGATCAACCGGAAACGGTTGTGCTGAACGGCCGCGTCGGCCTCGGCAGCCCGAACCAAAACTGGAGCATCGAAGTGTGGGGCCGCAACCTCACCGACGAGTTCATCGCGGGCGGCTTCGGCGCCCCGCTGCAAACGGGCACGATCGGCGCGTACACGAACGAGCCGCAAACCTACGGCGTCACGCTGCGCGCGCGCTACTAAGCGCTCAGCACAGACTGAAAATGCGGCGGCCGGAGCGAAAGCTCCGGCCGTTTGCTTTTGTGCGCAACGGCGCTTAAGCGCGGCACATGACGAAGCCCCTGCTCGACGTTCTGATCGTGGATGACCACGAAGGCATGCGCGTGCTGTTGCGGACGATCCTAGAGCGTGCGGGCGGGGCGCGGGTGCGTGATGCGGCCAGCGGCGCAGAGGCACTGGCGATGATCGCCGAGGCGCCGCCGTCGCTCATCCTTGTCGATCAGCGCATGCCAGTCATGGACGGCCCGGCGTTAGTCGCCCGCGTGCGGGCGAACGACGCTTGCGCCGCTACACGCATCATTATGATCAGCGGCGCGATGGACGGGCCAGCGCGCGATGCGGCCATCGCCTCGGGCGCCGACGCTGCGCTCGCCAAGCCAGTCTCGCCGCGCGCTCTACTGGCCGAGATCGAAAAACTTTTCAGCGCTTAGAGGCGCCCGCGCAGCATTTGCAGGATGGCGGAGAAATCCTTCTGGCCATGGCCGCGCTCGACGAGTTCGCTGTAGAGCGCCTCGGCCGCGCCGCCGAGCGGCGTCGGCGCGCCTGAGGTTTCAGCGGCGTCCTGGGCGAGCTTCAGATCCTTCAGCATCATAGCGGCGGCGAACCCGCCCTCGTACTCGCGGTTCGAGGGCGCTGCCGGCACGGGCCCCGGCCAAGGGCAATACGAGGTCAGCGACCAGCACTGGCCGGACGCCTTCGAAGCAATGTCGTAGAATTTTTGCGCATCGAGCCCAAGCGCGTCAGCCAACGCGAACGCTTCGCTGGTGGCGATCATGGAAATGCCGAGCAGCATGTTGTTACAGATCTTCGCCGCCTGGCCCGCGCCGCTGTCGCCAGCGTGGATGGTGGCTTTCGACATCGGCTTCAACGCTTCCTCGACGTCGGCGAAGTCCTGCTCGCGACAGCCGACCATGAAGGTGAGCGTGCCGCCCGCCGCCGCAGCCGTGCCGCCAGAGACCGGCGCGTCAGCAGCACGGAAGCCTTGCATCGACGCGTCGCGCGCGACGGTGCGGGCGCTATCGACATCGATGGTGGAGCAATCGATCAGCAGCGCATCCTTCGGCGCGTTGGGCAGGATCGCCTCCATGTAGATTTCGCGCACGTGCTGGCCGGCGGGCAGCATGGTGATGACGATGTTGGCGTCCTTCACCGCCTCTGCGGCGCTGGCCGCTGGCGTCATGCCCTGCTCTTTGGCGCGGGCGAGCGCGTCGGCGCTGAGATCGAAGGCGACAACCTCACGGCCAGCCTTGGCTTGGTTGGCGGCCATGCCGGAGCCCATATTGCCGAGGCCAATGAATGCAACGCGGGTCATGGGTGTGCTCCTGATATGGACCGCCGGCGCCCTCGCCGGCTGGTGCGGCGGGCGCTTCGTTTGATGACCACTTAGCTCAATCGACCGATGCCGGCGAGGGCGCCGCGGTCCAGACCTAGAGCGGCGACCATTCCTCGCCGTCCGGCAGCGGCGCGAAGATTTCATCGAGCAGCGCGTGGGTGACGCCATCGAGCGTCGCCGGCTTCCAAACCGGGCTGTTATCCTTGTCGACGATCAAGGCGCGGACGCCTTCCTGAAAATCATGCAGCGCGCAGACGCGCGACGCGATGCGATACTCGCTGCGCATTTCGTCGGTGAAGCTCGCCATTGCTGCGCCTTCGCGCATCTGGCGGAAGCTGACCTTCAGCGCTTGCGGCGACTTCGTGCTCAACGTGGCAAGCTGGCCGTGCGCCCACTCGGACATATCTCCGCCAAGCGCGGCCAAGATCGCCTCGACGCTGTCTTGCGAGAAGATGCGGTTGATGCGCTCGATGTTTTCGGGGGTCAGTGCTTTCGGCTTTCCGGCGGATTCGCTGAGCGCTTCCAGGCCGCTTTCCAGCGCGCGCGTCGCGTCATGCGTTTGCGCGGCGCCGGCGATCTGCGCGCGTGCGGCGGCGAGGATTTCGGTCGGCATGAAATGCGTGGCGATGCCTGCGATGAGGCAATCGGCGGCTTTCAAGCGTGCGCCGGTGAGCGCCAACCACATGCCGATCGCGCCGGGCTTGCGCGGCAGATACCAGCCACCGCCGACATCGGGAAACAAGCCGATGCCGGTTTCCGGCATGGCGTACGTGGTGTTCTCGGTGGCGATGCGGAAGCGCGCGGGCATCGAAATGCCGACGCCGCCGCCCATGGTGACGCCGTCGATCAGTGCGACGATGGGTTTGGGATAATGGAAGAGCAGATGGTTGAGACGATATTCGGTGTGAAAGAACGCGCGCGCTTGGCGGCCATCACCCGCGCCGCTCTCGGCGATCATGCGAATATCGCCGCCCGCGCAGAAACCGCGGGTGCCAGGTGCATGATCGAGCAGGATGGCGTGGACGCTTGCATCGTCGCGCCATGCAACGAGCGCTTCGATCATCGCGGCGCACATAGGCGTGTTGAGCGCGTGCAGCGCGGCTGGGCGGTTTAGCGTGATGTGCGCGAGGCCGTTGGCCGAATTTGTTAGAACGTCCGACACTATGCGCCTTCCTCCATCTTCGTCATTCCGGACGCGCGAAGCGCGATCCGGAACCCAGGGGCCGCCAGCACATCGTTTGCCCCTGGGTTCCGGGCTCATCGCTGCGCGATGCCCCGGAATGACGAGCTTTTATCGTTCTGACTAAACCTATCAAGCGGCCCATGCGAGCGGGAGCGGTAGTCGCTCGGCGCAGTGGTCAATCCGAATCGCTCGGCGACTTGCATTGGTGCGCGAGGGCGCCGAACGGTGGAGAATGAGCGCTTTCGCGAACAGCACGTCGCCGCGGGCCGCGATACAGTTTTCAATCTGTGTTGCGTTCGCGATGGCGTCGGCGCCAGCGGAGGCGATCTTTCCGCACGTGTGTGTGCCGAGCGCGAGTTGGAGACAGCCATTCTCCTCATCCGCCGGATCGAGGTGAATGCGAGCAAAGAGCATGCGTTGCAGGAACTCGATCGGTGGCTCAGCATGCCAAATGCCGGCCTTGTTGGTCCAGTTGGTGTAGCCTGGCGCCTCGATGCGTTCGCGTCATCGCGCTCCGCGAACGCATCGAGGCGCCAGGGGAGCGTCCAGTTGCTGGCCTCTGTCTTGTTGAAGGCAACAACACGGACGGCGCGTGCTCCTGGCAAAAGCTCGGTTGCAAATGCACTCACCGCCTCGATATGCGGCAACGCGATGATCCTTTCGCCAGGCCTTCCTTCGATGCTCGCCTTCGCGTCTAGCGCAGCCAAACATTCAACAGACAGGGCTCGCCTAAACCAGACGCGCCCTTCTTGTTCGAGCATCGCGTGCAAAAATCACCGCATCGTCGGAATCACGAAGCTTGAATCATCCGTCAGTCCCTCCGGCCAGCGCGCCGTGATCGTTTTCACTTTGGTGAAAAACTTCACGCCCTCCATGCCGTGCTGGTTGGTGTCGCCGAAGGCGCTGCGTTTCCAGCCGCCGAAGGTGTGATAGGCGACCGGCACCGGGATCGGCACGTTGATGCCGACCATACCGACATTGACGCGTTGCGCGAACTCGCGCGCGGCGCGGCCGTTGCGGGTGAAGATGGCGACGCCGTTGCCGTATTGGTGTTGGCTCGGCAGCGCGAGCGCTTCTTCGAACGTTTCAGCGCGGACGATCTGCAGCACCGGGCCGAAGATTTCTTCCTGGTAGGTGCGCATGTCGGTTTTGACGCCGTCGAACAAAGTCGGGCCGATGAAGAAGCCTTCTTCGTAGCCTTGCAGCTTGAAGCCGCGGCCATCGCGCACGAGTTCGGCGCCCTCTTTCGCGCCGAGGGCGATATAGTCTTCGACCTTCTGCTTGTGGGCCGAGCTGACGACGGGGCCGTATTGCGCTTCGGCGTCGGTCGAGATGCCCACTTTCATGCGTTCGATTTCCGGCAACAGGCGCTCGCGCAATTCGTCTGCGGTTTTCTTGCCGACCGGAACGACAACCGGCAGCGCCATGCAGCGTTCGCCGGCCGAGCCGTAGGCCGCGCCGACGAGATCTTTCACGACTTGATCCATGTCGGCATCGGGCAGAACCACGCCGTGGTTCTTGGCGCCGCCCATGGCCTGCACACGCTTATTGTTCGCCGTGCCGTGGCTGTAAATGTAATGGGCGATGTCGGACGAGCCGACGAAGCTGATGGCTTTGATGTCCGGATTGGCGATGATGGCGTCGACGGCTTCCTTGTCGCCGTGGACGACATTGAGCACGCCAGCGGGTGCGCCGGCCTCCATCATCAGTTCGGCGAGGCGGACGGGAACGCTCGGATCCTTCTCCGACGGCTTCAGCACGAAGGTATTGCCGGTCGCGATGGCGACGCCGAACATCCACATCGGGATCATGGCCGGGAAGTTGAACGGCGTGATGCCGGCGACGACGCCGAGCGGCTGACGCATCGAATAGACGTCAATACCGGGGCCGGCGCCTTCGGTGTATTCACCCTTAAGCGCATGCGGGATGCCGCAGGCGAATTCGATGACTTCGAGGCCGCGCTGAATGTCGCCCTTGGAATCAGCGATGACCTTGCCGTGCTCGGATGAGAGTAGATGCGCGAGCTCGTCCATGTTGGACTCGACGAGCTGCTTGAACGCAAACATCACGCGCGCGCGGCGCTGCGGATTGGTGGCGGCCCAGCCGGGGAAAGCGGCAGCTGCGGCAGCGACAGCGGCGTCTACATCGCGCGCGTTCGAAAACGTGACCTCGGCCTGTTGAGCGCCAGTGTTGGGGTTATAAACGCGACCAGCGCGCCCGCCATTAGCGGACGCGCTGGCGCCATTGATGAAGTTACGGATCGCGCGCATCGGCGGGGCCTCCCGGATCGGAATATGCCGCTCTTATGGCGTCAAATGCGAGCCGGGACAATGCCGCGCCGATGTGGGCTGCCGCGACCCGTTACCCTCGTCGCGCCATGCCCATGATCAAGGACACCACGAACAGGACGAGGAAAAGGAAGAACAGGATTTGCGCGATGCCAGCGGACGCCGAAGCGATGCCGCCGAAACCAAACACGGCCGCGATGATGGCCACGACGAAAAAGATGAGCGCCCAAGAGAGCATGACGTTTCTCCAGATTGAACTGGTTGGAGAACGCGGACGCCTAATCCAGGTTCCGTTCTAGCTTGGAAACCGCCACGCACCGGCGCCGCCATTCCGCGCTGCCTCGTACTGCTTCTCGGCAAAACGCCAATTGGCGAGCTTCTCGACGAAGCCTTCCAAGAACGCGGCGCGATCGTTTTTGAAGTCGATGTAATAAGCGTGCTCCCAGACGTCGGAGACGAGCAGCGGCGTGACGCCCGCTTCGGTGAGGGCGGTGGCGGCGTCGTGCGTATCGATGATCTTCACGGCGCCGGCGCTATCGGCGACGAGCCAGGCCCAACCGGATGCGAAGTGGCCCACACCTGCGGCGGTGAACTTTTCGCGGAAGCCATCAACGGAGCCGAACGCCGTTTCAATCGCGCTCTTCAGCGCGCCTTCAGGATTTTGCGGCGTGGGCGTGAGGCTTTCCCAGAAGAAGGCATGATTCCAGGATTGAGCGGCGTTGTTGAACAGCTTCTTGTTGTTCTCGCGCACGGAGAGTTCGACCACCTCTTCCAAAATCGCCGGCGCATCGGCGCGTTCGGCCAGAATGGCGTTCATGTTTTTGATGTAGGCGGCGTGGTGTTTGCCGTGGTGGGTTTCGAGCGTGGTCTTCGACATGAGCGGCTCGAGCGCATCGATGGCGAAGGGCAATTCCGGGAGCTTGAACATACGTATCCTCTCAGCGTGAAACTTGCATCAGGCAGGATCGTATTTCGTCTCCGCTTTCTCGGCCGGGATCGGCCAGAGTTCACCCTCAACGCCCTGCATGATCCAATCACCGGGCTTGGCCTGCTGCGGACCCTCCAGGGTCTTTACAGTGCAGGCATAGGGCAGCGTGAAGTAGCGAAACACAACATCCGTGCGCTTACGATATAGGTCCTCGCCGACGGGTTCGTAGGTGGCTTCGAAAACATCTTTGCGGATAACCGCATGGTCCTGAGGGCCATAGGAGATGATGTAATCCTCGCCGCCGCGCGCTTTGAGTCGCCCCTTCCCGGTCTCCGTCACGCAATCGGCTTCCGCGCGGCGAGCGCGCACCGGCATATGATCGGCAGTCGCACGTACGTTCTTCCAAGACGCGTTTGACGGCGGCGCCGTGATGAGGCGGCGCGGCTTTTCGCCGAAGACAAGCGTGAACAGATTCATTGAGTCTCCGAGCGGCCGCGAACGGCGCGCATGACGAAGTGGATCACCAGCACCGCGAGAAAACCCAAAAAGAGGATTTTGGCGATGCTGGCGGCGATGCCGACAAGCGCGAAGAATCCCAACACGCCAGCGACGATCGCCAGCAATAAGAAGACCAGCGCCCAACCTAACATCATGTAACTCCATTCATATTGCTCAGAGCAACGCTGCGGCGGCGGCGGCAGTTCCTGTGCGGAACGCGCGGGAACTTTGCAGCGTGAAATGGGTTGGAACCGGTAGGCGGCATTCGTCGCTGCAATGCAACGAAGGAAAACTCATGGCTCAAGCTCAATTAGAAGGGCGCAAGAATGGCGCTGCACGTGCGGCATTGAAGGCGCGCGCCACGGACGTGCTTGATGATTTCGCAGAACTTCGCAAAGACGTTAACCGTCTTGCCGAAGCCGCGAACAAAGCGGCGCGTGAAGAAGCCAAGCACGCTGCCAAGCGCTTCAATGGCATCTCGACCGATGTCCGCACGCGCGCAACGGAAAGCGTCAGCCTCGCCGCCGACAAAGTGCGCGAGCATCCGGGCGCTGCGATCGGCATCTCGGTCGGCGCGGGCTTGCTGCTTGGCCTGCTTTTGTCGCGCCGCTAAGCGACAAACTTCAGTGCGCCGTCGCCATCGGCGGCAGCCGCACCCAGATTGCATAAGGGCGCTGCGGATCTCGACCGATCGCAGCGCCCAATTGCCGTGCGAAGGCATCGATCAGGCGCGCGCTGGGGCTCGTCGTCTCGCCACCGCCCTCGCCTTCGAGCGTGATGCGAATTTCACCGTTTTCATCTTCGCGCAAAGCCAGCGTCAGCTCGGCTGTTGCATCGGCTAGCGCGTCCAGCGCGTTCGACATGGCTTCGCCGATCAGGAACGCCGCCGGCACGGCGCGATCGACGTCGACCCGGGCTTCACCCAGATCAAGCTTTAGATTGATGTCCTTGGCCGCAGCGCCGCGCGATTGCAGCAATTGGCGGGCGATTTCGGCGGCCAATTCATCGAGCCGCAGGAGGCGGACCTCGCCCGAGGCGTAGATGCGCTGATGCACGAGCGCCATGAGCTGGACGCGATCATGCGCCCGCGCCAGGCCGCGCGCCTCGGACTCGTCCGCGGCGGCGCGGGCCTGAATGTTGAGCAAGCTGGCGACCATCTGCAGATTGTTCTTCACCCGGTGGTGAACTTCGCGCAGCAGCGCGCGCTCTTCGCCGAGCGTCTCCACCAGGCGCTGTTCGCGACCTCGCAGTGTCTTGGCCATGGCGGCCAAGGTTCGGCGCAAGGCGCGGATTTCATCCGGCGCGCTCGCCATTTCGGGCGTCTCGCCAACGTCTTCGCCGCGGGCAAATCCGCGGGCTGCGGATTCCAGTGTCGAAAGTGGTCGCGCCACGAAAATCTCGATGGCGAACCAGCCTGCTGCGATCGCCAACAGCCAGATCAGCAGCGGAGCCGCGATCGAGGCCGTGACGTCCACCGCTTCGCGCCAGGGCGCGCGGCCTGATGGCCACGACATCACGGCGTAAAGATCCGGCTCATGCAACGGCACGATCACGGCGTCGCCGTTCTCGACTTCGATGAAGCGTGGCTCAGAACCGAGCATGCTGCGAATTTCGTCGGCGCTCGGCAGGCCTGGCGTGTTCTCGTCGCTTGGATCAAACGACGATTCCGCCACGACGCGGCCGTCCATATCGACAATGGCGGAGCGCGCGCCGTCACGAGATCGCCCCGCATCAAGCGCCTCGCGCAAATCAGACAACGCGATCGACGCGCCGACAAAGCCGACGCGGCGTCCGTTAGCATCACGAAGTGGCTCGACCGCGGCCAACACAGGGCGGCCGGTAATCTGGCCGCGCGCGACAAACCCCACCGCGAATGTATCGAGAGACGCGGCACGGTCGCGCAAGTCGGAAGGTGGCGCGCGAAATCCTGGCGCCACCGAAGGCACGCTGCAGCGCACGACGCCATCATTAGAGATCACGGAGATCGACGCCAAATTGCGATAGCGCTGGACGACGCCGCTCAGCCACATCCGGCAGTCAGGCGCGTTGATGTCGCGAAGCTCGGGGCTCGACGCCAAAACGCGCAACATTTCGCGCGTCTGGTCGATAATCTGGCGTTCATCGGTGATGGACTGAAGTGCGCGGCGGCTCAGTTCTTCCCGGAACGCTTCTTGCCGCGCGGAGACTGCGTTCAGACCGACTTGCATCGCGATTGCGCCGGCTGGCAGCATCGCCAAGCCGAGCAAAACCGCCATCCGCCCGCGCATTGATCGCAACGATAATGCACGGGGCCAGAAGCTAAATCGCCTTTCGCCCCCGGAAATCACACGTTCGCCGTGTCCTCGATCATGCGCCCGTCAGCCGGGATGGTGGTTTCGTCTTCGTCCAGACCGAGCAGGTCAGACAAGCGCTTACGTGCGCGATTGACGCGGCTCTTAATCGTGCCGACGGCGCAGCCGCAAATTTGCGCGGCTTCTTCATACGAGCAGCCCGAGGCGCCGACGAGCGTCAGCACTTCGCGGTGATCCGGCGCAAGCTTGGCGAACGCGACCTTGAAGTCTTCAAGATCGACCGAGCCGTCTTGCTCAGGACGCGACGAGAGGCGCGCAGCGAACTTGCCGTCCGCGTCTTCAACTTCGCGCTTCGACTTGCGAAGCTGCGAATAATAGTGGTTGCGCAAAATGGTGAAGAGCCAAGCGCGCAGATTGGTGCCAGGCTCGAAACGCTCAACGTTCGCGAGCGCTTTCACCAGCGTATCTTGCACCAGATCGTCAGCGTGGGTCGGGTTGTGGGCCAGCGACCGCGCAAACGCGCGCAGGCTGGGCAACAACTCGATCAATTCGGATTTGAACGCGGCAAGCTGGGTCATTGCTTTTTGCCCTCAGCTTGATCCAACTGGCCGAGCAAATCGAGGAAGCGATCGGGCACGGACTCACTCGCCACTTCACCATAAGCAAGGCGAAGGTTGCGGGTGATCAGCGCCTTGTGGGTCGCTGCTGTCCCCTTCGGGGGCTTTGCGCCTCCGTCGTGGGGGGGCTTCTTTGACACCAAGGTCTCCATATCGTCTTTCCGCCGCATGTTGCCTGTCGTCCCCAGGAGCTCGGAGAAGTCCGAACAACCGCAAGGTCAAAAACGCCCAGGGTGGCAACCTGTTCCGGTTCTGCGGAACTTTTTTCAGCTGTTTACGTTTTCCCTACCTCTTCGGGATGGGAGAATGATATGACCGTGCACGCGGCTGAGCCACAAAAATCGAGTGAAAACAAGGGTTCTTATATGTCTCTGGCAAGAGAAATCGCGCCTCATCTGCCGCTTTTACGCCGCTACGCCCGCGCTTTAACAGGCGCCCAGCCCAGCGGCGACGCGTTTGTGGCCGCAACGCTGGAGGCGATCGTCGCCAGGCCCGAGGAGTTTCCGCGCAGCGTCGATCCGCGCGCCGGTCTTTACCTCGTTTTTCATCGCATCTGGTCGAGCGGCAACATCGAGGTTGAAGCCGAAGAGACGACGCGCGGCGCGGCCAAGGCGCAAGAGCGCCTGCGCACCCTATCCCCGCTGACGCGCCAAGCGCTGCTGCTCACCACGCTCGAAAATTTCACCGTGCAAGAGACAGGCGAAATTCTCGGCCGCTCGACCGACGAAGTGAACGCGTTGATCGACGACGCGCTCGAAGAGCTCGATCGTCAGACCAAAGCACGCATCCTCATCATTGAAGACGAAGCTGTCATTGCAATGGATTTGAGCGATCTCGTCACTGGCGCCGGCCACTCTGTGTGCGCGGTGGAAGCGACTGCATCGACGGCCGTCGCTGCGGCCAAGCGCGAGCGTCCCGATCTCGTGCTTGCCGACATTCAATTGGCGGATGGTTCGTCCGGCATCGATGCGGTGAAGGAGATCCTGTCGTCGTTCGACGTGCCGGTGATCTTCATTACGGCATTCCCTGATCGCCTGCTCACCGGCGAGCGGCCGGAGCCGACATTCCTGATCACCAAACCGTATTCACCGGACATGGTGCGCGCGGCCGTAAGCCAGGCGCTCTTTTTCGAGAGCACCGGTTCCCTGAACTAAGAAAAATGGAACAGCTCAAGCGGCGCGGCGTTCACCAACGCGCGCCGCTTGGGGCGGCGCCCACAAATGGAGTCGCATATGTCCCGCAAGTTTACTGCACCGCTCATCGCGCTGACCGCGCTGGTTGGCGCCGCTGGCCTCACCGCCTGCAACACGGTTGAAGGCGCTGGCGAAGATATCCAAAACGCTGGCCAAGCGATCGAAGAGACCGCGCAAGAAACCAACGACGGCAACCCGAATACGCCGTAACAAGCCACCCGCGACCCTGCGCGCTAACGGCGCGTAGGGGTGCGGCAATGGTGCGGCGTGACAAGTCCTCCGCCGTACGGAAAGACTCGCAACATGCGAGGCTTTTTCTTTGCCCTGGCGCTGGCCTGCGCCGCCTGCACCCCCGCCCCCGAGCAAACCGACGCCACCGTAGCGCCGGCGGGACGATTGGAAGTCCGCGACGCCTGGGCGGCCCCGACGCCGAACGGCGTCAACGTCTCAGCCGGGTATCTGACCATCATCAATGGCGGCAACGAAGCCGACAGACTGATCGGCGCAGAAAGCACGCGCGCCGGCCGCGTCGAAGTGCACGAGATGATCATGGACGGCGCGGTGATGCAGATGCGCCCGATTCAAGCGCTCGAAATCGGCGCGGGCGAAACCGCAAGCCTCTCCCCCGGCGGCGCGCATCTCATGTTCTACGAGGTCGCCGAGCCATTCACCGACGGCCAAACCGTTTCGGTGCGCCTGCAATTTGAGCGGGCCGGCCCTGTGGATATCAACCTGCCGGTGCGCCGCGCCGCTGCGCATGGCGCCAGTCACTAAGAGTTAACGCTCACTTCAGGCGCAACCGCTATGCGCGTTGCTGATGCGCGACTCAGCCGACGCTTCTAATCTGCCCGCGAAGGTAGAGTAGCGATGTTCCGGCACCTGCGCGTCAAACTCACGGTGCTTTATGCGGGGCTGTTCTGCGCGGCGCTGCTGGTCATTGGCGCAACGGCTTATGCCGTGATCGCCGGCGCCACCAATCAGCTAGCGCGCGAACAATTGGTCAGCGCCGGCAGCGTCTTCAATCGCACCTGGGCGCTGCGTCTCGACCACCTGCAAGACAGCGCCTTCAACGCCGCTGCTTCCACCGATGCGCTAAGCGCCGCCCAGTCGCGCGACGACGCGGCGATGCGCAGCCTGCTGCTCGATCTGCGCCGCCGCACCGGCGCCGACCTTGGCTTCTTTGTCACAGCAGAAGGCCTGATCGTGGGCGAGCACAGCGACGCAAGCGCGTCGGTGTCGCCTGGCCTGCAAATGGCGCTCAACCGCGAAGACACCACACGCGGCATCGTGCGCTCTGGCGATACGCTCTACCAAACGACAATCGCGCAATTGCCGCTCAACGGCGGCTGGCTCGTACTAGGCGCCCGGCTCGACAATGACGGGCTCGCCGCGCTGGAAGACCTCACCGCGCTGCCGATCAACGCCAGCATTCTGGCGCGCGCGGATCAGGGCTGGGGCGATGCAGCGGCAGCCGATTTCGCGGCGCTCAACGCATTCATCGATCTCTCGCTCGCCTCGGCGCAGCCGCGGGCGCGCGAGTTCGAAGCGCCGAGCGGCGATTCCATCGCGCTCGCAATGCCCCTGCCGGCCTTGGACGGCACACGCAGCGTGCTGCTACTGCGCTATTCTCTGTCGAGCGCGCTTTCGCCGTACCGCACGCTGTTTAGCTCGCTCTTCGCCATCGGCCTGATCGGCTTACTCGGTCTCATTATCGGCACCTGGTTTTTGGCGCGCGGCATCACGCAGCCGCTCTCGACGCTGGAAGAAGCAGCAAAACACCTGCGCGAGGGCGTTTACGACACGGTGAAAGTGCGCACCAACGATGAGCTTTCGCGCTTGGCCGAGAGCTTCAACGCCATGACCGAGGCGATCAAGGAGCGCGAACGGCGCATATCGCAGCTCGCCTATTATGACGCCGAAACGCGATTGCCGAACCGGGTCGCTGTCGAGCGCCGGCTGACCGCGACGACACAGCCTGAGCGGCTCTACCTCGCCGCCATCGGCGTCGACCGCTTTGCGCATGTGCGCGGCGCCATCGGCTATGCGCTCACCGGCGCGATGATGCGGACATTGGGCGCGCGGCTTTCGCATATGGCGCCAAACGCACCCGTGGCGCGGCTTTCGAGCGATGTGATGTGTGTGGCGTTCCTGGCAAACGACGAAGCCGATGCGAAGAAACGCGGCGAAGCCTGGATCGCCAATCTCGAAGAGACGATGTCGCTTGAGGGCCAGAATGTCGATGTCAATGTCAGCATCGGTGTGGCGCAGCCCCGCCCGAAGGGCGAGCCACCAGCGCGGATGATCGAACGCGCGAGCATCGCGCTCGATCAAGCGCGCGCGACAGGGCAAAAAGTGGCGCTGTTCGATCACGGCGCTTATGGCGATCCGGCGCTCAATCTTTCTCTGATGGGCGACATGCGGCGCGCGCTCGAAGCGGGCCACATCTCGCTGCTGCATCAGCCGAAGTACAATTTCCGCAGCGGACGCATCGAGAGCGCCGAAGTGCTGGTGCGCTGGCGCCATCCGAGCCGCGGCATGATCCCGCCGGACCTGTTCGTGCCGATGGCGGAAGAAACCGGGCACATTCGCGCGCTGACTGAGTGGGTGTTGCGCGCGGCGGTGGCGGATCAAAAGAAGCTAAGCGCCGCCGGTTGGCCACTGACGCTGGCAGTCAACATTTCCGCCCGCTTGCTAAGCGATCCCGACTTCGCCAAGAGCGCCATCGCCTGCGTACGCGAGGCGCCGCACGCCATCGCCTTTGAAATCACCGAAACCGCGGTGATGGACAATCCGAAACAGGCGCTCGAACACATCGAAATGTTCACAGCCGCCGGCATCAAAATCTCCATCGACGATTACGGCTCGGGTGTCTCTTCGCTCGCCTATCTCAAGCAATTGCCGGCGCACGAATTGAAGATCGACAAGGTGTTCATCCAAAATATCAACACCGATCAGCGCGACGCTTTGCTGGTGCGCTCCACTATCGATTTAGCGCATGGGCTTGGCATGGCGGTGGTGGCGGAGGGCGTTGAAACGCCGGCGGTGTTTGCGCTGCTGGCGTCGATGCGCTGCGACATGGCGCAGGGCTATATCGTCTCGCGCCCGACGACGATTCAAGAACTGGTCGCCATCCTCGGCGACGAGCGGCGCATGCGCTTTTATCAGCAGACCGCCGCTGCTGCGCCAGGCTCTGCGCCGACAGTCGTGACCGACACCAAGCGCGCCTAGTCGGCGTCGAGCGGCAATGCCCTCGTGTCCTTCAAGTGCTCCAACACGATCGAGCTTTCCATATGGGCGATGGCGCCACAGCGGAGCAGCTTCGACTGCACGATCTCCTGAAAGTGCGGCAAGTCGCGCGCGACGATTTTTACGAGATAGTCCGCCTCCCCCGTGATCATCACACAGAGCGTCGCCTCGTCCATGCGAGTGACCATGTCGCGGAAGGCTTTGACGTGCGCAGCGGTGTGATCCTTGAGACGCACGCGGATGATGGCCGAGCATGTCAGGCCCGCAGCGTCAGCGTCGATGAGGCCGACAATGCCGCGCAACACGCCGACCTCCCTGAGACGGCTCATGCGGCGCGAGACTTGGCTCGGCGATACGCCGGTGACCTCCGCCAGTTCCGCTTGCGAGACGGCGGCGTCCTCCTGCAAGGCGCGCAGCAAGCGACGGTCGGCGGCGTCCAGGACAGGGCGCTCATGTTTCATGCGCACATTCGCTCCGTGGCGCATATTCCGTGCGCCGATAGCGACAAATATGACCGTAATGTCGCAGATATTGCGCTGGAATGCCAGTATTCTCGCATTCCATGAGCGCCAAACCCAAGTCAGCCCCCCGCCCCGCCGTCGAGACCGATTGGCGCCGGGTCGCCGAACTCGTCCACTGCTCGCGGGCCATGGACGCGATCGAGGAAACCACGCTCGTCCCGGGCAAGAAGATTTTCTACCAGTTCAGCGCCCGCGGCCACGACATGGCGCAAGTGCTGCTCGGCTTAGACCTCACGCACCCGAAGGACGCCGTGTGCGGCTACTACCGCTCGCGTCCGATTCTGCTCTCGCTTGGAGTCGCACTCGAAGACGCGCTGGGTTCAGCGATGGGCCGCGCCGGCGGCTATAGCGACGGGCGCGATATCGGCGTTGTGTTCAACTATCCCAATGCCAACGGCGCCTCAGCGCTGCCCATGTGCGGCGGTGTCGGCGCGCAATACACGCCAACCGCCGGCTACGCGCAGGCGATCGAGTATCACAAGAATGTTCTGGGCGATCGCGCCTACGACGGTGCGATCGGCGTCGTCCTCGGCGGCGATGCTTCCGTTGCGACAAACGGCTTCTGGGCCGCGCTAACGATGGCGACGACTTTGAAGCTGCCCATGCTCTTCTACGTCGAAGATAACGGCTACGGCATCTCAACGCCAAGCTGGCTGCAAACGCCCGGCTGCAACATCGCCGCCAATCTCGCGAGCTTCCAAGGTCTGAAAGTTCTCGACGGTGACGGCACGGATCCCGAAGAAGCAGCGTCTCTGATTGGAGAAGCGGTCTCGCACGTGCGCGGCGGTAATGGGCCAGCGTTGCTACACCTCACAGTGCCGCGCCTGCAGGGGCACTCGTTTCAGGACACGCAGGCTTACAAGAGCAAAGATGTCGTCGACGCCGAATGGGCGCGCGATCCGCTGCCGAAGCTGAAAGCGCACGTCGTGCCTTCGCTGCTGAGCGAAAAAGAGTGGGCGGCGCTCGAAGAGCAGGCCAAAGAGCGCGTCGCGCGGGCGGCGCAGATCGCCGATCAGCGCCCAGTCTCCGACCCCACACTGGTGACGCGCTTCGTGTTTAGCGAAGACGGCGCGCTACAAGATGAAGGCGGCCTCTGGAACAGCGGCTATAACGCGCCGCGCGCCAGCGACACGCCGAAGCCGGAAGGCGCACGCATCAATATGATCACCGCGATCCGGCGCACGTTGGATCATGAGCTTGCAGTCAATCCGCGCGTACTGATTTTCGGCGAGGACGTCGGCCCCAAGGGCGGCGTGCATGGCGTGACGCTCGGCTTGCAGGAGAAGTATGGCGAAGGCCGCGTGTTCGATACCTCGCTCTCCGAGGAAGGCATTATCGGCCGCGCCGTCGGCATGGCGATTGCCGGGCTGATGCCGGTACCGGAAATTCAGTTCCGTAAGTACGCCGATCCGGCATGCGAGCAGATCAATGATTGCGGCACCATGCGCTGGCGCACAGCCAACCGGTTCGCGGCGCCGATGGTGGTGCGCATGCCGGTCGGCTTCTTCAAGTGCGGCGATCCTTGGCATTCGCAGACCAACGAAGTGCAATTCGTGCACGCGCCGGGCTGGCGCGTGGCGTGCCCGTCGAACGCAGAGGACGCAGTCGGTTTGCTGCGCACAGCCCTGCGCGGCAACGACCCGGTGATGTTCCTCGAACACCGCAACATGCTCGACGCCGCCAGCGCGCGCCGCCCTTATCCGGGCGATGATTTCGCGCTGCCGTTCGGCGTCGCTAAGCGCGTGCGTGAGGGCAGCGACATCACCGTCGTCGCTTGGGGCGCCATGGTCGAACGCTGCGAGGCGGCGGCGGACGCGGCTGGCGTCAGCGCCGATATCATCGACCTGCGCACGCTCGCGCCGTGGGACAGCGACGCGGTGCTCGCGTCCGTCAAGCGCACGCATCGCTGCTTCATCGTGCACGAAGATATCGGCACAGCAGGCTTCGGCGCCGAGATCGCGGCCGTCGTTGCGGATCGCGCATTCCTCGATCTCGACGCGCCAATCGCGCGCATGACGATGCCGGACATCCCCTCTCCGCACCATCCCGAGCTGATGGAGTGGGCGCTGCCTTCGGTCGAGCGCCTCGCGGCGAAGATGCAAGAGCAGGTCGCGTTCTGATGGCCGACGCGATGAACATCGTCATGCCGTTGGAGCAAGAGGGCTCCAAGTCGGTCGTGCGCGCGTGGCTGAAGAAGATCGGCGACGCGGTGAAGCAGGACGAGCCGATCGTTGAGTTGGAGACGGATAAGGTCGCGGTAGAGGTGCCGGCGCCGGCGGATGGCGTGTTGACGTCGATCGCGCTCGGCGAAGGCGATGAAGCGGCGCCGGGGGCGACATTGGGTGTCCTTTCGCTCAATACCTCCGTCCTCCCGAACGCGCGGAGCGCGGTCCGGGACCCAGGGGCAAGCATCGCGCCGGTTGCCCTGGGTTCCGGGTCTTCGCTTCGCTCCGCCCGGAATGACGGTGGAACAGAGCAGCGCCTCTCTCCGCTAGTGAAGCGGTTGCTGTCGGATCACCGTCTCGATGCAACCGACATCGCCGGCACGGGCCGCGATGGGCGGATCACCCACAAGGACGTTGAAGATCACATCGCGCGTGGGCCGGCGAAACCGGCGGCGCCTACTGCGCCCGTGAAAGGCGGCAAGATTCCCCACGATGCTATGCGGCGCTCCATCGCTGAACACATGTCGCGTTCGGTTGCCATCGCCCCGCATGTGACCGCGGTTTTTGAGGCGGATTTTTCCGCGATCATGGCGCACCGCGCCAAGCACAAGGACACATACGCCAAGAGCGGCGCGCAGCTCACATTCTCCGCTTACATCGTGCGCGCGGCGGCGGAGGCGATGAAGGCTTCGCCGAACGTCAATGCACGCTGGCATGACGATTTCCTCGAAGTGTTCGAAGACGCGAACATCGGCATGGGCGTAGCGCTCGGCGACAAAGGACTCATTGTTCCTGTGATCAAGCGCGCGCAGGCGCTGACGCTCAAGGAAACGGCGACGGCGCTGACGGATGTCACCGAACGCGCGCGCAAGAACGCGTTGAAGCCGGCGGATGTGCAAGGCGGCACATTTTCGATTTCCAATCACGGCGTCTCCGGCTCGCTCGTTGCGGCACCGATCATTATCAATCAGCCGCAATCGGCGATCCTTGGCGTCGGCAAGCTGGAGAAGCGCGTTGTCGTGCGCAGCGTGGGCGGCGCCGATGCGATGGTGATCAAGCCGATGGCGTACGTATCGCTTACCATCGACCACCGCGTGCTCGACGGGCACCAGACCAATGCCTGGCTTACGCGTTTTGTCGAAGTCCTTGAAACTTGGCCGCTGGAAGATTGAAATGATCGAAGCTCTCGCGCCGAAGGCGCCCGATCCGCTCCTCAAGATCATCAAGATGTACCGCGAAGATCCGCGGACAGATAAGATTGATCTTGGCGTCGGCGTTTACAAAGATGCATCGGGCAACACGCCGGTGATGCGCGCGGTAAAAGACGCCGAAGCACTGCTGCTGGCGACGCAGAAGACGAAGACATATGTCGGCCAACAAGGCGACGTGGACTTTCTGAAGCTTGTCGGCCAGCTCGTCTTCGGCACAGTCGGGCGCGACATGGTTTCGATCCAAGCGGTGGGCGGCACCGGTGCGTTGCGCTTGGGTTGCGATCTGCTCCGCGAAAGTGGCGCAAAGCGCATCGTGTTGCCGCAGCCGTGCTGGCCGAACCATCCGTCGATCGTGCGCGCGGCGCGGCTTGAGTCGGTTGACTCACCGTTCTTCAACATTTCTGAACAGCGCATTGATCTGGATGCGCTGATCGCGACGTTCGACACAGTTGAGCGCGGCGATGCAGTGATCCTGCAGGCGTGCTGCCACAATCCGCTCGGCGCAGACTTCTCTATGGATCAGTGGATTGCGCTGGCGGATGCGCTGAACGCGCGCGGCATCATCCCTTTCCTCGATCTGGCCTATCAGGGCTTCGGCGACGGCATAGACGAAGATGTCGCCGGCTTGCGCGCCATCGTGGAACATGTGCCGGAGGCGGTGATCGCGGTGTCGGAAGCCAAGAGCTTCGGGATTTATCGCGAGCGCGTCGGCGCGCTTTATGTGAAGGCCGCCGAGAATGCGCGGCCGGCGGTGATGAGCAATCTCGCGGCGATCGCGCGCGCAAATTATTCGATGCCGCCGGATCACGGCGCGGCGATCGTGCGCGAAGTGCTGGCTGACGAAGCGCTGCGCCAATCGTGGCGCGACGAGCTCGACGAAATCCGCGCACACATCAAGCGCACGCGCGCGGCTTTGGCGGCGGAGCGAGTGAACTCGCTGCCGATGCACCAGATCGCGGCGCAAAAGGGCATGTTCTCGACACTGCCGCTTACCGAAGCGCAAGTGGTGGCGCTGCGCGAGGTGCACGGCATCTACATGACGGATGCGGCGCGGATTAACGTTGCCGGCCTTCGCGAGGCGGACATTCCGCGTTTCGTCGAAGCGCTGAAGGCCGTCGCTTAAGCCGCGTTCATCGTCAGCAGATCGTAGGCGGCGACGGTGTCGCCGTCGCGATTGGTGACCACGACATCCCAGCGCACCTCGCCTTGATCGGGCTTACGAAGCGTTTTGTCTTTCACGGTGAGCGCAACTTGGATGGCGTCGCCGGGCTTCACTGGTTTGACGAAGCGCAGATTGTCGAGCCCGTAGTTCGCGAGCACCGGACCGGGGTCGGGATCGACGAAGAGACCGGCGGCGAATGCGAGGATGAGATAGCCGTGCGCGACGCGACCGCCGAACAGCGGATTGGCGGCGGCGGCAACGTCGTCCATGTGCGCGTAAAAGGTGTCGCCGGTGAAATGCGCGAAGTGCTCGATGTCTTCGAGTGTGATTTCGCGGGCTTTGGTTTTGAGTTGATAGCCGATCGGCAGATCGTGGAATTTGCGGCGGAACGGGTGTTGCGTCGCCTCTTCAACCGGCATGCCCGCGACGTAGCGATTGACGATAGCGCTCAGAACGCGCGGATTTCCCTGCAGTGCGCTGCGCTGCATGTAATGCGTGACGCCGCGAATGCCGCCCATCTCTTCGCCACCACCGGCGCGGCCGGGGCCACCGTGGATCATGTGCGGCATCGGTGAGCCATGTCCGGTCGATTCCTCGGCGCTATCGCGGTCGATAAGGGCGATGCGGCCGTGATACGCGCCTGAGCCCAGGACGACGTCACGCGCGAACTCGGTGTCGTACGTGAACACGCTCATCACCAATGAACCCTTGCCGCGATTGGCCAGCGCGATGGCGTCGACGCCATCCTTGTACGGCACGAGCGTCGAGACCGGGCCGAAGGCTTCAACGTCATGCACGGCGCGCGCTTCCCACGGGCGCTCACAACGCAGCAAAACCGGCGACATGAAGGCGCCCTTCTCGTTGACGGGCGATGCATTTGGATCGCCAAACACAATCGACGCATCGCGCGCGAGTTCAAGGATTCTAGCGCGGACGTCTTCGCGTTGGCTGACACTGACGAGCGCGCCCATGCGCGCGGTTTCGTCGCGCGGATCGCCGGGCGTGGTCTTTTCCAAACGCGCAATGAGCGCGGATTGCACGGCGTCGAGCAGCCCGGCGGGCATGAGCGCGCGGCGGATGGCGGTGCATTTTTGGCCGGCCTTCGCCGTCATTTCGCGCACGACTTCTTTCACGAAGAGATCGAACTCGGGCACGTCAGGCGTTACATCGGGGCCGAGTACGGAGGCGTTGAGTGAGTCCTGCTCCGCCACAAAGCGCACGCTTTCACGCTGGATTACGGGATGGCTCTTGAGCTTGGCGGCGGTCTGCGCGGAGCCGGTGAAAGAGACGACGTCCTGGCAGGTCAGATGATCGAAGAGATCGCCCGTCGAGCCGACAATAAGCTGCAGCGCACCTTTCGGCAGTACGTTGGCTTCCAGCATGATGCGCACGGCCGCTTCGGTGAGATAGCTCGTCGCGCTGGCGGGCTTCACGATCGCGGGCACGCCGGCGAGGAAAGTCGGCGCCAATTTTTCCAGCATGCCCCAGACGGGAAAGTTGAAGGCGTTGATGTGAACGGCGGCGCCTTGCAGCGACGTGTAGACGTGTAGCCCCTGGAACGTACCGTTGCGCGAGAGTGCTTCGAGTGCGCCATCGATCAGGATGCGCTCATTTGGAAGCTCGCGGCGGCCTTTGCCCTGATAGACGGCGAACGTGCCGATGCCGCCGTCAATATCGATCCAGCTATCGGCGCGCGTGGCGCCGGTGTTGTAGCTCAGTTCGTAGAGTTCTTCCTTTCGCGCCGTGAGCGCTTCGGCGAGCGCCTTGAGGAGCTTGGCGCGGTCGTGGAAGGTGAGCACACGGAGTGCGGGGCCGCCGTGCGTGCGCGCGAAGTTCAGCATCGCGCCGAAATCGAGCCCTTGCGACGAGGTGAGCGCCACGACATCGCCGTTGATAGCCGAGCGGAGTTCGGCCATGCCGCCCGTGCCCGCAATCCATTTACCTTCGGCGTAGTTCTGGAGCGTGATCGGCTTCATGGCTCAGCTTCCCGTAAACTTCGGCGTGCGCTTTTCCATGAAAGCGCCGACGCCCTCTTTGTAGTCGGCGGTTCGGCCCAGGGCGCGTTGGGCGTCACGCTCCTCTTCAAGCTGATCGGACAACGAACGCGCACCGCTTTCGCGGATGAGTTTCTTGGTCATGGCGAGCCCTCGCGTCGGCGCGGCGGCGAATTTGGCGGCGAGCGCATCTGTTTCTGCGACGAGCTGATCGTCCTCGACGCACTTCCAGATCATGCCCCAGGCCTCGGCGCGTTCGGCGAGCAAAGGTTCGCCGGTGAGCGCGAGGCCGAGGGCGCGGGTTTGGCCGGCAAGGCGCGGCAACGTCCAAGTGCCGCCGCTATCAGGGATGAGGCCAATATTCGCGAAGCTCTGAATGAACTTCGCGCTCTTGGCGGCGATGACGATATCGCACGCCAACGCGATGTTGGCGCCAGCGCCGGCGGCGACGCCGTTGACGGCGCAGATGACTGGAATCTCCAAGCTGGTCAGCCTGCGGATGAGCGGATTGTAGCGCTTCTCCAGCGACTCGCCGAGATCGACGCCCTCGCCCCCTGGCGCCACGGCGCGGTCGGACAAATCTTGCCCCGCGCAGAAGCCGCGCCCGGCGCCTGTCAGAACCAACACGCGAACGCTGGCATCTTTCGCGACGCTTTCCAGCGCGCGCGAGACTTCATCGTGCATTTGGACGGTGAAGCTGTTTAGCCGATCGGGGCGGTTGAGGGTGAGCCGGGCTACGCCGTCGGCCACGCTGAAGAGGATGGTTTCAAAATCCACTGGCAGTCTCCTTCGCGCGTGGAATTGGCGTAAGTTAGGGGCGCCGCGCGGTCAACGTAATTAATTGACCGATCGGTCGGTGAATGGTAATGTCTGCTAAATCCTAGAGGCGCGCATGTACACCACCGATCTGAGCGGTAAGGTCAAAGGCAAGGCCGAAACGGCGGTCGCGGAAGATCCGGCCCTTGTGGCTGCGTTCGAGGCCCGCGTCGCCAATGACGAATTCATCGAGCCGAAGGATTGGATGCCGGAAGCGTACCGCAAGACGCTTGTCCGTCAGATGTCGCAACACGCGCACAGCGAAATCGTCGGCATGCTGCCGGAGGGAAACTGGATCACGCGCGCGCCGAACCTGCGCCGCAAGGCGATCCTGCTCGCGAAGGTGCAGGATGAAGCCGGTCACGGGCTCTACCTTTACTCGGCGGCGGAGACGCTGGGCACGTCGCGCGATGAAATGACCGAGGCGCTGCTCTCCGGCAAAGCCAAATACTCCACCATCTTTAATTATCCGACGCTCACTTGGGCCGACATCGGCGCCATCGGCTGGCTGGTCGACGGCGCGGCGATCATGAACCAGGTGCCGCTGCAGCGGACCTCATATGGCCCTTACGCGCGCGCGATGGTGCGCATCTGCAAGGAAGAGAGCTTCCACCAGCGCCAGGGCTACGAGATCATGATGCATCTCGCGGCCGGCACGGAGGCGCAAAGGCGCATGGCGCAAGATGCGCTGAACCGTTGGTGGTGGCCGTCGCTGATGATGTTCGGCCCGCCGGACGACAAGTCGCCGAACACCGAACAAAGCATGCGCTGGCGCATCAAGCGCGACACCAATGACGAGCTGCGCCAGAAGTTCGTCGATATCACCGTGCCGCAAGCCGAAGCGATCGGGCTCACTGTCCCTGACCCGGCGCTAAAGTGGAACGAAGAGCGCGGCGCCTACGATTTCGGCGAAGTCGATTGGGAAGAGTTTTACGCCGTTGTCAAAGGCGAAGGCCCGGTCGCGAAAGAGCGCATGCAGGCGCGTATGAAAGCGTGGGAAAACGGCGCTTGGGTGCGCGATGCGGCGCGAGTGCATGCTGAAAAGCGCGCGGCGGCGAAGCTGGCGGCGGAGTGAGACGATGAGCGACGCATCGAAGGAATGGCCGCTGTGGGAAGTGTTCGTGCGCGGCAAGGGCGGGCTGTCGCATCGCCATGTCGGCAGCGTGCACGCGGCGGACGCCAAGATGGCGATCGAGCACGCGCGCGATACCTACACACGGCGGATGGAAGGCGTGAGCCTTTGGGTGCTGCCGTCGGCGCAGATCACCTCCTCCGATCCGGGCGACGCAGCGGCGCTGTTCGAGCCAGCCGAGGACAAAGTCTATCGCCACCCGACCTTCTACAAAATCCCTGACGGCATTACGCACATCTGATGGACGCTCTCGCCACATACGCGCTCAGGCTGGGCGACGATTCGCTCATTCTGGGCCAGCGGCTCGGCGAGTGGTGCGGTCACGCGCCGGCGCTGGAGGTTGATCTATCGTTGGCAAACGTCGCGCTCGATCAGATCGGGCAAGCGACACATTTTTTGAATCTGGCGGGCGCGCTCGAAGGTGAAGGCCGCGACGGCGACAAACTCGCCTTCCATCGCGATGTGATGGATTTCACCAACTGTGTGCTCGTTGAGCAGCCGAACGGCGATTTTGCGCAGACGATCGCGCGGCTGTTTCTGTTCGCGCACTATCAAGAGCTTTTGTTCACGGCGCTGACTGCTTCCAAAGATACGCAGCTCGCAGCGATCGCGGCGAAAGCGGTGAAGGAAACGGCGTATCACGCGACGTTGGCGAGCGATTGGGTCGTGCGCCTGGGTGACGGCACCGAGGAGAGCCGCGCGCGCATGATCGCCGGGCTCGATTGGATGTGGCGCTTCGTCGATGAGTTGTTCGTGACGGATGAAGTCGATGCGGCGGCGCTCAAGGCGGGCGTTGGCGTTGATAAAGCGGCGCTGCGCGCGGCGTGGGATCAACGCGTCGACGCAGTGCTGGCAGAGGCAACGCTTCCGCGCCCTGCTGCGCGGCGCCCGGTGTTGGGCGGACGAAGCGGGCGGCACTCGGAGCATTTGGGACACTTGCTGAGCGAGATGCAGTTTTTGCAGCGCGCCTATCCTGGTGCGACGTGGTGACGAATACACACCACCGTCATCCCGGGGTTCACGAAGTGAAGACCCGGGACCCAGGAGCCACGGCCGCACCGTTTGCCCCGGGGTCCCGGATCGCGCTTCGCGCGTCCGGGATGACGGATGAGATCTTCGATCAACTCTTTCAAATACTCGCCAGCGTCCCCGACCCCGAAATCCCAGCGGTCTCCGTGCTCGATCTCGGCATCATCCGCGAGGTCAGCGCAGAGCGCGTCGTCATCACACCGACTTACACCGGCTGCCCGGCGACGCTCGCGATCGAGCAGATGATCCGCAAAGCGCTCGATGACGGCGGCTTCGCGCATGTTGCGATTGAGACGACGCTCTCCCCGCCTTGGTCGACCGATTGGATCAGCGACGAAGGACGCGAGAAGCTGCGCGCGTACGGCATCGCGCCGCCACCGAAAGGCGCTGCTGCATCGGCGTTGAAGAACGTGCAAGGGGCGGAGTGCCCGCGCTGCGGTTCATCCAACACCGAAGAAATTTCGCGCTTCGGCTCGACACCCTGCAAAGCGCTATGGCGCTGCAAGGCGTGCCTGGAGCCATTCGACTGGTTCAAGTGTCACTGATGGCGAGCATCGATTTTCATAAGCTGCGCGTGGCCGAAGTGAAGCGCGAGACGCCCGATGCGGTCTCGGTGCGTTTCGATCTGCCCGAGCATTTGCGCGAGACGTTTACGTTCAAGGCAGGCCAACACCTCACCTTCCGGCGCGAGATTGGCGGCGAAGAGGTGCGGCGCAACTATTCGGTATGCGTCTCGCCGAACGAAGGCGTGCTGAAGATTGGCGTCAAGAAGATCGCTGGCGGCGCGTTTTCGAGCTGGGTCAACGATGAGCTGGAGGCTGGCGACGAACTCGACGTGATTGCGCCGCACGGCTCGTTCTGCTGGAATTTCGATGCGGATGCGCGTCGCGAATACGTGGCGTTCGCGGGCGGTTCTGGCATCACGCCGATCCTGTCGCTAATGAAAACGGCGCTGGCGATGGAGCCGCGCTCGCGCTTCACGCTCTTCTACGGCAATCGCACGTCCATGGGCGTGATGTTCCTAGAGGAGATCGCGGCGCTGAAGGATCGCTATCTCGACCGGCTCGCTCTGTTTCATTTTTTGGAGGACGAGGAAGAAGAGATCGATCTCTTCAATGGCCGCCTCGATCGCGACAAGGTAGAGCATGTGCTGACGGCTTTGGTGAAGCCGGAGCATGTCGACGCGTTCTTCATTTGCGGGCCTGGGCCGATGATGGATGCGGCGGAAGCAGCGCTGTTGGCCAAGAACGTCGAGAAATCGCGCATCCTGATCGAACGCTTCACCACCGGGCCCCTCTCCGCTGCGCAAGCGGCGGCGGCGCGAGCGCTGGAAGAAAAAGCGGCGGGCCTCAAAATGAGCGTGACGCTCAATGGCCGCCGCATGAACGTCACGTTCGACCCCGACAAGCACTCCATCCTCGACAATGTCCGCGCCGCCGGCCTGCCCGCGCCGTTTGCCTGCAAAGGCGGCGTCTGCGCCACGTGTCGCGCCAAAGTGACGGCGGGCGAAGTCAGTATGAAAGTGAATTACGGGCTGTCCGAGCAGGAGCTGGCCGACGGCTACGTGCTGACGTGCCAAGCAACGCCGGTGACAGAAGGCGTGGCGCTGACGTACGACGCCTAAATCATGATTGAAAACGGTTGGGAAACGTCGGCGGCCGCATGGATCGCGGACATGGGCGAACACGGCGATTTCGGCCGGCGCTATGTGCTCGATCCGATAATGTTGCCGCGTGCGCTGGCGCTGAAGCCGAAGAACGCCCTCGATGTCGGATGCGGCGAAGGACGCTTCTGCCGGATGCTGGGCGCGCACGGGATTGCGGCGACGGGCGTTGATCCGACGGCCGCGCTGATCGCACACGCGCGCGAAGCAGAGGCGCAAGTCGCATATATCGAAGCGCCGGCCGAACAGCTTCCTTTCGATGACGCATCGTTTGATCTCGTCGTCAGTTATCTCGCGCTGATCGACATTCCCGACTATCGCGCCGGCATCGCAGAGATGGCGCGCGTGTTGAAACCAGGCGGCGCGCTGCTGATCGCCAGCCTTAACGGATTCAACACAGCCGGGACCGAGACGGGTTGGCTGCGCGACGCGCGTGGTGAGCTTCTCTGCTATCCGGTCGACCATTATCTTGATGAGCGCGCATTCTGGACGGAATGGCGCGGTATTCGGATCGTCAACCACCACCGGCCGTTGCAGGCGTACATGCAGGTGCTGATCGGCGAAGGCTTGCAGCTCAAGCACTTCGAAGAGCCTGCACCGATTCATGGCGCGCCGGAGCCTAAGGCAGAGCGCTATCGGCGCGCACCTTGGTTCTTGGTGATGGAATGGGCGAAGCCTAGATAGCGGCCTATTCCGCCGCCTTGGCAATGCCGCCGAGCGTCAAGTCCACAGCCATTTCCGCGAGCGCGCCGGCGCTGACGGCGCCTTTGGGGTCAAACCAGGTGTGGGTCCAGTTGATGGCGCCGAAGAATAACATCGCGGCAGCAAAGCTCTTGCCGGCTTTGTGCTTCAGCGACGGCTCGATCTCGATCAGCAGCTTCTGCACGGTTTCGATCAAGCGGCGTTGAACGCCGACGATTTCAGCACGGCGCGCTTTCGGTAGGCGCTTCAAATCGTTGAGCAGCACTTTGTGACGATCGGCGGCGCCGACATAGAGCGCCATGAAGCGGTGCGCGAGTTCGCGCAGTTTGCGCGCCGGCAACCAATCTTTTTCGGCGACGGCTTCGTGCGCCGCGTTCTCCAAATCGCGCACGTGGCTAATCATCACGTCGTAGAGGATGTCCTCCTTCGATTTGTAGTAGTGATAGATCAGCGATTTGGTGATCTTGCCGCGCTCGGCGATGCCGGACACGGACGCGCCTTCAAAACCCTCGGACGCAAACAGCGAAGCCGCCGCCACCACGATGGCGTGCTTCCTCTCGTCGTATTCTGCCGCCTTGGTGCGCGCCATGGGCGCCACGCTACAGGCTTGAAGGCCTTGCGTGCCAGTACGGTGTCGCTTGGGAGCGATCCGAGTGGGCAACCGCAGCGTATTCCGGCTGACACAAAATATTGCTCCACCGAGCATTGTGATCGCTGAATAATTCCTATATCGTTCACGGCGATTGAGGGTCCCATGGGGCAGAAGGCTCATTTTGTTGGCGTTTTTGCGCTGGCCTTGCTGCTGGCGGGCTGCGGCGGGGCCAATGGCGACGCCGAGCCCAGCCAAGCGACAGAACAACCCCTGGTTCAAGTCGTCGAAGCCGCCTCTCTCTCCGCGCCTGGCGCGGTCCAGACCAGCGGGCTCGTTGGCTACAAGCGCGAGGCCGATCTCTCCTTCAATGCGCCGGGCGTGGTGGCGACGTTGCACGTCGACGCCGGTGATGTCGTGCGACGCGGGCAGCGCTTGGCGACGTTGCGGCGCACCAGTGTCGGCAGCAACGCGGACGAAGCCGCGCTTGCACGCGCCAACGCAGAGCGCGATTTGGCGCGCACGCAGGAATTGTTCGAACGCGGCTTCGTCAGCGAAGCGCGGCTCGAGGATGCGCGGCTCGCGGTAGAACGCGCGCGCGATTCTTCGGTGCTGACGGCGCCGGCCGACGGCATCGTGCTGCGTCGACGTGTCGATCCGGCGCAATCGGTTGCCGCTGGCACGCCGATCGTGGCGTTTGGCGAGACGGGTTCAGGCATCGTCGTACGGGCGCCCGTCGCGTCGAGCTCGGCGGCGCGTGTGCGCGTTGGCGATGCGGCTCTGGTGCGGATCAGTGACCTCGGCGGCGAAGCACGCCAGGGCCGCGTTTCGCGCATTGCCGGACAAGGCGATTCCGGCACGGGCGCCTTCGAAGTTGAGATCGAAGTCGCGAATAGCGAAGGCCTGCGCAGCGGCATGGTCGCTATTGTTGAGATCGCGGCCATGGCTGGACCAGCGACGGAGAACGCCATCATCGTGCCAGCGCTGGCGCTGTTAGATGCGCGCGCTGACCAAGGCGTCGTGTTCGTGATCGACGCGGAAGGCGTCGCGCGGCGGCGCTCGGTGCGGACGGCGGGCGTGACGCAGAACGGCGTGCTGATCGTCGAAGGGCTCAATCCAGGCGAGCGCGTGGTCTCCGCTGGCGCAGCTTATGTGCGCGACGGCGAGCCTGTACGCGTCGCAGCGGCCAGCTGACCGCGCATGCAAGCGATCACGCGCTTCTTCGTCGATCGTTGGCAGTTCACCGGCGTTCTCTTCCTGCTGCTGATCGCGCTCGGCATAGGCGCGGTGATGGCGATCCCGAAATCGGAAGACCCGATCACAGAGTTTCCGGGCGTTTCCACAACCATCGTTCTGCCCGGCGCTGACGCGGAGCAAATGGAACGCTTAGTCGCGATCCCGCTCGAAAACGCCATCAACAGCATCGAAGACATCCGCGACATCCGCTCGGTAACACGCGCCGGCTTGGCGGTTGTGAACGTCGAGTTCGAATGGGGCGTAGATCCGCAGGAGAAATTTGGCGAAGTCATTCGCGAGGTCAATCTCGTCCGGCCCAGCTTACCAGACGGCATCATCGACATCCGCTCACGCCGCTTCAATCCGGCGGTAACCAGCGTCGTCCAGCTGGCGCTGACCAGCCCCGACGCCTCGTTTCGGCAGATGGATGCGTACGCGAAAGCACTGCGCGATTCGATCGAACGTGCGCCGGGCATTCAGCAAGCCGATGTATGGGGCGCGCCGCCAGCGGAGGTTCGCGTCGCGGCCAACATCGAACGTCTTGCCGCCTATCGTTTGCCGCTGACGGCGGTGGCGGAAGCGCTGCAGCGCGAGGGCGTGGACACGCCGATCGGCGCGGTCGAGGCGGACGGGCGGCGCTTCAATCTGCAGGCCACCGGCTCATTCGACAGCTTGGACGAAATCCGCCGCGTTCCGCTGCGCGCCGAGGGCGGCTCGCTGGTGACGGTCGGCGATGTGGCGGAGGTGTCGTGGGCCGACGATCAGCGACCGCACATTACCCGCTTCAACGGCGAGCGCGCCGTGTTCATCAGCGCCCGCGCCCGGCTCGGAGAAGATATTTTCCCGGTGCTTGAGGGCGTTCGCGCGCGCATTGACGCGTTCGAAGCCACCTTGCCCGACAACATCACGCTCAATCGCGGCTTCGACCAATCGGAGACGGTGAGCCACCGCCTCGGCACTTTGGGCCGCGACTTCGCCATCGCCATTCTGCTCGTGCTGCTGACGCTGCTGCCGCTCGGCTTCCGTGCGTCGATTGTGGTGATGGTCTCGATCCCGCTCTCGCTCGCTATCGGCGTCGTCGTGCTGCACGCGATGGGCTATTCGCTGAATCAGCTTTCGATCGCGGGTTTCGTGCTGGCGCTGGGCTTGTTGGTGGATGACAGCATCGTCGTCACCGAAAACATCGCGCGCCATTTGCGGCAAGGCATGCAGCCGCGCGAAGCGGCGATCGCAGGCGTGCAGGAGATCAACATCGCGGTGATCGGCTGTACAGCGACGCTGCTGCTCGCCTTCCTGCCGATCATGGCGCTGCCCGAAGGCGCCGGCGCATTCGTGCGCTCGCTGCCGCTTGCCGTGGTGGCGACGATCACGGCGTCGCTGTTCGTGGCGCTGACGATCATTCCGTTCCTGGCGAGCCAGATGTTGCCGCGCCAATCGGTCGGCAAGTCGAACCCATTGCTGGATACGGTGATGGGCGCGATCCACACGCTTTACCGCCCGGCCCTGCACGTCGCGCTGGCGCATCCGCGCGCGACGGTGGCCGCAGGGCTCATGGGCTTTTTCCTCTCGCTCGGCCTAGTGCCGCAATTGGGCTTCAGCCTGTTTCCGGAAAATGACAGCCCGTACTTCCTGGTCGATGTCGAGACACCGCAAGGCGCATCAGTGGGCGAGACGGACCGCGCGGTGCAATTCGTGGACGGCGTTCTCGCGCGCCATCCGGAGATCGAGTGGCGCTTTTCCAATAGCGGCCGCGGCAATCCGCAAATCTACTACAACGAGATTCCGCCCGAGCAGATTTCCAACCTGGGCCAGGTCTATGCGCGCTTCCGCGAATGGCATCGCACGGAAGGCATGGCGAAGATCGAGGAAATTCGCGCTGAGCTCGATCAGTATCCCGGTGCGCGCATCAATCTACGCCGCTTCACCAACGGCCCGCCGATCGAGGCGCCGATCGCCGTGCGTGTGAGCGGTCCTGATCTCGCGGCAATCGGCGAGATCTCTGCAGAAGTGGAGCGCATCATTCTGGCGACGCCAGGCACGCGCGACGTTTCAAACCCCGCGGCTGAGCGGCTGATTGATCTCGATCTCAACATCAACGACGCGGAAGCGGCGCTGCGCGGCGTGCCCGCTGGCGCGATCGATCAGACCTTGCGCATCGCCGTCGGCGGCTTGCCCGTGGCGCAATTCCGCGACCCGGCGGGTGATGCGTTTCCCGTCATGCTGCGCGCGCCGCGCGAAGACGCGTTGCCGGTATCGGCGCTGGATTCACTGTTCGTCTGGAATGGGCAAGGCGGTGCTGTGCCGCTGGCGGAAATCTCCGAGCCGCGCCTCGAGGCAGGACCCGCTTCCATCGACCGGCTGCAGCGCGAACGCACGGTGACGGTGCGCGCCTACACGCGGCCGGGCTATCTCATCAGCGGCGTCACCGCAGATGTCGCGGAGCGATTGGAAGCGCTGCCGCTGCCGCCTGGTTACGCCGTGGCGTTCGGCGGCGAAGCGGAAGCGCAGCAGCGCAGCTTCAGCGGCCTGGGGCCGGCCATCATGATCGCGATCTTCGGCATTATGGCGGTGCTGCTCTTGGAATTCCGTACCTTCGCAGTGACGGCCGTGGTCGCGTTCGTAATTCCGTTCGGGATTATGGGCGGGTTGATCGCGCTGTGGATCGGCGGCGAAGCGCTCTCGTTTACTGCGGTGATCGGCTTCATCGCCCTGATCGGCATCGAGATCAAAAACTCGATCCTGCTCGTGGAGTTCGCCAATCAGCTGCGCGAGCGGGGCGTGCCTTTGCGCGAGGCCATCGAGCGCGCCGGCGAAGTGCGCTTCCTACCGGTGCTGCTAACGAGCGCCACCGCCATTGGCGGCATGACGCCGTTGCTGCTGGAAGATTCTCCGCTCTTCTCCCCCATCGCCATGGTGCTGATCGGCGGACTGATCAGCTCAACGCTGATCGCGCGGATCGTGACGCCGTCCATGTATCTGCTACTGGCGCCGAAAGATCGTGAAGAGGCCGCCGCCTAGCGCCGCGCCGAGAAATTGAACACGGCGTCCCATGCCGCGTCGAGCTTGAGGATAGCTTCGTTCGGCGGGATCGCGACATAAGCGTCGCCGCTTCGATTCACTAAGCCCAGCCGCTCAAGCTTCGCCAACGCGTCGTGGATCTCGAAATCGATATCCAACCCGAAGCGTTCGCGCAGAAAAGCCTCTGCGAAATTGTCGATCTCGCCTTTCGCGAGCGAATGGTCAGAGCGACGCAAGATGCCGTAAGCGAGGGTCGCCTCCTTCACGTCCTGCTCCTCGCCCGCGCCGATCAACAGATCAAGCACGCCCGCGTTATTCGCGAGATTGCGGAAGTAGACGGTGTCCGAAAGTTGCTTCTGATAGCGCAACGTCTGCGCTTCGTATTTCAGCCGCTGGCGCATCACGAAGGCGCCGACCGCCACTAGGCCAGACACCGCCGCCAAAGCGCGTTTTAGTTCGTCATCCTCGATCGCGCCCTGCGCACCGAAATACGCCGCCAGCACCGCGAAGATCACCGTCAGCGCAGGCCAGAGATTGAGCAGCACCGGCACGCCTGTGGCAATCGCTGGTGCTGCCAGAAAGAACTGGTCGCGCCGCAACATGCTTGGCCTAGCGCCCGGATGCAGCGTTACCAGCTCGGCATTGGCGACATTGCGAAAGTGCTTCACCAGCGCCGCGCCCGGGCGGACGCCCCGGCGCATGCGCGCAAAACCACGGCGCTCGTCGCGCTGGATTTCGTCTTCCGCCTTGAAGCCGACCAGCACGATGACGTCGCTCATCACTTGCGCTTCGATGACGCGTTGGCGCAGCCCGAACCAAGTCTTGCGTACGATCTGTTCAGGGCGCGCGCCGCGCGCGAAATAGCGAATGCGGCGAATGCCGGCGGCTGAAGGCTTGATGGCGAGACCGGTCAGGAGCTTCGTTGTCTCGCGCGTTTGCACAGAGTCCGGATCGATCTCGGTGAAATTGGCGTTGGTCAGAGATTGCGTCAGCGCCGTCTCGAACGCCTCGAAGGCGGCGGCGCTGACATTACGGCGCGATGGCGGCGCGTCGGGATCGAGCGGATCGTAGAGCGCCTTCAGCGCCTCGAGGCGCGCATGAGCGTCATGGTGCAGCAATGCGCCATAGAGTTCGAACAGCGCCGGCATCGCGGCGCCATCCCCTGGCGGCAAGCCAGGTTCAGCCGCTATGGCCCGACCCAATTCGCCCTTACGTGCGGCGATGAATCCGTCGGTTCGCCCGGACGGTGCGGTCCCCTCAGACATGGGCCCATGTGCTACCCCAGCCGAGGCGCGGCGGCTATGCGGTTGCGGGCTTGCGGGCGGCGACGCAGCCTGGAATTGTTCCGCTGCAACAGGTGGCTTGAGGGGCGCTGATGAAGCGAGCTTGGATTCTGATCGCGGCGGTGTGGGTTTTGGCGGCGGGACCAGGTTCGGCCCAGCAGCAGCCAATGCCGCAGCGCGATCCGTTCAACGGCCAGCTCGGCACAATGGAACTCGTTCGCCCGCCGGCGGAAGCATCGGCCCTGGCGCGGCTGATGGGCGATGCGCTCGACAATCTCGAGCCGCAGCGGCCAGGCCAGCTCGACGTCTACATGATCACCGCCTCGCTCTGGGGCGATCCGGTATTCGAACGCGAAGCGACGCAAGCCGAAGCCTTGATGCGCGATCACCTCGGCGTCGACGGCCGCTCAATCGTGTTGAGTGCGGGCGGCCAAGGCGCGCGCGCGTATCCCGCCGCGACAGCCGATAATCTCTCCGCCGCCATCGGCCGCGTCGGATCGCTGATCGACCCGAACGAAGACCTAGTCGTCATCTTCATGACCTCCCACGGCGCCGCCGACGGCTCGATCGCGATGCGCGAGCACAATCGCATGACCGCCGCGATGCGCCCCACGCATCTGCGCGACATGCTTGTCTCGGCAGGCATACGCAACCGCGTGGTCATCGTTTCATCCTGCTATTCCGGCGCCTTCATTGCACCTTTGGCGGATGACAACACGATCGTGCTGACCGCTGCCGCGCACGACCGCACCTCGTTTGGCTGCTTGCCGCAACGCGAATGGACGTTCTTCGGCGACGCCTTATTCAATCAAGGCGTCCGCAATGGCGGCTCGCTGCTGAGCGCTTTCGACTCCGCCAAAACGCTGATCGAACGCTGGGAGCGCGAGCAAAACCTCACGCCGCCTTCCAATCCGCAAAAATACGTCGGCGTCCGCGCAGGCGAGTTGTTGCGCCAAGCCGAACGCAACGCGCGTTAATCGGCGTCGGATTGCGGCATCAGCTCAAGTGGCGCAGCGGTGGTGCGCTTAGGTACGCGGATGACGATGCGCGACTGCACGTCAGAGACGAGGCCCAGCGCCAACATCTTGTCACGCAGGAAATCGTCATAGGCATGCATGTCGCGCGTGACGACGCGCAGCATGTAGTCGACCGCGCCGGTGACGGTGGCGCACTCAACCACCTCGGGCCATTCGGCCGCCGCGCGCTCGAACTTTTCCAAATTCTCGCGGGTCGGCAGCTGCAGCTTGACCGAAGCGAACACCTCGAAGTTCAGGCCCAGCTTTTCGTAGTCCAGCAGCGTCACTTGGCGGGTGATGACGCCGACTTTCTTCAGCCGCTCGATCCGCCGCCAAGCCGGCGAGGACGATAGGTTCACCTTCTCGGCGATCTCAGCGATCGACAGGCTGGCGTCCCGCTGCAGCAAATCGAGGATGCGCAGATCGACGGCATCAAGCTCAACGGACAAAATTGCCTCCCAGGGGCGCTCTTGCGATAAATTATACCCCACCATGCGCCCGTGTTTACGTTTTGCCAAGACAACTGGGGGCCTGCCCCAATGAATCTGCCCAACATGGGAGTTCCCTGACGAGGCGAGGGAACCTCGGTCGGGGCTCCCTGGTTGGCCTTGCGGAGAACGATGATGTCAGACGACACCAGCCACGACGACACGGACTTCCAGTCCGACGAGGCGCGCCAAGGCCCGCGTGGCGCGGACGTGCTGGCTGTGCTGGCGGTCTCCAGCTTCCTGGCTGCCGTTGGCCTCATCACCTTCTTCGTGACCACCGCCATCGCGGGCTAGCCGACTCTTGCGCCGGACCCGCAGCGCGCGTATCTCCGCGCCGTCGGTGGCGTAGCTCATCTGGTTAGAGCGTGGGATTCATAACCCCAAGGTAGGTGGTTCAAGTCCACCCGCCACCACCATGTTTCCGAAGAACTTTCTAGGACCGAGTCCAGATTCACACCCGCCGCATATATCTCTTAGGTACACCATAGGTACAGAGGCGGGCCGGTAAGGGGAGAGCAAAGCTGTGACGCCACCATTGGCCAGACATTAGCCTAGCTCTTCCTGCGCCACAGAGCCCCGTCAGTTTCCGCCTTCAGCCGCACCCGCCGCCCGCATCCCGTCACCGATCGTCTGCCCATTCACGCGACAGATGGCATGAACGCGATCATACGAACGCGTTGCTCCACTTCGATCGCTACGCGTGACCGTGCAATGCGCCTCGCGGTTCAGCACCAACCGCGAAAGCGTCGCCTCCGCCTCCGCACCGCCGGGCTGCCGAGCTTCTGGTGCATCGAAGTCCATCAGCCGAATCTCAATCCAAGTTGAACCGTCGCCATCGGCAGGGCCAACGCAGAGGCTGTCGCCATCGATCACGTAACGCACGACGCCGGCGAACTCGGTGCCTGCCCCAAATGGAAGCGGCGCAGTGCATGCGTCGCTGTCCACGCCTTGCTGAGTTTCCTGCGCGATGGCCGCGGACTCTGGCGCTGGTTGCGGCTGGGCGGCTTGCGAACATGACACGAGCGCGAACGCAATCGCGGCGATCACCCCGGCCGCAGCTGCTGTTGACCACCCGCCGCCCCAACCGCCGCCGTAGTCTGGGGATTTTTCCCATCCGCTCATTTGCCGCTCCGTTTGGTCCGACTATGTGCAGGTTCGCACCGCGAAACGCGAAAACCCAACATTCTCGCAAATTCGCGCTAGCACTCAGCTTTGCCGACGCCCTCCAAGAGCCCGTGTCACAGGTCAAACGACCTAACGCTTGGCACACGATTGCAAAGCCCACATGTCGGCCCAGCAGACCGCGAAAGGCGACCCCAAGATGTAGCGCCGATTTCGTCTGGTGGCGTAGTCGGCACAAACCAGACGCTCGCGCCCTGCTCGATTAAACGGCGCGGCTTCGCCGCTATCAGCCGTTGCCCATGGCGCCGTCACCCGGCTTGGAATCACTCAGCTTGGCATCTCTTTGCCGGTCGCCTCCAACTTAGGCGCCCCGCAAAACTGCGCTGGCAGCATTGTAAGCGAGGCCGGCACGAACGGAAACGGCAGCATCAGCGCCGACTCCAGCAACGATCGTGCTGATGTATTTTTTGTTTGCGGCACAAACGCCAATCAAGCGTTTTATTTCCACTTCCGGATTATCTGATGTGCGAATTAAACGTGCATACCTAGTCCGCGACTATGGCGACATGGAACTCATTTGCCATCCGCACTGGCGGCGCCGACCACGCAATCTGCGCCTTAAGCAGGCCAATCTCGCGCGCCTCCCGAATGAGCGTCTTGAAGGTTAGATACGTGAACGCCCAGCAGTGGCAATCTACGTAGCGCTCTAGTGATGCATTTGCGGCCTTAAGCGCCGTATCGCGCGTGAATGCAAAGGCTCCTGGCGTATCTCCCTCCCATGCCTCGGCGGGACCAAAGTTCGAGTGCAACGCCACTGCTTCAAAGACTTGGCTGAATGTGGGCTTTTCCCTTTTGTCCATGTAGGCGCCCCACCATTGGTGAATGGTGCTTGCGGGCCGCAAAGCATCGAAGCAATAACGCTTATCTGGCACGGCTAGGATTAGTCGGCCCCCTGGCTTCAGCCAGCCAGTGGTTATGTTGAGCCAGCGAATTGGATCTGGAACGTGCTCGATGACATGAGATGCAATGATGTAATCGAACGCCACTGGGAGGGCTTCAGGAGGCGGCGCGATGATAAAATCGATCTCCGGAATAGCCTCTATGTCGACGTGAGGATCGTGGCGGGATCGGTCTTGTAGGGTCGCGCGATCGGCATAGTCCGCATAGTAGATGTTGCGCCCCGGAGTGCGCTCTATAATCGGCGTTGAAAGCGGGCCAATTTCGAGCCCGGTCATGGCATCGATATCAATATCGCGCAGCAGGCTTTCGCGGCGGTCCATGCGCGTGTCCTTATTTTGTAAGTACGACGTAAAACTCAAAATCTTCTGTTTCGTGCGGCAGTGTCTGGTGTGACCAGATCGACGAAAACGGCGCAGCGTTGTTCTTAATCCAGGCGATCAATTCCATGAACGTCTGATATATCCAGACGTGATAGTGGATCGGGTGCTGCTGTTCCCAAAGCTTGCGCCAGTCGTTGCCAAAGCCTGCCTTTTCGGAGAACTCAACGAAATGCGGGATGTCACGCTCACGCGATGGCGCGCGGTAGTCTTCAATCAGATGCTCTAAGGTGGTCAAATCCCGATCGCGGTCGAAGGTGCGCCTTTTGTCAGGCACGATCAGCACCAGGGAGCCGCCATGCCTCAACGCCGCATAAGATCGCGCAATCGCGCCGATTGGATCTTGCGTGTGTTCGATGACGTGCGAGGCGATGATGAAATCCTGGCTGTTGTCGCCAACGCCCTCCAAGGATTCAAAAGTTGTGCGCAGGCTCGGGCTCACAAGGTCGTGCTGTGGTTCACCGCGAAAGCGCTCTTTGATCTCTTCGTAACTCAAAACGTCGGCATAGTTGACCTTGCAGCCATATGGCACCGGCGCCGGTGCAGCGAGCGCGCCTACCTCAACGCCATGTCCGCGCAGATGCGAAATCGCTAACTCTCGCATCAGTGCGCTGGTGATGTTCGTTGGCGGATGCATTCGATCGTTTGCTGTGAAGCGTCGTGGCAGGCGTGGCCCTGCGGCAAACGACAGTAGCACTTCATTCGGCACGGTGATCACGCTGTCAGGAAAGCGTAGCCCTGTCTCCGGCGGAATGCGGTCTGGCTCCATGAGCAGGCGGCGTTGACCGTTCTCGCACAGGAAAGCAATTCCCGCGAGTTCGCCTTCCAGGGTTTGCAAGAGCGCAGGCATGGTGATGCTCTTAGCGCCTCCCTGTTGTTCCTGAAACCCCCGCAAGCCCCGTTCCGAATAGAGGGACTTTATACTGGGGGTATGGCACATGCTCTTGAAGCGACAGAAGGCCCGCGCCCGCAGGATGTAGTTCCGCCGCCGCCGTTGAGACGTGATCGCCCTTCTCTTTGGCCCCGGCTATGACTGGCTGATGGAGCTAGCGCGCCAGATCGGGAGACCGGCCGCGTTCGTGATGTGCTTGACCGCGCGGCCGGGCTGCCAAGCGCCCGCGACAGGATGTTCGGCAACCTCGCCCACAATGCGCAGGCGCGGCTACAACGTCCTTAATCAGCCCCGCTTCATCATCGGGCGTCTTCGGCGTCCGGCGCTGCGTCGAGCGATCGGATAGACACAAGAGGCTTCGCTCGCCTGCAACGCCTCGCTAATCGATCATGCGATTGACGAACTCGTTGCGGGCGTCCACGTCGTAACCAGGCTCGTCGAAAATGTGCAGCAGACTAAGGTGCCGGTGACGAACGTTTGTCGCGATGCCGACCTGCCATCCTTGTGCGCACAAATCCTTCGTCATCACCCCGTCGCACGTGATGCGAACAGTCTGAAATGCGGACTTACGAAACAGCGTCAGACGTCCGGGCGGCTGCAAGCCCAGCTGATATCGGCCCTGCACGCGATCGATATAACTGCGCTCGGGGCTATGAGCTTTCAGCAACGCCTCTAGGCGGCCAATAGGAATTTTAGACCCCAACCTCGCGCCGGCTTCCAGCGGGACAAAGTCAGAGGGATCAATCAGCGAACCGAGATAGGCAAGATCGGGATTGGCGCCCATGATGTCGAGCATTTCGTCTAACCAGACACAGTTCCCTTTCAGCAATTCGACGTCGCCTTCTACGTAGCCGAAGAATTCCGGCAAACGCTCGTGACGTTCGCCGATCAAGTCGCGAAATCGGGTTGGCGAGTTTTCATCGCAATGGATGACTTCATCGAACATGCCCCGCCGTTCGAAGCCCTGGATCACTTGGCGGACCATCGGATGCGTGGAATTGTTATTGATGATGGTGAACCGCGCATTGGGCGGGCTCAGGCGAAAAAAGCTATCGAGCGTAACCCAAAGATAGATCGGCCGTTCCCAAGCGAGGATGAAAATCGGGATGTCTGCGTTGGACATAAACCGACCTTATCATGCCCGCCCCTCAGCCCGCCAGTTGCGCGGGACGGGCCCATCGCGCCGCGCGGGGCAACCGGCTCTTGCGATGAGGCAGGGCGAGACTTAGCCTTGGGGCCATGAACGACGCAGACAAAGATGCGTGGCGTGCGATTTTTCGCGCCTGGAACACGTATGATTTTCGCGACAGCGAAATCTCATTCTTCGATCACCCCGATCAAGCGCCAGCCCATTTCCGCTATGGCGTCACAGACATTGGCGCGGCCGATCCCGTGGCGTTCTTGGATACCATGGCGCATCGTTTCCCGCCGGAGGGCGTGCTTGGCGTCATCTCCACAACCTCGCCGCCGGAGACCCAAGCCGCCGGGCGTTGGTGGCTTCGCAGTTTAAAACCGTGTCCATCGCGAGACGGCTGGCTTTATATTAGAATGTGATCGCGGGCCGACTATGAATTCTCAATTCCTAAGCGACGCCGCGTTGCGTGCCGTTGGATTTGCGGGCCTTGGCGACGGTGTTCAGATCCACTCGTCATGCGTGTTTGTCGGCCCCGGGCAGATCAGCATCGGCGATCGTGTTCGCATTGATCCTTTTTGCGTGATCACCGCGAGAGACAGTCTTAACATCGGAAACTCAGTTCATATCGCGTCGCACTGCAGCTTGGTCGGCGCCGCCGGCATCACGATCGGTGACTTCACCAGCCTATCCCACGGCGTAAGGCTCTTCTCCGAATCGGATGATCTCTCCGCGAGCGCGCTGATTGGGTCGCAAGCGCCCCGCGAACTCCGAGCCATTCACGCAGGACGCATTGTCTTTGGCACCCATGCGTGTATTGGCGCTGGAGGCATTGTGTTGCCCGGCGTACACGTAGGCGAAGGCGCAATAACCGGCGCGCTGGCTCTGGTCAGAGACCATCTCGAACCTTGGTCCATCAATGTCGGCTCGCCCTCGCGCCGTGCCGGCTCGCGCGATCGAGACAGTGTGCTGGCTCTCGCCGCCCGACTTCAGCGACGATAGAAGCGCTTGATCCCCGCGATCACCCTCGTCACATCGTCATCAGTGAGACGAGGGTGAAGCGGGATCGACAAGGCTTCCTCATTGAGCCGCTCAGTATTTGGAAGTCGGCGTTCGGTCTCGGCATAGAGCCTGTTCAGATGCAACGGATGATAGCGCAACGTGGTATAAATACCCGCTTCGAGAAGCGCACGTGCGAGCGCGTCCCGCTCTTTGGCGCGTACGCAATAGGTGAAATAGCCATGCTGATCGCTTGGCGACGCTGACTTAGGCAGAACCAATCCCCCAAGATCTCCAAGCTCGGCGTCGTATCTGTCCCATATCGCGCGCCTGCGGGCTTGAAGGTCGTCGAGGCGAGACAATTGCACCGCAGCGATGGACGCAGCGATATTGGTGGGCAGCATTTTGATGAACGGCTCTTTGATGTCGTATTCCCACCAGCGAGCTAACGAGGGCGCGGACGTCGCGGCCTCAAAGCCGGATTTGCCGATACCGCAATAGCGCAGATGCTTAGCGCGTGCGCTCTTGGTCGCGTCCTTGGCGGTGATGCCCCCGCCCTCGCCCGCGGTGAGATTTTTCACGGCATCGAAGCTATAGATTCCGACCTCGCCTATGCTCCCGCACGACCGGCCTCGCCACTTTGCATCGACGGCGTGCGCCGCGTCTTCGATCACAGGCAAGCCAAAGCGCAGGATGGCGTCCATCTGCACCGGCAATCCTGCATAATGAACAACCATGATCGCAGAGGTTTTCGAGCTAATGCGTGCTTCCACATCGATGTCGCGAGCGTTCATTGTGTCGGCGTCCACATCGCAGAACACAGGCTTTAGACCAGCCAGGAGGACCGCTTGCGCGCAGGAGACCCAAGTAAAGGATGGGACAATGACTTCAGAGCCGCGCGGCAGGTCCAAGAGAACGAGAGCCATGTATAAGGCGTTCGAGCCACTATCGACCATCACGAAGGAGGGCAGATTAAGCCTATCCGCGAAGGCGGCTTCAAATTCCTCGACTTTCTTGCCGAAGCCCAACCACTGCGACTTCATGCAAGCGGTAACGGCTGCGATCTCTGCGTCGCCAATGTCCGAACCGAAGACGGAAATCATCCGAGTGTCCCTATCGAAGCGCCTGCGCATCGGCAGGCCTATTGGCGGGCCTGCTTAAGCCGCCTGCCCGCTTATCGATGCGAGATGCATCTAACCACGGAAATACGTAAACAGCCCTCGTCGGCCATCGCGCTCTAGGGACCAATCTCGCGCGCCGAGGCACTCCTTACAATTCCAATATCTGCCGCGAGCATCAGATAATGGCGGCAGGGTAATCGCGTAGGCGAGCTAGCCTAAGCTCGCAAATTGCAGATAAAGTGCGATCACTAAGAACACGCCGGCCACAACAAACGCGACTCGATGCCAGGGCCGAATAGCGTCCAGACGGCGGCGCTCGCGTTCGCGTTCCTCTGGCGGGGGCCAATACTGCTGCATTTGCAGAATGTTACGCCCCCCGCCGCTCGAATCCAATCCCGCCGCATTCTGCGGCGAACGTCTTAGATCACAGCTTTTTCCGGTGGCGAAACTCACCCACTTTTCAGTGCCTCGTGACGAGCGACGGTCACCGCGGCAACATCCAACATGTGTCCGGATATGATGACGCCGTGTCTGGCGTCGAGTTCATCGTCACGTTTTTCCGGTGACAAGCTTCGCCTGATTGTGCTGCGCGCGGGTGTCCCCGATCGGTTTTTTGAGTGTCCGCTTTCGATGCCGTGGACGGCTCTCCTACCCGCCGGCGGCGTATGCTTCCGGTTTGAGCCGGAGGAGAGCCATGAGCAACGTAGTTACAATCGGGCTGGATATCGCGAAATCGGTTTTCCAGCT
>JALHQO010000005.1 GCA_022841905.1 Hyphomonadaceae bacterium | reverse complement strand
GCGGAAGTGATTGCTTGAGCCGCCAAGTGGTAGTGGCAGCTTGAGCCGCGCCAGAAGCGGAAGCACTTCGCGAAACTGGACTGTGTATTCAGCGCCGAATTGGCGCGCGATCCAGCTGGCTTCTGTGTTGTCGATCGCCAATGGCGCTTGCACGCAGGCAAGCGTCTCGTCGCCATCCTCGAACGCGGCCAGTGCTGCGTGCAGCTGCATGGGATGCGGGCGATCTTCTGCGTCGTATACGGTCACGTACTCCCGGCACGTAGTAGCAAACCGGACGTGGTCCGGTTTGCTACTACGTGCCGGGATAGTCGAGCGCGTCGAGAGCGCTGACGAGATCGGGCGCAACATTGGCTTCGCGGTAGAGCGGGCAAAGGATCCTGTAGATTGGCCAGACTTTTGGCTCCGCCAAGCGCGACAAGAGTGGCTTCAAACTCGACGCGGCGATCAAGCGGAAACCGATGGCGAGCGCGAAGAGTGCGAGAGCGGTGAAGTGGAGCGCGCCGAATGTGAGCGCTGGGGCTTCACGCATCGCCCAGACGAAGGCCGCCGCGAGTGCGGCAAGAAACAGAATTTGCGTGACGTAGATTACGCGTTTCGCCGAGCGTCGCGGGAAAGCGCGGTGAAATCCGAGGCTCGCTGCGTCGAGCTCGGCCGCGCTGACGGCGACCGCGGCGTCGCGGAGTTCGTTTGATCGCGGCTCTGTCCCGTCCATCCCCATGGGTGCAACACAGGATTGAAACCGGCTTTAGCTCACAACTTATCCAGGATTGCATCGCGTTCAACCTCAGGAGGCGCCCGCTCGGATTTGTCCGAGATGTGCTCGGCCAGTTTGAAGAGTAGCGGGTTGAGGGCGATCGAGATCAGCGCGCCGGCCAGGATCAGGTTGTACGTATCGCCGCTCAGCAGTTCGAGGCGCACGCCGAGCCCTGCAAGCACGAACGAGAATTCGCCGATCTGCGCCAATGAGGCCGCGATCAGCATGCCTGTGCGCAGCGGCAATTTGTAGAGCGAAGTGATCGCGAGCGCGGCCGCACCCTTGCCGACGATGATGATGGCGACAACGGCCAGCACTTCGAGCGGGGCGCGGATCAGCGTCATCGGATCGAACAGCATGCCGACCGAAACGAAGAAGAGCACCGCGAACGTGTCGCGCAGCGGCAGCGAGTCCTCGGCGATGCGGTGGGTGAACTTGCTGCCGTTGAGCACGACGCCGGCCAGGAAGGCGCCGAGCGCAAACGAAGCGTCGAACAATTCGTAAGCTACCCACGCAATGCCAAGCGCTAACGTCAGCGTGCCGAGCGATAGGAGCTCGCGTGATTTCAGGTGCGCGATCTGCACGATCATCCATGGGAAAAGCCGCGCGCCGACAACCAGCATTAGCGCCACGAAGATCGCGATCTTGCCGACCGTCAGTCCAAGCGCCATCCATGCCGCGCTGGTTAGTCCGCCGCCGCCATTGCCGGCGGTGGCGAGCGCCGGCAACAGCACGATGCCCAGCACAATGGCGATGTCTTCGATCACCAGCCAGCCGACGCAGATGCGGCCGTTCTCGGTCTTCAGAATGTTGCGGTCTTCCAGCGCGCGGAGCAGCACGACCGTGCTCGCGACCGAGAGCGAAAAGCCGAGCATGAGGCTTTCGGCGGCGTCGAGGCCCATCAGGGTGCCGACGCCGTAGCCGAGCAGGGTGGCGGCGGTCATCTGCACGATGGCGCCGGGGAGGGCGACGCCCTTCACCGCCCATAAATCCTCGAGCGAAAATTTCAGGCCGACGCCGAACATCAGCAAAATGACGCCGATCTCGGCAAATTCGAGCGCGATGCCGGCATTGCCGACAAAACCCGGCGTAAACGGTCCAACCGCAACGCCTGCGAGCAAATAGCCGATCAGCGGCGAGAGTTTGAGCTTCTTGGCGATGAAGCCGAAGAAGAACGACAGCGCGATGGCGCCGACGAGGGTGGCGATAAGGGCGTGACCTTCCATGGAACTCCAAAGCAATGCGTGCTGGCCGTCGCTATGCGGCGGTCGCCAATCGCTGAAATGCGTGCGAGCAGCTAGTCGAACCGATCAGGACGTCAGAGTCAATTCAGCCTGGGCTGAGCAACTCGCCCGCAAGGCCGCGCCGCATCAGTGCGGCGGTTTCGCGCACGCCGAAGATCGCCGCGAAGGCGCCGAAGCGCGGGCCGCTTTCGACGCCGAACAGCACTTCGTAGAGCGCCTTGAACCAATCGCGCAGCGGCTCAAAGCCATGTTCCTTGCCGACGGCGTAGACTTCGGCCTGGATCGCTTCGCTGTCGGTGATGTCGGCCGGGAGCGCATCGAGGCGCTTGATCATGTCCTCGAAGGCGGCGCGCTCTTTATCGGTGGCGGCGCGGAATTGCTTCGTCGGCTTCACGAAATCGTTGAAGTAGCGGAGCGCATAGTCGGTCAGCGTATCCAGGAAGGGATGCGTCTGTGGCGTGGCGCCCGGCGCGTACTTGCGGATGAAGGCCCAGAGCTGATCCTTGGTCTCGGCATTGGCGGCGGAGACGAGGTTCATCAGCAGCGCAAACGAAATCGGCGACGCGTTCACCGGCGGCTTGCCGGCGTGAATGTGCCAGGCCGGATTTTCGATGCGCTCGGCTTCGTTCTGCTTTTGGTAGGCATCGACGAACGAAAGATATTCGTCCACCGCCTTCGGTATAACGTCGAAATAAAGCTTCTTGGCCGTCTTTGGCTTCTGGAAATTGTAGAGCGAGAGGCTCTCGGGCGCGGCGTAAGCGAGCCATTGTTCGATCGAAATGCCGTTGCCCTTCGACTTCGAAATCTTCTCGCCGTTCTGGTCGAGGAAAAGTTCATAGACGAAGTTGATCGGCGGCTCGACGCCGAGCGCTTGGCAGATCTTCGCATAGACCGGCTGGTTCGGCTGGTGATCCTTGCCGAACATTTCGAAGTCGACGCCGAGTGCGGCCCAGCGCATGCCGAAGTCCGGCTTCCACTGCATCTTGGCGCGGCCGCCGGTGACGGTTTGCGTGATCTCCTCGCCGTCTTCGTCGTCGAACGTAACCATGCCGTTAGCGGCATCGATCCGCTTCATCGGCACGTAGAGTACGCGGCCGGACTTCGGCGAAATCGGCAGGAACGGACTGTAGGTCTTTTGGCGCTCTTCGCCGAGCGTCGGCAGCATGATCGCCATGATCTTGTCGTAGCGTTCGAGCGCGCGGATCAGCATCGCGTCGAAGGCGCCAGACTTATAAAGCGCGGTCGCCGACTTGAACTCATACTCGAAGCCGAAACCATCGAGAAAAGCGCAGAGGCGCGCGTTGTTGTGATGGGCGAAGCTTTCGTGTGTGCCGAACGGGTCGGGCACGTCGGTGAGCGGGCGCTGCAAATAGGGTTCGAGTAGCGCGTGATTTGGGACGTTGTCGGGAATCTTGCGCATGCCATCCATGTCGTCGGAGACGCAGATAATCTTGGTGGCGATGCTGTCATTGGTCAGCGTGCGGAAGGCGTGGCGCACCATCGAGGTGCGCACGACTTCGCCGAAGGTGCCGATGTGCGGCAGGCCGCTCGGCCCGTAGCCGGTTTCGAAGATCACCGTCTCTTTCGGCTGGCGCTTGTGGCGCTCCAGGACGAGGCGGGCTTGTTCGAAGGGCCAGGCCTTGGCGCCGGCGGCGAGGGTTGCGAGGTCGGTCATCAGCACGAATCCAAAACGGGAAGCCTGCTTAGACCGGCAGCGCGCCGCTCACAAACGCGGCCTATTCCGCCGCAGGCGGCCGGCGCCCGAACAGGCGATCGCGGAAGCGGCCGAGTGCGGCGCGGCGTTTGGCCAGAAAGCCCCAACCGAACACGCCGGCGGCGACCCAGAGGAATCCTTCGAGGCTCAACGCCGCCGCTGTCACGATGCCGGCCCAGACCGGTAGCGACGGGCGGTTGAAGTAAGCCACACCCAGGGCCGCCCAGGCGGCGATAACGACCGCGCCCGCCACCGCCAAAATGATCCACCGCACCTTCATCACAAACTCCCGTTCTGTTTGCCCTTGAGCAGCCGCCGGTTCGGCGAACGGATGCGAACGGTTGCGCTTTTTTGCCGGGCGGGCACGATCCTGATTCATGCGCATCCTGATCCTGCTCCGCCACGCTAAAGCCGTGCGCGCCCACGAAGCCGACAGCGACGAGGCGCGCGGGTTGACCGGGCGCGGTCGCCGCGAAGCAGCGCTCGCGGGCGCGGCGATGGAGGATGCGGGGCTGAAGCCGACTTTGGCCTTGGTCTCCACCGCGCAGCGCACGCGCGAGACGGCCGAACACGGCCTGCAAAATTTCGCGCTCGCCACCGAGTATGACGACGCGCTCTATCATGCCGCGCCGGAGAATATCTGGGATGCGTTCAGCGCCAGTGAAGCTGAGACGGTGGTGGTCGTCGGCCACAATCCTGGCATCGGCGAACTGGTCTCCGCACTTGTCCATCAAGCCCATGACGGCTCGAAACTCGCGCGCGAGTTCAGCGGCCATTTCCCGACAGCGGCGTTCGCCGCGTTCGAGATCAAAGGCGATCTCTTGCGCGCCGCCGGCCCGCGCTTGATCACGGCCTGGAAGCCGGATCGCAGCGGCGATTAGTTCGGCACGAAGCGCGCGCCGTCTAATGCGCTATCGGCGACGCTGCGGTTGGCGTTGGCGTAGGCGCTGCCGTTCCACTCCAAAACAGGAAACGAAAAGCCGGGGCCGCCATTGGCGATGTCGTTGCCGTTATTGTGTTGCGTCGGCAGAATGATGATGCCGCCGCCGCGATGCTGGTGGATTTCGCGCCAGCCGCCGTCTGCGTTGCGCAGCAGATGCAGCTGCGAACCGTCGCCGTAGCAGCTGGGCATGTTCGGGCCGCCGCCGATCACATAAGCGACGGCGCGGCCGACGCCGGGGCCGACGTCCGCTGCGAGGAATTGCGGCGTGACGCGTTCGCCGCATTCGTTTTCGACTTGGCCTTGCGCATTGGCGCTGGCGCCGAGCGTGGCGAGGATGGCGGCTTTCTCCGCGTTGCTGACTTCAGCGCTGGGTGCGCCCGCGGTTTGCGCGTCGGCGTCGCTCGGCGCCGCGGCTTGGCCGCAGGCGGCGAGGGCGAGACACACGGAAAAAGAAATCGCCTTGAACATACGCATAAGCGCCTCCCAACGCCCCGATCCTTGCATGACGTACGCGCGAAGTCATCCAATGGCGCGGCCGCCATTGGCGCAAAAGGGAGAACGGGGCGCGCGATCCGCGTTGAGTAGTCTCTGTAGGTGCGTTGATCGTCTCCAACCAACGCCGCGCGCTTCGCGCATCGTTTGCGCAGCGCAAACGATGCGCGCCGGAGGTCCGCGGTCCAGTTTGGCGAAGGCGCTGCGGGTCGCGCTACTCGAACAGTGAGCTGACGCTCTGCTCGTTGGCGATCCGCCAGATGGCGTCGCCGATCAGGGGGGCGACGGAGACGATGCGGAGTTTTTTGCACTTCCGTTGATGCTCGGTCGGGTCGATCGAGTTGGTGACGACCAATTCCTTGAGCTTGCTATCGTCGATGCGTTTGCCGGCGCCGTTGGAGAGGACGGCGTGGGTGATGTAGGCGGAGACGGATTTCGCGCCGCTTTCCAAAAGCGCCTCGGCCGCGTTGCAGAGCGTGCCGCCGCTATCGACGATGTCGTCGATCAGGATGCAGTCGCGGCCTTCGACGTCGCCGATAATGTGCATCACTTCCGAGACACCGGCTTTTTCGCGGCGTTTGTCGACGATGGCGAGATCGGCGTTCAGGCGATTGGCGAGCGCGCGGGCGCGCACCACGCCGCCGACATCGGGAGAGACGATCATCAGCGCCGAGACGTCGGCGCAATTGGCGACGATGTCTTTCTCCAGCACCGGCGTGGAGAAGAGATTGTCGGTCGGGATATCGAAGAAGCCTTGGATCTGGCCGGCGTGCAGTTCGAGCGTCAGCACGCGATCGGCGCCGGCAGTGGTGATCAGATTGGCGACCAGCTTCGCCGAGATCGGCGTGCGGCCGCCGACTTTGCGATCCTGGCGGCCATAACCGTAATAGGGGACGACCGCGGTGATGCGCCGAGCGGAGGCGCGGCGCAGCGCATCGATGCCGATCAGCAATTCCATCAAATGGTCGTTGGCGGGGTAGGAGGTCGACTGGATGAAGAACACATCCTCGCCGCGCACGTTCTCTTTGATCTCGCAGAAGATCTCGTTGTCCTTGAAGCGTTTGAATTCCGACTCCGCCATCGGCGTGTCGAGATGGTCGGCGATCGCCTTGGCGAGCGCCATGTTCGAATTTGCAGACAATAGCTTCATGGAATGCGGGCCCCGACGCGTTCCTCGTGACGCCCCGTCTCTAGGCGCGACTCAGCGGCGGCGAAAGGCTTTGCTGCAGATTTATGAAGCCTGGACGCATGCCATGGCGCCGCTGTCGCTACGGCGACACGTTATATTCGGCGCCGGAATAGAGTGCGGCGTCCGCGCCGGTGAGTTGCGCCCACATTTGATCGCCATAGGAGAAATGCCACCACTCGGTCGGGTTGGAGGCGAATCCGGCGTCGCGCATCAGCCAATAGAGTAAACGCCGGTTGGCGCGGGCCTCTTCGGCGCTGAAGCTGAACGCCGCATCCGTAGCGGCGCCTTCGAAATGGGCAGTGTGAGCGATGGCCGACGCGTCGTCGAAGAGCGAGCCCATCCAGAGCGGATCCCCACCGCGCCAACGTATCGTGAGATCGACGGCGCCGCCTGTGGAGTGCGGCGAGGGCGCGTCTTCGCCGGCGCTGGGTGCGGCCCAATAGGTTTCGACTTCCGCCAGCAGCGCGTCGCCTTCGAGCGCAGGATTGCGGCGCTTCAGTTCGGCGGGGAGCCATTGGTCGTGGAAATAGATTTGCACCGCTTGCGGGCGCCATGCGTCGAAGATGAAGAGTTCGAGATCAGCTGCGGCGAGGTGTGTGTTCACGCTTTGCAAGCGACGCGCGGCGCCGTCGCGTAGCACGATGGCGTCGATGCTGCCGGGGATGCGGTGGTAGTAGGGCGGATTGCGCGGGTTGGCGTAGAAGTTCTGGCCGGCGAGGCCGAATGCGGCGGCCTCGCTGAGCGGCTCGGCGTTCGCCGCGCCATCGAAGGCGATGGGCACGTCGCGATAGCCGCCCTTGGGGCGCGGTTGCGGGATCGGTTTGTCGCGCAGCGTTTGCAGGGAGCCGAACGTCATGGCTGCGCTCTATAACGCAATGGCGGCGCAATTCCGGCCATAGCCGGGCTCGGCGCGATGGACGCTGCGGCGGTGGCTGAAGAGGTGCGCTTCATCGGCATAGGTGTCGTGCGGCGCGACCTCGACGCCCTGCACGCCAGCGGCGTTGAGGCGCGCGACGCAAAAGCGCGGCAGATCGAATTGGAACTTGCCGGCGGCGCCGGGGGAGAAATAGTCGGCGTAGTCCGGTTTGGCGCTGACGAACTGCGCCTGGAATTCGGCGCCGACTTCGTAAGATGCTTGATGGATGCAAGGCCCGATGGCGGCGCTGATGCGCGTGGGATCAGCGCCGTGCGCGCACATCAAATCCACCGTGCTTTGAATGACGCCGCCCAGCGCGCCTTTCCAGCCAGCGTGCGCGGCGCCGATGACGCCGTTGTGTGAATCGCAAAGAAGGATCGGCGCGCAATCGGCGGTGAGTATGGAGAGGGCGAGGCCGGGCGTCTTGGTGACGAGTGCATCGGCTTGTGGGCGATCGCCGATCCATGGGGCGTCGACGAACACGGCCGTGGGCGAGTGGACTTGATGGACGCCGATCAGGTGTGTTGGCGCGACGTCCATCGCATCAGCAATGCGCCGGCGATTTTCGCGGACGGCTTCCGGATCGTCGTCAGAGCCTGTGCCGGCGTTGAGGCTTGCATAGATGCCGGTGGAGACGCCGCCTTGGCGGCCGAAGAAGCCATGGCGGGCGCCGTCGAGCGTGGCGGCTTTGAATACGGGGGCGGGCGTGTCGTTCAAAATCCGGCAGGCGGCGGCGTGTTGGGGCTGGAAATGCAGATCACTTTGAAAAGCGCGCCCATCTGATCGGCATGGGTGAGGCGATGCACTTCGCGCGCGAGCCGTTCGGCGTGTTGCGGATTGGCCTTAGAGAGCGTTTCGGCGCGCAGCTCTAGCCCAAGCGCGCGCAGAAACTGGCCTTGGCCAATCGGCCCATGCACGGTGAGCCCGGCAGTCTCGGCCAATTGCGCGACGCGCGCGAAATCGACGTGCGCGGTGAGATCGGCTTCGCCGGGCGCCTCGATCGGATCGACTTTCTTGTGGTTCTTAAGCGCTTGCAGCGTGTCGGCGCCTTCGGGCGTGACGTAACCGTAATCGATGAAAAGCGCGCGCCCCGGCGCTTCGTGCAGGCGGCGTTCGAGTTCGTACATGAAGCTATCCAGCGCCGGCGCGATCTCGCGAACTGCGCCGATTTCATCTTCGCTATCGGGGGCGGGCAGCGGCGTGCTGAGGCCGAAGGCGAGTTGATCTGCCTCGTCGAGGCCGACAAGCTTTTCATGCCAGCCGTCCTCGCCGTGGAAAAATTGGCGGATCGGCATGCAGTCGAGAAATTCGTTGGCGACGATGAGCGAGGCGCCGGGGGGCGCGTCTTCGAGGCGCAGCGCCCATTCGGCATTGTCGATGCGTTCGGCTTGTGCGTCGCGCATGGGCGCGCTGGTTTCGACCAGCACGATGTTTGACGCATCGTGGAAGCCTTCGATGCGGCGGGTGGCGCGGAGCATGTCCTGCATCAGCACGCCGCGTCCTGGGCCGAGTTCGATCAGATTGAACGCCGGCTTGCCGAGCACGTCCCATTCATGCGCGCACCAAAGCCCGATGAGTTCGCCGAACATCTGGCTCGCTTCAGGTGCGGTCAGAAAGTCCGCGTTCTCGCCGCCGATGGAGGGGCGGGTGGCGTAATAGCCGTCTTCCGGATCGTAGAGACACGCGCCCATGAACTGCGCAACGGTCATCGGGCCGTTCTCGCGAATGTGTTCGATCAGTCTCGCTTTGAGACTCACGCGGCGACCGTTTTCGGCTGCTTAAGCGCGCGGTGGATGAGCCATGCGCCGGCGATGATCATGGGGATGGAGAGTAGCATGCCCATGGTGACGACGCCGCGCAGAGCTTCAGGCATGTGCGCATCGGGTTCGCGCACGGTTTCCAGCACAGCGCGGAAGAGACCGTAGAACACCAGGAAGAGCCCGGTATTGAGGCCGGGGCGGCGCAGGCTGTCGAAGCGCAAGGTGGCGATGGTGATGATGGCGAACAGCACGATGCCTTCGAGGAAGGCTTCATAGAGCTGGCTGGCGTGACGCGGTTCGAGTCCCGCAGCGCAGACGCCGCCGCCTTGGATCAGCAAGCGCTCGTTGCAGAAGACCACGCCAAAAGGCCCGTCAGTGACGCGGCCCCAGAGCTCGCCATTGATGAAATTGGCGAGGCGGCCAAAGAACAAGCCGATGGGAGCGGCTGCAGCGGCGATGTCGCCGAGGCGGAGCAGATCGACTTTGTCGGTCTTGGCTTTGACGCGCGCGTCTTCCGCATCTTTCTTCTTCATCCAGCCAAGGCCGGTGAGGCGAACATAATCGCTGCGATGCGCGGCTGGCGGTTCGGCGACGGCGTGCTTCTTGGCGAGCGACGCAAACTGCTCTTCGTTGACGTGCGTCTGGCGCGTGAACCACCAGGCGGCGAGCGCGACACCGAGGAAGCCGCCATGGAAGCTCATGCCGCCTTGCCAGATTTGGAGCACCTCAAGCGGGTTGGTCCAGAGCATGTCGATTTTGTAAAAGAGCACATAGCCGATGCGGCCGCCGAGGATTACGCCGAGCGTCGCCCAGAACAGAAAATCATCAACCTGCGGCACCGACATGGCCGGCTTGCCAGGCGCCCAGAGTCTGTCGCGGCGGATCAGCCACACCATCCAGCGCCAGCCCAGCACCAGGCCGGCAATGTAGGCGAGCGCGTACCAGCGCAAGTGGAAAGGGCCGAAATCGCCGAACGGGCCGAGCGTCAGCGCCGCCGGGTCGATGTTGGGGAATTGTATCGCTTCCAGGATCACGCCTGCCCACCTTACCTAGCTGATCGGCCGCATTGCACAGCCTCGGCCCGCTTCTTAAACACCCCGCAGGGAACGATCCACATGCAAACGCAAAGCTCCGTGTTCGACGACCTGGCCAAGCTGATGACCGGGGCCATGGGTATGGCTCAGGGCGCAAGTTCCGAGGCCAAAAGCTTCATGCGGGCGCAGGCGGATCGATTTGTCGCCGAAATGGACCTTGTAGGCCGCGACGAGTTCGAGGCGGTCAAGCAGCTTGCGGCGGATGCACGCGCCGAAGCCGACGAACTGAAGGCGCGTGTGGCGGCGCTGGAAGCGCTGCTCAAAGATCGGGCTTAACCGCGCGCTGTGTTGGCGGATGTGAAGTCTCGATGACTTCGCGGCTGGAAAACCGGCCCGTTAAGTTCTGCGAAACACTCAAGGCGCTTACCTAGTCATCGGGGCTTGATTCGAGCGCTCTTCTTAGAAGCGCCCAAGGCGAAGAGATCGTATTGGCAGGCCATGCGCTTGGCCCTTGAGCTCATAGGGGACGCTCAATGGATCTCTATCTCGACGACGAAGTCGAAACGACGTCAGACCCAATGGAAACGGTCGAGATGGTGCTTGGCGCCGACGACCGCTTCAAGAGCGAGCGCGCCGACGATGGCGACGTTCATTTCAGCTTCAAATGCTCGCTGGGCGAGACGGTCGGTTATTTCAGCCATCGTCACGAATTGCCGGCGCTGCTGTTTACGCTCGGCTTTGATCTGCAGGCGCCGGTGTCGCGGCGTGCAGAGTCGATCAAGCTCGCAGGGCTGATCAACGAAAATCTCTGGCTCGGGCACTTCGACGTCTGGTCAGACGACGGCACCATCATTTTCCGCCACGCCATGCCAATGATCGGGCGTGATGAGATCTCAGTCGGCGAAGTGCAGGCGATGCTGGCCGCGGCGATGGATGCAGCAGAGCGCTTCCAGCCGGCGTTTCATTTCCTCATACTGGGCGGCATGAGCGCGGACGATGCGTCGGCGGCCGCCTTGTTTGAAACTTGCGGAGCAGCGTGAGCGGACTAGACGCCCCATCCATCGCACTTGTTGGCGCGGGCGCCATGGGCGGTGCTTTGGTGCGCGGCTGGATTGAAGCCGTGCGCAAGGGCGGCGGACTGACGCTTACAGTTGTAGAGCCGAACTTCGATCCTGATCTGGTCACTGCGCTGGAAACTGTCGGCGCCGTGCTCAATCCGCCCAATCCCGGACCAGTCGATGTGCTCGTGCTGGCCGTGAAGCCGCAGAGCTTCGCGGCCGTGGCGGAGACGGCGCGCGGTTTTGTCGGCCCCGACACGCGCGTGCTTTCGGTAATGGCCGGCATTCCGATGGAGACGTTGTCGCGTGAACTGGGCGCACAACGCGTCATCCGCAGCGTGCCGAACACGCCGGCGCGGATCGGGCGCGGCGTCACAGCTTATGTAGCCTCGCCCGCCTGCACGGCGGAAGATCGCGCTTTGATCGAGCAATTGCTGGAGCCGCTGGGCACAGTCGAGCCGATCGCGGCGGAGCGGTTGATGGATGTGGTCACGGCGGTGAGCGGCTCGGGGCCGGCTTATGTATTCTTGCTGGCCGAAGTGCTGGCGGCGGCGGCTGAACAAGAGGGCTTGGACAAAGACACCGCCATGCGTCTCGCCAGCCGCACCGTCGCGGGCGCCGGCGCGCTGATGCTGGAAACGGGGGAAACGCCCAACGTGCTGCGCAAGCAAGTCACCTCGCCTGGCGGCACCACCGAAGCCGCGCTCGATGTGCTCGGCGCCGGTGATGGCCTAGGCCCGCTGCTGCGCAAAGCGGTAAGTGCCGCGGCGCAGCGCTCGCGGGATCTCGGCAGGAAGTAGGATTGGGGATTAGGGATTGGGTGCTGGGGACTGGGGCGTTAGAACCTAATGCCCAATCCCGAGCCCCCAATCCCGCCGATGTCCGTTTTCGATCTCGCACCAGGGCGCAATACGCAGCGCGGTTTCTGGGGTTTCGATTTCCAGATCGTGGACGGCTATGTACACGTCAAATCGACGGGCGTGCGCTTCAAGAACGATTGGCAGCTCTGGGCCGATATAGCGCGCTGGTTCACGTACTATCTGTTCGTGCGCGTGCACGGCTTCCTCGCCAAATTGAGTAGGCCCTCGCCGCCGCGCGTCTGGTTCGCGCCGCATCGGCCGCGGCCCTGGTACATCGTCTGGGCGGCGATGGTGTGGGGCGGGCTCGATTTCGCGACATCGCCTGAGCATGCGGATGCGGCGTTTTACTTCGAAGATCAGACGCAAGCCGCGCCACCAGCGCCGCCGCACGCGCGTGCGTTCAATTTTGGCGTCGGCGATGTGTCGAAGAGCCATGTTGCGCGCGTGATGGAGTGCGCCTTCGGCTATCCCTTGGCGATCGACCCGACGACGTTTGTCGGCGAAGCGGTGGAGAAGGGCGAGGGCAATGGGTTGCACGATGGGCGCGTGGTGCTGTGCCCGACGGCGCGGGTCGAGGGCAAATCGTATCAGCGCGTAATCAAGACGGAAGGCGCTGATGGTTGCGCCTACGATCTGCGCACGGCGTGCGTGGGGCGGCGACCCGTCGTGGTGTTCGTGAAGCAAAAGCCGGCTGCGGCGCGGTTTTCGATCCAGAACAATAGTGTCGTGGTGAAGACGCCGGAGGAGGCATTCTCGGCCGCGGAGATCGCACAGATCGGGCGCTTCTGCGCCGAGATGCAGCTCGATTGGGGCGGGCTCGACGTGCTGCGCGAGCATGAGAGCGGGCGGCTCTATGTTGTGGACGTCAACAAGACGGACACCGGGCCGGCGGTGGTGCTGAGTTGGAAAGATCGCGCGCGGGCGACGACGTTGTTGTCGGATGCGCTGCGGCGAATGGTCAGCGCTTGACCGCAACGAGGCCGACGACGGCGATGCGTTCTACGTCGGCGTAATCCGGGCGCTCCAACTCCTCGCCGAACACGTCGGGATCGAGTTCGCCGTAGAGCACGTCGAAGTCAGCCAGCGCTTCGTGCAATGCGGCTCTAAGCCTGTCTTCGCCTTTGACGATGGCGCTGCCGGTGTAAAGCGCGAACGCGCCGCCGGGGCCTAGCCGTTGCGCGGCTTCTTGTGCCCAGCGGAGCGAGAGTTCGCCGCCGTGCATGCCGCCGCCGTCGCGATAGGCGCGGTGGGCGGGGTCGGCGATGTAGGGCGGGTTGGCGATGATGAGGTCGATGTCGCCGTCGACGCTTTTGAGGCCGTCGCTTTCGATGAAATCAGCCTCTACGCCAGCGGCGCCGAAATTGGCGCGGGCCATGTCGAGGGCGAGCGGGTTGATGTCGGAAAGGGTGAGGCGCGGCTCTGGCAAAGTACGCCGCGCCATCAGCGCGCCGACGCCTGTGCCGGCGCCAATATCGACGACATGCGCGCGCACACCAAGGCTGGGCAGCGTCTCGCTCAAGAAGTTGGCGAAGCGGTAGGAGTCGGGGCCGAAGAAGACGGCGTCGGCGCCGGTGGTCGGGTAGGCGGAGTGGACGTAGAGGTCGCTGTCGAGGCTGGAGACACGCACGAGACTGCGCAGCGTGTCGCCCTGTTGTTCAAGCATGTTCGCGGCGCGCAGGAACGTAAGCAGGGTGGCATCCACGAGTTCTGGCGCGAAGGGCAGGCTCCAGCCGAACACGTCGCGGAGATCGCGCGCAATCTGGCGGCCTTCGCGGGAGATGATGCGGGCATGCGTCGCGGGCGTCAGCGTGATGAAGTCGTAGCCGCGTTGTTTGAGCGTCAGCAACAGCCCCTGGAGCGCAGCAACCCGTTCGCTCACGCGTGCGCTCGTTCGCCGTCGCCGCCCCACAGATGACGGCGATAGGCTTCGAAGCTATCGGCGCCGCATTGGAGGCGCATCAGCGCGCCTTCGGCGAGATAGCGCGCGCAATCGGGATTGTCGCGGACGAGTGAGACGAACACTTCGCGATTCCAGGCTTCCGAGTGCTTCACATCCAGCACCGCGTGCAGATCGAAATAATGCCGCGCTTTCGAGGATACTTTCAGCCGGCGCAGCGCTAGGCTCACAAGCGTGGCGCGGCCGGGGGCGGTGAGTTCGATGACGCCGAGCGCGCCGATAGCGTGGTAGGCGTACATGCGGTTGGTGGCGAACGCCGCCATCGTGTTGCCGAGCGCGAGCGAGGGCGCGACTGTGTTTTCGAGCGTCGGCGTCACCTTCAGCGCGTGCACGAGCGCTTCCAGCATGGGGCCATGCATGCCCTTGGCGTTACCGCGGCCCATTTCGTCCCAATAATTGCGCGCCAGTTCGAGCTTGGCCTGCACCGGTGCCTTCACCTGCGCCATGGCGACGAGATCGTCGAACCCCGCTTCGCCGGCGGCCTCTTGCTCGACAAACCAGCGCATCTGTTCGAGCGAGGCGCGCTCGGCCAGCCAGGGGAAGAGCGGATCGCCTTGGCCCGGGCCGGTTTCTTTCAGGCCTTCAAACCAGGCGACAAATGCCTCTGGTTCGCGCGGTGCAGCGATCGCGGTGGCCGCAAACGGCTTGCGCGCGGCTTCGATGAAGGCGACTTCTTCCAGCCGCATGGCGTGGTCATGTTCCAGCGCGCCGCGCCAGTCGCGCACCGGGGTCCGCAGGCACAGGCGCGTGTGGTTCCACGCCGCCAGGCGCGCTTGGAGATCGTGGTCATGGTTTGGATGCGAGGCGCGCAAGCGCCCCGCGAAATTCCCGTCCGGCATTGTGGCCTCCAGCGCTGCGGTTCCCCCAGGGCCGCCCGCTTGACGGGCAAGTCCAACCCGGGCCTTGTTCGGAACGCAACTCAATTCCGTAGGTCATTGTTTCCATGACGACTGCTCTCGATTCCGCCATCCGCCGGGACCTCGCCCGGGCTGCTTTGACGCTGGCCGCCGCCACGCCCTGGCGCGAAGTGACCCTGCTGAAGCTGGCCGATGAGGCGGCGCGGCCGATCTCGGACTTTTACGGGGCGTCGCCGGGTGAGGCCGTGGATTGCGTCGAGGAGGCGTTCGATCGGGCGATCGCCGACAATGTCGAGGCGCTCGATCCGGGCCAGAGCGTGCGCGACCGGCTGTTCGAATTGATCATGCGCCGCTTCGAAGCGATGGAGCCGCACCGCGCGGCAGTGTTGGCTATGGAGCATGGCCTCGATCGCGATCCGACTTTGATGGCGGCCGCGCACCAGCGGCACGTGCGCTGCGCGCGCTGGGTGCTGGCGCTGGCGGGGCTGGAAGCGGACGGGATGACCGGGCAGGCGCGGGCGCAAGGGTTGGGCGTCATTATCGGCCAAGCGCGCGCCGCCTGGCGCGGCGACAGCGCCGGCGACTACGCCAAGACCATGGCCTCGCTCGATAAGAACCTCCGCCGCGCCGAAGAGATGTTCGGTCGCTGGGCCGGCTTCGAGGCGAAGCCGAAAGCGGACGAGGCGGGCGGAGCGTGACCAACCTGCACGCTGTGCGTGGTGAAGGCGCCACGGAGACGGCGCCCATTGCCGCCGATCGCTTGGTCGATGGTGCGCCGAGCGCGACGACGAGTCTGGATTTCCAGCATGGCGAAACGACGTTCGCAGGCGAATGGTCGGCTGGCGTCGGCGCTTGGCGGGTGAGCTACGAGGAATGGGAGTTCTGTCACGTGCTCGAAGGCGCGTGCGAGCTGGTTCCCAATGACGGGCCCGCACAGCGCTACGAAGCGGGCGACAGCTTCGTCATCGAGCCCGGTTTCAAAGGCGTTTGGCGCGTGCTGGCGCCGATGAAGAAGCGCTTCTTCATCCGCTACGACTGAACTGCAATTCGTCTGCTCCGCGTGCTTGCCGTTAACCGATTGGTCAGCGCTTGTTTACGTTTAGCGCGCACTAATGAACGCGCATTAGCCAAGAAGGCGCGCGATCATGTTCGACCTCAGTGACATGAAGCAAACGATACAGGATCTGTTGGACGCGCAAGTGCGCCTCTGGGCGGGCTTGGCGTTTATGGCTCTGGCGATGGTGTCGATCCAGTACGACGAAGTGATCGCGCCGAACGTCGAGCGGGTCTCGGACGGCTGGTCGATGGCGGCGACCGATTTCAGCCGCCGCCTGTCGAGCTTCACGCTCTAGCCTTCGCGCTTCATCCGTTCGGGGCGGGCGTATTCGGCCGGCGTGGATTCAACCAACTCATAGCTGCCGGTCTCGACCGGGCCGGCGCGTTCGTAGCGGGCGAGGATCACGCCTGTACTGCTCGCTTCATGCCGCGTCAGCTTGAAGGTGAGGGCTGCGGCGCTCTCACCGATCAGCCGCTTGCCGCGGCCCAGCGTGATCGGGAAGGTGAAGGTGCGGATTTCGTCGACGAGATCGTGCGCCAGCAGCGTCTGGATCAGATCGCTGGAGCCCTGGGTGACGAGGGCGGGGCCGTCCTCTTGCTTCAGCTTGGCGACGCCCTTGGCCGCATCGCGCAGGACGACGCTGCCTTGCCACGACGTGTCCACCTCGCCGCAGCGGGTGGCGACGTATTTTGTGACCTTGTTGAACTGGTCTGAGATTTCGCGGTCGCCGGCGTCTTCGGCGTTGGCGGCGTAGGGCCAGTGGGCGGCGAAGATTTCGTAGGTCTTGCGCCCGAGCAGCAGATCGAAGGGCTGACCGAACAAGTCGCCGATCTCGGCGCCGAGCACCTCGTCCATCAGCGGCACGACCCAGCCGCCGTGTGAAAAGCCCTTGGTCGGATCCTCGACCGGGCCGCCTGGCGCTTGGATGACGCCGTCCATGGATTGGAACGCGGCCACGATAACTTTGCGCATGATCGATCTCCTGTGTTCGTTTTGAAGAACGAACGAGGCGTGCCGTTCCCGACAGGGGCCATTGTTCCATTTTTTAACCGGCGCGCCGCAAATTTTCGCGCATGGCGCAGCACTATGATTTGATTGTCATCGGCTCGGGCCCCGCGGGGCGGCGGGCGGCTGTTCAGGCGGCCAAGCTCAAGAAATCGGTGCTGGTGGTGGAGAAGGGGCGGCGTGTCGGCGGTGTTTGCGTCCACACCGGCACCATCCCCTCGAAGACGTTGCGCGAGACGGTGCTGAACCTCTCCGGCTGGCGCGAGCGCGGCTTCTATGGCCGCGCCCATCGCAATAAGGAAAACATCACTGCGGAGGATTTACGCCGGCGCTTGCACATCACGCTCGATCACGAGGTCGAAGTGCTGGAGCACCAGTTCGCGCGCAACAAGGTGACGTGGACGGCGGGCGCGGCGCGGTTTCTTGGGCCGCATGCGGTGGAGGTCGTCGGCGATGGCGGCGAGGTACGCCACTTTCATGGCGACAAGGTCATCCTCGCGGTCGGCACCCATCCCTATCGGCCCGCGCACATTCCGTTCGACGGCGAGAGCGTGGTCGATGCCGATGAGATATTGGAGCTGAAGCGGCTGCCGCGTTCGCTAGTGGTGATCGGCGCCAGCGTGATCGGCATCGAGTATGCGACGATCTTTTCGGCGCTCGATGTGAAAGTCACGGTGATCGAGCCGGGCGAGAGCTTGCTCGGCTTTATCGATCGCGAATTGGTGGACGAGTTCGTGCACGATCTGCGCGACCGTGGCGTCAGCCTCCGCTTCAAGGCGCAAGTGCGCAGCGTGGAGAAGATTGGCGAGATCTGCCTCGTAAGCTTGGATGATCAGCGCCAGATCGCGGCCGACATGGTGTTGTTCGCCGCTGGCCGCGCGGGCGCGACGCAGACGCTGAATTTGGAAGCGGCGGGCCTAGCTGCGGACGAACGCGGGCGGATCGCCGTCGGCAAAGCGACGTTCCGCACCGCCGTCCCGCACATTTATGCCGTTGGCGATGTGATCGGCTTTCCGTCGCTGGCTTCAACCTCGATGGAGCAGGGCCGCATCGCGGCGTGTCATGCGTTCGGCGCCGAAGCGCACGCGCCGCCGGAATTTTTTCCGTATGGCATCTATTCCGTTCCGGAGATTTCGACTGTCGGCATGACGGAAGAGCAGGTGCGCGAGAAGCGTATTCCGTATGAGGCCGGCATCGCACGCTTTCGCGAAACCTCGCGCGGCCACATTATGGGGCTCAATTCCGGCTTCATGAAAATGATCTTCGCGCTGGATTCGCGGCGCTTGCTCGGCGTGCACATCGTCGGCGAAGGCGCGACGGAGCTCATCCATATCGGTCAAGCCGTGCTCAATCTCGGCGGCGGCCTGGACTATTTCGTCGAGAACACATTCAACTATCCAACGCTCGCGGAAGCCTACAAGATTGCAGCACTCGACGCGTACAATCGCATGCCGGTGCGCGAGCGGCTGGTTGTGCATGAGCTGCAGGATTTGGCTGAGCTGGCCGGACGAAAGATCGCGCTGGGCTAAGCCGGCTTGCGGCGGCGGGGGGCGGGAGCGGGCGCGTGTTCTTTTGCGGGCTCGAGCTTCGGCGCTTTCATCGGCTTCAGCAGCGCTCTGGCGGCCTTGTCGATCGCTTGCTCCCAGCGCTCGGAGTGGCGCACCGGGATGCCGAACTTCTTGCCCATGGCGTGGAAGATTAGCTCCGGCACGTTGATCCCGCAGGCGCGCTCGAGACCTTGAAAGCCCGGCGCGGAATTGGCTTCGCAAATCTTGTAGCCGTCCTGGTCGAACAGGATGTCGATGCCGGCGATGTCGAGATTGAGTTGGCGCGCGACGCTGACGGCGAGATCGGCCATCGCCTTGGGCGGCGTGAACGGCTTGCCGCTGCCGCCGAGCGAGATGTTCGACTTAAAGCCGCCATCGATAGCGCGGCGCTCCATCGCCGCCATGACGCGCCAATCGATCACCAGCAGCCGCACATCGCGGCCGTGGCTGGCCTTGATGTATTGCTGAAACAGAAAATCGGTGTTGGAGGTGGCGCCGTCGAGCAGATTGGCGAGGTCGTCGAACTGACTGCGGTTTTCGCAGAGCACGACGCCCGCGCCGCGCGTGCCGCGCAGCTTCTTCACGACGACTGGAAAGCCCAACTCGCGCTCGACCAGATCGACGTCGATCGGGAACTTGCCCAGGATGGTTTTCGGGATCGGCAGCTTGGCGCCGGCTAGCACTTGTAGCGTGTGCAGCTTGTCGGCGACGGATTCGATCGCGGCTGGGCTGTTGGCGATGGCGACGCCTTGGTGTTCGAAGTGGCGCATGACGGCGAGCGTGAAATATGTCGTCTCGCTGCCGCAGCGCGGGATGATGAGATCGGGCTTCTTCAACTCGCGGCCCTGATAAATCGCCGACCAGGCGTGTCCGCTATCGACCACGAGATCGAATTCGCTGGGCTTCAGGACGAGGAGTTCGATGTCGAGCGCTTCGGCCGCTTCGATGAACCGCAGAATTTCAGGCGCTTCCGGCACGCCGGGCGCGACGTCGCGGTTGAAGAAGAGCCAGCACCGCATATTCGACCCTCCCTACGCACGTTCGTCGACAACGCGATGACAGAGAGTGCTGTTCCATCGCGGCAATAAAGGGGCCGGGCGCGCGCAGTCGGGGTAGAGCGCCGCGCGCGCCCGGGTCGGGGCGGCTCAGCGCCGGGGCCGCTCCGTGTCCATGACCGTCACGCGCTCGACCACGCGTTCGTGCGGCCAGTAATCGAGAACGCCGTAATGCTGCGTGGCGCGATTGTCCCAGAAGGCGATGGCGTGATCGTTCCAGCGGAAGCGCATCTGGTATTCCGGCGCCTTCACGCGATCGAGCAGATAAGCCAGCAGCGCCGTTGCTTCGTCTTCCGGCAGGCCGAGGATGCGGCTTGTGAAGACGTGATTGACGAAGAGATGACGCTCGCCGGTTTCGGGATGGCGGCGCACGACTGGATGGGTGACGAGCGGGTAGTCCTTCCGCAATTGCGCGGCCTTCTCCGGCGTCACGCGATAGCCGTAGGAGCGGATGATGTCGTGCTCGGCGTCGAGCGTTTCGATCTTCTCTTGAACGTCGGGCGGCAAGTCGGCGTAGATCGCCGCGGTGTCGGCGAAAATCGTGTCGCCGCCGGTCGGCGGCCGTTTACGCATACGCAATATGCCGCCCAGTGACGGGATTTCGCGGAAGGTGACGTCGGTATGCCACTTGTTGGCGGGGCGTGCGATCGGCAATACTTTGTCGGTGATCTTCATGCCGTCTGCGGCTTCGATGAAGAGGACTTCGGGAGCGCCCGGAACGTGCGCGGTGACAGGATGGCCTTCGAGGTCGCCGAAATAGCGTCCGAAGCGCACATGATCTTCGTGGCTGATGTCCTGATCGTGGAAGAACAGCACTTTATACTTCAACAACGCAGCGCGGATCGCGGCGACGTCGGCTTCGCTTAGTGGTTCGCGTAAATCGACGCCGGTGATCTCCGCGCCGAGCATCGGGCCCGTGGGTTTGGCGCCGACTTGGCTCGGCTTCACGTACGATCGGTGTCCAATGTTTCCGTCCACGGCGATCCCTCTCGTTTGCTTTCTCAAAGCATGTAAGATGAAACGCACAGCGCCAAGGCTTGGGGCTATTCGCATACGGATAGCTTGTTCGGCTGATCGGGCGCCTCACTGATGCGCGTGGACGTGATGCACGAAGCGAAGCTGCCAATCATCGATGTGAAACCGTTATTCGGCGCGGATAATGAAGCGATTATGCGCGTCGCAAGTGAGATCAACGCGGCGTGCCGGTCGCTCGGTTTTTTCTACGCGGTGAACCATCGCGTCTGCACTGATACATTAGCTGAGCTAAACACTGCGAGCCGGCGCTTCTTCACGTTGGCGGAAGACGAGAAGATGAAGATCGCGATGGCGAAGGGTGGGCGCGCGTGGCGCGGCTACTTTCCCGTCGGCGGCGAACTGACGTCAGGCAAGCCCGATCGCAAGCAGGGTTTGTATTTCGGCGAAGAGCTCGGTGACGACGACCGACGCGTGATCGAAGGCTGGCCGCTGCATGGTCGCAATCTCTTTCCTGACGCGGTGCCGGAGTTAAAGCCGCTCGTGTTGCGCTTCATGGACGAAGCCACGCGCAGCGCGCATGCGATCATAGAAGGCGTGGCGCTCAGCCTCGGGCTCGATGTGCAATATTTCCGCCGCACCTACACGCGCGATCCGACATTGCTGTTCCGCATCTTCGAATATCCCGCCGATGCGCGCGCTGATGACTGGGGCGTGGGCGAACACACCGATTATGGTCTGCTGACGCTGCTGGCGCAGGATGAGCATGGCGGCTTGCAGGTGCGGACGCCCTGCGGTTGGATCGATGCGCCGCCGATTGAAGGCGCGCTGGTCTGCAACATTGGCGACATGCTCGATCGGCTGACGGGCGGCTACTACAAGTCGACGCCGCATCGCGTGCGCAATCTTAGCGGCAAGAGCCGGCTCTCGTTTCCGTTCTTTTTCGATCCGGCCTTCGATGCCGAGATCGAGCCGTTGCCGAACATCAGCGCCAGCGACGACAGCGCCGAGCGTTGGGATCGCGCCAACGTGCATGCGTGGCGCGGCACGTATGGCGAGTACCTCGTCCACAAGGTGGGGAAGGTGTTTCCCGATCTGGCCGATAAAGCGCGTTAGGCCCGCGCCGGCATCATCTCGACCAGCGCGCCACCAACAGACATCGCGATTTGCGGGAAGACGCCTGCGAGCGAGGTGTCGATGCCCTGATAGAGCGGGTTGAGCGGCGAGAGTTGGCCGATGCGCAGGCGCACATTGGTGTTGAGGCTCGCCGCGGCGCGCTGAACGAGCGCCGGAATGAACGAGAGATGCGCGCCGCCGCCGGCGAGCACGACATCGATCACTTGCTCACCACGTGCTTCGGCGCGCGGGACGATGGCTTGCAGGCTCTTGGCGATGGTGCCGGCCAGCGCGCCGAGATAGGCGCGGAAACGCTCGTCTTCCATCATGTCGCTGGCGCGGACCGAGATCGTGCGCCAGCCGGTGCGCAACTGGCATTTGCCGTCGCGCAACAGATCGCGCTTCAGTTCACGGCCGACGAGGCGGGCCATGCGCGCGGCGCGGATTTCCTCGTCCTCGCCTTTGCGCATGCCGGATTTGCGCAGCAAGAGATCGATCAAAATGCGGTCGATCTCGTCGCCCGCGAGCGCACTGCACTGACGCGCGTCCTTGATTTCGGAGAGCGTCGGCGGCTCCATGCGATCATCGAATTCGAACGCGGCGATGTCGGTGGTGCCGGCCCCCATGTCGAAGACCATAACGAAATTGGTGGGCTCGTTCGAGAAGGCGAGCGCACAGGCGGCGGCGGCGTGCGGTTCGAACACGCCGGTTTCCAACATGCCGTCGCCGGGCTGGGCGGCGGCTTTGTCGAGCGCGTCGCGGCACTGGGCGATCGAAATGCCGTTGGGGCCGAGCAGCAGCGTGCCGAGCTTTTGCGAGATGGCGGCGGATTCGTTGAAGATGTCTTCGAACACGCGCTCAACGCCGCTGCCCGGACGCCAAACCGGGCTGGTATAGCGGCGGCGCGCGTACATCGCGCCAGCTGGAATGTTGGGCGCGAGGTCGATGGCTTCGCGGATCAGCTGATCGAGATACGCGAGATAAAGCGCCAGCGCGTCGCGATGCCGAAACGTGCCGGTCGGATCGACCGACGGACGCATTTTCGATTGCAGCGCTTCTTCGAGATTGCGCGCGCCGAGCACGGTCTTGAACGACAGCAACGGATCGCGCGCATCTTCAACGCCGCGGCGGGCGTGTTCAAAAGCGGTGGGGCCGAAATAGAGGCGGCCCTCGTCCACATAGAGGACGGAAGGTGTGAGTAACGGATGCTCGGCGCCGGAAATGGCGCCAATCGGCAGCGGCTTTACGCCGACCTCGACCGGCAGCATGGGATCAAGACAGATCGACGCTTTCGACAAAGCCGTGCCGAAATCGATACAAATCCGTGCTCTAGGTGAGATGTCGCCGCTGTCTGCCATGGTCCGCCCGTTCGAGCGGGACATTATTCCAGTTTTGTTTGATTGGAAGCGGCTTGACTCAAGCCGGACGCGGCAAGCGCAGTGTCGCGCGCAGTCCGCCGAGCGGGCTTTGGCTCAAGATGATATCCCCACCATGGGAGCGCGCGACGTCGCGTGCGATGGCAAGGCCAAGGCCTACGCCCTTTTGATTTCGAGAGCGAGTCGCATCGAGGCGCGAGAAGGGCCGGAAGGCGTCTTCGTAGAGCTCTTCGGGGATGCCCGGGCCGTTGTCATCAACCGAAACAAACACGGCCGTTTCTTCGCCTTTGACCGTGACGCGGACCTTGTCGCCGTGCGCTACGGCGTTATCGATCAGATTGGCTAGGCAACGTTTGATCGCGCGTCCGCGTGCCGGCGCCGACACATCTCCAGATTGCTCAACTGTAACGTCGCCGCCGCCGCGGGCACTGTCGGCGACGACTTCGCTCGCGATGGCTGCGACATCGATGAGCGCCGGCGCCTCTTCGCCAAGGCCCTGGGCGAAGGCCAAATATTCTTCGAGCGTTTCTTCCATGTCGGCGAGGTCGCGCTTGGCGTCTTCGATTTCCGACGAGGGCGGCAGCAGTGCAAGTTGCAGCTTGAGACGCGTGAGCGGCGTGCGCAGGTCGTGGCTGACGCCGGCGAGCAATTGCGAGCGTTGATCGATCAGGCGGCTGACGCGCTCGCGCATGCTGAAAAAGGCGCGCGTGGCGCCGCGCACTTCACGCGCGCCGCGGATGCGGAACGGGCCGCCATCCTCGCCGCGTCCGAACCGCTCCATGGCGTCGGCAAGCCGTTCGATCGGACGAACTTGGCTACGGATGAACAGAATCGAGACGAGGCAGAAGAAAACCGTCGCGCACAAAATCCAGGTGACGAAGAGCGGGCCGGATCGCGCTTGTACCCGGTCGCGCTCGGCGCGGATGTTGAGGATGCCGTCCGTGGTCGGCACGCGCAGGAAGACGTAGCTGCCGGGGCAGGTCGGATCGTACCAGATCGGGCGCTGAAACTCCGAGTCGAGCGGCTCGACCAGATAGCGATCGATGATGTCGCTGCGCGAGCGGGCGCAGGCTTGGCGCTCCAGCGGCTCGCGATCGAGCGTGATGTCTAGCCGAAGCGGTGCGCGGGCGTGGCGTTGTAGACGCAGGAAATTCTCGGGCGTCGGCTCCGCTTCGTACATTTGCAGCAGCAGGCTAACGTCGGCGGCGACGGCTTGGCTGAGGCGCTTGGAGGTAAAGCGCCAATGGTCGTCAAGAAAGACGAGCGTGATGATGAGCTGGAAGATCGCCGCCGGCACGATGATGATGAGCGCCGTGCGCCAATAGAGGCCGCGCGGCAGGTAGTCGCGCAGGCGAAAGCGGATGGGAAAGCGTTTGTTCATGCCCGCGCTGGCGCCGGGCCAGACCAGAGCGCGCGCCAGAGATTCACTTTTTGCGTCGAGCTTGCCCAGATCGCCGCGGCGAAGAGCGTGAGCGCGAGCAGGAAGGTGCAGATGCGCGTCGTCCAGTCGGCGAGGTCGGCCAGATTGCCGACGAGCGCTGTGATGCAGATGCCGAGCAGTACGCGGCCAAACCATTTGCCGGCGCCGGCATGGGCGACCGTAATGGCGGTGAGCATGGCGGCGAAACCGAGGCCCAGCAGCGCCATGTCGTGCGACATCAGGCGCGGAATGCAGAGCACTGCGATGCTGAGGCCCAAAGCGGCGCGTTCGTCATCGGCCATGTTGAGCGCTTCCGCGACGATCACGCCCGCCAGCGAGGCGAGGCCGGCGAACGTGACGTAGCCCAGCGTTGCAACCTGCGTATCGCCGGGCAGGCCGACCATGTTGAGCCAGCCCAAATAAGCGTCGCCCGGTTTGCCGACATAAACGAAATACGACAACACATCGCGCCATTGCTGCACCATCTCGCCGCCAGTCAGCACGAAATGGGCCGTGGGCGCCGCACCCAGGATGATCGCGGCCGCGCCATACGCAAGTCTGCGCCACAGCGGAAGCGGCGCGACCAGGAACACCACGGCGAAGGTGAGGAAGATCGGCTTGGCGATCGCGGCGAACGCGATGGCGAGCACGAGCAAAGACGGGCGCTTGCGCAAATGGATCGCGATGACGCCGATCAGTGCGTGCAAGATGATCGCGACATTGCCCCAATAGATGGTGCTGCCGGACATGAAGCCGGCGAACCAGGCGCGGCGCGTGCGCGGCGTCGCGCTCTTGCGGCCGAAGATCAGCCAGGCGAGCGCGGCGAGCGCGACGATGTAAACACCGATGAAGGCGAGCCGCAGTGTGTCTTGGCCCACTATCGAAAGCGGCCAGGCGAACGCTTCGGCGACCCATGGATGATAGACGAAGGGCATCGCATCGATGCCCTCGCATGTGACGGTGGGGTCGTAGATCGGTAGGCCCAGCAGCCATTTTTCGGCGCCGCAGGCGACGGCGTTATAGTCGCGAAACCAGCGCGACGGTTCGGTGAGGCGATCGACGACGCCGGAGATCACCGGCAGCAGGAAGGCAAAGCCAATGGCGTAAGGCTGCCAAGCCGGACGCGCTTTCTGGCCTGCTTCCGTCATCGCGCTCAATCCCCTTTAGCCCCGGGCGCTTTTACGGAGGCGGCGCCCCGCCAGCAAGGCGGGCATCCCCTTAAGGGTTGAAGCGCCGACGTTTTTCTCAGTCCGCCGCCAAGCGATAGCCGACGCCGCGCACGGTCTGCAGGTAAACCGGCGCGCGCGGGTCGGCTTCCACTTTGCGGCGCAGGCGCGTCATCTGCACATCTACGGAGCGTTCGAGGCCGGCGCCTGTGCGCTTTGCGAGCTCCTCGCGGCTGACGACTTCGCCGGGCCGGGTGGCCAAGATGCGCAGCAACGCCACTTCGGCTTCCGTCAGCCGCACGAGCGCGCTGTCGCGGCTGAGTTCGCCGCGCGCGCCGTTGAAGGCGAACGGGCCAAACTTCACCACCTCCGGCGCTTCGCCGCGATTAGAAACGGCGCGGCGCAGGATGGCGTTGATGCGCAGCGTGAGCTCCGCCGGCTCGAACGGTTTGGCGACGTAGTCGTCGGCGCCGATGGAGAGGCCGCGGATGCGATCCTCCGGCATGCCGCGCGCCGTCAGCAGCACGATCGGCACCTTCGAGGTGCGCCGCACGCTCTCGGCCAAGGAGAAGCCGTCTTCGACCGGCATCATCACATCGAGGATGAGGAGGTCGAACTCCATCGAGTCGAGCAGTTTGCGGGCGCTGGCGGCGTCGGGCGCGGCCGAGACGCGTGCACCGGCTTGCGAGAGGTAGCGCTTGAGCAGTTCGCGGATACGGTCATCATCATCCACCAGCAGCAAGTGCGGCGGGCGGTCGAGCGCGTCGAAGGCTGGAGCGGTGTTCATGTGACGCGACCGAGGCAAGGATTGATCGAAAAGGCGTCACTCGGGGCATGTCTTGCCACAAGATCGCGGGCTTCATTGACAGCCATGTCGCCGACCAGAGAAAACGAACAAAACCAATTCCCGAACCATGCCCCTGCGGGCGGCGGCTCGGCAAGTCAGAACTAGCAGGAGGGGCCCTGAATGGCCGCAAAGTCTTTCGACGATCGCGATGGCTGGGTGTGGATGGATGGGGAATTCGTAGCCCACCGCGACGCCAGAGTGCACGTGCTGAGCCATGCGCTGCACTACGCCTCCTGCGTGTTCGAAGGCGAGCGCGCCTATGGCGGCGTCATCTTCAAGAGCCGTGAACATAGCGAGCGGCTGCATGCCTCCGCCAACATTCTCGGCTTCAAACTGCCGTTTAGCGCCGACGAGATCGATCGCGCCAAGGCTGAGCTGATCAAGAAACTGGGCTTTGAAAATTGCTATGTGCGGGCGTTGGCGTGGCGCGGCTCCGAGCAAATGGGCGTCGCCGCTAAGCGCGATGACGTGCACGTCGCCATCGCGGCGTGGGAGTGGGGCGATTACTTCGCCGATAAGATGAAGGGCGTGCGCTTGATGATCGCGCCCTGGCGCCGGCCCGCGCCGGACACCGCGCCGGCGAACTCGAAGGCGGCCGGCCTCTACATGATCTGCACGCTGTCGCGGCACGCCGCCAACGATGCGGGTTTTGACGATGCGATGATGTTCGACTGGCGCGGCCAGATCGCCGAAGGCACCGGCGCCAACATCTTTTTCGTGCGCGACGGCGTGCTGCATACGCCGACGCCGGATTGCTTCTTGAACGGGCTCACCCGCCAAGCGGTGATTGGGTTGGCCAAGAAACGCGGCATCGAAGTGGTGGAGCGCGCAATTTGGCCGAACGAACTGGCAAGCTTCAGCGAATGCTTCCTCACCGGTTCCGCCGCCGAGATCACGCCGGTGCGTGAGATCGCCGGGCTGAACTTCAAGCCGGCAAACCTCACGGAACAATTGCTGCACGATTTTTCGGCGCTGACGCGCCGCGCAAACGCCTGAGTTCCCGGAACTAAACGCCGCGGCGCCTCTTTACCGGTCGAGCATTTCACTCGGCCGGAGCGAGCACATGGTCGCCTACAGATTCGATCCCGACTATTCTATCGCGGGGCGCCACTACGCGCATCCGCTTATTCAGTGGCCGACAATTATTGCCGGAACGGTCTCTGCAATCGCGATCGGCTTTCTGTTGAACGTCCTTGGCGTCGCCGTCGGCGCTTCGGCGTTCAACCCGTACCAGCTCGACAGCCAAGACAATCTGATCTCGGCCGGCGGCGGTCTCTACGTGATCTTCGCGCAGCTGGTAGCGTTCCAGATCGGCGCCTATATCGCCGCACGCGGCGCGCGCTATCCTGATCATTTCGGCGGTCTGCTGACTGGCTTTTTAGTGTGGGCGTTCGCCGTTGCGGTCGCGGTTACGCTTGCGACGTTTGCGGCTTCAGGCGCTGTGAGCGGCGATGCGCTGCCGTCAGGCGTCGCTGAAACCATCGGCGAACTGAGCGATGCGACCGATGGCCAAGGCGCCAACGCCGCCGAACTTGCCACCGCTGGCGACACCGCCGACGCGCTTGCTGCGCTGTCGTGGTGGACGGTCGGCGCGCTGTCGCTCGGCCTCGCTGGCGCCATCGCCGGCGGCTGGCTGGGCTCGCATCACCCGAAGTGGGAAGGCCGTCCGCGTCTCGACGACGGCGTTCCGTGTCAAACGACGCCGCGTGTTTGAGGAGAGTGCATCGTGGAAGAACTCGGTAAAGGTTGCATTCTCTGGGCCATCGGCTTGCCGCTGCCCATCATCATTCTGCTCTTCCTGTTTGGAGTGCTGAACTAGGCGTTGGGCGTGGGCGGTAGCGATTGCTGTTACTGCCCGCTGCCTGCCTTCTCTTCTTCGCTCACGAGAAAATGCCCGTGCATTGCGGCAATCGGCTGTTCGCGTTCGTTCTGCCAAGCTTCGGCTTGCACATTGGCGATGCGGCGGCCGATTTTGACGACACGAGCGCGGGCGTACGTGTCCACCGGCTTGCCTGAGCGCAAATAGTCGAAGCCGACATCGATGGTTTTCGGAAATTTGTCGCTCTTCGAGGCGATGGCGAGTTGCGTGATGGCTGTCAGCTCCATCAACGCCGCCACCACGCCGCCATGTAGCGCCGGCAGAAGCGGATTGCCGACGAGGTGGTCGCTGTAGGGCAGCACGAGCGTGAGTTCGTCGCCCTTCAGTTCAGCCCGCACGCCGAGGAAGCTCGCATAGGGGATGCGCGCGAGCGCCGCTGTTAGGCGCTCCTGCGGGGTCACGTTTTCTTCTCCCGCAAATTCGCGCCGAACTTGCGCGTGGCGTTGACCATGAAGGTCGACGTCGCGTGCGCGATTGGGTTCTCGGCGTTGTCTTCGAAGGCGACGGCGCGGACGAAGGCGACGTTGCGGCCGATCTTGTAGCAATGCGCTTCGGCCAGCACGTCGCGCCCGGGCGTGGCGGCGCGCATGTAATCGATGCGGATGTCGATGGTGGCGACCATGGACGGCTCCTTCATCGCCAACACCGCCGCCATGCCGCAAAGCTGGTCGAGGAAGGTGGTGATGACGCCGCCGGCGATGACGCCGGTTTCAGGATCGCCGATCAGTTCGGGCTTGTAGGGGCAGCGGCCCCAGACGTGATTGCCTTCGAGCTTGGTGACCTCGAAACCCAGGGCGCGGCCCTGCGGGGTCCACTGCATCATGGTTTTGACGCGCTCGAAGACGTCCTCGCCTTCACCGTAATGGGTTTCGCCGCTCATCGCCCGGTGCTAGCAGCGCCGGCTGCATCCCGCCATCGCATGAAATTGACGTAACGTCATTTTTGTGACGGTATAACGTCGGGATGACTCGGGAGCCCCTATGACCGACGCAATAGCGCTGGAGCCGGTCGGCAAGCGCGAAAAGACCAAGGCGGCGAACAGGTTGGCGATCCTGGCGGCGGCGCGCGAGGTGTTCGCGCAGCTCGGCTACGAGGCTGCGACCGTGCGCGACATCATCCGCGGCACCCAACTCGCCTCCGGCACCTTCTACAATTACTTCAAGTCGAAGGAGGAAGTGTACGAGGCGCTGGCCGATGACGGCGCGCGCCGCTTCCGTCCGATCCTGCGCATGGCGCGCGAGAATGCGCGCAGCTTCGAAGATTATCTGCACAGCGCCTTCGTGGCCTACTTCCAATTCATCGTCGCCGATAACCGCACCGAGGGCCGGCCGATCGATGAGCGGCGCCCACACGTGCTGCGTATGGACACGCCCGAAATGATGGCGGTCTATCAAGAGGTCCGCCAAAGCCTCGAAGAAGCCGTGGCGCGAGGCGATGCGCCGCGTGTGGACGCAGACTATCTCGCTTGCGCTTGCATCGGCACCGCGCAAGAGGTGGGTGCGGAGATGTTGCGCCGTTCGCCGCCCGATATCGATGCGGCGGCGCGGTTCGTGACAGGTCTGTTGCTGAACGGCCTGCAAGGCGCAGCGCGGAAATCCTAAGGGTAGGAGAGAATAAGCGTGTCCTGGCTGCGCAAGGCGCTCGTGCATCTTGCTTTGTCGCGCTCCGACGAAGCCTTGATCAAGGCATCGGGCGGCCAACCGCGGGTGGTGCGCGGCATGACGCTCGATCCGCGCATGCAATTCCTGGAAGCGAAAGCACGCGAGCGCGCCATTCCGTGGGATTCGATGAGCGTCGCGCTCTTGCGTGCGCAGACTGAAGCGGGCGCCGAAATCTTCGGCGGCGGCAAAGTGCCGGGCGTGCGGATCGAGAAGGTCTATGTCACTGGGCGGAGCCACTCGGTGCCGTGCAGGCTCTACCTGCCGACCGTGCGCGACAATGCAGCGGCTATGCTCGTTTACTTCCACTTCGGCGGCGGCGTCATCGGCTCGCTCGAGACCTGCCACCGTCTATGCGCGCTGATCGCGAAGGAAGCTGGCGCGCCGGTGCTCTCGGTCGATTATCGGCTCGCGCCTGAGCACAAATTTCCGGCTGGTCTCGAAGACTGCATGGCCGCCTATTCGTGGGCCGTCGACAACGCTGCTCGTTACGGCGCGCCGGTTGGCAAAGCGGCTGTCGGTGGCGACAGCATGGGCGGGCATTTCTCCGCGATCATGGCGCAGGAATTTCGCAAAACGAAACCGCCAGTGTTGCAGCTCTTGATCTATCCGGCCGTCGATTTCATGAGCGAAACGCCGTCCGTGCACGATTTCGCCGACGCTTGGCCGCTGACCGCCGAGACGATCGACTTCTTCATGAAGCAATATCTGCCGGAGCATGCAGACCCGAGCGACCCGCGCATCTCGCCGATCCGCACGCAGGATCTACGCGGTCTGGCCCCGGCGCTGATTTATACCGCTGGCTTCGACATGCTGCTCGATCAGGGCGCGGCCTACGCGGAGCTGCTGCAGGATGCGGGCGTGAAGACGCGCTACCATTGCTTTGAGTCACTGCCGCATGGCTTTGTCGCGTTCCCGAGTGCGACGCGCGCCGCCGAGCAAGCGCTCCGGCGCATTGCGCAAGAGACGGCGCCAGCGCTGAAGGGGCAATTTAGCTAAAGCGCGCCGCGACCGCGTAGCCAATCGACGCCGCCAGGCCCGTTGCGAAGGTGCCCCAAGCCATGTCGATTAGCGTCAGCCGCACGTCCCAGACGCGCAGCGTGGCTTGGTTGGTGAGATCGTAGGTGGCGTAGGCGACGAAGCCGAGCGCTGCGCCATAAAGCGCCGCTTTCATCAGGCTTCCTTCATCGAGCGCCGGGCGGACGGCGAAGAACACGATGCCGCAAATGTAGATCAAATAGAACGCGACAGCCGCGCCGACATTGAGCTTGTCGCTCAACAGCTCGCCGATCATCGGCCGGTAAATGCGCGGCACAGCGTTGCTCAGCCACAGCGCATCGGCAATGCCGAAGGCGACGCCAGTCGCGAGCAGGGCGATCATATAGGTCATACGGTCCTCGAAACGCGTTGCGGTGACAAGCGTCCAGGCCGGTTACGTGTTCCCGCCATCTTTAGATCAGGGGGCGCTTTCGTCGAGCGCGCTGATGATGGTGATCTTTTGCCAGATCTTGCGGCCCAGGCCGTTGGTCAAATTCTCGATATCGTTGACCGCGTCGATAACCACGCCGTCGCGCATGCGGTCGCCATAGAGCGCGGCCAGTTTGCCGATCAGCGCCTGCATCTCGGCGCAATAGTCGAGATACCGGGTGAGTTCGAACTGCGACATCGTCCGCTCGGGCGAGGCTGCGGTCTTTTGCGTGTCGAGGACGATGGTTGGGTCCTTGGTGAGCTGGTGCATGTCCACGACATGCGCGAGCGAGCGCAGGCGGTGAAGCGCATCGAGCGCGCGCCGTCGCTTGATCCGCTCTTCCACCGACAACACAAACCAGACCGCGCCGCCGAACAGGATGAGCAGGTTCACCGCCGCTTCCAGGCCCTGCACCAAATCCGGCGCGCTGAGTGACCCGCTTTCGATGCGTAGAAACTTGAAGGCTGCCACCTGCGCGGCGAGGCCGAGGAGAACGAGCGCCAGCGCTGCTAGGCGCCAAACAATGGCGGGGCGGGCCAGGCGCGCGGCGTCGCTGGCGGAAAAGCGCGCGGTCTCGATCAAGTCGGCGCAGACGCGGACAAGGCCAGCTTCGGGAAAGCGCGCGACGATGCGGGCGTGAAGCTTATCCAGCGTTGCTAAAATGCGCTCAGCGCTGAGTTGCTGGTAGGGGCCAGTCACGTGGCGCTCAGATTGCGCGCGCGCTGGATGCTGCGTTCGTTGAAGTCTTGACCAAAAGCCGAGCCGCGCATCTCCGTCACGGTCTCGGCCGCGTAACGGCGTCCGTTCGGCGCGATGGCGCAGGTGATGACGATGTTAACGTGATCGACGCGCACCAGCGGCATCGGGCTAAAACCGGCCGGGATATAGAGCCGCACGCGGCTGATGTCGGGCGTGGCTTTGAGCATCGTCATTTCGCCGCGCAAGCGGTCGGCAAAGCGGCGCGCTTGCTCGCCGCGAATGCTCTCCGCCGTCGGCTGGAACGCGTATGTGGCGCTGGTTTCATCCTCGCGCACCAGGCGTACATCCTCGACGCGGCCCATATGCTCGCTGGCGCACCAGGACACGCCGTCCATCTGCTCGGCCAAGCGATCGAAGGCGCGGCGGCCGTCATTGTCGAGTGACTCGCGGCTCGGCTGCGTGAGGCGCAGGCGCGGGTTGGCGTTTGGATGGAAGCGCGCGCGCCATTGCTGCTCGCGCGTGTCGAGTTCGAAGTCAAAGGCGTAGTTCGCCTGCGCGGATTGCGTCGCGGCGACAGCTTGGGCCAGCAAGGCGGCGCCGGTCTGCTGTGCAGCGGCGGACCAGGCGAAGCCTCCAATAAGGAGCGCGGCGAGTGTGAGGAGGCGAGTAAACATGACCAGCAGCTTGCCACGCCCCAGGCCGCGCCTCAATCGCGCGGCGCGTAAGCAATCACGCGGATTTCCACCACGCCCTCGTCCAGCAGCAGGCGATCGACGTCAATGGCCGTCCAAGCGGGGTAAGGTTCGGGAACGTAGCGGTCCTTCACGCGCGCGAAGACCTCGAACTGAGCCGGAAGATCAGTGTGATAGGTCGTGATGTCGACGACATCGCTCCACTCCGCATCAGCCTCGGCCAGCACCGCGGCGATCACGGCGAAGGCGCGGTCGTAGCCGGCCTCGAAGGCTTCTTCGTTGGTCCCTCCGCCGACAGGTGCGGCGACGACGCCAGAGAGAAAGACATAGTCGCCAGCGCGGACGGCGGGCGCAAAGTGATATTCTTCGTAGGTGCTGCGCCATTGCTGCGGCACGATCGTCTCACGCAGGGCTGGGCTATCCGTCTCGGCGACGTCCACCGAAACGCACGCGCTTGCCGTCATGGCTGCCGCCATCATCGTCAGTATCCGCATTTTGTCCTCCTTTAAGCGCCACTAGGCCGCGCCGCCCAGCCGCGCAATGGGGCTTCGATGAACGCGGGGCCGCGCTACATAAGGGGCGGATGGACGTCCCCACGCTCGCCTTGCCGCCACGCTTTGAAGCGTGGTTCGCCGAACGCGGCTGGCGCCCGCGCGCGCATCAGTTGGAACTGGTGCGCCGGGCGCAAGCGGGGCTCTCCACGCTGCTGATCGCGCCGACCGGCGCCGGCAAAACGCTGGCGGGATTTCTGCCGAGCCTGATCGAGCTTGCGCCGTTGGCGGACGAGGGCGGGCTGCGGCGGTCGCACAAACTGCACACGCTCTACATCTCGCCGCTGAAAGCGCTGACCACGGATGTCGCGCGCAATCTGGAAGCGCCGGCGCACGAGATGCAGTTGGGCGTCCGGCTGGAGACGCGCACTGGCGACACACCGCCGCACAAGCGCCAGCGCCAGCGCGCGCACCCGCCTGACATTCTGCTCACGACGCCTGAGCAATTGTGTCTGCTGATCGCCAGCGAACACGCGCGCGTGTTCTTCGAGGATTTGCAAGCGGTGGTGATCGACGAAATTCACGCCATCGCGCCGACAAAGCGCGGCGACTTGCTGGCGCTCGCATTGGCTCGCCTGCGCCGCTGGGCGCCGGCGCATCGTCGCATCGGCTTGAGTGCGACGGTGGCGGATGAAGAGGGGCTGGTGCGGTGGTTGCTTGGCGCCGGCGCTTCACCCCGCCCCCCAACCCCCTCCCCTCAAGGGGAGGGGGAGTCGGTGATCGTGCGCGCGCCGCCTGGCGCTACGCCGGTGATCGACGTGCTCGACTCTGACGCGCGGATTCCGTGGGCGGGGCATACGGCGCGGCATGCGATGCCGGAAGTGTATGAAGCGATCAAGCGCGCGCGGCTGGCGCTGGTGTTCGTCAACACGCGCGCGCAGGCGGAGATGACGTTTCAGGAGTTGTGGCGCGTCAACGATGATGGCTTGCCGATCGCTCTACATCACGGCTCGCTCGATGTGCAACAGCGGCGCAAGGTCGAAGCCGCCATGGCGCGCGGCGAGTTGCGTGCGGTGGTGTGCACTTCGACGCTCGATCTCGGTATTGACTGGGGCGATGTCGATCTGGTGATCCAGATCGGCGCGCCGAAAGGATGCGCGCGTTTGGTGCAACGGATAGGGCGCGCCAATCACAGGCTCGATGAACCGTCGCGCGCTTTGCTTGCGCCGAGCAATCGGTTCGAAGTGCTGGAGTGCCGGGCGGCGCAGGAAGCTGTGCTGGAAGGCGCGCTTGATGGCGCGGATGCACGGGCGGGCGGGCTCGATTGTTTGGCGCAGCACGTGATGGGGTGCGCCTGCGGCGAGCCGTTCGACGCAGATGAATTATATGAGGAGGTCGCCTCCACCGCGCCATACGCTGATCTCACGCGCGCGCAGTTCGATCGCGTTATCGATCTGGTGGCGACCGGCGGTTACGCGTTGCGCTCGTACGATCGCTATAAGCGCATCGTGCAGGATTTGACGACCGGCCGCTGGCGCGCTCGTAATGCTTCGGTCGCGCAGGGCCATCGCATGAATGTCGGCGCGATCATTGAAAGTGAGATGCTGGACGTGCGCTTGGCGATGCGCGCGGGCATGCGGCCGCGGCCGGGCGTGCCGAAGAGCGACGCGCCGTCGCCGATGACGCCGGGGCGCAGGCTCGGCCAGATCGAGGAATGGTTCATCGAAGGGCTGACGCCGGGTGACACGTTCATTTTCGGCGGCCAAATCTTGCGCCTCATCGGCGTGCGCGAGAGCGATGCCTTGGTGGTGCGCGCGACGGCGGAGCAGAATCCGAAAATTCCATCCTATGCCGGCGGCAAGTTTCCGCTTTCCACTTTCCTCGCCGAGCGCGTGCGGCAGTTGCTGCATGATCCGAAGCGCCAGAAGAAGCTGCCGCAGCAAGTGCGCGACTGGATCAAGATGCAAAAGCGCCGCTCCGTCGTGCCGGCGCCGGATGATCTGCTGATCGAGACGTTTCCGCGCGGGCTGAAGCACTATCTCGTCTGCTACCCGTTCGAGGGGCGCTTGGCGCACCAGACGCTCGGCATGCTGCTTTCGCGCCGGTTAGAGCGCGCGGGCAAAAAGCCGCTCGGCTTTCTGGCGAGTGAGTATGCGGTCGCCGTCTGGGGGCTCGATCCCATGGGCGATGTCGATCTCGACGTATTGTTCGACGAAGACATGCTGGGCGACGATCTCGAAAGCTGGTTGGCGGAATCGACCCTGATGAAATCGATGTTCGCGAAATGCGCGGTGATCGCCGGCATGATCCAGCGCAAGGCGGTGGCGGCGGATAAGCAGACGGGCCGGCAAGTGACCTTCTCCGCCGATCTCATCTTCGACGTGCTGAAGCAGTACGAGCCCGACCATATTCTGATGCAAGCGGCGCTCGCGGATGCGGGCGAGGGCTATATGGATCTAAAGCGCCTCGGCGCTCTGTTGCGGCGGATCAAGGGTAGGCTGGTGCATCGCGACTTGCCGCACGTCTCGCCGTTTGCCGCGCCGGTGATGTTGGAGGTCGGCCGCGTGCCAATCCAGGGCGAAGCGGAAGAGGCGATCCTGGAGGACGCTGCGTCACTGATCGCCGAGGCGATGAGCTGATCTTGCGCGCGCGCGCGCGCTGGCGCAGCCTGCACAAAAATCGGGGGGGAGACGATGCGCATAGGGTTGGTGCTGGCGGCGGCGCTCGTGTGCGCGCCCGGTTCATCGTGGGCGCAGGCGAGCAGCGCCACCCGCGCGGCGCAAGAAGCGGTGGCCGAGAGTCTGCCGCTGGGCGATCGTGAAGATGAAGATTTTGCCTCACGCGGATTCGTATCGGCCTGGGGCGAAGATCAAATACGCGGCGACGATGGACGCGTCGTCTGGGATTTCCGCGCCTACGATTTTCTCAACCAGGCCGCGCCGGAGACGGTGAACCCGAGTCTCTGGCGGCATGCGCAATTACTGGCGCGCGCTGGGCTCTTCCGGGTCACTGAGCGTATCTATCAGGTGCGTGGCTTCGATATCGCCAACATGACGATCGTCGCCGGCGATACCGGCCTCATCGTCATTGATCCGCTGACCAGCGTCGAGACAGCGCGTGCGGCGCTGAGCTTGGCGCGGCAGACTTTGGGCGATCGCCCGGTGGTGGCGGTGATCTACACGCACAGCCATGCCGATCATTTTGGCGGCACGCGTGGCGTTGCCGATGCCGCCGATGTCGCGGCGGGCCGCGTGCAGATCATTGCGCCGGACGGCTTCATGGAGCACGCGGTCACCGAGAATGTGATCGCAGGCAACGCCATGTCGCGACGGGCGATCTATCAGTTCGGCGTGGGCGAGACGCCGGGCGTCGAAGGCGCGGTCACCTCCGGCATCGGCCTTGCGCTCTCCGCCGGCACGCTTTCCCTCATTCCGCCGACGCACACGATTGCTGCAACAGGCGAGACGTTGACGATCGACGGCGTGCGCATCGTGTTTCAGGTGACGCCAGGTACGGAAGCGCCGGCGGAGATGAACTTCTTTTTCCCGGATTTTGGCGTGCTCTGTCTTTCAGAAAACGCCAATGCGACGCTGCATAACATCCTGACGCCGCGCGGCGCCTTGGTGCGCGACGCGAAAGCATGGGCCGATTATCTGACCGAAGCGCTGCGTCTCTACGGCGCCGACACCGAGATCATGGTGACAAGCCACGCCTGGCCGCGCTTCGGCGGCGAGCGGGTGCGCGACTTCATCGCCAGCCATCGCGACACCTACAAATATTTGCACGATCAGAGCGTGCGGTTGATGAATGCGGGATACACAGGGCGTGAGATCGCCGCGCAATTGCGTTTGCCAGATACGCTGGCGAACCGCTGGTTCAATCGCGGTTATTACGGCTCGCTGATGCATAACAGTCAGGCCGTCTATCAGCGCTATATGGGCTGGTACGACGGCAATCCCGCCAATCTGGATCGCCTGCCGCCGACGGAAGAGGCCGTCCGCTTCGTGCGGGCGATGGGCGGCGCGGCCAGTGTGTTGGCGGAAGGCCAGCGCGCGTTCGATGAAGGCGATTATCGCTGGGCAGCGACGGTGCTCAATCATCTGGTCTTCTCAGAGCCCGATAATCGCGACGCACGCGCAGTGCTGGCGCGCACGCATCGCCAGATGGCCTATCAGGCGGAGAGCGCGATTTGGCGCAACATGTATCTGACTGCCGCGCGCGAGCTTGAGCAGGGGGTGACGCCGCGCGCCGCGGCAACGCAAGGCGCGGATTTGGTCGCCGCGACGGAGACATCGCACGTGCTCGATTTGCTGGCCGTGCGCGTCAATCCGCAGCAGCTTGGCGCCCGCCGCTTCGCGTTCAATCTCGTCTTTCCAGAGCGCAATGAGCGTTTTGCGGTGACCATCGCTAACGGCGTTCTGGTGCATGAAAGCGGCGTCACGCTGGCGGACGCGCCTACCATCACGTCTCCGCGCGGGGCGTTTTTGCAGGCGCTATCCACCGGAACGATGCGCCGCGCTGTGATTTCGGGCGCGATCCGCGTTAGTGGCGACAGAGGCTCACTTGAAGGCCTGAATGAAGTGTTTGATGCCCCGGACTCGAATTTCGCTATCGTCACGCCATGACGAATCTGGTGCGCTGCTGATGCCCATGCTGTCGCAAGTGCCGAAGAAAACGCCGCGCCTGCGGCGGACGGTTGCGCGTCCGCTGCCGCCGCTGGCGATTGTGGGCGCCAACGTTGAGGCGCGGATGTGTGGGGTGACGGTGACGGCGTTGCCGGATGGCGCGCTCTGGGTTGCTGAATCGAAGGCGCTGATCGTTTCCGATTTGCACTTGGAGAAGGGCTCGTCCTACGCACTGCGCGGGCAGATGCTGCCGCCGTACGACACGCACGCGACATTGACTCGCGTTGCGGCGCTGATGGAGGCGCTGGCGCCGGAGATCGTGGTGTCGCTGGGCGATAGCTTTCACGATGGCGCGGGCGTGGCGCGTCTCGCCGAGCGCGACCGCGAACTGCTGCAAAGCATGATCGCGCGCTGCGATTGGGTATGGGTCGAAGGCAATCACGATGGCCGCGCGCCCGAGACGCTGGGCGGTGCGGTGCGCGAGGTGCTGCATCTCGGCGCGCTGGTGTTGCGGCATGAGCCTACGCTGGGCGTCGCACCCGGTGAGATCGCAGGCCATTTGCATCCGTGTGCGAAAGTGGCGGGGCGCGGCCGCAGCGTGCGGCGGCGTTGTTTCGCCACCGATGGCGAGCGTCTGGTGATGCCGGCGTTCGGCGCCTTCACTGGCGGGCTCAATCTGCGCGACGAAGCGTTCGATCCGCTATTTCCAGACGGCGCGATGGCGTTGGTGCTGGGCAAAGCGCGGGTGCTGCCGGCGCCGCAGGAGCGTTTGCTCAGCGACTAGATGCGTTGCAGCGCCGTTGCGAGCGGGATGAGCAGGCACACGATCATGGCGCCGCCCGTCAGCACGCGGCGAAGCAGCGGATACCATTCCGGCGCGCCGGCATCGATGGCGCTGCGGTGATCCCAGACGTATTGCGCCGCGAATAATCCCGCGAAAGCCGACGACGCGCCCAGCGCGGGCGGCACCAGCACGACCAGAAGCGTCAACGCCCAGCCGGCGAGTGCCGGGATCGCGCTGAATAGTAAGCGCAAGGCGTTGGGCTCTTGCGGCGCGCGCATGATCTCGAAACCGCAGCGCACGCCGCCAAGAAACGAGAGCAACACGGCCGCGTAGATCGAAAACGCGATGACGGCGAGGTGGGCGGTGTCCTGGTGCTGCGAGAGCGTCACCAGCGCCGAAATCGCCAGTGGCGCGAGGCCCAGGAAACCCAAGCGCAGCGCCGCACGCGGCAAAAACGGTGGTGGGTCGGCGCTCACGTCCGGCGGAAGATTAGCGCCGCGACCCAACCCGCGAACAGCGCTAACAGCACAGTCATGATGCCGTATGCCCACGACGCGGTGGTGGCGAGATCGTGGATGCGGCGCTCGATGCCGACGCGCGAAATGGTGATCGGGATGCGCTGCGAGGAAATCAGCCGACCATCGCGAAAGAGATACGTGTCGGCATTGTAGCGCGCGATCGGCGCGTTGGCGGGCAGGCGCACGACGGCGCGGAAGAGGCCGCCTTGATACATGGTCAAGCCGCCGCGTTGTTCGGGGCGCGGCTGGCCGGCGTAGGATTGATAGAGCCCTTGCGCGTAGCGCAGCCGCACCAGCGCGCGGCGATAGGCTGATGGGTCGCCGCCAGCCGGCACGGAACTGGCGAGTTGCGCCGACGCGGCGGGGTCGAGCTGGTATTGCCAAATCGATTGCGCGTTTGCGATTTGGCGGAGCGGGCGATTGCTCAGCACCGCGAAGAAGGACGGCGCTTGCGCGAACTCAACCGGATCGCCGTTGATCCAGAGTCCGAACACGCGACGCTTGCGCATCACCACAGCGCCTTCGCTCGGTCCGCGCACGACGACGACGATATCGCCGCGTCCGCGCCGGTCGGGGTTGACCCCGAACACGGTGATGTAGGAGCCGCGATAGTCGGAGCTGACAGTGATCTGCTCTTCGGCGACGGCGGCCGGCAGATCGTTCAGCATGTCGCCGGGCTGTTGCGCCGAAGCGGTGGCGCAGCAGAGGGCGAAAGCGAGGGCGGCAAGCGCGCGCTTCACCAAAGGCCTCCGCCGAGCACGTAGGGTTCAACCGGTGGGATCACCAGGTCCCACAAGAACTTGAGGCTGGCCAGGATCAGCAGGATGCCGAGCAGGCCGCGGATCTGTTCGTTCTTCAGGCCGGCGCCAATGCGCGCGCCGAATTGCGCGCCGATCACGCCGCCCAGCATCAAGAGCGCCGCGAGCACGAGGTCGACCGTGCGTGTCGCCGCCGATTGCAGCACGACGACGAGCGATGAGACGATCAGAACTTGAAACAGCGAAGTGCCGACAACGACATTGGTCGGCATGCGCAAGAGGTAGATCATCGCCGGGATGAGGATGAAGCCGCCGCCAATGCCCATAATGGCGGCGAGCGTGCCGATGGCGAAGCCGAGCGCGAGCGGTGGTATGACACTGATGTAAAGCCCAGAGCGCGGGAAGGCGATGCGAAAGGGCAAGGTGTGCGCCACCGTCCGCGCTGGCCGGCGCAGGATCGAGACGCCGCGCGTCGTACGCCCGCGTATCAATGCGTAGCTTTCGCTCAGCATCAAAAAGCCGACCCCGGAGAGCAGCACGAGGTAGAGCAGCGAGATGATGAGATCGAGTTGGCCGAGACGCAGCAGCCGCTCGAATATCCACACGCCCGATGCGCTGCCGGCGACGCCGCCGATCGAGAGCAGCAGTCCCATGCGCCAATCGACGGCCTTGCGTCGTGTTTGCGTCATAATGCCGGAGAAGGACGTCGCCGCGATCTGGCTGGCGCCAGTGGCGACCGCGACGGGTGCGGGCACACCGAGGAAAATCAGCGCCGGCGTCATGATGAAACCGCCGCCGACGCCCACAAGGCCCGACACAAATCCGACGGCGCCGCTGACCAAAAGGACGAGCAGCACGCTCACCGGCATCTCGGCGATCGGCAGGTAAATCAAATGTCCGCTCTGACTGAATAACGCGTGCGCGTCATCGCCCAGCGCCCCTTATGGGCGCCGTCGCTGGCGGAGGCAACGCCGGTCAGAGGAGAAAAGTCGTAGCCCTTAAGCGGCCGGCCGGGCCCAGGCGCGCTGCCCGAACTCACCGTTGGCGATCGCACTTGCAGCGCGCGGGCGGAAAGCCTGGGCGCGGGCCCGGGCTTGCTCGACCTGGTTCGTCTGCAGCTGCGCTTCCAGCGCCGCGGCGCGCGCGCCAGCGTCCTGATCGCCCTGACGGGCGGCCACCAGAAACCAGAACATCGCCTCGGTCGGGCTCGCGTTTACGCCGCGGCCTTGCTGGTAGAGAACGCCCAGATTGTACTGGCTGTCGGCGACGCCGAGTTCCGCCGCCTGGCGGAACCAGCGGAACGCCGCCGCTTCGTCCAACGGTGCGCCTTCGCCGCGTGCGAAGTAGACGCCGAGATCGTGCATGGCGCGGCGGTTGCCGGCGGCGGCGGCGCGCTCGGTCCATTGCCGCGCGACCGCGAGGTCGGTGGGTACGCCTTCGCCGCGCTCATAGAGCTTGGCGAGACGATACTGGGCCATGGCGAAACCGCGATCGGCAGCGCGGCGCAGCATTGTGACGCCGTCCGATGAGCGTCCGGCAGCGATGCGTTGCAGTGCGAGTTCGTACTGCGCTGTCAGGTCGCCGCTTTGCGCGGCTTGTTCGAGCGAGAGGTTGCGCGGCGCGAGCGGGCCGGCGACCACGGGCTGAACCGTGCCGCCGCTAGCAAGCGGCACGCCTTCAGCGCCAGTTGCGCCGCCATCGGGCGCGATGCCTTCCATTGGCGCTTCGGCGAACGGATCCGGCGGCGGCAGTGGCGCGCCCGGATCGATCGCGGTCGGCGGTTCGGCTTCCGGCTGCGCTTGGGGCTCGACCGAGGCTTCTTGTTGGTCAGCAATGTAACGCGCGCCGCCGACAACGAGCAACGCGATCAAACCAGCCGCGCCCCAGAGCACGATGCGGCTTGATCCGCGTAAGCTGAGTTGCGGCGGAGCCCCTGGATCGGCCTCCTTGCCGGGCTTCACCTTGCGCTCTTTCGGCGGCTTGGCAGCTTTCGCCGCTTTCACCTTAGGTTCTTTGGCTTTCGTCTGTTGAACCTGCGCTTGCGCGGCCTTGCGGGCGTTGGCGAGATAATCGTGCTTGCCGGCAGGCGCTGGCTGCTCGGGGTCGAGCTGCAGTGGTTGTTCGAACGGAGAGTCGAGCGGCGGCAAATCATCGATGGTGATGAATTCGTCCGTCGCTTCGGTCACCGCGTCTGTCGCAAACGGCGTGGTCGCTTCGATGTCTGGCGACCAGAACGGATCGTCCGCGCCTTGAGCAGGCTGGCTGATGACGTCGACATCTTCGAGGAATGGATCGTCGATCAGCAAATCGTCCGTCGCGGCGTCGATCGGCGAGAACGCGGCCTCGCTCTCAGTTTCGATCGGCGGCAGTTCTGGTCCGCCTTCGAGTAGATCATCGATCTCTTCGGAGAAATAGATGTCGTCGTCGCCAGCGATCTGGGCCGGCATTGGCGGCGCGGGCGTCGTCAGTGGCGGCAGGGGGGCTGCGCGCACCGGTTGCGCTGCATCCATCGGCGACACGAACGTATCGATGTCCTCGGTTTCGCCGAACATCGGGAAGTCGTCGTAACGGCGGGCCGGCGTCGGGATCGCGTCGGCGCGCGGGGCGCTCGTATCGATCGCGTCTTGCCCGCTTTCGATGCGCTCCAGCTTGGAGGCGACGTTAGAGACGGCCTTTTGCACCGGCGCGATGGCTTCGGCGGAATGCTCTTCCACTTCGGCGAGGCGGTGCATGATCGAGTTGATTGCTTCGGTGACGCGGGCGCCGGCGCGTTCTTCGCTGTCGAGCATGCGCTCGCCGAGCTCGCGGGCGAGGATGTCCTGACGTTGGTTGAAGCGGTCGGCCATGCGCGCGACTTGCTCGCCCACTTGCTCGATCGCTTGGGCGCTGCGGTTCTCAACCGCGCCGACGCGCTCTTCCAACCGCTCTGACAAGCGGCCGATTTCGAGACCCATACGGTCGAAGGCGCCGGCTTCGCGGCGTTCGATGTCGTCGAAGCGCTGCTCCAAGGTTGAAGCCATGCGCGACAGCTCTTCGCGGACGGCGGCGCCTGCGGCGTCGTCATTGCGCGTTTCAACCGCGCGCAGACGCTTATCGACGGTTTCGGACATGCGGCGGATTTCGAGCGAGATCGCTTCGATGGTTTGCGCTTGGCGGCGTTCGGCGGCGGCGAGGCGGCGGTTCACGTCCGCGAGCGCGCCTTCGAGACCTTCGCCGGCGACGCCTTCGAGCGCGGCTTGCAACTGGTCCTGCAATTCGTGGCGAGCTTCGCCGACCATTTGCGAGACTTGCTGCGCCATCGTGTCGAGACGCTGTTCCAGCATCGCGCGCACGACTTCGGTTTCGACAGCGCCGGTGCCTTGCTCGACGCGCGCGCCGAGCGAGGAGACAGTTTCTTCGAGCGTGCGGATGGCGGTGTTGGCGGTCGATTCCGTTTCCGCGATGCGCTCGGTCAGGCGTTGCAGCGCGACATCGAGTGTGCGCACCGCGCCATCGACGTGTTCGAGCTTGTCGTTGTTGACGCCGCCATTCTCGATCGAGGCGATGCGCGCTTCAAACGCCGCGAGCGCTTCCGACACTGGGCTTGAATCGGTCTTGGCTTCGAGCGAGGCGAGGCGCTCGGCGATGTCGCTCTGGGCTTGGCGCAGTGCGGTGAGGTCAACGCCTTCGCCCGCGCCGGAGGTGTCTTCGACGTGCTTCAGGCGCGCGGCGAGTGTGAGTTGCGCATTGCGCAGGTCGGCGATCGCCGCACCCGCGGCCTGGCGCAAGCCTGCCGTGCTTTCGCGTGAGCCGGCTTCGGCGCGCTCGATGCGCACGATCAGTGCGGCTTGTTCGGACTTCAGCTGATCGACGGCGCCGACGCGCTTGGAGATTTCGGTTTCCAGACGCACGACTTCTTCGAGCAGCGCTTCGCGCGTGCCGCGATTTTCGGTGTGAACTTCAGCGACAGCGGACTCGATGGCGCGACGCGTCGACGTTTCCGTCTCCGCCAGGCGCTCGCTCATTTCTTCTTGCAGACGGCGCAATTCCTGAACCGCATCGGCAGAAGCTTCCGCCGCTTGGCGTGCCGCGTCTTCCGCGATGGCGCGCGCTTCGGCGAGCGTCTTGGCGACGAGGCCTTCGCCGTTTTCCATTTCGCCGGTCAGGAAGGAGGCGGCGGCTTCAGCGCGGCGCGCAACTTCTTCAGCAACGCTGACTTGATGTTCGAGGCGCTCGCGCACGCTATCGAGTTCGCCTTTGGCGCCGTCGTACGCGTACTTGCTCTCAACAGCGCTGTGTTCGGCGTAAGCAAGCTTGCCGCTCAGCGTTTCGCCGGCGGCGCGGAATTGTTCGAGCGCTTCGGAGATGCGGTCGGCGGCATCGGTGGCGGCTGCTTCCGCGTCTTCAATGCGCGCGGCGAGGCCGAGCACGGAGCGATCGATGGTGGAGACGGCGCGGTCGAGACCGGTGACGGCGAGTTGCGTGCGGCGTTCGATCGATTCAATGCGCTGGGCGAGGCGCGAAGGATCGTGCGGACGCGTGCCAACACTCCAATCGTCGTCGCTCTCGGCGTCGAGCGAGCCGAGATAACGCGTTGAACGCGGACGCGGCGGATGCTGCGTCGTCGCCGGCTGCCCGCCCGTCGGCGATTGGCCCGCGAGCGCTTGGCTCAAATATTCGCCGAGGCTCATACCCTGACGTGCAGCCGCTTCGCGCGCGGCCTCTCGCACTTTCGGGTCGATGCCCTTCACGCTCCAGCTTTGCGCGCTGCTCATATTAGCCCTCGCCCGCGTTTACGCTGCGCGCCATCGCGCCGCTTCACGCCCAACCCCTGAGCGAAATTCGAAAGAATCGAGAATCGCCCATGACTTTGCAGTGTCGATCAAAGGCGGGGCCGTGTTAATGCCGGGTAAAATCGTAAACAGGAATTAGCCATGACTGATGCGCCGCGCCAATTCGGACCCGAAACGCAAGGCGCGATTTACTTGCGCGGCATGAGCGGCTCGACGCCGGAGATACCGACGAGCTTCCCGCAACTCGAAACGGCGGCGAAACAAAAAATGTCGCCCGAAGCGTGGGCGTACACGGCTGGCGCGGCCGGCATAGAGACGGCGATGGAAGCCAATCGCGCCGCGTTTCAGCGCGCTCCGATCGCGCCGCGCATGCTGGGCGGAGCAGGGCAACGTAATCTCGGCTGCGAAATATTCGGCGTGAAAGCCGCCGCGCCGATTTTGTCGTGCCCGATTGGCGTGCTCGAAATGATGCACCCCGACGCGGACCTGGCGGTGGCGCGCGCGATGGCGCGCTTAAACCTGCCGATGATCATTTCAAGCCAGGCGTCGTTTCCGATGGAGGAGATCGCCAAAGCCAATGGCGATGGGCCGCGGTTCTATCAATTGTATTGGGGCAAGTCGGACGCGCTGGCGGAGAGCTTCGTGAGGCGGGCCGAGGCGTGCGGCTGCAAAGGCATTTTCATCACGCTCGACACGACGATCCTCGGCTGGCGCCCGCGCGACCTCGATATTGGCTATTCGCCGTTCCTGCGCAGCATGGGGATCGCGCAATATACATCGGACCCGGTCTTCCGCGGCATGCTCGCGCAAACGCCGGAGGAAAACCCGCTCGGCGCGGCGGTGCAGTTCACGCAGCTGTTCTCTGACCCGAGCCTCGATTGGGCGCGCATCGCCAAGATCAGATCGTGGACGAAACTGCCCATCATCCTGAAGGGCATCATGCGCGCTGACGACGCCGCAAAAGCGGTGAGCGAAGGCTATGACGGCATCCTTGTGAGCAATCACGGCGGTCGGCAGGTCGATGGCGGCATCGGCACGCTCGACGTGTTGCCGGGCGTGGTCGCGGCGGTGAACGGCAAAATCCCAGTGATGCTGGATAGCGGCGTGCGCTGCGGGGCGGACATCTTCAAGGCGCTGGCGCTGGGCGCGAGCGCGGTCGCGATCGGCCGTCCTTATGTCTACGGGCTGGCGCTGGGCGGGGAGGCCGGCGTTCAAGCGGTAATGGAATACCTGGCGGCGGAGCTGGATATAACCATGGCGCTCAACGGCTGCCGGACGCCGGCCGACATCAAGCCGGAGCTTTTGGCTCTCAAATAAATTAATGACGGCCCCGTCAACTTTTCTTGACGCTTACGTCAACGGAAGCTATCTGGAATGGCAGAAGCCTTAGGGAGGCCGCCGCCATGACGAAAACCGAGCGCACCTACACGATTTCCCAGCTGGCCCGCGAGTTTGAGGTCACGCCTCGCGCGCTGCGTTTCTACGAAGATAAAGGCCTGCTGACGCCGCGCCGCGACGGCATGAACCGCGTCTATTCGCACCGCGATCGCGCCCGCCTGCAGCTGATCCTGCGCGGCAAGCGCGTTGGCCTCTCTCTCATCGAGATCAAAGAGATCCTCGACCTCTACAAGGTCGACCAGCGCGCCCAGGCGCAAACGGCGCTGAAGAAGTACAAAGCCCGCATCGTCGCCCTCGAGGCCCAGCGCGAGGACGTCGACGCTGCGATCGAGACGCTCTCGGACAATATCTCCAAGCTCGAAGAGTTCCTGGCCAAGCCCGCCGCGCCTGCGGCGATGGCGAATGCGCGGGCATTTGAGCAGGAAGCCAAGAAGCGTCTCGAAGACGCGCACTAACGCGCCTATAGAAGACGAAACAAAAATAGGGAGCGCGTGATGCCGTCCTACAAGGCGCCACTTCGCGAATACAAATTCCTTCTGAACGACGTGCTCGATATCGGGCGCTATTCCAATCTGCCGACCTTCGCCGACGCGCCGCTCGATCTGATCGAGTCTGTGCTGGAAGAGGGCGGCAAGTTTTGTGAAGGCGTGCTGGCGCCGCTGAACAAGGCTGGCGACGAGCACGGCTGCACGCGCCATGCCGACGGCTCGGTGACGACGCCGCCGGGCTTCAAGGACGCGTACGACCAACTCGTCGCCGCTGGCTGGCCCGCGCTCTCGAGCGATCCGGTTTATGGCGGCCAAGGCTTGCCGCACATCGTGGCGCTGGCGTGGAACGAGATGGTGTCGTCGGCCAATATGGCGTTCGGCATGTATCCGGGTTTGAGCCACGGCGCCTACGAAGCCATCCATCATCACGGCAGCGATGAACTGAAGCAGAAATATCTGCCGAAGCTCGTGACCGGCGAATGGACCGGCACGATGAATCTAACGGAGCCGCATTGCGGCACCGATCTCGGCATGCTGCGCACCAAAGCGATCCCGCAGAGCGACGGCACGTACCGCATCAGCGGCCAAAAGATTTTCATCTCCGCTGGCGAGCACGATCTTGCCAGCAACATTATCCACCTCGTGCTCGCGCGCATCGAAGGCGCGCCGATGGGGACGAAGGGGATTTCGCTCTTTGTCGTGCCGAAATTCCTGGTCAACGAAGATGGCTCGCTCGGTGCGCGCAACGGCGTTGTTTGCGATAAGATCGAAGAGAAGATGGGCATTCACGGCAATGCCACGTGTGTGCTGAATTACGACGATGCTGTTGGCTATCTCTGCGGCATCGAGAACAAGGGCCTCGCGGCCATGTTCACGATGATGAACGTGGCGCGGCTTGGCGTCGGGCTGCAGGGCTTGTCGCAATCGGAAGTCGCGTACCAGAACGCGGTGATCTACGCGAAGGATCGTCTGCAGGGACGCTCGATCACAGGCGCGAAAAATCCGAACGGCCCCGCCGATCCGATTATCGTGCATCCGGATATCCGCCGCATGCTGATGGATGCGCGCGCCTTCAACGAAGGCGCTCGTGCGTTCGCATTCTGGACGGCGATCCAGGGCGATCTGCTGCTGGTCTCGCCCGATGACGAGGTGCGTCAGAAGGCTGACGACTATATGGGCCTGATGACGCCGGTGCTCAAAAGCTATCTCACCGACAAAGGCTACGCCAACGCCACCAATTGCCAGCAAGTCTATGGCGGGCACGGCTATATCGAAGAGTGGGGCATGTCGCAGTTCGTGCGCGACGCCCGGATCACGCAAATTTACGAAGGCGCCAACGGCATCCAGGCGCTCGATCTCGTCGGACGCAAGCTCGGCGCCAATGCGGGCCGCGCGATCTTCGCGTTCTTCAAGGAGATGGACGAATTCATCGAAGCCAATGACGGCGACGCTGACCTCGCGCCGTTCGTCGAAGGCCTGCGCACCACGAAGGCGCAGATGCAGGATGGCGCGATGTGGCTGATGCAAAACGGCATGTCGAACTTCGATAATGCCGGCGCGGCCAGCCACGATTTCCTTAATCTCTTCGGCATCACCGCGCTCACCTACATGTGGGCGCTGCAAGCCAAGGCCGCCCTCGCAGCGAAAAAGAACGGCGGCGCGTCCGATCCGTATTACGACACCAAGCTCGCCACCGGCCGCTACTTCCTGGCGCGCATGACGCCGGACGCCGGTGCGCACTTGGCCAAGCTGAAGAGCGGCGCCGAGCCGGTTATGGCGCTCGCCGCGGAGGCTTTTTGATGGACGCTTACACAGCCACGCTAAGTTGGTTTCGCAACGATGAGTTGTTCTCGGACGGCAAGTACTCCCGTGCGCACGAGATCGCGTTCGATGGCGGCGTGACGATGCCGGCGTCATCTTCGCCGCATGTCGTGCGCGTGCCGCTGTCGCGCGAAGATGCGGTTGATCCCGAAGAGATGTTCGTGGCGTCGCTGTCGTCGTGCCACATGCTGTTCTTTCTCGATTTCGCGCGCCGTGGCGGATTCGTCGTCGATGTCTATGTCGACAATGCCGAGGGCGTGATGGGCAAGGATGAGCGCGGCCGCATGGCGATGACGCAAGTGCGGCTCAATCCGGAGATCGCATGGTCTGGTGAGAAGCAGCCGACGCCGGAGGAAATCCGCGAGCTGCATCACAAAGCGCACGAAGCCTGTTTCATCGCCAACTCGTTCCGCGGCGACGTCGCCATCGCGGATGGAGAGGCGCACTAGTTTGCCGCGCTTGCGCCAGCCCGGCGCAAGCGGTCAGCGGAGTAGGCGCTCCAAAGCGCCACGGGACGACTCCGGTCCCATGCAGGGTGAGCGGCGCGCGCGCCGCAAACGTTGGAGTACGACTATGGCTGAGGCCTATATTTTTGACGCGGTGCGCACGCCGCGCGGCAAAGGCAAAGCGAACGGCTCGCTGCACGAGCAAACGTCGCTGCAATTGGCGACGCAAGTGCTGGAAGCCATCCGCGATCGCAATAACCTCGACACCTCGAAGGTCGATGACGTTTACATGGGCGTGCTGTCGCCGATCGGCGAGCAAGGCGGCAACCTGCCGCGTATCGCTGTACTGAATGCGGGCTACGCGCAAACCGTCGCCGGCGTCCAAGTCGAACGCTTCTGCGCGTCGGGCCTGGAAGCCTGCAACATCGCCGCCGCGAAAGTGAAATCCGGTGAAGCCGAGCTCGCCATTGGCGCCGGCTGCGAATCCATGAGCCGCGTGCCGATGGGCTCGACCGGCGGTTCGTGGGCGACCGATCCGTCGATCGCGATGAAGACCTACTTCACGCCGCAAGGCGTCTCTGCGGATGCGATCGCCACCAAGTACGGTTTCTCGCGCACCGATCTCGACCAATACGCGGTGCAGTCGCAACAGCGCGCCGCCAAGGCGTGGAAAGAGGGCCGCTTCAAGAAGTCGATCGTGCCGGTGAAGGATCAACTCGGCGCGACGTTGCTGGCGCACGACGAGTTCATGCGTCCGGAAACCACGCTGCAATCGCTCGGCGCGCTGGAGCCAAGCTTCAAGATGCAAGGTGAAGTGATGCCGGGCTTCGATGCTGTCATTCAACAGCGTTATCCGGAAATCGAGCGGATCGAGCACGTCCACCACGCTGGCAATTCGTCGGGCATCGTCGATGGCGCAGCCGGCGTGCTGATCGGCACCAAGGAAATGGGCGAAGCGCTCGGCCTGAAGCCGCGCGCGCGCATCCTCGGCGGCGCGTCGATCGGCTCAGAGCCCTCGATCATGCTGACCGGCCCCGAGCACGTGACGCACAAGCTGATGAAGCGGCTCGGCCTCAAGAAAGAAGATATCGATCTCTGGGAGCTGAACGAAGCCTTCGCCGCCGTCGTGCTGCGCTGGGTGCAAGCGCTCGATCTCGACATGGAGAAGGTCAACGTCAATGGCGGCGCTATCGCCATGGGTCACCCGATCGGGGCGACGGGCGCGATGATCCTCGGCACCATGGTCGATGAACTTGAGCGTGCCGACAAAGAGCGCGCTTTGATCACGCTCTGCATCGGCGCCGGCATGGGCACCGCGACTGTGATCGAACGCGTAAACTGAGACGACGGGCGGCGGCGGCTTTATGGCTGCCGCCGTTCGCAATGAAGAAGATATGTAGAGGGTAGGTCGGATGGAAAACTTCAAGATCGACGTCGACAGCGACGGCATCGCGCTCATCACGTTCGACGTGCCGGGCCGCTCCATGAACACGATCACGGCGAGCGTGATCCGCGAACTTTATGAGATCGTCGGCAAGATCAAGTCCGACGATGCGATCAAGGGCGTGGTGTTCACCTCGGGCAAGACGACGGGCTTCTGCGCCGGCGCCGATCTCGGTGAGATGAACGAACGCGGCGTCGCCGCCGAAGGTGCGCCGAAGACGGAAGACGAAAAGCTGAAGGCGCAATTCGAGCGCGGCTTTGGTTTGAATCGCGTCTATCGCGATCTCGAAACCTGCGGCAAGCCGGTGGCGTTTGCGCTGGAAGGCTTGGCGCTGGGCGGCGGTTTGGAATTCGCGCTCGCCGGCCACTATCGCGTTGCTGCCGACAATCCGAAGATCAAATTGGGCCTGCCGGAATCCAAAGTTGGCCTGCTGCCGGGCGCTGGCGGCACGCAACGTCTGCCGCGTCTGATCGGCGTGCAGAGTGCCGCGATGATGATCCTGCAAGGCGCTGATAAGTCGCCGCAGGAAGCCAAGGGCCTGGGCTTCATCAATGAAGTCGTGCCGGCTGGCACAACGGTCGAAGCCGCGAAAGCGTGGCTGAAAGGCAAGCCCACCGCGGTCGCGCCGTGGGATGTCAAAGGCTACAAGGTGAAGGACGGCCCGTTCACACCGGCTGGCGCGATGGCGGCCGTCGGCGGCAACGCCATGGTCTCGAAGCAGACCAACCTCAACTATCCTGCGCAGCGCAACATCCTGTCGTGCATCTATGAAGGCATGCAGGTGCCGATCGATGCGGCGCTGCGTATTGAGTCGCGCTACTTCCTGAAGACCGCCGCGACACCGCAGGCCAAGGGCATGATCCGCACCTTGTTCGTGAACATGCAGGCGCTCGGCAAAGGCGGCAATCGCCCCGAAGGCATCCCGACTTACGACATCAAGAAGGTCGCCGTGATCGGCGCGGGCCTCATGGGCGCGGGCATCGCTTATGTGCAAGCCAAGGCCGGCATCGAGACTGTGTTGCTCGATGTCAGCCAAGAGAGCGCCGAGAAGGGCAAAGCTTATTCGCAGCGCATCGTCGATAAGGACGTCTCGCGCGGCAAGATCACCAAGGAAAAGGGCGAAGAGCTGCTCGCCCGCATCACGCCCTCGACCGATTATTCGCTGATCAAAGGCGCCGACCTCGTCGTCGAAGCCGTGTTCGAAAACGTCGCGCTGAAAGCCGAAGTCACGAAGAAGGCCGAAGCGCATCTCAGCGAAAACGCCGTGTTCGGCTCCAACACCTCGACGCTGCCGATCACGGGCCTCGCCGAAGCGTCGGCGCGGCCGAAGAACTTCATCGGCATCCACTTCTTCTCGCCGGTCGAGCGCATGGGGCTCGTCGAGCTCATCATGGGCAAGGAAACCACCGCCGAAACCCAAGCCAAGGCGATCGATTACGTCATCAAAATCAAGAAGACGCCGATCACCGTGAACGATTTCCGCGGCTTCTACACCTCGCGCTGCTTCGGCACTTATCCGGCCGAAGGCGTTGAGATGCTGATGGAAGGCATTGCACCTGCGATCATCGAAAATGTCGGTCGCCAGTGTGGCATGCCGATGGGCCCGCTTGAAGTATCCGATAGCGTCGGTCTCGATACGGCGCTGAAGATCGGCAAGACCAACGCTGAGCTGACGCAGCAGGACTACAAGAAAGATCCGCGCGCGAACTTGCTGTCGTGGATCGTCGAAGACAAAGGCCGCGTCGGCCGCAAGGGCGGCAAGGGCTATTACGAATATGGCGACGACGGAAAGCCGACGCGTATTTGGCCGGGCCTCAGCGAACGCGTCGAAGTGAAAGTGAAAGAGTGCCCGCCGGAGCTGAAGACGGAGCTGACCAAGCGCTTCCTCTTCCGCCAATGCATCGAAGTCGCGCGCTGCTTCGAAGAAGGCGTGATCACCGATCCGCGCGACGCGGATGTGGGTTCGATCCTCGCTTGGGGCTTCGCGCCTTATAGCGGCGGCTGCATCAGCTACATCGATCTCTTCTGGGGCACGAAGAAGTTCGTCGAAGAAGCCGATCGTCTCGCCGACACGTACGGCGAACGCTTCCGCCCGAACAAACTCCTGCGCGACATGGCCGCGAAGAACGAGACCTTCTACGACCGCTTCGGCGCGAAGGAGAAGAAGGCGGCTTAAAGTTGGAAGGGGCCGCCTTCGGGCGGTCCCTTTTGTATGGGGGGTCACATGCGAACGGACGCGGTTCGGCTATTCGCGGATGCTTGGAAGTTGATGACTGGGCGCCTGCCCGCGCCGCAGTACGAAGAGTCCAACGCGCTGGTGTCGTGCTTCTGCGACGTGCCCAGCTTCTTCTTCAACGTCTGGATCCCGCTTGACCCCGCCACGACGCCGGAAACCTTGCAGGCGGTGATTGCCGCTGGCGCGGCGCGTGCGCGGGCGGCCGCGCACCCTGTCGGCGGCCTCTTGCGCGAGGATTGGCTTCCGGCCAATTGGCAAGAGCTCGTCGCGCAGCAGGGCTACGCGCCCGCGGTGCCGATGACGGCGATGGAAGCTGAAGACCTTGCTCCGCCGCGCCGACCGCAGCCCGCCGAACTCGACATCCGCTGTGTCGTCGATGACTCCGGCGCGCGCGACATTGCCGTGCTGAACGCCGATGCGTACGGCATGCCGCGCGAGATGTTAGGGGCCCTGTCTAATATGGCGCTGTGGCGCGCCGACAGTCTTGGCTTCGTCGGCTATGTTGGGGACAGGCCCGTGGCGGCGACAGGCGTGTTTCCCGCCGCGAACACCGTCTATGTCGCGCTCGTCGCCACCGCACCGGATGCACAGGGCAAAGGCTACGCGGAAGCGGTGATGCGCCACGCCGTGCAGGAAGGGCAGAAGCTGATGGGGGTGAAGCGCACGACGCTGCACGCCACCGATGCTGGCCGCCCAATTTATACCGCCATGGGCTATGCCTCAGGTGCACGTATGGTGCTGCTCGCGCCAGCGCATTGAGCGCGCAGCTTACATCACTGCGCTGAAGCTGCCATCGAACTTGGTATGTGGTGCCTGAGGGCGCCTTATTTGAAGCGCTCGAAGGGCCGTGCAAAAATCCGACTCGCGCAAAATGCGCGCGTTGGGGGCATTATGAAATCTGTACTGCAATCGATCGCGCTGGCCGCGTTGGCGTTGACGATGGCCGCGTGCGCGACGGTTGCGCCGCAAGCGACGTCGTTCAACACTGGCGATTGGGTGCTGGCGCGCTGGGAAGGCGACCAGACCTGGTATTATCCCGCTATCGTCACCGAGCGCGCGGGCGACGTGATCTCGCTTCAATATGATGATGGCGATGTCGGCCAAGAGCCGTCGGCTAATGTGCGCGTGCTCGATTGGGCGCCCGGGACGCCGCTTGAGTGCCGCTGGAGCGATGGCGTCTGGTATCCGGCGCGCATCGCGCAAATGCATCAAGATCGCTACGCCATCGAAGTGCTCTACGACGACGGCGACAAGCAATCGACCAACACAAGCTTCTGCCGCGGGCAGTGATTTCTGACGTTCCCCAAGGTAAGGGGGTGCGCTTTCCGTGCGCCCCCTTATCTTGGGCGTCATGACCACACTCACCGACACGCTCTCGCTGCGCTCCGGCGCCACGCTGAAGAACCGCTTCGTGCTGGCGGCGCTCACCAACACGCAGAGTCATGATGATGGCGTGCTGTCAGACGAAGAGTATCGCTGGCTCACCATGCGCGCCGAGGGCGGGTTCGGGCTCACTATGACGTGCGCCGCTTCTGTGCAGGAAGAAGGAGTCGGCTTTCCGGGGCAGCTTGGCTTTCATGATGAGAAGCATTTGCCGGGTCTGACGCGCCTTGCGGCCAAGATCAACGAGTACGGCAGCCTTTCGATCGCGCAGCTGCACCATGGCGGCTTGCGCGCGATGACCAATCCGAAAGCGCCGTCCGATGACGAAAAGCTGAAAGCCAAGGCGATGACGCTGGATGAAATCCAGCATTCGCGCGATTGTTTCATCAGCGCAGCCGTGCGCGCCGAAGGCGCCGGCTTTGGCGGCGCCGAGTTGCACGGCGCCCACGGTTATCTGATCTGCTCGTTCCTCAGCCCGGAACTCAATCGCCGCGATGACGCTTATGGCGGCGACGCTGAACGCCGCGCGCGATTCCTGTTTGAGATCATTGACGGCGTTCGCGCCGCGACGAAGCCGGGCTTCACGCTGGGCGTGCGCTTGTCGCCCGAGCGTTGGGGCCTCGTGCTGCCGGAAATCCGCGACGTGGCGCAAAAGCTCATGCGCGATGCGAAGGTTGATTTCATCGATATGTCGTTGTGGGACGTAACCAAAGAGCCGGAGATGGAAGCGTTCAAGGGCCGCACGCTCGCGTCCTATTTCGCCGACCTCGATCGCGGTGACGTGCGCTTGGGTGCGGCCGGCAAGATTATGAGCGCGGCGGATGCGCAAGCCGTCATCAACGCCGGCTACGATTTCCCGATCATTGGACGCGGCGCCATCCTGCACCACGATTTCGCCAAGCGCGCCGCCGCCGATCCGAATTTCACCGCGATCGCGACGCCAGTGAGCGAAGCGTATCTCGCGTCCGAGGGCCTCAGCCCAAAATTCATCACCTACATGCGCAACTGGAAAGACTTCGTCGAAGCACCGGCGGCGTAGCTATTTTCGCCACAGCGTCGCGCCCATGGTCTTTTGCAGGTTGAGCCGGAAGCGCGCGTCGGCATCCGGAAACACCATCTGCGCGCCGACGAAAAAGCAGTGCTGCGCTCGTGCACGTGCGAGCGCCTCCGCGGCCTCTAGGCCCAACTCGCTGCGGAAGATGCGGACCAAGAACGCGATGCGCTTGTCGTCCGATCGCGCAACGATGGCGGCGATAACCGGCGCTGTGGCGGCCAAGCGGCGCAGCTCGCGCTCGAAGCCGTGATCGATGTTGGCGGCGTGGCGCGCTAACGCTTCGCGGCGCTTGCCTGAGACGGTCAGCTTGTCGATTTCGGCAATTTTGCCGTCAATCTCAAGCGCCAACCAGTGCTCGCCAAGGGCGCCGAGATAGGCGTCCATGTCTTCGAAGTGATGATAGAACGAGCCGCGCGTTTTCTTGGCGGCGGTCGTCAGCCGCTCCAGCGTCATCGCTTCCGCGCCGTGCCGCGCCAAGAGGTTGATGCCCAACTCGATCCAGTGGTCGCGCCCGAAACGTGGTTTCGCCTTAGCCATGATTATTTCGGCGCCGATTCGGGCTTGCGCTTTCCATACCATACCATATGGTATGCCGCCAAAAAGTCCAGTCACGCGCCGGGAGGGTGGGATGGTGAGCCGATTGGTCGGAATGATATTCGTAGCGGCGATGCTCGCGGTCGCGCCTGCTTGTGCGACAGGCGCTCGTGCGCAAGCGGAAGCGGCGGCGGTACAGCAAATCTTTCTGTTTCAGTATTCGCGCGGTCCGGCCTGGCGCGAGGGCGTGCCGATGCGTGAGCAGGGGCTCGGACCGCACGCGGCGTACATGCGCCAATTGCAGACAGAAGGGCGCCTCTTTGCGGGAGGCGGCTACGCGAGCGACGATGGCGGTATGGCGATCGTCAGCGCCGTGAACATCGACGAGGCGCGGGCCATTCTCGCCGCCGATCCTGCAATCACGAGTGGGATTTTCGTGGCGGAGTTGCGCGAGTGGCGTCCGCGTTTTCGCGTGGAGACGCCGCTGCCCGCTACTTAACCGCTATTACGCAGCGCCGTTGCGATGGCGTTGAGGGAGAGCTGAATGCCTTCGCGGATGCGCGGGTCGTCCTCGCCGGCGCGGTGACGTTTCAGCATCTCCACTTGCAGGAAGTTGAGCGGCTCGATGTAGGGCAGGCGTAGGCGGATTGATTTGTCGAGCGCTGGCTGCATTTCGAGAAGACGCGACTGGCCGGTGACGTTGAGCAAGGCGTCGTGCGTTTGCCGCCATGCATCCCGAATCTCAGCAAAGATCGCTTTGCCAGCGGCGCGATCCTCCACGAGTGAAAGATAGTGCTCGGCCACGCCCATGTCGGACTTGGCGAGCACCATTTCGAGATTGGCGAGCGTCGAGCGTAGGAACGGCCACGCTTGCGCCATGTCGCGCAGCAGTTTCAGATCATCGCACGCAGCGAGACCGTGGCCGGCGCCGTACCAGCCCGGCAGCATGATGCGCGCTTGGCTCCATGAGAACACCCAAGGAATAGCGCGCAAATCTTCGATGCGGTCGGACTTGGTGCGGCTCGATGGGCGCGAGCCGATCTTCAAGCCTGCGATCTCCGCGATCGGCGTAATCTGGCGGAAGAAGGCGTTGAAGGCGGGCGTCTCGTACACCAGCGCGCGATAGGCAGCGAACGCGGTGTCGGACATCTTTTGCATCGCCGCCGCAAAGCGCTTCTCGTCGCGCGCGCTGAGCGAGGGCGGCGCCATTGATGCGAGCAACGTGGCGGAGGCCATGGCTTCGAGATTGGCGATGGCGCTTTCGCGGGTGCCGTATTTCGCGGCGATGACTTCGCCTTGTTCGGTGATGCGGATGCGGCCGTTCACCGTGCCCGGCGGTTGACCGCGAATAGCCTGGAATGAGGAGCCGCCACCCCGGCCCACCGCGCCGCCGCGTCCGTGGAAGAGTTGCAGCGCCACGTCGGCGCGCTCAAACACAGGCGCGAGCGCACGGCTGGATTCGTGCAGGCTCCACACCGAAGTGAGATAGCCGCCATCCTTGTTGGAGTCCGAATAGCCGACCATCACTTCCTGATGCCCGCGCGCTGTCGCCAGCGCGGTGAACTCCGGCAGCGCGAAGAGATCGCTCATGATGGCGGGTGCGCGTTCGAGGTCTTCGATGGTCTCGAACAGTGGGACGACCATGATCGGGCACGCCTCGCCCGCGCGATAAACGCCGGCCTCCTTCAACAACACATATACTTCGAGCACATCGGAAATGCTCGCCGCCTTTGAGATGATGTAATTGTCGATGCAGTGCGGGCCGTAGCGTTCGAGCGCTGCGGCCGCGCTCCGCAGGATGGCGAGTTCGGACTGGGCTTCTTCCGAATAGGTCGCGCCGGGGAACGAGAGCAGGCGCTTGCCGGCCAGTTCGGCGCGCAGCAACGCGACGCGCTCTTCCTCCGGCAGCGCGAGATAATCGGGCGTGACACCGGCGGCGGCGAACATTTCCGCGATGACGCGTTCGTGCACGTCGGCGTTTTGCCGGAGATCGAGCGTGGCGAGGTAGAAGCCGCATGTTTCGACCAAGCGGATCAGTCGCCCGACCGCGCCGCCACGCCCCAAGCCGCCATCGCCGTTAGCGGCGAGCGCGTTTTGCACGATGTGCAGATCGTCGAGAAGCGCGTCGGCACTCGCGTAGGCTTTGGCTTTATATTTCGATGGCCGTGGCGGCGGGTGGCCGGTGAAGGCGGCATAAGTTGCGGCGAGGCGCGCGTACATGCCGGTGATGGCGCGGCGATAGGGTTCGTCACGTCGCGCTTCGCCGTCATCGCCGCTGGCGTTGGCGAGCGCGTCAAGCTCTGGCGTTATGCTGGCAAGCTCGGATGAGAGCGAGAGCCTCGCGCCAAGGTCGTGCAATTGATCGAGATAATTTTCGATCACCGTCTCGGCGCCGCGCGCCAGGGCGTAGTCGAGTGACTCGGCGGTGACGTTGGGATTGCCGTCACGGTCGCCGCCGATCCAGCTGCCGAGGCGCAGGAACGAAGGCGGCCGCGCCCCCAAAGCGCGATGCCAGCGCGCATAGAGCCCGGGCAGGATTTTGAGAAAGACGTCGCGGAAGTACGCGATTGCGGTCTCGACCTCGTCGCTGACATAGAGGCGCTCGTGGCGCAGCGGGCGGGTTTGCCAGAGGATGGCGACGTGGCGCTGGATGGCGCGGTCGATCAAATCACCGCCTTCGGTTTCTGTGTGGCCCTGATCCTTCATCTTCATCAGATCAGCGATGTGGTTGCGATGATCGATCAGGCTCTTGCGGCGGACTTCCGTTGGATGCGCTGTCAGCACCGGCACGATCAGCGCGTCTTCGAGAAAGGCAGCGATTTTGGCGCGCGTCGCGCCGAGCGTTTCCAGTTCGAGCACAGCGTCCGCCAGCTCCGCGCCGGCTTCAGCCGCGCCGCCTTGGCGGTCCTCGGCCAAGTTCGCCAGCATCGAAAACAACATGAAGCCGCGCACGAAGGCGAGCGTGTCGTCGAGCGAAAGCGCGTCGAGCGCCGGCGTGGCGATGCCGGACGCCAGATCGGTGCGGTGGCGCTCGACCGAGGCGGCGCGAATGGTTTCGATGCGCTCGAAAACCGTCTGACCCGCATAAGCGCGGATAACATCGCCCAGCACGCGGCCGAGATACTTAATGTCCGGGTTCTGCGCGATCGAGCGCTCGGCGTCCGCGGAGGGGGAGGCGTTATCGGCCATGGGCGGAAAGCCTAGCAGTTTCCGTCGCGGCGCGCTCGGTTCAGCGGCGCATTATGGGCTCTGCGTAGGCGGTGAGCACGCGCCTTATGCAGGGCGCCTATGCTGGGAGCGTTATTGACTTATAAAGGCTTTCGGCCGATATGCGGCTCTAGCGACCGTTCGCAGGCAAAGACGCCCGCTGAACGCGGTCCCCCGGAACGCCACCATCGACGTTCGGCTTTGAGCGCAAAATACGCAGCTCGCCGCCTTTCTTCGCCGTCGCATCGTTCCTGATCTGATGAGCCGTCGCGCGGATGCGGGCGGCTGAAAGTTCAATTGTGACCACATTCCAAGACCTCGGCGTTTCCGCGCCGATCCTGAAGGCGCTTGAAGCTGAGGGTTATACCCAACCGACTCCGATCCAAATCCAGGCCATTCCGATCGTGCAGAAGGGCCGCGACCTCATCGGTCTCGCCCAAACCGGCACCGGCAAGACGGCGGCGTTCGCGCTGCCGATTCTCGATCGCCTGCACAAGGATCGCAAACATGCGGGCGAGAAATCTTGCCGCACGCTGGTGCTCGCGCCGACGCGCGAACTGGCCGCGCAAATCGGCGACAGCTTCCGCGCTTACGGCAAATTCCTTGGCCTCTCTACCGCCGTCATTTTCGGCGGCGCTTCGATGCACAAGCAAAAGCAAGCCATGTTCCGCGGCGTCGATATTGTCGTCGCCACGCCGGGCCGTCTGCTCGATCACGTAAGCCAGCGTTCGATCCGGCTCGACAAGGTTGAAATCCTCGTCCTCGACGAAGCCGACCACATGATGGACATGGGCTTCATTCACGACCTGCGCAAAATCGCGACCATCCTGCCGCGCACGCGCCAGACCGTCTTCTTCTCGGCGACAATGCCGCCGGCGATTGAAGAACTGGCCGCGCAATTCCTCGACCGTCCGGAAAAGGTGTCGGTTGCGCCGCAATCGACCACCGCCGAGCGTGTCGAGCAGGCCGTGATCCACGTCGATCAATCGAAGAAGCAGGATCTGCTGCACGCGCTTCTGGCCAATAAGGGCATCAAACGCGCTTTGGTCTTCGCCCGCACCAAGCACGGCGCCGACCGCGTTGCGAAGAAGCTGGAGAGCGCCGGCTTCAGCACCGACGCCATCCACGGCAACAAGAGCCAAGGCCAGCGCACGCGCGCGCTCGACGGCTTCAAGAAGGGCCAGACGCGGATTCTGGTCGCCACCGAAGTCGCCGCGCGGGGCATCGACGTTGATGACATCTCGCACGTCATCAATTTCGATTTGCCCAACGTGCCGGAGCAATATGTCCACCGCATCGGCCGCACCGCGCGCGCCGGCGCTGGCGGTATCGCAATCTCGTTCTGCGCACCGGATGAACGCGCTTACCTGAAAGACATCGAGCGCCTCACCAAGCAAGCGGTGCCGGTGATGGAAACCGACATGTCGCTGCGCACGCCGCGCGCCGACGAACGCGTCGTTCGCCCGAAGGGCCCGGCTGGCCGCTCAGTGCATCCCGCCCGCAAGCCGGCGCAGAAGAAGCATCACGCTTCCGATGCTCACGGCAATGCGCACGCCAAGCAGGGCCATGCGCCCAGCCGCGCGCGTGAAGAGCAGGGGCGCAATGATCGTGGCGATCGCCGCGACCGTAAGGGCAATGATGTCTGGTCCAATGCCGGCCCGGCGCGTCGCCTGAAGCGCAAGCCGGCCGTTCGCGTCTAAGCTCAGCGCATTGATGCGAATATTAGGGCGTGCGCTTAAGCGTGCGCCCTCATGCATTTGAGCGGGGCTAAAGCTCCCGCCCGCAGCCGCGGCGCACCACGCCGTCTATGTGCACCGTTACAGACGCGGAGAATGTCTCCGGCCCGAGGTTTGGATCGCGGCACACGCCTTGGCGGATCTCGACGCGTAGATCGTGGCGTTCGGTATTGGCCTCGTAAACCGTGCCGCGATAGGCGGGCAGCACGACGCGGACTTGGTTGAACGTCTCCTCCTGGGCACCCTCATCCCAGCTCAGATAAATCATCGCGTCGTTGCGGTGGATGTGCAGCACAAAATCTGGCGATACGCCGACAGCGCGAAAAACGACGCCATCGGCGCGCGCCGCTATGATCGGGTCAGTGCCTGTGCGCTCTGGTAAGTTCGGCGGCGGCAGGTCACGCGGCGCTGACGTGCATGCGCCGAGCAGCGCGAGGGCGGCGAAGACGGCGCGCATTAGACGCTCCGTCCGCAACCGTTGAGCGTGCGGCCGTCGATCACGATCTCCACAGTCGAGGGAAACGCTTCGCCGCTCATGGCGTCCTGGCACGGCGTTCGCCGCACGATGACGCTCAGCGTCTTTCCGTCCGCCTGCGTGTCGTAGCGCGTCGCGCCTTCGACCGGATAGGCTGGCGCCGGCAGCGGGAATTCGGTGAGCGTTTCGCCGTAGTCGAGCAGAAGCATGATGCGGCCTTGGGTGTAGATGTCGATCATCCAGCCCGGCTCTTGGCCGACGCCGCGAAAATCGACGCCGTTGGCGCGTGCTTCGCCCCAGGCCGGCATAGCCGCGATGTTATCGACGGCGGTCGGCACAATCGCTGCCGCCTCGGGCGGCGGTGTTTCTGCCCGTTCCGGCGCCGGCGGCGAGCAAGCGGCGAGGGCAGCGACCAGGATCAAAGCGCGCATCATAACGGACTCCTCAAAACGAAAACGCCGCCACGTGTGAGCGTGGCGGCGTCTCGTGGTTCAATTTAGGCGTTCATCAGCCGGTGAAGGCGCTGATATAAACCTCGACGCGGCGGTTACGCGCGCGGCCATCGTCGGTCGCGTTCGACGCGATCGGACGGCTCTCGCCGTAGCCTTGCGTGATCAAACGCTGACGGATGACGCCGCCCGAGATCAGCACGGAAGCGACGTTCATGGCGCGGCGTTCCGAGAGGTCTTGGTTGTACGCATCGGCGCCAACCGAGTCGGCGTGGCCGTACACGTCCACCGTGGTTTGCTCATATTCGCGCAGGACGTTGCCGACATCGCGCAACGTTGGCACGAACTGGGCCTTCACAGCGTCGCGGTCGAAATCGAAGGTGAGATCGGCCGGGAAGTTGAGCAGGATTTGTTGTTGGTTGACGCGCGTTACGCCAACGCCGGTGCCGGCAAGCCGCTCGCGCAGGTTTTCGTAGGTGCGGTCCATGTAGAGACCGATGCCTGCGCCTGCGAGCGCGCCGATGCCCGCGCCGATGAGCGCGTTGCGGCGGTCGTCGCCACCGGCGAGCGTGCCGGCGCCTGCGCCGACGATAGCGCCGATAATGGCGCCTGTGCCGGTATTGTTACGGGTGCGTTCGCCGGTCACTGGATCGACGTTGGTGCAGCTGGCAATGAACATGACGGCCGCGAGGCCCGCCATAAATTTGCGGATCATGAAAATCCCTCCATATCCCATTAGCGGGCCAGCGAAGGCTGCCCGCATCAAAACGGAAACTGGTACCGCCAAGCTGAGCCGGCAATGAACAACGGAAATTATTCTGGCGATCCCGATGCACTATAGCGATTGAGACGCCCAAATTGTTCCATCAGCACCGTATCGACGACCGGTGCGATCTGATCGAGGCCGAGATTTGCGTCTCCGGAGACACGGTAGGTCATCGTCATTCTGGCTCCGGAGGCGTGCGGCGCGATGGTGAAGGTCAACACCGCGTTTACGCTCATTTCTTGAAGCGGGCCTAAAGCAGCCGCGACGCGCAGCGTGCGCACGCCTTCGCGCTCCATCCCCAAAACCACGCGGCCATGCTCCACGGATTGGCCGCGGCCCCAGCGTTCGCACCAGCAACCGCCCGCGCGGACATCCAGGCTGAGGCGGCTCGCGTCGCCAGAATAGGTGTGCGCGCCGCTCCACCAGCGCTCGATCCGGCCGATTGCGCGCCAAGCCTGATCCGGCGTGGTGGCGACGTCCGCTTCGGCTTGGATCAAGAAGGCGCTCGGCGAAGCGCTGACCACTTCGGCGCGGGCTGACAGGGGAGCGAGCACAAGAGCCGCCAAAGCGGCGATGATCGCGAGGCGCATTTCTTATTCCTCCCAAGAGCCGCACTAGCGCCATTTGAACGCTCGTTCAACGGCAACATTAACCAAGCTTCAGCTTGCCGCTGTCACACTCCCGAACACTTTGGACGCCGCCGGGACACTCTCTCCAGACACTGACGCCGCCAGGACCACGGATCTGGCTGGCAGGCGCTTGCGTGGGCTGATGAGCGTGGCGCGGGCGCGTGTCGCCAATTCGTGGCTGCGCATTGCGTCATGCGCGATTGTTGCCGCTGTGGCGACGTCGCTGCTTGGCGCGATCTGGCCGTTTGTCTGGCTCGTCGGCTTGGTCGGCGTGATCTTGATCGACCGTGCTGTGTACGCACGATTGCTGCGCCGGTGTGAGCAGGGCGATGCGCCACCGCGCCTGGCGGGGCTGGTGGCCTGGACGGCGGCGCAGAGCGCTTACGGCAACATCATCGCGGCGATGCTTTGGTTCGCACCTTACGTGCCCGGCGAGACTCTCGCGGTGATTTACATTTGCGGCGGCCTGGCCAACGCGGCGGCGACGTTGCGCGCAACGCCCGCACTTTCGGCGGCGGGCGTGGGGCCGACGATTGCGTTTCTGATGGGCTTGCCGATTGCGGACTATTTGATCGGCGGCGCGCGCAATCCGCTCGAACTCATGCCGCTGATCGGCGCGTTCTTGTTGATCGGCTTCGGCGTCAATCTGTGGCGCAGCCTGCTCGCATCGGATGCCGCCCAAGCGCAAGCCGAAGGTGCGGCCATCCGCGAACGCCAGTCCGCCGCTGCCGCCGCAGCCGCGAAAAGCGACATGATTCAGCGCATGAACGCGGAATTGCGCACACCGATGATGGCGCTGATTGGCGCCGCCGAGCATTTGAAGCGCGCCGCTGCGACGCCACAAGCGCGCTCGCACATCGCGACATTGGCGCAAGCGGGGGAGGTGCTGAAGCTTGTGTTGGACGATCTCTCCGATCTCGATCGGCTCGAGAACGGCCAGCTGCGCATCAAGATCAAGCAAGCCGATCCGCGCGAAATCGTGCGCGGCGTCGTCGCGGCGTTCAAACCGGCGGCGCAGGATAAAGAAATCGAGCTCTTCCTCGATATCGCGCCTGCCATGCCGCCGTTGGTCGAGATCGATCCGCTGCGCGTGCGGCAAGTGTTGTTCAATCTCGTCGCCAACGCGGTGCGCTACACGACGCATGGCGGCGTCCGTGTCGCGCTGCGCGCGCAGCCGATCGACGCAACGCGCGCGCGCTTGGCTTTCACCATCGCCGATACCGGCGCCGGCATGTCACGCGCGCAGCTGGCTATGATTTTCGGACGCACGCGTATGTGCGCCGAGGGCGAGGGGCCGGGCTTGGGGCTGTCGATCTCACTGCGCTTGGCCCGGCTGATGGGCGGCCAAATCCAGGCCAAGAGCGAAATGGGCCAAGGCTCGCTCTTTTCCTTCACGCTCGACGCCCCGGTCGTCGCCGCCCGCACCGCCGCTTAGATCGCAGCCGCTATCGATTGACCGGCCGACCAAAGCATGATTTGCTCTTGCGAATGAATTGCAATAACTGGGGCGGCGTGGATGACGATGATCCTCCTGGTCGGCGCGACGCCCTTGGCGGCGCTGATGGCGTCTGACCGGATCGAGCGGGGGCGCGATGAGTGTTCCGCGTCTTCGCCGTCCGCAGAAATGCGGTCAGCCTCCGCGCCATCGGCGCCGCCGCTTTGGTCTCGCACTCCCAGATCACCAGCGACGCCCAGCCGTCCGCCTCCAATGCGGCGATAGAGGCGGCGTCGCGCGCGCGGTTGCGTGCGATCTTGGCGCGCCAATACGCGGCGTTGTCCTTGGGCTGACGCGAACCGCGCGCACAATCGTGGCCGTGCCAGAAGCAGCCGTGCACGAAGATGACTTTGCGCATCGCGCCGAAGACGAGATCGGGTTTGCCGGGAAGCTTTGCGCCGTTCAACCGATAGCGCCGGCCATAGCCCAGCGCCCGCACCGCCGCGCGCACGACAAGCTCCGGCTTGGTGTCACGCGATTTGACCGCGCGCATGACGGCGGAGCGTTTCTCTACGTCGAAGACATCGGCGCGCATCAGGCCGTTTTGCGCTGTGGCGCGGCTCCCGCAAGTGGCGCGAGCAGATACTGCGACAGCCAACGCACCACCGGCACGCACACCGCGTCGCCAACAAGGTGCAGCGCCGCCGTCTGCGTTTTCGGCAGCGGATAATCTTCCGGCACGCCCATGAGCCGCGCGGCCTCGCGCGGCGAGAGCAGGCGCGAGCGCACGTGATCGCCCTCCACGAACAGCAACATCTGCCGGCTCGAACCGCCGGCGGGCGTACGCAAACAGCCCGCCAGCCCGTCAAACCGCGCTTCGGCGCGCTGCACGCGTTCGCCGTGTTCAACGCGAATACGCCGGAAAACCGCGCCCACATCGCGCCGCCCGCTGGCGCGCAGGGCGTCGAGGCGGGCGCGCTGCAATGGGCTCATCTGATCGATGAGGCGCGCCGTCTCTTCGTCGCTGCGCCATGTCGCGCCAATCGGTTGATCGTCGAGCAAATCCACCAGGCGCGTGTTGCGCTTTGATGGCGCGTCGAGCCGCCACCAGACGAAGCGCTTGCGCAAGCCGTCGGGCAAACGCGCGACCACGTTGCGCAAACCTTGCGAATGAAACGGCTCGCAAGGGCCCGAAGCGATCAGATGCGCAGGCACGTTGCGCGCGGCGATCACGAACAGCCGCGGCCGCGATTGCGGCGTGAACAACGCCGCGTCGATCTCAAGCGCGCCGACGCGATAGCCCAAATCGTCCAACGCATGCACGAGTGCTGCGAAATCGGCGCCGCCGTGTGAACTCAAAAGCCCGGTGACATTCTCCAGCGCCAACACATCCGGCGCGCGGTTTTCGTGGCCCAGTTTTTCGATCAGCTGATGGAAGCCCCAGAACGCGCCCGACCGCGGCGCCGCCAATCCGCGGCGGGCGCCGGCGAGTGAGAGGTCTTGGCAGGGGAAGGAGGCCCAGGCCAAAGCGGCGTGTCCCGGCAGGTCGACGGGCTTCAGTTTCCAGATGTCGCCCAGGCGCATGTGGCCCTCGCCGAACGCCGCCGAATAAGCCGCCGCCTTGGCCGGTTCGATGTCGTTGGCGAAGACGCAGGCGAAATCGGGTTCTAGGCCCAGGCGGGCCAAACCGCCGCCCGCGAAAAACTCATAGAGTGGGGCGCCGGAATCACGGTCCATGCGGCTATACTCGCCCCACGGAAGGCTCGGGTCCATCACTCAGGCCGGCGGCGAGACGGGGAAGTCCCATGTGGACCGGAAAGCGCGGCGGTGGACTGGGCGTTGCCCTGATCGTGGCGGCGGCGCTCGCGCTGAGCGCCTGTCAGCGCCAAGGCGAAGCGCCGGTGGAGTCGGCCGGCGGGCCGACGAATGCCGAACGCGAAGCGGAAATCGCAGCTGAACAATTGGCTGCACTCGGCGGCCCGGCCAACGCGACGCAGCGCGCTTTGTATGAAGGCGAGTTCCAAGCCTCCGGCGGCTTGGACCCCGACGCCACCAGCGAAGGCTCGGAAGCGGCGTGGGAGTTGCGGCTGCTCGAAGACTACGCGCAATTCTCGCGTCCCGGACTCGGCGAAGACGGTGGTATTCCAAGTGAGCGCGATTATCGCGAGCGCGGCATGCGCGTGCTCGCGGGGCCATTGACCATCACCATCATGCAGCAAGCGTGCAGCGCCAGCGGGCTCGAGCTCGGCTACGTCGCGCATGTTCTGTTCGAAGGCGTCGCCTATCAAGGCTGCGCGCGCCGCGGCGTCGATGAAGGCGTGCGCCCGACTTGGGCGAGCGTGCTGCCTGAGCTGATCCCGGCGATCGATGCATGCATGGGGCGCGTCGGTTCGCGCCCGGCGCGGGTGACGTTCGCGTCCTCGATCGACGAAGGGCAGGTGATGGTGCGCGTGCGCGAGTCGAACGGCTTGCGGCGCGAGTGCATCGCCGACGCCTCGGGCTCCGGCGTTTCGGTGTATGAGCCGGTGTCTGATCTCGATCGCCGGCCTGGCGAAGGCGATCCGGAATTCCAGCGCGGCGCCACGCAGCCGCGTGCGGGCAATTGCCAGACCGCCGAGCCCGCGGTGGATCGCTCGGGCGAACAGCTCGGCTGGCTCATCCGCCGCTCCTGCTAATGCTAGGGCCGCGCGCACACGCGGATCGTACCGAATTAGCGCTCTCCGTCGTGCGCATCGGCACGGCCATCTTGATCTTCATTCACGGCGCTTTCCGCGCCAGCCATTGGGATCCGTACGTCACCGGCTTTGGCGATTGGCTGAGTTCGATCGGCTTTCCGCAAGGCTTCTATTGGGCCGCCGCGGTGACGATCTACGAACTGATCGCGCCGCTCTTCATCCTCGCGCGTCGCTTCGTGACGCTGGCCTGTCTTGGGCACATGGGCATCGCCGCGCTTGGCGCGGTGCTGGTGCATTATCCCGATGGTTGGTTCGTCGTCGGCGCCGGGCGCAACGGCATGGAATATTCCGTGCTGCTGCTCATCTGCCTCGGCGCTGTGGCGTGGGCGTATGCGCCGTCACTGCAGCGCGGGAAATAGCCCCTGCACCCACTCAACGATGTTGTTGATGATGGCGAGGCCCAGGCGCGTGCCGAAATAAACAGAGCCGACGGAAGCCGCCGCCGCGGGAAGGGTCAGCAGCATGAGTATGCCGTCGCGTTGCAGCAAAGCGAGTGCGGTCATCGCCACCGTCATGCCTGGCGGCCAGTTCGCAAACGGGATCGGCAGGATGAGGATCAACGCCATCAGCAGCGTTTGAAGGCCGACCAGGATCGTCACTGGAAAGCGCGTCAGCCGCGACCAGCGCGGCTTGATCAAATACTCGATGCGCTTCAGCGGCTTTGCCGCCATCGTAAACGTGCGCCGCAGCGCTTCGCCGCTAATGCTCCACAAGCGCACGCGCTTGGGCACCCATAAGCGGCGCGAACCGAACACGAGTTGCAGCGCCGGCGCCAGCATCAGAATGCCGAAGATCGTCGAGATGCCTGGCACGTTCGGGATGCACATGGGCAGCGCCAGCACCAGCAGCAGCATGCCATGCGCGCGCGAGTCCAGCCGATCGATCAATTCGCCCACACTGACCTGCTCGCCCGGGAACGCCGCAACGAGGTCCTCGAGCAGCTCCGAGGCGGGGCGCCCGGGGAACGGCGGCGGTGGTGGTGGTGTGGGGGTGAGCATGTGTGTGAGTGCGGTGGTGACATGGGGCGCCGGCTGAACTTTGACCAGCGCTGTTGCGACGTTCAGACCTCATCAACCGGACCAGCGTAGCCCAAAGGCCATGGCGCGCTGGATTATCGTCTGGCTCGGCTTGTCGCTGGTTGCCGGTTGCGGCGCTCGCGACGAGCCGCCGACCGAACTCGCCGGGCTCTGGAGCACCGGCGATGCCTCGTGCGCGGCTGGCGTGGGCATTCGTTTCACGTCCGACGCAATCCAGGCCGTCTATGACGATGAGGAAGCGGAAACGCTGTTCGAACAGCCTCGCTATCAAGTGGTCACGGCGGGCGAGGACTTCCGCGTGCGGATCACATACGCGCTGCCCTCGATCGAAGGGCATAGCCGCAGGCCGGGCGCGCACGGCGTGCTGGTGCTGGCGCGCCACGGCGAGCTGATCGCGCCGGTGGCGCACTCATTGGTCGATGGATTGACGGGATCAGCCCGGATGCGGATCGCCGACGATCCGGCGGTGACGGCGCTGACGTTGCAGCCGTGCGGTCGCCACGCATGGCGCGAACCGCTGCGCGGCCTCACGCCTGCATGAGCGCCGGCCCCGCTTAGACGGGGCCGGCTTCAAGCGTTTCGTTCTTAGTTAGAGGCTTCGAGCGTATCGCCGTTGCAGCGCGCCAGTTCTTCAGCGGTCAACGCGCGCTCTTCGGTGCCGTACGAGACGACGCGAACGCCGGCGCCGGTTTGGCGCAGGAATTGGCGGCAGGCGCGCACGGTGATGCCGTGGTTCGGGCGGGCCAGGCAGGTTTCGCCGTCGCAGCTCCACAGCGTGTTGACGGCGATGATGCGGCTGTCTTCGGCCGGGGCGGAAAGGCGGATAGTGGCGACCTCGTTGCGCGCATAAGCGGCGCCGGCGAAGCCCACGCTCAGCAGAGCAGCGATAACGGTGGTGCGGATAATCGACATGAAAACGTCTCCTTAGGCTGGTCGCGCTGCTTGGGGAGGAGCGCCAATGCCGAGACTGCCGAGATTGCTAATCACTGACAAGAGAAAAATGAACGAACTAAAAAATATTCACACAATGGTGATCCGCTGGGCACGGCAAGCATCTTCCGCTCGCCGAAATGGTTAATTCACCCCTGCGACGGGCTCAGGTTTGCGCTAAACAGGTCCTCGCCGACGGCGCGCGACGTGGGACCGCGCGCCGGGACAGCCAAAAGGGGTGGCCATGACATTTTATAAGTTCGCCGTGGGGGTGGTGCTGGCGGTCGCGATGGTCACCGTGCTGGTGCTGAGCGCGCTGGTGTTCTCATCGCGCGATTTTCAGTTCGGCGTGGCGCAGATCTCGCCCTCGACCAACGGGCTGATCTCATTTTCGCGCTTGGCTGACGCCGAGACGCAAATCGCCGCGCTGGAGAGCGGGAGTTCAGAGCCGCGCGGACAGCTGCTCGAAGTCGAACAACAGATCGCCGCCATCGACGCTGCCGCGCAAGCGGCCGAAGCTGACGCCAACGAAGCGCGTGCTGAAATCGTCGGCGGCATCGCCGGTGTCGAAGAACGCGCCAGTGTCGCGACGGCTGGAAGCTCGGCCGCGGACATGAGCGCACAGGCGCTGTCGCAACGCATCAATTCACTTGCCGCTCTGCCAAGCCTTTCCGCCACCGATCAGCAAAACGTCGCGGCGTTGCGCGCGCAGGTGAGCCAACTCGCGCAAACCGAAGAAACGCTCGATCAAAGCGGCGCCGATCGCGCTAGCTTGCAAGCACGGCAGCGCGCATTGAGCGGCCAAGTGGCGGAATCCAACAGCCGCATCTTTGCGCTCCAGCAAAGCGTCGTGCCGGATTACGAGCATTACGGGCGCGTGCGCAGCGAGGCGCAATCACTCGCCGCGATGAGCCCGCTCGGCGTTAGCGCCTATCTGGCACAAGGCCACCCGGCGTTGCTTTCCACGATCCTGGTGTTGCTTATGGGCGCGCTCGGTGCGCTGCTTTATCTCTTTCCGGCTTACCTCAATCGCGCCGTGCCGGTGACGATGGCCGAGATCGTTGTGCGCTTGATCTTTGGCATGTGCGCGGCTCTGGCGTTTTACGTGCTCGCCAACGCCGCAATCGCCGGCTTCTCGATCGCGTCGTCGGTGCAGCAGGCGACGACTTCGGCGACGCTCAATCCGTTCACGGTGTCGCTGGTCGGCATCGTCGCGGGCGTGCTGTCCGAGGATATCGCCAAATGGATCCAGGATCGCGGACGCGGCATCTTCCAGCAGGGCGGGGTCGCAGCCAGCGCGCCGCCTCCGGTGGTGCACGAACCCGCACCGGGCGGCGGCCTCGTGAACAACGAGGCGCTCTGAGCCAGCATCAATTCGGCCCTGACGCGGCGGCACGCGCTTTGACGCGCGCGCTGCCGCTATTAGGGTGCGCCGGAAATCAGGAGAGATCGCATGGGTCGCGCAGTCATCGTTTCTTACGCCCGCACAGGATTGGCCAAGTCCGGACGCGGCGGCTTCAACGATACGCATGGCGCCGCGATGACCGGCCACGCGATCAAGCACGCCGTGGCGCGCTCCAAGCTCGATCCGGCTGAGATCGAAGATGTGGTCATCGGCTGCGGCGCGCCGGAAGGCGCGACCGGCCAAAACATTGCGCGCCTGTCGCTGATCCGCGCCGGCCTGCCGGTGACGACCTCGGGCACGACCGTGAACCGTTTCTGCTCGTCGGGCCTGCAGGCGATCGCCCAGGCTTCGCACTACATCATGAACGAAGGCGCGAAGGCCGCGATCGGCGGCGGCGTCGAGTCGATCTCGCTGGTGCAGCTGAGCGGCCAAGCCAACCGCTATCGCGTCACCGAAGAAGAGCTGATGAAGACAAAGCCCGAGCTTTGGATGTCCATGATCGAAACCGCTGACATCGTCGCCAAGCGCTACAATGTGGCGCGCGACTATCAGGACGAATATTCGCTGCGCTCGCAGCAGCGCATCGCGGCGGCGCAAGCCTCCGGCATTTTTAACGACGAAATCGTACCAATGCCGACGAAGATGAAAGTCGTCGATAAGGAAACCAAGGCCGAGAGCTTTGTCGATTACGTCGTCACCAAGGACGAGTGCAATCGCGCCGACACCACGCTCGCTGGCCTCGCCAAGCTGGAGCCCGTGCGCGGGCCGGGCAATTTCGTCACCGCCGGCAATGCCAGCCAACTCTCCGATGGCGCAGCCGCCGTTGTGCTGATGGACGAAAAAGAAGCTGAAAAGCGCGGGCTTGAGCCGCTCGGCTTGTTCAAGGGCTTCGCGGTTGCGGGTTGCGAGCCGGACGAGATGGGCATCGGCCCCGTGTTCGCAGTGCCGCGCTTGCTGGAGCGCCAGGGGCTTAAGGTCGATGACATCGATCTTTGGGAGCTCAACGAGGCGTTCGCTTCGCAATGCCTCTATTCGCGCGATCGCCTGGGCATCGATCCGGAGAAGTACAACGTCAATGGCGGCTCCATCGCTATTGGACACCCGTTCGGCATGACTGGCGCGCGCCTCGTCGGCCACGTGCTGCTGGAAGGGCGTCGGCGCAAAGCCAAGCACGCTGTCGTCACCATGTGCATTGGCGGCGGCATGGGCGCTGCGGGTTTGTTTGAGGTCTATTCATGAAGCGTCTCGTCATCGCTTGCGCGTTGGCGCTGGCTGCGTGCGGCCAACAAGCGCCGCAGCAGGAGCAGGAAGAGTTTCCGGTTGTCGAAGCGCCGACCTACGATTCTTCCATCGGTCCGGGCGGCGCGGCCGGCATCACCAATCCGCTGCCGATGAACGTCGACGCGGTGCGCGGCGTCGCGGCGCACTACATCGTCGCGGAAGTGGACGATCAGGTTGAGGGCGAGGCGTTCCAGGCGATCACGCTTTCGGCTGGCGACGAAGAGGTGTTCCGCATCTTCCCGACCAGCGGCCGTGATCGTATCCACTCAATCGTCACGCGTTCGCCGCAGGCGCGCGGGCCGACGGGCGACATTGTCGGCGTTGCGACGTTTGCTTTGGCGCCGGCGGATCAGGTGCGGTTCTGCAACGCTGAAATCGTTGACGGCTCGGCCGGCTTTGCCTGTTCGACGGCCGAGGATGGCAATTTCTGGCGCGTCTATCAGGTGCCCGAAGGCTATGACGGCCCCAGCGAGCCGTTCGACGCGATCGATCCGGACGTCTTGCATGACTCCACGCTTGTCGAGATGCGCTGGGTCGCGCCGCGGGCTTAAGCGCTGATCTTGTGAACGCTGGAGGCGGTCGCGACGCAGGCGCCGGCGGCGTTGCGTGCATCGGCGCTCATGAACAAAAGTGTGCGGGTTCTGCGCACGACGCGTGTTTCGATCCTGGCGGCTTCATCGTTAGTCAGCACGTCAAACGTCGCCGAGACGAGTGCGGCGCCCTCAGCGTCGCGCACGGCGGCGCCCTCCAGCGCTTCGACTAAGCGCGCCGTCAACGCAGCATGGCTCATTTCGCGCGCTGCACCGCCAGCATGATGCGCTCGTGCGCGACATCGATCCCGGCCCATTCGCCGACGCTGGCCATTTTGCCGGGCTCCAGATCTTTGTAGTGCGTGAAGAAGTGAGCGATCTGCTGCACCAGCAGCGGCGGCAAATCTTCGTAGGTCTTCACGTCCTTGTAGAACGGGTTCAGTGCATCGACGGGCACGGCGAGGATTTTTTCATCGACGCCCTTTTCATCGTCCATCAACAGCACGCCCACGGGGCGAGAACGGATCACGCAGCCGGCGACCACCGGCATCGGCGTCACCACCAGAATGTCGAGTGAATCACCATCCTCGCCCATGGTGCCGGGGATGAAGCCGTAATTGCTCGGATACATCATCGACGTGTGCAGGAAGCGATCGACAAAGAGCGCGCCGGATTTCTGATCCAGCTCATACTTCACCGGCAGACCCCCTTGCGGAATCTCGACGAAGGCGTTGACCTCATGCGGCGGATTGCGGCCGGGGGAGACGAAACGGATGTCCATGGGCGTGCTCTACACTGTCAACGAAAACAAAACACCGTCATTCCGGGGCCCGTTGTCTGGCATCACATCTTTTTTCTAAGCGGCGCCAAATCGGGAAAATCCGGATCGCGCTTTTGCGCCTTCGCAGCAAACGCTTCCATCATGTGGGGTGGGGAGAACATGCCGGCTTGCCAGGTGGCGATGTAGTCGAGGCCGTCGGCGATGGAATGGTCGCGCGCGTAATTGATCATGCGCTTGGAGCCGGCGACGGCCACCGGCGCTTTCGAGGCGATCTCCGCCGCGAGATCCATCGCGTGCGCCAGCATCGCTTCGTGCGTGGGAAACACCTCGTTGACCAACCCGATCTCTTTCGCCTTGGCGGCAGGCAAGCGCCGACCAGCATAGGCGAGTTCGCGCACCCAGCCTTCGGGGATCAGTTTGCACAGGCGCGGGAAGGTGCCGACGTCGGCGGTCATGCCGATATTGATTTCGGCGATCTGGAAGAACGCGTCTTCGGTGGCGTAGCGGATATCGCAGGCGCTGGTCATATCGACGCCGGCGCCGATGCAGCCGCCCTGGATCGCCGCGATCACCGGCATGCGTGCATTGTCGAGGCAGTTGAACGTGCCCTGCAGCGTGAGCACGAATTGGCGGAACGCCTCGGCCCGCGAATACTGATCGCCGCCGCTCGTCGTGATGCTCTCGCCATCGGTGAAGACGGAAATATCCATGCCGGCGCTGAAATGTTTGCCGGTGGAGGAAATGACGATGACGCGGGCGCGCGCGTTGTCATTGATGTCGTTCACGAGCGCCGGCAGCTCATTCCAAAACGCCCGCGGCATGGCGTTAAACGCCTCGGGCCGGTTCAACACGATGTGGGCGACGTTGTCTTCGATGCTGAGTTTGAAGCAAGTTGGCTCGGTCATGACCGTCTCCTTGCGGAGACGTTAGGCGAACCCAACGCCTCTGAAAACAGCACCTGAGTTTCCGACCAGCGACAAAGCGCGGGATCGGCGCGCTTAAGCGTCGCCTTCAGCTGCGGGCTTCTTGCTCTTTTTGGCCGGCTTGGGTTTTTTGGCCGGTGTTGCCGGCATTGCCGAGAGCGCGCTCTTTTGTTTGGCGATGAGCTTCAGGTCGGTCGCGCACTGCGCGAGCTCAGCGGCCGAGGCTTCGAGATCCTCGGGCGAATAGAGCTTACCGCGGTCGCTGCGCAACGTTTTCACGCGCGACCACACGTCTTGCGCTGCGCGTTTGAGGTCTTTCTTCTCGGACATGTCATGCCTCACGGACTGGTTGCGCTGCTTATAGCGCGAACCGCTCGTCGTCGTCGCCGACTCCCCAAATGCGGGAGTGAGTGTCACAAATCTGATATAAAACCGTGACGCGGCGCTTGTGGAAACTGGAACTCTGAAGTCTTAGAGGCGTCACGGACTCGGCGCACGCTCAGCACATGCCGATCCACCGAGTGTCTTGTGTTGAATGCGGCCTCTCCGCCACGCGCGTCCTTAGCGGTGACCGTGGGCTGACGAGTTTCTCCGAGGCAGCAGCAGCGTCGTTGTGCGTGCGCGGGCGGGCGGCGATCGCTACCCAGTCAGTCCTCGAAAGCGTCGCACAGTGCGAGCATCTAGCTGCCGCTATCGCAGAAGCTGAGCGTGCGTCAGAACTCAAAGTAACGCGCTAGCGCCTTAGGCAAATACCACGCCGGTCAGCACCGCTGCATAGTGCACGCCGGCCGCCGCCATGACGAAGCTGTGCCAGATGGCGCGGCGGAAGGGCAGGCGTTCCCAGACGTAGAAGGGGATGCCGAGCGTGTAGAGTAGCCCGCCAATGGCGAGCAGGATGATGCCGGCGAGTGGCACGCCTTCGATCATCGGCCCCATCGCCGCGACCACGAGCCAGCCCATCAGCACGTAAAACGCGATCCAGATCTTTTTGCCGATATCTGGCAGGAAGAGTTTGCCTGCGGCGCCGACAATGGCGAGGGCCCATATGATCGTCGTCATCGAGATCGCCCAGGCGCCGTCGAAGCGGATGGTGGTGAAGGGCGTGTAGGTGCCGGCGATCATCAGGAAGATGGCGGCGTGGTCGAAGCGGCGCAGCAGCGATTTGCGCTTCGAATTCTCGGCCAGATTATAGGCCATCGAGCAGCCGATCATGGTCATCACGCAAATGGCGTAAACCGAGATCGCCGCCGCCATGCCGAGGCCGCCTTGCCAGATCGCTAGGCCCAGGGCCGCAACCACAGCGAAGGTGAAGAGCGCGAACGCCACGCCATGCACCCAGCCGTCCACCAGCTTTTCGAGCCGGGACGGGTAGTGAAGTTCGGGAATGAGGTTCGAAAGCGTCATGGGCGAAACAATGGCGTGTTCGGGCGGCGCTGTCATGGGCCGCGGCGATAAAAGTTGGTGACGGAGTGTGACGCATTGGAGCGCGGGCCTTCAGGCCCGCGTTTGAGCTGGGCAAGGCGGGCCCAAAGGCCCGCGGTCCGAGTGCGCTACACTGGATCTATGCAGAATCACTCCCGCCGCACCCTGATCGCATTGCTCGGCGCTTCGGTTGCCTCGCCCGCGTTCGCGCAGACGCCGCTGCTCGATGGCCTAACGCAGGCCGACGCCCGCACCGGCATTCGCGACGCGATGGGTCTTGCGGCGCTCAACGCCACCACGCGTCTGGCGCAGCCGGAGGCGTTCTGGGGCAACCCCGCCGTGCGCATTCCGCTGCCCGGCATACTCGGCCAGACCCAACGAACGCTCGCCGGCTTTGGCATGTCGGCGCCGCTCGACGATTTGCAGCGCAGTTTGAATCGCGCTGCCGAACGCACGATGCCGGAAGCAGGGCGGCTGTTCGCCAACGCCGTCCGCACCATAACTATCGGCGATGCGATCGACATCGTCCGCGGCGGCGACGACAGCGCAACGCAATATCTGCGCGGACGCACATCCACGCGTCTCACCTCCATGTTGCGTCCGCCGATGACGGAAGCGCTGACGCAGTCGGGCGCATTTACGCTGTTGCGCTCGGCGTTGCGCGAGGTTGGCCTCGCCAGCATGACCACCGATCTGCGCAGCGAGATCATCAGCTTTTCGACCGCCAAGGCGCTCGACGGCTGCTTCCATTTTATCGCCGAAGAAGAACGCGCCATCCGCCGCGATCCATGGCGGCGGACGACGGATATCTTGCGGCGGGTGTTTGGTTGACTAGGGGAATAGGGCGGTGAGGCAGTAGGGCAGGAGGAGGAATCGGTTGCCTTATCGTCCGACTGCCTTACTGCCTGCCGCTGTGAACGACGCCGCTCAAAATTTCCGCCGCCTCAGTTTCGATCTTCGCGACGGCCGCATGGCCGGCATCGCCTTTGGCGCCGTGACGCCGAACCCGGACATCGTGTTCCTGCACGCCACCGGCTTTAACGCGCGCACTTATCGGTCGCTGCTCGCGCCGCTGGGTGAGCGTTTTCATGTCTGGGCGCTCGATGGGCGTGGGCACGGGCTGACGACGCTGCCGGCGCCGACGTTCGGCTATGCATCCTGGAACCGGCATCGCGACGATCTCATCACTGTGCTCGAGCAGAGCTGCACCGCGCCGGTGACGCTCGCGGGGCATTCGATGGGCGCCACGGTGTGCTTGCTTACGGCGGGCAAGCGCACGGATTTGGTCAGCGGCTTGGCGTTGCTGGAGCCGGTCATCCTGCCGGCGGCTGGCTATGCGTTCGTGCAGCTGCCGCTTGGCCCGATGATCCAGCGCATGACCATGCCGCTTGCGCGCGGCGCAGCGAAACGGCGCAGCAGCTTCACCGATAAGGAAAGCGCGACACAGGCGTTTGCGCAGCGCGGCGTGTTCAAGAATTTTCCGCCCGAGATGGTCGCGGACTATGTTGGCGACGGCCTCATCGAGGATGGCGCCGGCGGCTTCAAGCTCGCCTGCCGCCCCGCCTTCGAAGCCGCAACCTATTGCGCACAGCGTCACGATCCGTGGAGCGCGCTGCAGCGTGTCACCGATCCGCTGGTGCTGCTGCGCGGCGAGAAACACTCCACCATTAGCGAAGCGGCGATGCACAGAATTGCATCTATCAAGCCAGATTCACGCCTCGCCACCGTCGAAGGCGCCAGCCACTTCCTGCCGATGGAACGCCCCGACCGCGCCCGCTCGGCCATCGAAAGCGCAGCGCTGCTGGCGCAAGCGGGGCGCAAGTATCATGGGATGGAATAGGTGTTGGGGATTTGGGATTGGGGGTTAGCGATTGGCGTTTTGCTTAATCCCCAATCCCGAAAACCCAATCCCCAATCACACCGCCAGCTTCACCACCCGCCCCTCCATCCTTGCCCGCGCCTCAGCACTCGGCGTGATGGTTTTGCGGGTGGTGGTGTCGAAGGTGAGCGCCAGCGCTTCCATGCTGGCCCACGCGTTGCCGCTTTCCGGATCGACGATCCAGTGGACCAAGCGGATCGTTTTTTCGCCGACTTCGACCAGCCCTGAATGCACTTCGATTAATTGCCCCGCGCGCGGTAAGCGGCGAAAGACCATGCGCGCTTCGACCACGGCGCCCGCGGGGGTTGCGCCGTTCGCTTCGCCCGCTTCGCGCCGCCACTGCGCTAGCAGGTTCGGCACCGAGTCTGAAATGCGGCCGACGAAATGCTCGCCGCGCAAGCGGCCGAACGCATCGCATTGATCGGGGCTCACTAGCGCGCCGCCGATGCGTGCGGCGCCTGCATCGATCGCGGCCTGGCGTGTGATGACGCTGGGTGGTTTGCTCAGATCGATCGAGCGTGGCGCGGCGTGCGCCGGCAGTTCGCAGGCCAAACGCTTGCCCGCCTCGCGCGTGCGCTCGGACCACGGAAAAGCGCGGAACTGGCGTGTCTCAGCGTGCGCTACGCGGAACGTGAAGCACGAAGCGGGCGCGCCTTCGCCATGGCGCATGTCGAGGCAAAGAGTGGCTTCGCTCTCATCCATCTGCACGACGCCGCCATGCATGGTGAGCGGCGCGCCGGGCAGCGCTTCTCGCAGAAACCGGATGTGCGCCTCGCGCGGCACGAGCGTCGCGCCGGCGGCGGCGATGAAGGCGCGCGGCATTTCGAGCGCGCGCGCCATGTGTGCGAGCCCAATCATCGCGCGTTCGAGATGAAAGCGGACGTTCAAGTGTCCGCCCTCGTCGCACTCCCAGGTGTTGACGCTGCCCTGATAGAGCGGCGCGGGCAGGGGCGCCGGATGGCTCATGCCGCCGCTTGGCACGCGCCGCAGACGCCGCTCGCTTCGATCATGGTGCGGTTGATGGCAAAGCCGTCCTTCTTCGCCGCTTCCGAGAGATCGACGAGCGCGTGGCCGGCGTCGAACTCTTCAGCGCCGCCGCACTTTTCGCAGATAAGAAAAATCGTCGAGCGCGCGCACGCGCCAACATCGCACGCCACGAACGCGTTCAAGCTCTCGATGCGATGCGCCAAACCCATGCGCACGAGAAAGTCGAGCGCGCGATAAATCGTCGGCGGCTTGGCCTGCTTCTCGCTATCGATCAACGGCAGCAGATCGTAGGCCTTCGCCGGCCCGTGATTGTCGAACAGCAATTCGAGCACGCGCCGGCGCAGCGGCGTCAGGCTCTCGTTCGCCGCCGCGCAACGCCGTTCCGCTTCAGCAATGTGTTCGGCCCGCTCAGCGGCGCCGTGAGGGTGTGACATTGGACTCATGATCGCAGGATGGGCGCTCACGCGAAAGATGGGGCGGGCAAGCGGGGAATTTGAGATCGGGGTCGCAACAGAACTTTACAAGAACATCCGACTCACGTATCACTAAGAACATAGAGCGAACGACGATGAGGGGCGATGATGAGCGAAGCAATTTTCCGTGGTTTTTCAGGTCGTTTGCACCGGTTCAAGGTGCACCGCCCCAACGCTGAGTTTGAGAACGCGCCTGGCGTTTATTGCTTCGCACGTCCCGGCCCGGCCGGCCGCGGCTGGACGCCGCTCTTCATCTCGCGCACCGGCAATCTCGAAAAGCGCCTCGCCGCGCACGAACAATGGCCCGAAGCCCAACTCCTGGGCGCGACTCACATCCTGATCCACGAATCCGATGAGCGCGACGCGCGCGAATACGTGGAGTCCGATCTCTGCCAAGCCCTGAAGCCGGTCATGAACGGCCCGGTTCTCGACGCAGAACTCACCGAAGCGGCGGCGGAAGCCGGCGTAAGGTTGGTCTGGGCGGCGTGAGGTGCGTGAGCGTGGGGTGCAGGCGATGCCCGCACCCCACGCGTGACGCTATCTGCCCGTAACGGGACGCCGTTCCGGCATCGGTTGCCGTGGCAGCGGATTGAGGGCGTTGGCGGTTTCGGCGGCGCGGGCGAGTTGGAGGAATTCGGCGCGCCAGCCGAATTCGTCGCTGCCGCGCGCGCCTTGTGCGAGCCGGATCACGTCGTCGAAACCGTAGTCTTGGCCCACGAACGGATCGCCCCGCAGCAGCTGGCCGTAGCCAGCGACAGCCGTGGCCCAACGCGCCGATTCTGATGCGCGCGCGATATCGGAGACCGCGTCGCTATTGGTGATCGGCCGCTCAATCAGGCGCGAGTCGTCTTCGCCGGGCAGCTTGTAGCGGATGCGCAGGAAGGCGATCTCGCTGCCTGTGCCCGTGGCTTGCGGCCGCTGTTGGTAGCGCAGCGGATCGATGAAGGTCGGCCCGCCAACCGGCGTGATTTCATAGATCGCCGTCACCGAGTGGCCGGCCCCGATTTCGCCGGCGTCGACGGCGTCGTTGTTGAAATCCTCGCGGTTCAACATGCGGGTCTCGTAGCCGATCAAGCGATATTCGGCGACGCGGGCGGGATTGAACTCGACCTGGATCTTCACGTCATTGGCGATGGTGAAGAGGTTCGAGGCCATCTCGTCGCGCAGCACGCGGCGGGCTTCGTTCAGCGTATCGATATAGACAGCGACGCCGTTGCCGTTTTGCGCCAGGCGCTGCATCAGCGCGTCGTTATAATTGCCGCCGCCGAAGCCGAACACCGAGAGATAAATCCCCGTCTCGCGCTTGCGCTCGACGAAATCCTGCAACTGCTCAGGATCGGCGATGCCGACATTGAAATCGCCGTCAGTGCCGATGATGACGCGGTTGACGCTGTTGGCGTTGAAGTTCTGCTCGGCCAAAGCGTAGGCTTGGCGCAAGCCTTCCGCGCCTGCCGTCGAGCCGCCGGGCTGTAGCGAATCCAAAGCCGCCAGGATGCGGTTGCGTTCGTTGCCGGGCGTGGGTTCAAGCACGGTGCCGGCCGCGCCGGCATAGACGACGATCGACACGCGATCGCGCGCGTTCAGCTGATCGATCAGCATGCGGAAGCTTTGTTGCAGCAGCGGCAGCTTGTTTGGCGCGCTCATCGAGCCTGAGACATCAAGCAGCAGCACGAGGTTCAACGGCGGGCGTTCGCGCGGCACGATGTTGTAGCCTTGCAGGCCGATATGGACGAGTTGTCGGCCCTCAGCCCAAGGCGAGGGCGCGACGGTGACGTTGGTGGAGAAGGGCGCCGAGCGATCGCGCGGCAACGGATAGTCGTAGCGGAAATAGTTGATCAGCTCCTCGGTGCGCACCGCGTCGCGCGGCGGCAGCCGGCCCTCGGTGAGGAAGCGGCGGACATTGGAATAGGAGGCGCTGTCGACATCGATCGAGAAGGTCGAAACTGGATCTTCGGCGACAACGCGGATCGGATTGGCGTCGAAATCCTCATAGTTTTCGCGGTCGATGTCGCCCGGCATCGGTTGCGGCGACATTTGCGCCAGCGTGCCGCCTTGAGCCCGGCCGGCGACGCCAAACGCGCGCTGCTCAGCCGCCATCGGCGCGGGCGGCGGGGGTGGAGGCGGCGGTGGCGCGATCTGATCGTCAACGCGCCCGCGTTCGTCGCGCTCAGCGACATTGGGTGTTGGTGATGATGCCGCGCAGGCGGCGAGTATCAGTATGCACAGGCCAAGGCCTGCGCGGCGAATGTTTGCCAGCATGGACGTTCCCTCCCGAAACCGTCCGGACACGGTTGATGTGCACGGTAAAGGAGCCTGCCGAACGCGGCGGAGATGCGGCACAGCTGCGGCGTTTGCGTGCGATCACGCCTGTGTGTTTTTCGCGTTAGCGGCGGCGCCGCTCGCGCTCGGCCAAGCGGCGCTGCTCCGGAATCCAGGCGGCAACGATATCGTCCAGCACGGCGAGCGGGACTTCGCCGTTGAGCAACACGGCGTCGTGGAAGCCGCGCAGATCGAAGTCGGGCCCGAGTTCGTTTCGGGCCTGCTCGCGCAGTCGCATGATCTCGCGTCGGCCAAGCTCGTAGCCGCACGCTTGGCCGGGCCAGACGATATAACGATCAACTTCTGTGGCGATGATGCCAGGCGCGTCGCCGGTGGTGGCGATCAGATAATCGATGGCGCGCTGACGGCTCCAGCCCTGTGCGTGCAGGCCGGTGTCCACGACCAGCCGCGCCGCGCGCCACAGCTGCCAGCGCAGAAAGCCGATGCGGCCGACTGGATCGCCTTCGTGGAAGCCTTGTTCGTCAGCCAATTCTTCGGCGTAGAGCCCCCAGCCTTCGCTGTAGGCGTTGAAGGAAACGAGACGCAGCAGAAGCGGCGAGTCCGTCAGCTCTTGCGCCAACGCGATCTGGAAGTGATGGCCAGGCGCTGCTTCGTGAAAATCCTGCGTCGGCAGGTCGATGCGCGTCATCTCGCCGAGTGCGCGCAGGTTGATGTAATAGATGCCGGGCGTCGAGCCATCTAGGGCGGGCGGACTGTAATAGGCGCCGGGCGCGGCCGCTTCGAGGAAGGCCGGCACGCGGCGCACTTCAAGCGGCGCTTGCGGCATGCGGCCAAACCATTGCGGCGCGCGCTCCATCACGCGGGTGATGCGAGCGCGCACGTCGGCCAGCAATTGCGCGCGGCCTGCGTCGCTGTCTTCGTATGAATACCGCGGATCGAGCGTAAGCTGGGTGAGCCGCGCGCCGACGGGCCCTTCCGTCAGCCCGACGCGCCGGAGTGCGATATCGAGTTCATTGTTGAGCGTCGCGACGCGGTCGAGGCCGATGCGATGAATTTGCGCTGGCGTGAGGTCTGTCGTGGTCTCCAGGCGCAGCAGCGCGGCGTAGTATTCAGCGCCGCGCGGCAGGCGCGATGCGCCGGGGTCGTCGCTGGCATTGCCGCGTTCGGAGCGCAAGAACGCAGCCGCGCGCTGGTGTGCGGGAATGATGCGCTGGCGGACGATCTCCTCGGCCCGGGCGACGTAGCCCAAATGCCGTTGCTCAAGCGCGGCGCGCTGTGTGGCGTCGGTTTCAGCTGCGGCGAGCGCTGCGAGTTTGCGTTGCAGGCTGGTGACGTAGATTTGCTGGATCGCCGGTTGGCCGATGATCGCATCGAGTTGCGACAACGTCAGATCAATGATGGCTAGCGGCGGGCGCACGCCGCGCGCGGCGTCAGCGCGGGCGCGTTCGGTCTCGGCGTCGATCGCTTCAGCCGCCAGACGCAAACGCGTGATGTAGGCTTCGGCATCTTCGGCGCTGGCGACCTGGTGGCGCTCGTCTAGGAATGAGGGCAGCGTCAGAAAAGCGCTGTCGAGTTGGTTCAAAATGTAGGGGCGGGCGCCGGCGAGCGAAGAGAAGTCGCCATACTCAAACGCAGCAGCGTCGGAGGCTGCTTCGAATTGCGCTTCGAGAACGGCGTAGATGAGCCGCTGGCGTTCGTTGAGGGCGTCACGGTCGAGCGCGCGCAATTCAGCGTAGCGGCGCGTGGCGGCGCTGCGGCGGGCTTCCACTGCCATGGGCGAGCGATCGTCGAGACGGGCGCCGTAGGGACCGCCGGCGGCCTCTTCCGACACCCCGGCGCTCGAGGCCAATTCGGGGCTATCGGCGAGAATATCGCGGCTCCAATCGGCGAGGCGGCCGTCGAAAGCGGTGATGGGCTGCGCCTGACGTGGCCCGCAGCTGGCCGTCAGAGCCACGGCGAGCGCCAAAACCCATGCCAACGACCGCATTCGCCCCTCGCTTCAAAGTCGGCCCGACATAGCATGAGCCGCCCACATGAAAAGCGGCGGCTTTGACAGCCTCGCTTGCGCTCCACTGTTGCAGAAAGCGCGCATTCGTGGTTGGAGAGGCCCCCTTAAGGTTGGGAACTCGCGGAGACATACATGACGACGGCCAGCGGCGGACAACAGACGCTCGGCAAGATTCTGTTCTATCGCCAGCTCGAGCCGCTCTCCCTTGAGAAGCACCGCTCGCTTGGTGTGTCGAACGTCTCGAACCCGTTCTCTTTCCTCGCCGATACACACTTGGTGCCGCTAACTGTGGACGAGTTCGGCCTCGCTGCGGTGTGCTATCCGATCATCTTCGATACGCAGACGAAGACGCCGCTCGCTGTTATGGGCTTGCGCCCTGGCATGAACGTCTTCCTCGGCCCGGACGGCTCGCTTGATCCGGAAGTCTATCTGCCGGCGTTCGCCCGCCGCTATCCGTTCCTGCCGATCGTCGCGACCGGCGGCGCCAATGGGCAGGCGTCGCAACAACAGCAGCAGGCTGACGCCGATCGCGTTGTCGTCTGCATCGATCGCGCCGCCAAGATGCTGTCGTCCTCGCCCGAAATGCCGTTCTTCGAAGGCGATCAGCCGTCGAAGTACACGCAAGATGCGATCCAGTTCTGCCGTGAGTTCGACATGCTCGGGCGTCGGACGCAGGAGTTCGTCGGCCTTATGGACAAGCACGGCCTGTTCGAGGAAACGCCGCTGGCCTTGCCCCGCGCCAAGGCTGACGGCACGCCGGATGAACCCGTTAAAATGGGCGAGTATCTGCGTATCTCCGAGCAGAAGCTGAACGCGCTGCCGAAGGAGACCTACCTGGAACTGCGCGATCGCGGCATATCCGCGGTCATGCACGCGCACCTGCTGTCGCTCGGCCTTTGGCCGAAAATCCTGTCGCGCGCTGCGCGGATTCAGGCTTCCACGCCGCTCAGCTGAAACCAGCGGGCGTCGCCAAACGTATGAGACCAAACCGCGCCTTCGGGCGCGGTTTGACTATGGGGCGAATGCACGATGAAGCGTCTGCTGGCGGCGATTGCGATTCTGCTCGGCTTGGCTGGCTCCGCGCTCGCGCAAAGCAGCCTGCCGCCGGCAATCGAGCGCAACGTCGAAGGTTCGCTGCACGCCGCGCGCGCCGCGATCGCGCCGGGCGAGACCTTCACGATCGTGCTGCGCCAGAACATTCGCGAAGGCTGGCACACCTATTGGCGCAATCCCGGCGATAGCGGCGAAGCGACCGAACTGACGTGGACAACGCCGCCGGGCTACGACGTCGGCGCCATTCAATGGCCGACGCCAGAAGCGATCCCGTTCGCGACACTGGTAAACTTCGGTTATCACGGCGAAGTCCTGTTTCCGATCGAGGTCACGGCGCCGGCGAACGCGCGGCCGGGCGAACAGGTCACCTTCACCGCTGAAGCCTATTGGCTCGTCTGCTCCGACATCTGCATTCCCGAAGAAGCGACGCTGACATTCACGCTGCCGGTCGCCACGCAGGGCCGTGACGATCCGCAATGGGCGCCGCGCATTGCACAGGCGGTCGCGGGCCTGCCGCGCCGCGAGGAGGGCGTCGAAGCGCGCATCACCGAGGGCGCCCCCGCACGGCTCTCCGTGGTGCTGCCAAACGCGAACTCCATCCGCAACGTTCGCTTCTTTCCTTACAGCCGCGACGTGCTGCTCGCGTCCGGCCCGCAACTGCCACGCGTTGGCGAATCTGGCGTGAGTTTTGATGTCGCTGGCGGCGTTGCGACCGACGTTGGCCGCGCGCCGTTGGAGGGCGTGGTCGCGTACGAGGCAAGCGACGGCCGCTTGCGTGGCGTTGAGATCGTCGCCGAGCCCGGCGATCCGATTCCCGGCACGGACGGCGCGCCTGCGCCAATGTCGAGCGACTATCCGCTGGCCGAGTTGGAAGGCGCGAGCGCGCCTGCTGCGCCGGTTAGCATGGATGCGCTCGGCATTCTCATCGCGCTTGGGCTCGCGTTTCTCGGCGGGCTTATTCTCAACATCATGCCCTGTGTGTTGCCGGTTCTTTCGGTGAAAGCGCTGTCTTTCGCTGGCGGCGCGCATAACGGCGAAGCCCGGCGTGACGGGCTCTTCTACTTCGCTGGCGTGATGGCGACGTTTATGGCGTTGGCTGTGCTGTTGCTTGTGTTGCGTGGCGCCGGCGAGGCGGTGGGCTGGGGCTTCCAGTTGCAGGCGCCGTGGGTGACGAGCGCGTTGGCGCTGCTGTTTTTCGCGATCGGCTTGAACCTGCTGGGCGTGTTCGAGATTGGCGGCTCGCTGCAAAACGCTGGCGGCTCGCTTGCGCAACGTGGCGGAAGCGCAGGTAGTTTTTTTACCGGGGCGCTCGCTGTGATCGCCGCGACGCCGTGCACGGCGCCATTCATGGCCGGGGCGATCGGCGTGGCGCTCACGCAATCTGCGGCGATTACTCTGCTGATCTTTGCAGCCCTGGCGCTGGGCTTTGCGCTGCCGCTGACCTTGCTGCATTTCGCGCCCGGCTTGCAGCGCCTGATACCCAAGCCCGGCGCCTGGATGGACCGCGCCAAGCATGTGCTGGCGTTTCCGATGTTCGCCGCAGCGGTTTGGCTTGCTTGGGTGCTGGCCGAACAAGCGGGGCCGATGGGTGTGCTCTCACTGTTGCTGATCGCGACGGCGCTGGCGTTCGTTTTGCTGACCGCGCGCTGGGGACGTGCATGGCTGATCGCGGGCGCTTTGGTGTTTGTCGTCACGGGCGTATTCACATGGCGGCCGCTGCTTGGCGTTCAGACCGAGACAGTGCTGGCGTCCGAGCCTTGGAGCGCGGCGCGCGTTGCGGAGTTGCGGGCTGAAGGCCGGCCGGTGTTCGTGAATTTTACCGCCGCCTGGTGCGTCACCTGCAAGGTGAACGAATTGGCCGCGCTCTCGAGCCCGCGCTTAGCGCAGGGCTTTGCCGAGGCCAATGTCGCATACCTAAAGGGCGACTGGACCAATCGCGATGATGAGATCGCCGCGGCCCTGGCCGAGCATGGACGCGCCGGTGTGCCGCTCTATCTCTACTATCCGTCGAATGGCGAGCCACAAGTTTTGCCCCAGGTCCTAACCGAGGCGTTGGTGCTGGAAACGATCGCAGGAGCGCAGTGATGAGCATTTCGAGACGCAATCTTTTGTTGGGCGGCGCCGCACTCGCCGCTGTCGGCGTGCTGGGTGGAACCTTGCTGCTGAACGGCAATGAGGCGCTGGCCTCGGTCGAAACCGGCGCGCAGGCGCCGGCCTTCTCGGTGCAGGACGCAAGCGGCGCCACGCGCACGCTGGCCGAATTCAGCGGCCGCACCGTCATTCTCGAATGGACCAATCATGGCTGCCCGTATGTGCGCAAGCACTACGACTCAGATACGATGCAAACGCTGCAGCGGGATACGACCGCTGATGGCATCGTCTGGCTGCAGGTGATTTCGTCGGCGCCGGGCGAACAAGGCCATCTCGATGCGGCCGGCGCCCGCGCCCGCGTGCAAACCGATAACGCCGCGCCGACGGCGACTTTGCTCGATCCATCAGGTGCGATGGGCCGCGCCTATGGCGCGCGCACGACGCCGCATATGTACATCATCAATCCGCAAGGCGTGCTGGTGTACCAAGGCGCCATCGACGATCAGCCCTCGGCGCGTCCGGCTTCGCTGCAAGGCGCCAACAGCTACGTGCGCGCCGCGCTTGCCGATCTGGCGGCGGGGCGACTAGTGCAGACCGCTGAGACCGTGCCGTATGGCTGTGGCGTGAAGTACGTCTAGCGCGAAGCCATTTGCTGTTCTGCTGCAAGGTCAGCAGCGGCGCCGGCGGCCATCGGCGCGATCAGAATAGCGTCGTCGAGCAGCACGCGCAGGCTCACGAAGGCGGCCTCCCGCTCTTCGGCTGTGTCGGCCGCTTGCAGCGCGGCGGAGCGTTCGCGGGCGTCTTCGGCGATGCCGTGGAAGATACAGGGCAGATCCTGCTCGACGCCAGCTTGGCGCAGGGCGACGGAGAGGCGTTCAGCGTCGCCGGAGAAATCCTCGATGCCGGCCAGCAGGGCGGGGGTGACCTCGGTCTGCACCGTAAGAGCGCGGGCCTCGGCCTCGACCTCGGTCGCCAGGGACGGCAGTTCGGTCAGGCTGACGGTAAGCATAAAAGCGAGACAGGTGAGCATGGTGGGGCCTCTTCGCCGGATTGGTGAAAGGCCAAGGAGCAAATCCGGCGCCGCGGGCCGGCTCGCCTCCCGGGGCGGTTTACGTTAGGTCTCCGGCGCAGATAGCCCGGAGCCCGCTTTGACCGTCGTAACGTTGGACGAGACCGCCCAAGAGCTCACCCTGGAGAGCATCGAGGCGGTGGCTGCGGGGCGGGCCAAGGTGGCTCTGGCGCCGGCGGCGAGGCAGCGCCTGGCCGAGTTCCGCGCCCGCGCCGAGGCCGCCATCAAGGCCAATCCCGATAAGCGCGTCTACGGCCTGAACACCGGCTTTGGCTCGAACTTCAAGGATTATGTCAGCCCCGAAGCGCTGAAGCAGCTACAGCGCAATTTGATCCTGTCGCATTGCGCCGGGGTTGGTGAATTGGCGCCGGCGCCCGTCGTGCGCGCCACCATGCTGATGCGTGCGGCCTCGCTGGCGCGGGGCAGGAGTGTGGCGCGGCCAATTCTGGTCGAGACGTTGATCGACATGCTGAACAATGGCGTCACCCCCGCCGTGCCGCGTTTGGGGAGCGTGAGCGCCAGCGGCGACCTTGCCCCGCTTTCGCACATTGCCGCCGTCGTGATCGGCGAGGGGCGGGTGCTCGGGAAGAGTGGCGAAAGCGTCGTTACCAAGCATTGGCTAAAGGCCCATGCGGGGGCGTTCACGCCGATCGAACTCGAATTGAAAGAAGGCTTGGCGCTCAACAATGGCTGCCAATACTCCAACGCCTGGGGCGCACTGGCGGCGGCGAAGATGCGCCTGCTGATCGAAACGGCGGCGGTGATGGCGGCACTTGGCGTGCAGACCATGCGCGGTATGGGCCGGCCGTTTCGCGCCGATCTGCATGCGCTGCGCCCGCATGAAGGCTCGCAGGCGATTGCACGCTGGGTGTTTGAATTGCTCGACGGCTACCAGTTTCAGGACGTCTCGACCGACACGAAGTTCGCTTATGACGAACGCATCCAGGATCCGTACAATCTCCGCTGCGCAGCGCAGGCGCTGGGGCCTTGCCTCGATCTGATCGCACGCGCCGAGCGCACGATGGTGACGGAAGCGCGGAGCGTCACCGACAATCCGATCGACCTCAACACCAGCGCCGACAGCTACGATCTCGATCTGATCACCTCGGGCGGCCACTTCCACGGCATGCCGCTCGCCATCGACGCCTATGGCTTGATTCAGGCCGCTGGCATCATGGCGCGGCTTTCGAATTTGCGCTGCGCGCGCATGGTGGATGCAGCGCGCAACAAAGGCTTGGGCCCACAGATGCGCGGGCCTGATCCGAACCCAACCGAGTCCGGCTTGATGATGCTGGAATACACGACGGCCGGTCTCTGCAACCACATTTGGGGCTTGGCGATGCCGGCACATCTGATGAGCGTCTCCACCGATGCGGGGCAGGAGGATCATGTCTCCATGGCCGCCAACGTCGCGATGCGCGCAGACGAGGCGGCGCGCTGCCTGGCGCAGATATTTGCCATCGAGATGGCGTTCGCCGCCCAAGCCGAACACGTGCGCGCCAACAATGCGGCGGAAAAGCCGTGCGCCCTTGGCGCCCGCACCGGGCTTGCCTTAAAGAAGATCGGTGAGCATTTCCCGCTGGTCGAGGCCGACCGCGAACTCACATGGGATATCGAGATTTTGGCTGAGAAGGTTCTCTCCGGCGAGATCGCACAAGCGACGGGCTATCGCTTCGCACGACATTGAAGCGCGTCTTCGCGCGCGTGCGCCCGTTAGTCTTGAACGCATCCCATATTCCGAAAGTTCTCTGTCATGAGCAAAGTTGAATCACCTCTCGTCGCCGCCGAAAAACCGCGCGGCTTCACCGACCGTTTGGGCGACGCCGCTGGCGCGGAAGAACGCATCGTCGGCGCTGTTGGCCGCGTCTATGAAAAGTGGGGCTTCGAGCGCCTCGAGACGCCGGCCATCGAATACACCGAAGCGCTCGGCAAATTCCTGCCCGATCTCGATCGCCCCAACGAAGGCGTGTTCTCGTTTCAGGACGACGAACGCTGGCTCTCGCTGCGCTACGATCTGACCGCGCCGCTGGCGCGCTTCGCTGCTGAGGAACGACTGACGCTGCCGAAGCCCTTCCGCCGTTGGCAAACTGGCACGGTCTGGCGCAACGAAAAGCCGGGGCCGGGGCGCTATCGCCAATTCACCCAATGCGACGCCGATACGGTGGGCTCCGACAATCCGGCCGCCGACGCCGAGATGATCGCGATGGCGAGCGAGGCGCTTGAAGCGGTGGGCGTGCCGCGCGACGGCTATGTGTTCAAGATCAATTCGCGCCGCATTCTGAACGGTGTTTTGCTGGGCATTGGTCTCGGCGAAAACAACACGCGCGCACGTCTCACCGTTATGCGCGCGATCGATAAGCTTGATCGCGTTGGTGTTGAAGGTGTTGCGCTTCTGCTCGGCAAAGGCCGCAAGGACGATAGCGGCGACTTCACCGCCGGCGCCGATCTCGACGCTAAGGGCGTGCAGAAGGTCATCGATTTCGTCACGCTGCCGACGGAGTCGCGCGGCGCCGTGCTTGGCGGCTTGGAAAAGCTTGTTGGCGACAATGATGAAGGCCGTGCTGGCTTGAAAGAACTCGCCGGCATCGATGCGGTGCTGAGCGCGCTGGGCGTAAAAGATGCGAGCGCGCGGATTGATCCGTCGGTTGTGCGCGGGCTCGAATATTATACCGGCGCCGTCTACGAAGCCGAACTCACGATGACCATCGTCGAAGATGGACGCCCGGTGCGGTTTGGTTCTGTCGGCGGCGGTGGGCGCTATGATGATTTGATCGCGCGCTTCACCGGCGAGCGTGTACCGGCGACGGGGTTTTCCATTGGCGTCAGCCGTCTCGTGGCGGCGCAAGCGCGGCTCGGTTTGGGTGAACAATTGGCGCAGACGCCGCCTGTTGTCGTGTTGGCGCTGGACGCGGATCGTATGGGCGATTTCTTCGCGATCGCAGGGGAGCTACGCAATGCAGGCATTCGCGCTGAAGTTTATCTTGGCGGCGCCGGCATGAAAGCGCAGCTCAAATACGCCGATAAACGCAACGCGCCGATCGCCGTCATCCAAGGCAGCGACGAGTTGGCGAAAGGCGTCGTTACGCTGAAAGACCTGAAGCTCGGCGAAACGATTGCGAAACAATTGGGCGACGATCGCGAGGCCTATGCCAAGGCCCGCGAGCAGGTTCAGCGGGAAGTCCCTCGCGCGGAGATTGTCGCTGCGGTGCAGCAAATGCTCGCGCGCTAACCACTATTTTTTCGCTCCGATAGCGGCGCCGCTTGACGGTCGGCCTCGGATCGTTCCAGGGTCCGCGCGATCGTCGGCGTCGCGGGCGGTCGCGTTTCGGGGAGGAGACGCCCTTAAAATTTGCGACGCATTGGCGGCCGTGTCCCTCGGGGACGCGGCCGCTTTATTTTGGCCGCTTTGGCGGGTCGATGTCTTCGAGCACGCCGCGTTGTTCGGCGAGATCTTCCTCCGGCCCGAGCGTGCCGTGAGCCGCCGGCGACAGCTTCCGGCACGCCCACCACAACACGACCAAGCCGAGCAGAGCCGAGATCAGCGAGCCGCCGAGGACGCCGAAGCGCACAGGCGTCGCAAGATCGCCGGCGCCGAAGGCGAGATTGCCGATGAACAAGCTCATGGTGAAGCCGATGCCGGCCAAGAGCGCCATCCCGACCATTTGCATCGAGTTGCCGGGCAGGCGCTGCTTCAGTGCAAAGCTGGCGAGATAAGATGCGATGGTGATGCCGATCGGTTTGCCGAGCACGAGACCCGCCGCGATGCCGAGCGCAATCGGATGCAGCAATGTATCGATCCCTGCGCCGTGCAGCACGACGCCGGCATTGGCGAGCGCGAAGATCGGCATGATCGCAAACATGACCCACGGCTTTAGCGCGTGCTCGGCCGTGATCAGCGGCGAGCCGCCGCCGGGTTTGCGCATTGGCACCGTGAGCGCGGTCAACACGCCGGCAATGGTGGCGTGCACGCCCGAGAGGAGCATGAACGCCCACATGACGACGCCGAGCACCCAATAGAGCCAAAGCGCTTTCACGCCGCCGCGGTTCATCAGCAGCATGGCGCCGAATGTCGCCACCGCGCCGCCAAGCGCCCAGCCGGTGATGTGCGACGAATAGAAGAGGGCGATGACGAGGATGGCGCCGAGATCGTCGATGATGGCGAGCGCCAACAGGAAGAGCCGCAAACCGCCCGGGATACGCGGGCCTAGCAAAGAGAGCACGCCGATGGCGAACGCGATATCGGTGGCGGCCGGAATGGCCCAGCCACGTAGATAGGCCGGTTCGTGCATATTGATGGCGACATAGATCAGCGCCGGGACAGCCATGCCGCCGACCGCGCCGGCCATCGGCAGCGCCGCCTCGCGCGGATTCTTGAATGGCCCTTCGACGGTTTCGCGTTTTAGCTCGAGGCCGACATATAGGAAAAATATAACCATCAGCGCGTCGTTGATGATCAGGTGCAGGTTCACCGCATGCGCTGCAGGGCCAAGGCCCACGGAGAGGCCGGCGATCTGATCTTCGAGCAGATGGTGGAAGGCCTCGCCCGTTGGGCCGTTCAGCAGGACGAACGAGATGAGCGTGGCTGCGATGAGAACGTAGCCGGGCGTCGTATCGCGTTTCCACCAATGCTTTGCGCCGCTCTCCATGCACCCGGCCTAAGCAGCTTGGCGCATCGGTGCAAACAAAAAAACGGCGGAGCTTGCGTTCCGTCGTTTCCGTCTTCGTGCTTTGGTGGCTCGGACTAATATCCATCTACTTCCTTTTTTCGCTACGGCTGCTGCGCTTGTTGGCGAAGATACTCGAACACGTAACCCCACGTCGCTTCTCGCGGCCGCTGCGGGGGGGCGTAAATCCAGATAAAGAGCGTCTCGTTGTCCTCGCCAGGTTCAGCCAGCGGTGCGCTGCCGGTTTCGAAGAGGGCCTCGCGGAGAGTCAGGCTGCCAGTGGGATAAGCGGCGATGAAGACGAGACTTGCGTCGGGGCGGCCGAGCGTGCCGGAATAATAATCGGGATTGAACTTGGCGAAGCGAATGTAGAGCGGCGCATCGCTCGCGCGCGTGCGGGACCACTCCCTTTGATGATCAAGCGGCGCTTGGGCGGCGAGAAGACGGTTCAAAGGCCGGCCGAGCCACTCATGCGTCTGCGCGGCGCTCAAGCGCCACGTCCAAATATTGGTTTGTTCCGAGGGACACCGGGCCGCGTCGATCATGTCAGCGCACAGATTCTCCACGAGAAATTCGCGCTGACGCGCGTTCGAGTAGGAGCGGACGCCCCCGTCGGGCGAGTACGGGACCGAATATCCCGTGCCGATGAACTCCTCATTATCGATGCCGAACTCCGCCCAAAGCAGATCTGTCGCGCGAGGAATTCGGCGGAGGTTGTGACCAAGTTCAACCTCGGAAAAGAAGACATCGGCCGGGCCCTCAATGGACACGTTATGATTCGGCGCAGCATGGCTCGCGAGCGCGCGTGAGAGGCAGATGCTGCCATCTTCCGTTTCCGGGCAGCGCTCCAACACGCCAGATACATCGTCACGCCACGCGCGCCACGTCGCCTCTTCGCTCGGTGGCGCCAGGAAGTAGGCTGAAGAAACAAGGGCGCCTAGGGTTGCGGCGCTCAAGGCAAGTCGCTGGCGAAAAGTCGGAATCCAGAGGTTGTGTCGCAGAACGTAGACGACCCCGAAAAGCAGAACGAGGAGCACCAAAATGGTCACTGCGGCTGGCATCAGTGCTCCTTGGATGCGTGGCAGGCTTCGCCGCCGGGCAAGCTATCCCGGTGGCCAATCGTGCGCATTGCCGATGGCCGCCACAGGCGCCTCGACATTGCGCCTGCTGAGATAAATGAAGAGATCGCTCCAACTTGCGCGTGTGTACTCGCGGCGCGTTTGCGGTTCGTAGACCCAAATGAAGGCGGTGGAATCGTCATCTGTCGATTGTTCGTTCGGATCACTCATGCCCGAGAGCAAGAAGGCTTGTTGGACCTCCAGTTCGGCTGATTCTGCCAAGCTCGAAAAGAAAACCCGCTGCGCCTCCGGTCTTCCGACAGTGCCGGCATAGCGACGCTGCGGGAATATCTGGAACCTAACCAGCAGGGTAGTTGGGTCGCGCAGACTTCCCGTCCGCAAGCGCTCGCGCATCGCCTCTAGCTGAAGCGAGCCCGAACCCTCCGCGGGCTCTCTTTCCAAGATGAGCTGGCCGAGCGTCATGCCGCGGACATCGCCGAGATTGGTGAAACGCCAGGCCCAGGCGCGGGGCCAACGCTGAGGGCAAATGTCAGTGTTGACCGTCTCCGCGCATATGTTGGGCGCCCAGTACTCAGACAGCAGCGCCTCGGTGTAGCGCATGCGATCGCTTTGGGTGTCAACGATCGGCAGCGAGCGGCCGAGCCCAGTGAATTCCTCACGATCGATGCCCATCATCGCCTTGAGAGTATCGGCAATCGTGCCCTCAGACGCATCCTCGCCGGCAACGCTGCCTCGCGCGAGTAATCTTGCGCCCAGAGAAGCGTCGTGAGCCAAACCTTCAGCAACCATGTGGCGACCGCCGCCCACGTTGTAGGCGCGCATGGCGAGCGAAAGGCAATCGTAGCGCAACAAGTAGGTCGTGACCCATTCGGCGTCATCGGCCCTAACGCGTGACGCGCGCTCTCCCACCAATTCCCGCTGACGCTCCGGCGACAAACTGGCGATACGCTCGGAGCAGCGATCATAATAATTGCCGATTGAATCCACGGCGCGCGTCGTCACTGTCTTCTGCTCGAAGTTGCTATAAAGACCGTAGATGGCGTAACCCATCGTCAGCACGGCTGCGCAGATGAGAACGAAGCTTCTGACCACTGCGCCCAGCGAGCGCTTCTCCATGCGTCCGTTGTCGAGAGCGACCTGCATCAAGAAGAGGATGAGCGATGCGGCGGCGCTGATGGTGACGCCGTGCTGGTTGATGAAATCCAACAGCGTCTGCGAGCTGAGTTGTTCCATGCCCCAAAATCGCCGTGCGGCGCCTCCCCTGGAAATGCTAATTCAGGGCGCGTTTATCCACAAGTGCCGGGACTTCACTGACCGGCACAAGACAGGCTTGCTTTTTAACGGCGCGTGAGGACGCAAACAAAAACGGCGGAGCTTGCGCTCCGCCGTTGATGCTTTGACGTTCGGTGGCTGGATCAGAAATCCATGCCGCCCATGCCGCCCATGCCGCCGCCGCCCATGCCGCCGCCGCCGCCCGAATCTTTCTTCGGGGCGTCGGCGATCGAGGCTTCGGTGGTGATGATGAGGCCGGCGACCGAGGCTGCGTCTTGCAGCGCCGTGCGCACAACCTTCACCGGGTCGATGATGCCGGCTTTCAGCATGTCGACATACTCTTCGGTCTGGGCGTTGAAGCCGTAGCTCTCGTCCTTCGACTCACGCAGCTTGCCGACCACGATCGAGCCTTCGACGCCGGCGTTTTCGACGATCTGACGGATCGGCGCTTCGAGCGCCTTCCGGACGATGCCGATGCCGACGTTTTGGTCTTCGTTGTCGCCCTTGATGTTGAGCTTGAAGGCCGCGCGCAGCAGCGCTACGCCGCCGCCGGGGACGATGCCTTCTTCCACCGCAGCGCGGGTGGCGTTCAGCGCGTCATCAACGCGGTCCTTGCGTTCCTTGACTTCGACTTCCGTCGCGCCGCCGACCTTGATCACGGCAACGCCGCCGGCGAGCTTCGCCAGACGTTCTTGCAGCTTTTCCTTGTCGTAGTCGGACGTGGTGTCTTCGATCTGCTTGCGGATCTGGCCGATGCGGGCCTGGATGTCGGCCTTCGGGCCGGCGCCGTCGACGATGGTGGTGTCGTCCTTCTTGACCACGACCTTCTTGGCTTTGCCGAGCATGTCGATGGTGACGTTTTCCAGCTTGATGCCGAGGTCTTCGCTGATGACTTGGCCGCCCGTCAGGATGGCGATGTCTTCCAGCATGGCCTTGCGGCGATCGCCGAAGCCCGGCGCCTTCACGGCGACGACCTTCAAGCCGCCGCGCAGCTTGTTGACGACGAGGGTGGCGAGGGCCTCGCCTTCGACGTCTTCAGCAATGATCAGCAGCGGGCGTTGCGATTGCACGACAGCTTCCAAGATCGGCAGCATGGCTTGCAGGCTCGAGAGCTTCTTCTCGAACAGCAGGATCACTGGATCTTCCAGCGTCGCTTCCATCTTGTCGGCGTTGGTAATGAAGTACGGCGAGAGATAGCCGCGGTCGAACAGCATGCCTTCGACGACTTCGAGTTCGGTCTCGAGGGACTTTGCTTCTTCGACCGTGATGACGCCGTCATTGCCGACCTTGGCCATCGCGTCGGCCAGAAACTTGCCGATGTCGGTGTCGCCGTTGGCCGAGATAGTGCCGACTTGGGCGATTTCCGCCGAGCCGCCGACCTTCTTCGAACGCGCCTTCAGGTCTTCGACGATGGCCGTGACGGCCTTGTCGATGCCGCGGCGCAGATCCATCGGATTGCGGCCCGAAGCGACGGCCTTCATGCCTTCGCGAACGATGGCTTGAGCGAGAACCGTGGCGGTGGTGGTGCCGTCGCCGGCTTCGTCATTGGTCTTGGAGGCAACTTCACGAATGAGTTGCGCGCCCATGTTTTGGAACTTGTCTTCGAGCTCGATTTCCTTGGCGACGGTGACGCCGTCCTTGGTGGTGCGGGGGGCGCCGAAGGATTTTTCGATGACGACGTTGCGGCCCTTGGGGCCAAGCGTGACCTTCACCGCGTTGGCGAGAATGTCGACGCCCTGGAGCATGCGCTCGCGCGCGTCTGCGCCGAATTGCACGACTTTAGCAGCCATTGTGTTTGTACCTCTGTGTTTGGAGCGCGGGCCTTCAGGCCCGCAAATCTGGGTGAAGCGAAGTGCGCGCCTGAAGGCGCGCGGTCCCGGCTGTTAAGCCGCGTCCTTCTTCTTCGCTTTTTTCTCTTCGATGACGCCGAGGATGTCCGTCTCCTTCATGATCAGGAGCTCTTCGCCATCGACTTTCACTTCCGTGCCCGACCATTTGCCGAACAGGATGCGGTCGCCGACGCTGACGTCCGGCTTGATGTATTCGCCGTCTTCGTCACGGGCGCCCGGGCCGACGGCGACGACTTCGCCTTCTTGCGGTTTTTCTTGCGCGGTTTCCGGGATGATGATCCCGCCCTTGGTCTTTTCTTCTTCTTTTACGCGCTTCACGAGCACGCGATCGTGCAGAGGACGAAAGGTCGCCACTATCTACTCCCTTGTTTTAAACGCCATTTGAGCTCCGCCTACGCTTTAGCACTCAGCGCGGGCGGTTGCTAACGAGCGGGATTTAGGGGGTAGGGGCTGGCCCGTCAACCGCGCTGGGCGGGGCGGGGAGCGCTATTTTTTCGATTGCAGACGAAAAGAACTTTGTATAACAAAGTCTCATGAGCGATCTGACCCAACCCGACCCGAACGCAACCCCGGCGCGAACCGTCGATACAGAGACGCGCGCGGATCGGCGGATGGGTTGGCTCATCTTCGCCGGCTGTTTTGCGATCGTGGTTGCGATCTTCGTGCTGGTTCCTGGCGCGTGGAGCGTGGCGCCGCCGGAGACGCTCAAGTTCGATCTGGCGCCGCTTCTGGCGCAAAGCGCGCTGGTGCAATTTCACGTCGTCACCGTCGCCGTCGCGTTGCTGCTGGGGCCGGTGCAGTTCGTGCTGCCGAAAGGGACGGGCGCGCACCGCGTGTTCGGCTGGATATGGGCGGCGGCGATGCTCTCCACCGGCGTAGCCACCTTCTTCATCCGCGACATGCGCGACGGTCAGTTCAGCCCGATCCACATCTTCTCGGTGATGGCGCTCGTCGGCGTGCCGATGGCGCTCTGGCTGGCGCGCAAAAAGGTGATGTCGCACGCACGCGCTATGACTGGGCTTTATATTGGCCTGGTGATTGCGGGCGTGAGCGCGATCGCGCCGGGGCGGGTGATTTGGGAAATGTTCTTCGGCTAGGCGCCGAAACCGCCGCTCGCGCGTTGGCGGTCATGACCGATCCATATCATCCCGAACCAGATTCCCCGGAACCGCCGACCCAGCCGCCCGTCGAGCCGCCGGAAGATCCAATCAAGGAGCCACAACGTCAGCCGCCGATGACGGCGCTGCCCTGAGCCCGGCACGCTCTGTGTGCGGTCGCGTACCGACCGTCGTTCACGCCGTGCGTAGGTGAGGCCGTCATGACGACAGTTCCCCCTTCATCGACGGAGTGGAACGCCAAATACTTGCGCCTTGCCGTCACCGCGGCAGGCGTGGCGCTTTGGTCGTGGAACGTCGACACCGACCGCTTCACCATGGACGAGCACGGCTACAAGCTCTGGGATCTGCCGTTCCGCCCCTTTGTCATCTTCGAAAGATCTCTCCGCGAAAATTCACCCTGCCGATCGCGACCGTGTGCGCGCTGCGTTCGCCGCCACGCGCGCCATCGTGGGGCCGTATGAGATCGATTTTCGCATTATCGCCGGCAACTACGTCCGCTGGATATCGGCGCGCGGGCAGGGTGACGACGCCGACATCGAAGGCCGCACGATGTTCGGCATTTTTCTCGATGTCACCGGCCGCAAGCAGGCCGAAGAAGCGCACGAACTGCTCGCCGGGGAAATGAGCCACCGGGTCAAGAACCTGCTCAGCATTGCGACGGGGCTGACGATGATTACGTCGCGCTCAACCGAAACCGCGGCGGAGATGGCGAAGGAATTGACGACGCGGCTGAGCGCACTCGGGCGGGCGCATGACCTTGTTCGACCCGTCCCTGGCGGCCAGGAAAATGGCGCCTTACTGGGCGATCTGCTGACCATCCTGCTCGCGCCCTATGACGACATGGGCGCGTTCAGCGGGCGCATTCGCGTGTCGGTGCCGCGCATGTCGGTCGGCGAAGCCGGCGCGACGGCGCTGGCAATGGTGCTGCACGAACTCGCCACCAATTCGGTGAAATACGGCGCACTCTCCGATCCGAGCGGCACGCTCGATGTCGCCGCCGTTTCGGAGAACAACGAAGTCGTGGTGGTCTGGACCGAACGCGGCGGCCCGCCCGTGGTCGCGCCATCGGAGCTCAGCGGCTTTGGCAGCAAGCTTCTCAGGCGCACCATGACATCGCAACTCAACGGCTCGGTCGAGCACGATTGGTGCGAACAGGGCGTTGTCGTCACGCTGCGCATGGATAAAGACCGGCTCGCGCTTTAGGGCTGGCTCGGCGCTGGCGGGAGTCACTTGGATGTGCGATGGGCGCGCCAGTACTTGGCGGGGCGATGCATGCAGTTTGATGACGTGATCCTGGGGCGGCGGAGCATTCGTGGCTACAAACCCGATCCGGTGCCGCGCGCCTTGATCGAGGAAATCATCGCGCTGGCGATGCGGGCGCCGTCGTCGATGAATACGCAGCCGTGGAATTTTTACGTCGTCACTGGCGCGCCACTCGACCGCATTCGGGCAGGCAACACCGAGCGGATGGTGGCGGGCGTGCCGCAGTCGCGTGAGTTTCGCACCGGGCCGGCTTTCGCGGGCGCACATCGCGAGCGCCAGATCGGCGTCGCCAAGCAATTGTTTGCCGCCATGGGGATCGCGCGCGATGATGCGGAGAAGCGGCAAGATTGGGTGCTGCGCGGCTTCCGTCAGTTCGACGCGCCGGTGTGCGTGATCGTGACCTATGACCGCGTGTTGGACGGCAGCGACGATACGCCGTTCGATTGCGGCGCGGTGGCGAACGCTCTGGTCAACGCCGCCTGGTCGCGTGGTCTTGGCGCGGTGATCAACAGCCAGGGCATCATGCAGTCGCCGGTGGTGCGCGAGCATGCCGGCATCGCCGACGATCAAGTCATCATGAAGAGCATCGCGCTGGGCTGGCCGGATGAGAGCTTTCCGGCCAATGCTGTCGTGTCCGAACGCAAGCGCGTCGATGAGGCGGCGGTGTTCGTCGGCTTCGATTGATGCGAAAGAGCCGCCCTGCTTGCGCAGAGCGGCTCTCCCTTAGCGTCCCTCTGGCGCGCTCAGTAGTTATCGTAGAGCAGCGCGTCGAGGATGATGCCGGTGGCGATGGCTACGAGCAGTACGTCGCCATCAGCGTAGACATAGCGGCAGCCGTACGGTGCGGGCGGCAGCCGGTAGTAGAGATCCCACGGCAGCGGCTCCCAATAGAGCCATGAGGGGATGCCGTAGCCGACCGACCAGCGCCGATACGGGCGGCTCCAGCCGTCATAGCTCCACCAATAATATCTGCGGCCGTAATAGCCGTAGAGAATGTTGGAGTAGCCGCGGTCGAAGTAATAGCCGTGCCGCACGTGGCGCCAATCGCTGTAGCGCGGCCGGCGGAAGTCGTTGTGCGTATTCCAGTGCGGACGATAGCGCTGGTCTTGGCGACCGCGATCCCAATCGGCGCGATGCCGATCATCGTCACGCCAATCGCGGCGTCCGTCGCGCGCCCAGTCACGGCCGCCGCGTCCACGATCGCCCGCATCGCTGCGGCCGCCGTCACGGCCGCGATTGCCGTCCCAATCGCCACGCCCGCGATCGCCGTCGCGGCCACGATTGCCGTCCCATTGACCGCCACCGCGCTGGCCATCGCCACCGCGATTGCCATCCCATTGACCGCGACCATCGCCGCCACGCTGGCCTTCGCCGCCGCGACCGCGATTGCCATCGAACTGACCGCCGCCGCGTTGGCCATCGCCACCACGGTTGCCATCCCATTGTCCGCGACCATCGCCGCCGCGCTGGCCCTCGCCGCCGCGACCACGATTGCCGTCGAATTGGCCGCGACCGCGCTGACCGTCGCCGCCGCGCAGGCCTTCGCCACCGCCGCGTTGTCCGTCGCCGCCGCGCGCACCTTCGCCACCGCGACCGCGCTGACCGTCCTCGCCGCCACGGCCATGTTGTCCGTCACCGCCGCGCGCACCTTCGCCGCCACGACCGCGATCGCCGCCGAAGCGCGCGCCATCGCCGCCGCCTTGTTGTTGGACTTGGACTTGTGGTTGCGGATCGCGTGGCCGGCCGCCGAGCGGGTTGCGCGGGGGTGGTTGCGGTTGCGGAGGAGGCGCGGCCTGTTGCCCGCCGCCGCCACCGCCGTCATCGCCGCGACGTCCGCCGCCTCGGCCGCCGCGATCACGATCGCCGCCGCCGCGTCCGCCACGATCACTCACTTCACCACGGCGGTCACTGTCGTCGCCGCCACGCTGCGCGTAGGCTGGCGGCGCGGATAAAGCCGCCGCGCTCAACACGGCTGCCGCCGCAATGAGAGTCTTTTTCATGTTGAGGCTCCCTGTGCGCCCTTGCAGGCGCACCCTCGCAATGGTGAGCATCCTATTAACCGGCTGAACGGCGTCTGAATGAACGCTGAACGGCATGGCCGCTTGCGGTTCAGATCGGAACCTAGCGGGCCGCGCGCAGGAAAAACTGCACTGCGTCACGGACATGCTTGGCGAGGTCGGCGTCGCTGATCTTGTATTTGTCGTCGGCGAGCGCCCGGTAATGGTGCCGGCTGCGCCAGAGTTCGAGCAGATAGGACGCCGCGACTTCCGGGTCGCCAAGCTGAGCGCCGGCGGCCTCGATTTTGCGCGCGATGACGCCGCGCACTTTCTCGGCCCCGCCTTGGGCGATGTAGCGCTGCACTTGTTCCGGGAAGTGGCGGCCTTCGCCGACGATGATGCGGAAGAAGGCGAGGCTGTCGCGCGAAATCAGGTTGCGGCAGAATTGCTCGCCGATGACTTGCAGGCCTTCTTCGAGCGGCAGGTGGTCGACGTTCTGCGGCGTCATCGCGTGCACCAGCTCTTCGTGCAGATCCTGGGCGATGGCGAGGAAGAGGCCTTCCTTGTTGCCGAACTGGGCATAGAGGGTGGCCAGCGAGCCGCCGGCGCGGCGCACCACGTCATTGACGCTGGCCGCCTCGTAGCCCTGTTCGAGAAAGACTTCGCGGGCCGCCTCCAGAAAGGCGTGCCGGCGCGCAACGCCTCGATCCTGCGATCGTTGGGCCGCAGCCTTATTATCCGACGTGGATGAGCTCACGGAACCGCCTCCGAGGCGGAACGATAGGCGCGGTTACACAAGGTGCAAGCACTACCTGCGGTAATCGTAGCTGCCGCTACACCGTCTCGCCGGCGCAAAGCGCGGTCTTGATCGCGTCCAGCACCTCGGGCCCCAGCGGGGCGGCCTTGGAGGGGAAGGCGCCGACGAGCTGGCCGTCTTTGCCGATCAAGTACTTATGGAAATTCCAGCGCGGCAGGGCGCTCTCGCCCAATTCCTCGGCCACCCATTTGTAGAACGGGTGGCGCTTGGCTGAGGCCGCGATCTCGACCTTCGCCGTCATCGGGAAGGTGACGTGGTAGGAGCTGTCACAAAACTCGCGAATGTCGCGCTCGCTGCCCGCTTCCTGATGGCCGAAATCGTTGCAGGGCACGCCGACGATGACGAGGCCCTTGCCGACCTTGGCTTCGTAGAGCGCTTCCAGATCGCGATATTGCGAGGTGAAGCCGCACGCGCTGGCCACATTCACCACCAACACCGCCTTGCCGGCATAGTCTTCGAGCTTGATTTCGCCGGGCTCATCGAGCTTGGCGAAAGAGATGTCGTGGGCTGTGGTCATGGGTTTGGTCGGGGCTTTTCTGGCCGGAAGGCGGGGCATTTAGACCTCTTGGGCGCCGCCCGCAATGCATGTGGCGTTCCGCGGAGGCGGGTGGTAGAGCCCCAACGCATGCCGCACCACTTCCGTTTCCCCATAGCGGCGCCTCGAATTTGAGGCCCGGTCCGTGTTGAGCACTCGCTCCGCGGCGCCGGGATCGTCTACACATCACTCGCTTATACGGAGAAGTCCTCGTGGCCGATGAGCCGAAGGGCGCGCCTCAAGGGCGCGATTACCGCGAAACGCTGTTTTTGCCTGACACGCCGTTCCCGATGAAGGCGGGCTTGGCGCAACGCGAACCTGAGCGCTTGGCGTACTGGGCCGAGATCGGGCTCTATGCACGTTTGCGTGAAGCGGCGCGCAAGCGCCCGAAAGCGGTGTTTCATGACGGCCCGCCCTACGCCAACGGGCCGATCCATATCGGGCACGCCGAAAACAAGATCCTGAAAGATCTCGTCGTGCGCACGCGCCAGATGGCGGGCTTCGATTGCGATTACGTGCCCGGTTGGGATTGTCACGGCCTGCCGATCGAGTGGAAGGTCGAAGAAGATTTCCGCAAAGCGGGCAGGAAGAAGTCGGAAGTGCCGGCCGTCGAGTTTCGCAAAGCCTGCCGCGAATACGCCGATAAATGGATCCCGCTACAACGCGAAGAATTCAAACGCCTCGGCATCGAGGGCGATTGGGACAATTACTACACGACGATGAGCTTTGAGGCGGAAGCCGCGATCGCGGCTGAGTTTCTGCGCGTGGTGCGGACGGGGCTGGTCTATCGCGGGAGTAAGCCCGTGATGTGGAGCCCGGTGGAGCGGACGTCGCTGGCGGAAGCGGAAGTGGAGTACGCGGAGAAGACGAGCCCCACGATCTGGGTGAAGTTTCCTGTGGCCGATGTGGCAACGGGCGTTTGGGGGGACGCTGGAGACGCCGAGGCAGCGCACCTGAAGCGACTTGAAGAGTTGAAGGACGCTTCCGTCGTTATCTGGACGACGACGCCCTGGACGATTCCCGGCAACCGCGCGGTCTCATTCTCATCGAAGATCAATTACGGCATCTATCGCGCCGACAGCATCGAAGAGGGCTTAGCGTTTGAGCCGTGGGTGAAGGTGGGCGACAAGCTCGTCCTCGCCGACAAGCTAGCAGAAGATGTGTTGCGCACTGCGAAGGCGGCATCCTGGACGCGTGTTGCCGAATTTGACGCCAGAGGGGTCGTCGCGTCGCATCCGCTCCGAGGCCGGGGCTACGACTTTGAAGTCCCGTTGCTTGACGGCGATCATGTCACCGATGACGCCGGCACAGGTTTTGTACACACCGCGCCGGGGCACGGCGCCGACGACTTTGTCATCTGGACGAAGCATTTCGGCCAAGAAGGCATCCCGTTCACTGTCGACGAAGAAGGCCGCTTCACCAAGGAAGCACCTGGTTTCGAAGGCCTCGAAATCCTTCAGCTCGACGGCAAGAACATCGGCAAGGACGGCCCCGCCAACAAAGCAGTGATGGAAGCGCTGATCGCAGCGGGCGCGTTGCTGGCGCGCGGGCAGCTGAAGCACTCGTATCCGCACTCGTGGCGCTCGAAAGCGCCGCTCATCTTCCGCAATACGCCGCAATGGTTCATCGCCGTGGACAAGCCGTACGCCGTTGGCGGCGGACGCACGCTGCGCCAGGTGGCGCTTGCTGAAATTGATCGCGTCGATTGGGGCCAGAAGCGCACCGGCGATCAGACCGGCTACAATCGTATCAAAGGCATGATCGACGATCGGCCCGATTGGCTGGTCTCGCGCCAGCGCGCTTGGGGCGTGCCGCTGCCGATCTTCGTGTTGAAAGTGGACGGCTCGATCCTGCAAGATGATGACGTCGATGCGCGCATTGTCGCGGCGATGAAAGCCGGCGGCGCCGATGCGTGGTGGGCGACGGATGCGCAAGAGTTTCTGGGCGCGAAGCACAAGGCGGCCGATTACGAGAAGGTCGAAGACATTTTGGATGTTTGGTTCGACTCGGGCTCCACGCACGCCTTCGTCGTCGGCAATCCCGAAGCGCCGACGCGGCCCTCATTCGCAAACCCGGTGACGACGATCTATCTCGAAGGCTCCGACCAGCATCGCGGCTGGTTTCATTCCTCCTTGCTCGAAAGCTGCGCCACGCGCGGGCGCGCGCCGTACGACGAGGTCGTCACGCACGGCTTCACGATGGACGAGGAGGGCAAGAAGATGTCCAAATCGATCGGCAACGTCATCGAGCCGCAGGCGATTGCGAAGAATAACGGCATCGAAATTCTCCGCCTGCTGATCGCCGGCGCCGAATACGGCGATGATCTTAGGCTCGGCAAGACGATGCTCGATCAGTCGACAGAAATGTATCGCAAGCTGCGCAACACGCTGCGTTATCTGTTGGGGTCGCTGAAGGGGTTTGAGGAGAGCGAGCGTGTGGATGTGAAATCCATGCCGCTGCTCGAACGCTGGCTCATGCATCGGCTCTGGGAATTAGATCGCACCGTTCGCGATGCGTACACGACCTACCAATTCCGTGTCGCGCTCTCAGCCATCGTCGAGTTCTGCAACGTCGATCTCTCGGCCTTCTACGTCGATGTGCGCAAAGACGCGCTCTATTGCGACGCGCCGTCGAGCGAACGCCGCCGCGCTTGCCGCACGGCTCTGGACGAAGTGTTCTCGCGGTTGACCGCGTGGCTTGCGCCGATCCTGCCGTTCACGGCGGAAGAAACGTGGCTCACGCGCTTCCCGGACGATGTCTCTGTGCACTTGCGTCTCTTTCCCGAGACGCCGGCCGCGTGGGAGGATGATTTCGCGGGCGAGGAAGTGGCGCGCTTGCGCGAGGCGCGGTCGGTCGTCACCGGCGCGCTCGAAGTGGCGCGGCGCGAAAAGCTGATCGGCGCGGCGCTGGAAGCGCGGCCGCGCGTGTGGGTAGCCGATGAGAGCCTGCGCGCGTCGTTGCAAGCGATCGACTTCGCCGAACTCTGCATCACCAGCGGCATCGACATCGAGGCTGGTGAGGGCCCGGCCGATGCGTTCCGTTTGCCGGAGGTCGCTGGTGTTGCCGTGAAAGTCGAAAAAGCGCCGGGCGTCAAATGCGCCCGCTCGTGGAAATACTTCGATCCCGCGACCGCCTTGCCCGGCTTTCCCGACATCACCCCGCGCGACGCGCAAGCGGTGATGGAATGGGACGCGGCGCGCTAGGTCGCGCCGCACGGACGTTCGTCGCACGCCGCGCCCCTGTCGCGCGAACACGGCTTGCGAACGACCGAGCGACTTGCCCATATCGCGGCAACAGGGGACATGCGATGAACGTGAATATCTTTGTCGCCGCCGCCATGACGGCGGCGTTGGTTGGCGCGGCGCCGACGGCGGACGCGCAAACTGGCGCCTATGCGCGCGCGGCGGTGGCGACGTCGGCGCAGCAGCGGCCAATGCGGTTTTCGTCTGATCTCGGCACGGCGGCAGGCTCGCTTGTCATCCCGCTCGGTACAGCGAGCGATCTGGAGATGCGCGCGGCAGCTTTGAGCGCCGAAGAGCGCGAAGCGATCACGCGCGCGCTGACTTCGGCCCGTTTCAATTATCGCGCGCGGCAGACGCTGTCGCTACGCGGCATTGGCGGGTGGGATCGCATCCTCGTTGTCGGCCTCGGCGAGACGCCGTCCGCCTCGGTTGTGCAGATGGCCGGCGCGGTCACCGGGCGTGCGCTGTTGGAAGAGCCGGGCGCGGTGCAGGTGTTGGCGCATGGATTGAGCAGCGGCGACGTCGCCGAATTCGCTACCGGCATGGGCATCGGCGAGTATCGCTCCGATCTTTATCGTGACGACGCGCGCGACGCCGAGACGCTGAGTTCGACGACCATTATCGTCGAAGTCCACGCGGAAACGCAGGTGCTATATGCTGGGCGCGGCCGCGCGCTGATTGATGCGATGGCGTGGACGCGCGACGTCTCGAACGAACCGGCCAACGTCATTTATCCGGAAACATTCGTGCGCCGCGCGCGCGAAGCATTTGCTGGCGTGCCTGGTGTGACCATTCAAGTGCTCGACGTGGCCGCGATGCGCCGCGAAGGCATGGGCGCGTTGTTGGGCGTGGGCCAAGGCTCTGAACGGCCGCCGCGTTTGCTCGTCATCCGGTATCGTGGACGCGGCGCGCCAGCGGACGGGCCGATTGTGCTCGCCGGCAAGGGCATCACCTTCGATAGCGGCGGCATCTCGATCAAAGGCTCTGCCGGCATGGGCGACATGAAGATGGATATGTCGGGTGCGGCCAGCGTCACTGGCGCGGTATTGGCGCTGGCGCGCTCGCGCGCTGCGGTAGATGTCGTCGCGATTGCGGCGCTCGCGGAGAACATGCCCGATGGCGGCGCCATTCGCCCGGGCGATGTGCTCACGGCCATGAACGGTACGACCATCGAAGTCATCAGCACCGACGCTGAAGGCCGGCTTGTGCTGGCGGATGCGCTGTCGTGGGCGGAACGGCATCTCGATCCGGTAGCGGTGGTCGATGTGGCGACGTTGACCGGTGCGGTCGGCGGCGCGCTCGGCGGCGAATATGCGGGGCTGTTCAGCCGCCATGACGCGCTGGCCGCGCAACTGAATGCGGCTGGCAGTGCAACGGGCGAGTTGCTGTGGCGTTTGCCGATCGACGACTCCTACGCCGCCGACATGCGCTCACCCATCGCCGATCTGCGCAACCAGGGCGGGACAGGCGCCGGCGCAGGCACCGGCGCGTATTTCATCGGCGAGTTCATCAGCCGCGAGATTCCATGGGCGCATTTGGATATCGCCAACGTGGCCTGGACCGCTCCCAACGATTGGAAACCCGAAGGCTCAGCCGCCTTTGGCGTACGTCTTCTCGAACGCTTCGTGCGCGATTTTCAGCCGATTGAAGCGGAAAGCGAAGACTAGGGCGCTTGCGCCAGCGCGAAGCACGCGGCGGGTTCGGTGAGGCCGTGGCGGGCGATGCAGTGGGCGTCGTCATTGGCGGAGGCGGAGACGGAAGCGCATTGGCGTAGCTCCAACTGCTCCATCGCCAAGCATTCCGTCAGTGCGCCGTCGCGCAGCATGTCGCGCACGCGCGGCGTGTCGCCGGCTTCGGCGATGAAGAGGCCAGCTAATGTCAGCATGCGGTTGATGCGGTCGGCGCGCGATGGTTGCTCGCGCCATTGCGCGGCGCCAGGCAATGCCGACGTGCGCCGTGCCAGCGCGTCCCAGAAGCGCACGCCGCCGAACGCGTAGGGATCAGTCAGTGGTGTTGCGCCGAGTACGCCAGGGTGCAGGCGCGGCGCCAAGTCTGGCGCGAGCGGGCGTGCGATGCCCGCGAGCGTGCGCATCTGTTCGCTGCGCGTATCGCGTCGCACCGCATCTGACGCGCTCTCAACCATGCCTTCGCCGAAGCCGCTGTAGCGATGGCCGGCGGCGATCATGCGCGTGGTGTCGGCGGCGTTGGAGGCGAGAATAATGTTGATCGCCTCCGCCGCGCCGGGTGGGCGTCGGCGCGCATAGGTCGCGTCACGCGTCAGCTGTCGCAACACCGGCGCGCGCCCAGCAGCGCGGATGCGCGACCGCACGCCGGCCACGAACGCTGGCGATTGCGACGCCGCTAGCGCGCCATAAGCGAGCCAGCCTTGCGCGACGCGGTCCGGATCGTGCCGCAGCGCCAATGCGAGCGCCGCATCGAGATCGTTTGCCGCGACGTCGAGCGTGATCAGCGCGGTGATGTCGTTTTGATAAAGCGCATAGGCGTCGACTGCGTCGTGTAGAGGCTCCGCCCGCGCTGGCGCGGCGACCAGGAAGGCGAGCGCAAGGAGGGGGATGAACCGCATCCGGCCTTCATGGCCCGGAACGCCAGTGTTGCGAAGGGCGGCGCCGCCTTGCCGCTTTTGGCGGGGGCGTCCATAACCCGCGGCCATGCTTCGCTTCGGCCTTATCATCGCGGCGGTCGTCTTCGTCGCCGACCAGATCAGCAAGTGGCTCGTGCTCGGACCGGGCCGGTTCAGCCCTGAGGGCTGCCTCGAACTGGGCTATAATTGCCGCTTCATCGAGCTGACGCCGTTCTTTGACCTGCAAATGGTCTGGAACCGGGGAGTCAGTTTCGGCCTGCTGCGCGCTGATCAGGATCTGGCGCGCTGGGGCCTCGTGGCGCTCTCGTTCGTGATTTCGGGCGTCTTTTTATGGTGGCTGAAGAGCGCTGAGCGGAAGTGGACGGCGGCTGCTTTGGGGCTCGTTGTCGGCGGGGCGCTGGGCAATGTGATCGATCGCATTCGCTTCGGCGCGGTGGCGGACTTCCTTGATTTCAACGGGCTTTGGTTCCCCTGGGTGTTCAATGTGGCCGACGCCGCGATCACCGTGGGCGCCATTCTGCTCGCTTTCGATATGATCTTTTTGACCGAGTCCGAGCCGGGCAAGGGCACGCCTTGGAGCCAGATCAGGGCCAGGTTCGCCCGTCCGGGCGGCGGCCAAGGCGGCTGACTTTTCGGGCGAATTCGCCCCATAACCGTCACGATGAGGGGCGAACCCCTTCACTGGGACTGCGGCTTGGCGGGTGCGCCTGGCCTCGCTAGAACGACCAGAACCTGAGGGAGACGCGCGTCCGATGAACAAGTCTATTGCGTTGATTGCGGTTCTGGCCGCCGCGGCGACCGCCAGCGGCTGCGGGACGGTTTCGCGGATCGTCGGCGCGGGCAAACAATCCCCGGACGAATTTCGTGTCGTCACCCAAGCGCCGCTGACGCTGCCGCCGGATTACAGCCTTCGTCCGCCGCGGCCGGGCGAGGCGCGTCCGCAAGAACTTGACGCCGACGCTGAAGCACGCGCGGCGCTGTTCGGTGAAGAAGTTGGGGTCGCCGCCACGCAAGGCGAGCGCGCGTTCGTCGGCGCCGCCGGCGCTGACGCTGTCGATCCCAGTATTCGCGATCAGATCGATTACGAAGGCCAAGGCGTCGTGCGTCGCAGCGAAGGCTTCGTCGATCGTCTGCTCGCCTTCGGCGGCAGCGGCGCTGCGCCGTCGACGCCGATCAATGCTGAAGCGGAAGCTGAACGCATCGAGCGCGACGAAGCCATTCGCCGCGCGACAGGCGGCGGCCAAGTCACGATCGCGCGCGATCGCGGCGGAATCCGGCTGCCCGGCACCTGAGCCCGCTAGTGGCGGCTCGATCGGCGCGTTTCATCGCTTTCTGTTTGGCGTTCTTGGCGCTCGCGTCGGCTGCGCCAGCGCGCGAACTGCCGCGGCCTGAAACTTTCACACTGCGCAACGGCATGCAGGTAGTGGTGATCCCCGATCGCCGCGCGCCTGTCGTGACGCACATGGTCTGGTACCGCGTCGGCGCGGCTGACGAACCGCGCGGGCATTCCGGCATCGCCCACTTCTTCGAACACCTGATGTTCAAGGGCACGCGCACGATTCCACCCGGCGAGTTTTCGCGCCAAATCGCCCGCAATGGCGGGGACGAAAACGCCTTCACCTCATGGGATTACACGGCCTACCACGTGCGCATCGCGCGTGACCGGCTCGATCTTGTCATGCGCATGGAAGCCGATCGCATGCGCAATCTGCGCTACTCGGATGAGACGTTCCTCTCCGAGCGCGACGTCATCGTCGAAGAGCGCCGCCAGCGCACCGATAATAATCCGGGCGCGATTTTGGGCGAGCGCATGCGCGCCATGCTGTGGCCGCATCATCCGTACGGCACGCCAATCGTCGGCTGGCTGCATGAGATCAACACGCTGGACCGCGCCAGCGCCGAGGCGTTCTACGAAACCTGGTACGCGCCCAACAACGCCATCCTCGTCATCGCCGGCGATATCTCGGCCGAAGAGTTGCGACCGCTGGCGGAGCGCTATTACGGCCGCTTGCGGCCGACGCGCGATTTGCCGTCGCGCACCTGGGTGTCCGATCCGCCGAGCATCGGGCCGATGCGCGTGACGCATCGCGACGAGAAAGTCCGCCAGCCCTCGATGACGCGCATGTACCGCGCCATCAGCTACGGCACCGACACTGGCCGGCAAGCGCATGCGCTCGATGTCGCCATCGAAGTGCTGGGCGGTTCGGAGACGAGCCGCATCTATCGCGCATTGGTCGAAGACCAGCGCATCGCCGTCAGCGCCGGCGCCAGCAGCAATGCTTCCGGCCTCGGCGGCGGCAGCGTCTCGGTTTGGGCGACGCCCGCTGATGGCGTGTCGCTGGAAACCGTCGAAGCTGCGCTCGATGCGGTGATTGCCGAGTATCTGCGCGACGGACCGACCGAAGTTGAGTTGCAGCGTGCAAAATCCTCGCTCTCGGCGGCGGCGATCTATGCACGCGACAGCCAGGAATCGCTCGCCAACATCTATGGCGCGTCTCTGGCGCAAGGCGAGTCGATCGACGATGTGGTGAACTGGGCTAACGACATCAGCGCGGTGACGCGTGAGGAAGCGCTGACGCTGGCGCGCGGCACGCTCGATATCGACAGCTCGGTGACAGGCTGGCTGCTGCCGCTGGAGGCAGCGCAATGATCCGCGCTCTCGCTTTGGCTTTCGCGCTCTGTGTGAGCTCGCCACTTGCGCCAGCATTGGCGCAGACGCCGCAAGCGACGGCGCAGTCCGGCGTCGATATCGAACGTATCGTCTCGCCCGGCGGTATCGAGGCGTGGCTGGTTTCGGATTCGACCGTGCCGATGGTGGTCATGCGCGCCTATTGGCGCGGCGGTTCCGCCATTGAGCCGCAAGACATGGTCGGCGTCACCAGCGTCATGGCCGACATGCTGACGGAGGGCGCAGGGTCGCTGGAGGCCAACGCGTTCAAAGAACGGCTGCAAGACCTGAATATGTCGCTCGGCTTCTCGGCCGGCTGGGACGGCATCGGCATGAGCATCACGACTCTCAGCGAAAACAGCGGCGCCGCTTGGGAAATGGCGCGCTTGGCGCTGCACGAGCCGCGCTTCGATGCGGCGCCTCTGGAGCGCATTCGCCGTCAGATGATCGTTGGCCTGCGCACACGCGAGACCAATGCGGGCTATCTGGCCAATCTCGCTCTGGATCAGGCGCAATATCCTGGTCACGTTTATGCTGGGCGCACATCACGCGAGAGCGTCGCGGCAATCTCGCGGCAGGGTTTGATCGAGCGGCGCGCGGCGTTGTTCAATCGCGCCACTTTGCAAATCACCATCGTCGGCGACATTGACGCTGCTGCTGCGGGCGCTGCGGTCGATCACATCTTTGGCGCGCTGCCGCAGGGGGCGGCGCCGCCCGAGCCGGCGGATGTCGTCTTAAGTCCGCCAACGCCGCTCATCGTGCGCGAACTGCCGCAGCCGCAGAGCCTCGTCGTTTTTTCCGCCCCCGGTATTCAAGACGAGGACCCCGATTGGATCCCGCTTGCGGTCGCCAATTATATCGTTGGCGGTGGCGGGTTCTCGTCGCGCCTGGTCGATGAAGTGCGCGAGCAGCGCGGGCTCGTCTATGGCATCGGCACCGGCCCATCGGTGCGCGAGCACAGCGCGCTTATTCGCGGCTCGGCGCAGACGGAGAATGGCAATGTCGCGCAGGCGCTCGAAGTGACGCGCGATGTACTGCGCCGGCTGCACACTGAGGGCGCGACGCAGGCCGAGGTGAACGACGCCATCACCTATCTCACCGGCGCGTTTGCGCTCGATCTCGATAGCAATGCCAAGATCGCCTCGGTGGTGCATTCCTATCAAGCCGCCGGGCGCGACATCGATTACATCAACCGCCGCAACGATCTCATCCGCGCCGTGACGCTGGAAGACGTCAACCGCGTGCTGCGCCGGCTCTATAATCCGGATGCGTTCACGTTTGTTGTGGTGGGGCAGCCCGAAGGGCTGGAGTAAGCCACGGACCGCGGGTCTTCAGACCCGCATCTTTTGCGTAAGAAAGCGGGTCTGGAGACCCGCGGTCCAGGTTACGCCGCGTTCGCAACCGCGCCGTCAAACTCCGCCCGCCAGCCGGCGACGAGCGCGCGATTGTCTTCGTCCCACGGATGGAAGCCTGGGCGGTACCAAGCGAAATAGGTCTTCTTATTGCGCGAAAAGATGCCCGGCGCGCGCCACACATAGCGGCGCACTGCTTTGGCTGCGTCTTTGTAGGAATAGCCGTCCGCCGTGAGCAGCAAAGCGGCGTAGTGGATGATGTTGCGGGTGAAGAAATAGGTGATCAGCGCCATGGCGATTGTGCGGCGCATGTAACGTTGCAGCGGCGACCAGTGCTTGGTGGCGTGCAGAAAGACGTCATAGGCGACGGCCTTGTGCTCGGTCTCTTCCATCGCGTGCCAGCGCCACATGCGCTCGATGCCGGGATCGGCGTTCTCGAATAAGTCGAGATGGCGCGCGTGCGCGTCGGCCATCATCGCGGTGAAATGTTCCAGCGCGATGGTGGAGATCAGCATCCGCATCGGCCCGCGCGATCGGGCGAACGCCACGCGCTCGCGCACGCCGGCTTCGACCTCGGCGACCGGATACTTGTCGCGATCGATCAGCTGATTGAGATGATGGTGCTCGCGCGAGTGGATCGCCTCTTGCGCGATGAAGCCTTTCACATCCTCGGCCAGCTTGCCGCTGAGTTCGCCGCGATAGTGGCGCACCGCATCGATGAAGAGCCGCTCGCCATCGGGAAACGTGATCGAGAGCGCATTGAACACGGCCGTGCCGACCGGGTCGCCGCCGAGCCAGTGACCGGTCCTAGCCGCATCGACATCGAAGCGGATATCGCGCGGGGGGATTTGCACGTCGGCGGGTGTCGATTTGGCGGTCATGATTGCACCTCGGGGGGAGAACCTCGGCTAGACTTGCGTTTGATCGGCAATTTGGCTCTACTGACAAAAATGTCAATAAGAAAAACTGGTAAGGTTCGCACCCGCCGCACCCCGGAAGCGGCGCGCGAGCACATTTTGGCGGCCGCCGAGGCGCTCTTGGTGGAGCAGGGGCCGCTGGCGCTGAAACTGGCCGACGTCGCGGCCGCCGCCAACGTGGCCAACGCCAGCGTGCTGCATCATTTCGGCGCCATCGACGCGCTGCACGCAGCACTCATGGACCGCATGGTGCAGCAGCTGGTCGCCGATGTGCTGGCGCTCGCCGATCAGGCCGGCGGGCCGGAGATTAAACAGGAAGCCGTCGTGCAGGCGCTGTTCGACGTGTTCGAAACGCGCGGCGCTGCACGTCTTGCAGCCTGGCTCGAACTCACTGGTGAATGGCGGCGGCTATCGAGCGTGCGCGAGGCGGTGCAGCGCGTGGTGCTGAAACGCGTCTCGTTCGGCGACCTCGACGCGCAACAGGCCGAAGACCTGGTGTTGATCAGCGTCACGCTGGCGATGGGCGCAGGCCTCTTCGGCCGTTCCCTCGCGCTACTGATCGGCCGGCCCGCCGGACGCACGCGCGAGGTGGCGGCGGAAGTGCTGCGGACGTTTGTGGCCGCGCAGACGTGAGCGTCGATCACATATCCCGCGCCAAATCTTCGTCCGAGTCCGTTTCGTGCGCGTCGCCGAGGCCTTGCTCGATTAGCGCTTCCCATGCGCCTTCGGCATTGTCGGCGAAGCGGAAGAGGGTGAGGTCGGCGGGATCGATCATGCCGTACTCGACCAGCTTGTCGAACGACACGATCTCGCGCCAATAGCCTTCATCGATCAGCACGATCGGCACGTGCGAGGCTTTGCGGGTTTGGCGCAGCGTCAGCAACTCGAACAATTCATCGAAGGTGCCAAAGCCGCCGGGAAACACAACCAGTGCATTGGCGCGCATCGCCAGATGCATTTTGCGCATGGCGAAATAGTGAAAGTTGAAGGTGAATTCCGGCGATTGATACGCGTTCGGCTCTTGCTCCATCGGCAAGCGAATGTTGAAGCCGATCGATGGCGCGCCGGCTTCGCGTGCGCCGCGATTGGCCGCCTCCATCGAGCCCGGCCCGCCGCCTGTGGCGATGACATTGCGGCGGATGCCGCCTTCCTCGCACAAGGCGCCGCCGCGTTCGGACGCGAGCCGTCCGAATTTGCGCGCTTCGCTGTACCAAAGCGGTTGCTTGCCCGGCCCGTCCTCGCGAATGCGAGCGCTGCCGAACACGACAATGGTGGAGGCGATGCGCGCGGCTTTGAGCGCCTGATCCGCCTTCTCGTACTCCAGCATAAACCGCACGCCGCGCGCGGATTCGCCGAGCAGAAAATCTTGATCGAGCGCGGCCAGCCGAAAACTGGGCGATGCGAGTTGAGCGGCGTTGGGTTTGGGCTTTTCTTCCATTGAGTCTGCTTAGCACAAACTCCGTCATTCCGGGGCGACCGGAGGTCGAGCCCGGAACCCAGGGGCCGCCAGCACGTCGCTTGCCCCTGGGTTCCGGGTCTCGCTGCGCGATCCCGGAATGACGAAACAGAATATGATACGCTGCACTGATTCATGCCCATCCGCCGTTTGCCCCCCGAAGCCGTGAACCGCATTGCCGCGGGTGAGGTGATTGAGCGCCCTGCGGCGGCGGTGAAAGAGCTGGTCGAGAACGCGCTCGACGCCGGCGCCAAGCGCATCGCTATTCGCATCGAGCGCGGCGGTTTGGGGTTGATCGCGGTTGAGGACGATGGCGGCGGTATTCCGCGCGATGAGTTGGCGCTTGCGGTCGAGCGCCACGCTACGTCGAAGCTGGAAGCCGGCGCGAGCGGCGATGTTGACCTGCTCCACATTCACACGATGGGCTTTCGCGGCGAAGCGCTGCCGTCGATCGGCGCGGTGGCGCGGCTCTCGATCACGTCGAAGGCGCGCGGGGCTGAGGGCGCTTGGGTGATCGAGGTTGAGGGCGGCGCGCTGCATGCGCCGAAACCTGCCTCGTGGACCGGCTTGAGCGAAAGCGGCGCGCGTATCGAAGTTCGCGATCTCTTCTTTGCGACGCCGGCGCGGCTCAAATTCATGAAATCCGAGCGCGCCGAGATGATGGCGGTGTCGGACATCGTCAAACGCCTCGCCATGGCGCGGCCCGACGTAGCGTTTTCACTGGAGCACGATGGGCGCACCAATGTGCGCTTGGCGGCGGAGCGCGACCCGGAGAATGAAGGCCGCCGTGCGCGGCTCGCTGCAATTCTCGGCGCCGATTTCGCGCCTAACTGCATCGCGCTCGACCAAACCCGCGGCGAAGTGCGGCTCTCCGGTTTCGCCGGCTTGCCGACCTTCCATCGCGGCACGCGCGAGCATCAGCATTTGTTCGTCAATGGCCGGCCGGTGAAGGATAAGCTGATCGTCGGCGCTGTGCGCGCTGCGTATCAGGATTTGCTCGCGCGCGATCGCCATCCGGTGGCCGCGCTCTTTCTCGATCTGCCGTCCGGCGACGTCGACGTGAACGTGCATCCGGCCAAGACGGAAGTGCGCTTTCGCGATGCGGCTTTGGTGCGTGGGCTGATTGTTGGTGCGCTTAGCCACGCGCTGGCCGGCGCTGGCCACCGCGCTTCGACCACGACGGCGCGTAGCGCGCTCGATGCGGTGCGCGCGTTTGAGTCGCCGCAACCGTTCCTGCGCTCCACCGTGCAAAGCTGGGGTGCTTCGGAAGAGCGCTTAGCCGCTGGCGATTTCATGATGCCGAGCGGGCGCGTGGATGCGTTGCCGCGCGATCTCGCCGAGCACGGCGCCTCCGGCGATCTAGAATCCGCCATCCACGCTGCGGTGAACCACGATCCTGAAGACGCGCGCTTCTTCCCGCTCGGCGCGGCGCGTGCGCAGGTGCACGAGACTTACATCGTCGCGCAAACCGAGGACGGCATCGTCATCGTCGATCAACACGCTGCGCATGAGCGGCTGGTGTATGAGCGCATGAAGCAGATGTTGGCCAATGGCGGCGTGCGCCGGCAAGCTTTGCTCATTCCCGAAGTGGTTGAACTCGATCCCAGCGAAGCGGAAGCGCTCGGCGCGCGTGTGGAAGAGCTGGCGCAGTTGGGGCTCGTTATCGAACCGTTCGGGCCGGGCGCCATGCTGGTGCGCGAAACGCCGGCTTTGCTTGGCCACATCGATGCGGCCGGCTTGCTGAAAGACTTGGTCGACGATGTTGCTGAACTGGGCGAAGCGCATGCGTTGAAGGAGCGGCTGGAAGAGGTGTGTTCGTCAATGGCGTGCCGCGGCTCGGTGCGTGCGGGCCGGCGTTTGACCGGCGACGAGATGAACGCGTTGCTGCGCCAGATGGAAGCGACGCCGTTTTCCGGCCAATGCAATCACGGCCGGCCGACCTATGTCGAGTTGAAGCTCTCCGACATCGAAAAGCTCTTCGGCCGTCGCTGAAGCCCAAAATACCCCGAAAACGCCGCAAACCGGCTCGCTCTTCGCTTGCCAAGCGGGTTCCGAAGGCGAAGATGGCGCCGCTAGAGGGAATCTCGGGGATACCAATGAAATCACTCACTCGGACTATGGTCGCCGTGGCGGCGTTGGCGATGATCGCCGCGCCGGCTTACGCGCAAAATCTCAACACCGGCGCCACCGGCACGTACGGCCAAACGCAATTGCGCGCCGGCTTCGAGCCTGATCCGTTCACCGTCTCGGTGCTCGGCGGCGGCCCGATCGACATGAGTTCAGTCAATGGCGACTGCACCGGCTTTGTCGCCACGCGCGCGAGCTACACTGTGCGCTACACCGCCAACGTCGCCGACTTTCCGGCGCTCTATATCGGCGCGACATCGGATGCCGACACCACGATCGCGGTGCGCACGCCGAACGGTCAGTGGGTCTGCAACGACGACAGCAACGGCTTGAACCCGATGGTGGCGATCCAGCAGCCGCGCAATGGCCGCTATCAGATCTGGGTCGGCCGCTACGGCACGGCGGACGAAAATGCCTCTGCGCAGCTCTTCTTATCGGAAATCGGCGGCCCGTCCGCGCCGGACGCGACCACTGGTGACGCGCCTGACTTCTCGCTCGATCCCGCCTATGGCGCGGTTGATCTCGTCGCCGGCTTTGAGCCCGATCCGCACACGATGGCGATCGACGCTGGCGGTTCGATCCATGCTTCGGTGGTGAGTGAAATGTGCACCGGTTGGATCGCGCGTGCGCCGGACTATCGCGTGAACTGGACGGCGGGCTCAGGCCAATTGCCGCTCATCTTCTCGGTTACGTCTGAAGCCGACACCACCCTCGTCATCAACGATGCCGGCGGCAATTGGCTCTGCGACGACGATGGCGGCAATGAAGGTCTGAACCCGGCCATCACCATCCAAGGCGCGCCGTCAGGCCAATACGACATCTGGGTAGGCACCTACGCGGAAGGCGATCTGCAGCCCTCCACGCTGCACGTCTCGGAACTCTATTCGCAATAAGCGAAACGCGTCACTCAAAGCATCAGGCCGCGCTCTTCGGAGCGCGGCCTTTTCTTACCAGGCGCCGGTATTCGGCATCGACGCCCACGGTTCTTGCGGCGCTAAGCGGTCGCCTTCCTGCAAAAGCTCGATCGAAATGCCGTCAGGCGAGCGCACGAACGCCATGTGGCCGTCGCGCGGCGGGCGATTGATCGTGACGCCGTTGTCCATGAGCTTTTGGCAGAGCGCGTAGATGTCCTTCACGCGATAGGCGAGGTGGCCGAAGTTTCGGCCGCCGCCATATTCGTTTTCATCCCAATTGTAAGTGAGCTCCACCATCGGCGCTTTGCGTTCGCGGGCCAGTTCGACGTCCTCGGGCGCTGCCAGAAAAACGAGCGTAAATCGCCCACCTTGGTTCTCCATGCGGTTCATCTCCACCAAGCCGAGCTTGGCGCAGAAAAAGTCGAGCGCGGCGTCGAGATCGCCAACGCGGATCATGGTGTGCAGGTAGCGCATGTGGGCCTCTTTCGGGTTCGACGTTACCAAGTGGCGCTTGGCGGCGCGCCGTCAAATATTTCCGCTAAACGCCGCAGCGTCCCCGGCGTGACGCCTTCCGGCAACGCGTCGCGCGCGAACCAGCCGCGCTCGGCGATCTCATGGCCGTCGCGCGGCGCGCAGGGGCGCCAAGTTTCGACCTCGAAGAGCGCGATGTGATCGTTGGGGAAGTTGGCGTGGTTGGCGTAAAAGCCTCGAAGCTTTGGCGCGCCAATCGCTTCAACGCCGCCTTCCTCAGCCAATTCGCGGATGCCGGCTTCGACCGCTGTTTCGCCCGCTTCGACACCGCCGCCAGGCAAGTGCCAGCCTTTGGCGTAGCCGTGGCGCACCAGCAGGATGCGGCCTTCCGCGTCACGGCAGAGCACGCGGACACCCAAAGTCGCGGGACGGCGGAAACGCCACCATGTGCGCAGTATCGGCGTCAGCACTGGCCCCAATTTGATGCGCCATTCGCTCATCGTGTGCAGACGTGCCTTGCAAATGCAGTGGCGCTCAAGCCCGGTTCGGGGCGCCTAAGCGTTTGATCATTCAGTGATCGCGTTTTCGTGAGCGTGACACCTGCGCGCGGGCTACACTGTGCGTCAAGCTTGCGTAACGGGATACTCTTTGTCATCCGCGCCGCCAATGACACCGATTGCACTGCCGCCGCCCAAACTGGCCGGCGGCCCATACATTATGGGCATCCTCAATGTGACGCCCGATTCCTTCTCCGATGGAGGCGTGAGCGAGGGCGCGGCGGCGCCGCGCGGGCTCGCCATGTTGGAGGCGGGGGCGGACATTATCGATGTCGGCGGCGAGAGCACGCGCCCGGGTGCGGCTCCGGTCGAGGAGCGCGAAGAGATGGCGCGCGTCGTGCCGGTGATCGCCGCACTGCGCGCGGCGACGCGGGCGCCGATCTCCGTCGATACGATGAAGCCCTCCGTCGCCATCGCCGCTATCTCCGCCGGCGCGAGCATGTGGAACGACGTCAACGCGTTGCGTGCACCGGGCGCGCTGGAGACAGCCGCCTCGCTGCATCGCCCCGTCGTGCTGATGCACATGCAAGGCGAGCCGCGCTCGATGCAGGCCGAGCCGCGCTATGACGATGTTGTCGCCGAAGTGATCGCGTTTCTGCAGGCGCGCGTTCGCGCCGCCGAGGAGCGCGGCATCGAAGATATTTGGGTCGATCCCGGCATCGGCTTCGGCAAGACGCTCGAACACAATCTCGCTCTACTGCGCGCCACCGCGCGCATCGTCGAGGAGACGCGCAAACCTGTGCTGATCGGCGCCTCGCGTAAGCGCTTCATCCAGGCGCTCGATGAGCGCGCCAAGGACGCCGGCAAAAGCCGCCTCGGTGGTTCCATCGCGGCGGCCTTGATCGCGGCGCACGGCAATGCCGGCATGGTGCGCGTGCATGACGTCGCCGAAACCGCGCAAGCGCTGAAGGTCTGGCGCGCGACGCTCTAGGCGTGCGATGAAGCGGCCATGACCTACCAATCCAAAGGCCGCGTTCTCATTGTCGCCGGTTCGGATTCCGGCGGCGGCGCCGGCATTCAGGCGGACATCAAGACCGTCACCGCGCTCGGCGGCTACGCCATGACGGCGGTGACGGCGATCACGGTGCAAAACACGCTGGGCGTGACGAACGTCCATGCCGTGCCGCCGAACATCGTGCGCGAGCAGATCGAAGCGGTGATGGGCGATCTCGGCGCTGACACCTGGAAGATCGGCATGATGGGTTCGGCCGATCATGTGCGCGCGGTGATGGAGGCGTGGTACGCGGTGGGCGACGGCGCGCCGGTCGTGCTCGATCCGGTGATGATTGCTAAAGGCGGCGCATCTTTGCTGGATGGCGACGCCATCGCTGTCATCCGCGACGAACTGATGCCGATTGCCGCGATCGTGACGCCGAACGCGCCGGAAGCGGAAGCGCTCACCGGCGTCGAGGTGCGCGGGCTCGATGGCCAGATGGATGCCGCTGATGTTTTGGTGAATCGCCTCGGCGCCTGGTCGGCGCTGATCAAGGGCGGCCACATCGAAGGCGACATCATCCGCGACGTGCTGCTGACGCGCGAAGGCTATCGCGTGTTCGAAAGCCCGCGCATCGAAACCCGTGCCACGCATGGCACCGGCTGCACGCTCGCCTCCGCCATCGCCGCCTATAACGCGCAAGGCGAGCCGCTCGAACCGTCCGTGGAAAAGGCGCGCGCTTACGTGATGGAAGCGATCCGCCACGCGCCGGGATTCGGGCAGGGGCATCAGCCGCTGGGGCACAATTGGCCGTGCAAAATCGCCTCTTAGGCGAACCGCGTTCACCTTAAGCCGCGTGACTGCTGGCGCGGACGCGCCGGAGCAGCCATAGAAAACGCGATGAAAATCTGGATCGTGCACGCCTTCACGGATCGCGTTTTCACCGGCAACCCGGCCGCCGTGGTGCCGCTGGAACGCTGGCTGCCGGACGCTGTGCTGCAAGCCATCGCGACCGAAAACAAACTCAGCGAGACCGCGTTCGTGGTCTCGACCGGCCTCAAGGGCAATTACCAGCTGCGCTGGTTCACGCCGTCAACGGAAGCGCCGATCTGCGGCCACGCGACGTTGGCGGCGGGTGCGATGATCTTGAGTGAACTTCACTCCGATCTCGAAGTCGTGGTGTTCGATACGCACGCCGGCGTGCTGGTCGTGCGGACGACGCCGGAAGGCTACACGCTCGATCTGCCGCGCAAGCAGCGCTCGCCGTGGACGCCGGACGATGATGTCGCGCTCGCGCTTGGCGTCGATGAAATCTACGACGCGTTCGTTGGCGAGTACGCGAATGTCGTGCTGGAAAACGAAGACGCGGTCGTGAACTTGAAGCCCGATATCGCGGCGCTCAACACGATCATCCGCGGACCACGCCAGGGCATCCTGGTTGTCAGCGCGCCGGCCGACGACGGCAAGCCGTACGACTTCGTGCAACGCTTCTTCGCGCCAGGCGCGGGTGTGGACGAAGATCCGGTGACGGGTTCGGCCTTTGCGGACACCGCGCCGTATTGGTGCGATCGGCTCGATCTCGAAAGCGTGGTCGGTTCACAAGCCTCGCGCCGGGGCGGCTTCATTCGCGCCATCCAGACGCTATCCAGCGTGCGCTTGTTGGGGCAGGTGGCCGTTTATCTGCGCGGCGAACTCGATCCGGCGCTCGCGCGCCTGCACAACCGTGTCGAGGATCACCCCGAAGCGCCCAAACGCAAAAAGCGCCGCCCGCGCGCCGCAAAGCAACTGCCGGCCATCTTCGAAGACCCAATGCTGCCAGGGCTGGAACGCGACGGCGCGCTGCCGCCGCCGACATCGCACCCTGCGCCCCCCGAAAGCGACCCACTGCCGCCGCGGATTGTGGTGACGGATAAGTAGGTCAGCGCCGATCTTGGGCTGTGTGATAGACGGCGAGAATGTCGATCGTATCGCCATCCACTTGATAAGCGATGACGTAGGGCGCGGCGCGAACTGACATTTCGCGCACGCCTTCGACGCGGCTGGGGCGGCCAATGTCGCCAAGCCGGCGCAATGTATCCGCCGCTGTTCTTATCCGAAGCAAAGTCTTGGAGGGATTTGCGTTGGGCAGCCACGCTTTGATGGTTTCCAGATCGGCAAGGGCTCGCGCGCGCCATCTGACGCGCCGCATCGCTCAGACCGTCAGGCGGGCGAAGAAAGCGTCAACGTCCTCATCCGAAGCAAACGGTCCGGGATCGGCTAGGCGAGCACGCAAGTCGGTGACTTGCTCGTCGTTGAGCGCGCTTTCTGGATGGAGGTCGCCGTGGAAGAGTGTCTCGATGATCGCCGCGATTTCCTCCCGGCGTTTCTCGGGAAGGGCTTTCAACGCAGAGGTGATCTGGCCGAATTTGCTCATGAATTGAATGTAGCGCCGCGCGCGGTTTACGCCAAGACAGGGGGCGGCGCCCCCGCCCTAAGCGCACACATTAGCATTTGCCGCATTGTCATCGGCCGCGAACCGGAGCACCACGGTCAGCGGGCCATCCGCTCCCAACGGCGGACGTCCATCTGTGAGGATGGGAGACACGTTGATGACAATACCCGCCAAGCCGGCAGTGCGCCCGGCCGATCCCCGGTTTTCCTCGGGGCCTACCAAAAAACGCCCTGGCTGGAGCCTTGCTGCGCTTGAAGGCGCGGCACTCGGCCGCTCGCACCGCTCCAAAACCGGCAAAGCCAAGCTCAAAGAAGCAATCGACCGCACCCGCGCGCTGCTCGAAGTGCCGGCCGATTACAAAATCGCGATCGTCCCGGCGTCCGATACGGGCGCGGTGGAAATGGCGATGTGGTCGATGCTGGGTGAGCGCCCGGTCGATGTCTTCGCCTGGGAAAGCTTCGGCGAAGAATGGGTCACCGACGCTAAGGCGCTGAAGATCGACGCGGCGCTTTATGTGGCGCGTCCCTATGGGGCGCTCCCGGATTTTTCGAAGGCGCGCAAGAACGCCGACATCATCTTCACGCAGAACGGCACCACGTCGGGTGCGAAGATTCCCAATTTCGATTGGATCGCCGCCGACCGCGAAGGCATCACCATCAACGATGCCACAAGTGCTGCGTTCGCGCAGCCAATCGAGTGGGGCAAGTGCGATGTGCTCACTTATTCTTGGCAGAAAGTGATGGGCGGCGAGGCTGCGCACGGCATGATCATTCTGTCGCCGCGCGCGGTGGCGCGGCTCGAAAGCTACGCGCCGGACCGGCCGCTGCCCAAGCTCTTCCGCATGACCAAGAAGGGCAAGCTCGACGACGAATTGTTCGAGGGCGCCACTATCAACACGCCGTCCTTGCTGGCGACCGAGGATTATCTCGACACTCTAAAGTGGGGCGAGAGCATTGGCGGGTTGAAGGCGCTTCATGCGCGCGCTGACGCCAACGCCCAAGTGCTGCATGATTGGGTCGATCGCACGCCATGGATCGCCAATTTGGTCGATGATCCGAAGCTTCGTTCCAATACGGGCGTGTGCCTCAAGATCGTCGATCCGCGCGTGACGTCGCTCGGCGAAGAGGCGCAAGCGGACTTCGCCAAAAAGCTCGCGGCGTTGCTGGAAAAAGAAGGTGTCGCACTCGACGCCGCCTCCTATCGCACGGCGCCGCCGGGGCTACGCATCTGGTGTGGCGCGACGATTGAGGCGTCCGACGTCGAAGCGCTGACGCCGTGGCTCGATTGGGCGTTCGAAACGCTCGCCGCCGAACTCGCAACCAAAGCTGCTTAAATCAAACGCGTGAACGCCGAGCGCTCACGCCAGGAATCTCATATGCGCAAAGTCCTCATCAGCGACGAACTCAGCGAAGCCGCCGTCAATATCTTCCGCACGCGCGGGATCGAGGTGGACTTCCAACCGCAGCTCGGGCCGGACGCCGCCAAGTTAAAAGAGATCATCGGCAACTATGATGGCCTCGCCATTCGCTCGGCCACCAAGGTGAAGCCTGACATCATCGCCGCCGCAAAGAACCTCAAAGTCATCGGCCGCGCCGGCATCGGGGTCGACAATGTCGATATTCCCGCGGCCACGGCCAAGGGCATCGTGGTGATGAACACGCCGTTCGGCAATTCGATCACCACGGCTGAGCACGCCATCGCGCTGATGTTCGCGGCGGCGCGGCAAGTGCCGGAAGCCAATGCTTCGACGCAGGCCGGGAAGTGGGAAAAGAACCGCTTCATGGGGCGCGAGCTCTACGCCAAGACGTTGGGCCTCATTGGTTGCGGCAACATTGGCGGGATCGTCGCTGATCGCGCATTGGGCCTGAAGATGAAGGTCGTCGCTTACGATCCGTTCCTGAGCGCCGAGCGGGCCGTGCAGATCGGCGTCGAGAAGGTGGAGCTCGAAGAGCTGCTCGCGCGCGCCGACGTGATCACGCTGCACGTGCCGCTCACGGACAAGACCAAGAACGTGCTGTCGCGTGAGAACTTGGCCAAGACCAAGAAAGGCGTGATCATCGTCAACGCCGCGCGTGGCGGGCTGGTGGATGAAGCGGCGCTGCGCGAAGCTTTGGAGAGCGAACACGTGGCGGCGGCGGCGTTCGACGTGTTTACTGTCGAGCCGGCCAAGGAAAACCCGCTCTTCGGCGCGCCGAATTTTATCGCCACGCCGCACCTCGGCGCGTCCACCAACGAAGCGCAGGAAAATGTCGCGCTGCAAGTCGCCGAGCAGATGAGCGATTATCTCCTGACGGGCGCGGTCACCAACGCGCTCAACATGCCCTCGATCACCGCCGAAGAGGCGCCGCGTTTGAAGCCGTTCGCGGCGCTGGCGGAAAAGCTCGGCGCGTTTGCGGGGCAGATCGTCGATGAAGGCCTGGAAGAGGTCGAAATCGAATACGAGGGCGATGTCACCAAGCTCAACATGAAGCCGCTGACGGCGGCGGCGCTCGCGGGCGTTCTGCGGCCGCTGTTGCAGGACGTGAACGTCGTCTCGGCGCCGGCGCTGCTCAAAGAGCGGGGCGTGGCGCTGACGGAGAGCACGCGCGATGCGTCGCCGACTTATGACAGCCTTATCCGCATCAAGGTGAAAACCGGCGGCGGCTGGCGCACGGTGGCGGGTGCGGTGATCGCGGGGCAACCGCGGATCACCGAAGTGAAGGGCATGTCGCTTGAGGCGCCGTTCCACCCGTTCACGCTCTACATCAACAATTCCGACAAGCCCGGCTTCATCGGCGCGCTCGGCACACTTCTGGGCGACGCGCAGATCAACATCGCCACCTTCCACCTCGGCCGTGAAGGCGCGGGCGGCGAGGCCATCGCGCTTCTCGGCGTCGATCAGGCGCCGCCGGTTCCGGTGATGGAGGCGCTCAAAGCGCTGCCGCAAGTGCGGTACGCAAAGCTGCTTCGGTTCTAGGGAACCGCGCAATTATATCGGCGTTTCTCGCTTGCGGCGGAGGCCGCTTGCGAGGGGACTGTCGATGAAATTGAAGCTGTGGGCCTCGACCCTGATACTGGCGGTCGCGGGCTTTGCCGCGCCGGCTCATGCGGACATCGAAGAAATACGTCTGGGCGTGGTCGGCAACATTCGCTCCGATCAAGGCGACATTGTCGAAGGCAAGCACGAGGGCGCCAATGTCGAACTCGATATCATTTCGAGTTCGCCGGACTTTCTGAATTTGATCGGCTCGCCGCGCCTGTACCTGATGGGTTCGTTCGCGACCGATAGTGACGGTGTGAATTTTGGCGGCGTTGGCCTGATCTGGCGCTGGGAATTCGCCGATGGCTGGGCCTTCGAGCCGGGCTTCGGCTACATCGTCCATGACGGCGAAATCGACAATCCGTTCATGCCTGGTTCTCCCGAAGCCAATGCCTTCGTGGCCGACAACCAATTGCTGGGCTCGCGCGATTTGTTCCGCACCACCTTCGCGCTCGAACGTGAGTTCGGTGATCATTTCGCGGCGCAGCTCTATTGGCAACATATGAGTCACGGTCAAATCCTGGACTCAGGCCGCAACCAAGGCTTGGACTATGTCGGCCTGCGATTTGCCTATAGACTCGATCCCGATCCGGCGAACTGAGTGCGCTGTGACGGGAGAGTGCAATGCGGGTATTGACGGGGATCGCGGCCTTCGGCGCGGCGATGGTTGTTGCGCCTGCCGCGCATGCGGGCATCAACGAAATTCATGTCGGCGTGATGCAGCACAATATCTGCGTCACCAATTGCGACAACGCCAATAAGGAAGATGGGCCGAACGTCGAGTTTCAAGTCTCGTTCGACTCGCCGGATTTCTTGAACTGGGCCGGTTCGCCGGAGCCCTACGCGATGGCGTCGGTCAACACTGCGGGCAATACGAGCTTCGGCGGCGTCGGTCTCGAATGGCGTTGGAATTTCGCGGAGAACTGGGCGCTTGAGCCGGGTGTCGGCATCGTCGTGCACGATGGCGCGGTGAACAATCCCTATGCCAACGGCACGCCGGAAGCGTTCGCGTTCTCCGAAGAAAACGTGCTGCTCGGCTCTGACCTGCTTTTCCGCACCTCGATCGGGCTCACCTACGATTTCGACGGCCCATGGGAAGCGCAGCTGTTTTTCGAGCATTTGAGCCACGGCCAAATCCTCGCCAGCGGCCGCAATCAAGGCCTCGATGAGGCTGGCATTCGCATCGGCTACCAATTCGGCCAGTGACGTTATCGGCGTGTTTCGGCTAATCTCCCGCCCGTTGGGACAGGGGGATATGCATGACGCGCCGGTTCGAGCAATTTTTCGCTGATACCAAGAGTAAGCGGCGCATTCTTGCGCTTGATGGCGGCGGCGTGCGCGGTCTCATCACGCTTGGCATTCTGGGCGAATTGGAAAGGGAGCTGAAACGGCGCTCCGGCGACAACAATTATCGCTTGAGCCAGTATTTCGATTTGATCGGCGGCACATCGACTGGCTCGATCATCGCGACTGGTTTGGCGCATGGCTGGACGGTGGATGATGTCAAAACCGCGTACCTCACCATCATCCCGAAAGTGTTCGGGCGTAAGCGCGCGTTTGGTCTGCTGGAGCCTGCTTATGACGAGTACCCGCTCGCCGAAGCGTTGAAGCGTTTTTTCGGCGACGATCCACTGGAGTCGGTCGATCTCGAAACCGGTCTCGCGATTTTCGCCAAGCGCGCCGACACCGGCAGCGCTTGGGTGCTCTGCAATAATCCGCGCTGGTACTATTATGATCGCAAGCAACCCGGTGTGGGATACGAGTCCAATAGCGGCTTCAAGCTGCGCAGTCTTGTACAAGCGAGTGCGGCGGCGCCGCACTATTTCCGCCGCGTGCAAATTCACATCGAGCACGCGAGAGAAAACGTACCGCCAGGCGAGTTCATCGACGGCGGCGTCGCCGGCTTCAACAATCCCGCGATGGAGTTGCTCTCGCTGGTGCGCGATCCCGCATTCGGTTTCGAATGGGATCTCGGCCAGGATCAAATCTATCTCTTGTCGCTCGGCACCGGTTGGTTGCGCGAGCGCAATGTCGGCGGCCGCTTGTTCGTGAGCCGTACCATTTCCGCGCTTCGCTCGATGTTGAACGACGTATCACTGCAACAGATCGCCTATCTCCAAGGCATGTCGCGCGTCGCGCTGCGCTGGTACATCAATTCGGAGAAGGAATATCAGGAGGACAAGAGTTACCTGGCGCCGCCCGGCGCGCCGCTGCTGACATATCAGCGCGTCGATGTTCGCCTAGGCGACGACAAGAACCGAGCCGGCCAATTCCTGCCCGAAACCGCCCGCGAACTGCGCGGCAAGCCGCTGAGTAAGACTGAACTGAAGCGCGCCAGCCTCATCACAAATAAGCACAGGAAAAACCTCGACCTTCTGCTCGATCTCGGCGAGAAGGCGGGCGCGCGGTTTATCAGCCTTGCGCCGCCGCCGGACTCGTTCAATCCCGATCCGTGGACGCGCCAAGGTCCGATCGGCCCGGGAGGCAAGCGCGAGCCCCGAGGTTAAGGAGCAGACATGTCAGGCGTAGTGGTCGTCGGCGCCCAATGGGGTGACGAAGGCAAAGGCAAGATCGTCGATTGGCTGTGCAACCGCGCCGATGTCGTGGTGCGCTTTCAGGGCGGCCATAATGCCGGGCATACGCTCGTGGTGGGCAACACGACGTACAAGCTGGCGCTGCTGCCGTCGGGCGTGGTGCAGGGCAAGCTCTCCATTATCGGCAATGGCGTCGTCGTCGATCCGTGGGCGCTGGCGAGCGAGATCGAGAAGATTGTCGCGCAGGGCGTGAAGATCACGCCGGAAAAGCTGGTGCTCTCCGATCAAGCGTGTCTCATCTTGCCGTTTCACCGCGATCTCGACGCCGCGCGCGAAGCGCAAGCGGGCGCGGCTTCGATCGGCACGACCAAGCGCGGCATTGGCCCGGCGTACGAAGATAAGGTCGGCCGCCGCGCTATCCGCGTCGCCGATCTTACCGATCCCGAAGCGATCGACTGGAAGATCGAGCGGCTGACGGCGCACCATAACGCTTTGCGCAAAGGTCTCGATCTGCCGGAGATCGATGTCGCGGCGTTGAGAAAGGACTTGGCCGAGATTGCGCCGAAAGTGTTGCCGTACGCGCAGCCGGCGTGGCGCGTACTGAACGCCGCGTTCGAAGATTCGAAGCGCGTTCTGTTCGAAGGCGCGCAAGGCATGCTGCTCGATGTGGATCACGGCACTTATCCATTCGTCACCTCGTCCAATGTCGCGGCAGGGCAGGCGTCGGCTGGCTCGGGTGTAGGCCCGCGCAAGATTAGCTACGTGCTGGGCCTCGTGAAGGCCTACACCACGCGCGTCGGCGCCGGCCCGTTTCCGACTGAACTGCATGATGAGAATGGCCAAAGGCTCGGCGAAATCGGCCACGAGTTCGGCACTAACACAGGCCGCGCGCGCCGCTGCGGCTGGTTCGATTCCGTGCTGGTGAAACAATCGATCGCGCTCTCGGGCATTGACGGCATCGCGCTGACCAAGCTCGACGTGCTCGACAGTTTCGATGAGATCAAGATTTGCATCGGCTACAAACTCGGCGGCAAGGTCATCGACTATCTGCCGGCGAGCTTGAAAGAGCAGCAGGCGGTCGAGCCGGTCTATGAATCGCTCGAAGGCTGGAAGTCGGCCACGCGCGGCGTGCGCACGTCGCGCGATCTGCCGGCCAACGCGATCAAGTATGTGCGCCGCATCGAGGAGCTGATCGGCTGCCCGGCGGCCATCGTCTCCACCAGCCCGGAGCGCGACGACGTCATTCTGATGCGCGATCCATTCAAGGCGTAAGGGAAGGCAGTCGGCCATGGGCGCTAGGCAGTGGGGCGAGTTCGCCTTTCGCCTGCGAGGCGTTGACTCTATTGCCTGCTGCCTATTGCCTACCGCCCGGAGTTCTCAATGACGGCCGACAACGAAAACGAACCACGCGGCGGCGGCGCCCGCTTTTCGGTGGAGGACGCGCGCCGGCGCGCCAGCGAGGCGCTGCACAAAAGCGAGTTCATTCTCTCGCGCGCCTGGGGCCTGTTGCGCGAGCCGAAGAAAGAGTGGGAGCAGATTAAGGCGGAGGAGACGACCGTCCCCGCCATCCTGATCGGCTATGTCGCGCCGCTCGCTGCAATTCCGCCGATCTGCGATCTGATCGGCTCGGCGCTGTTCAATCGCTTACTCACGATCGAGCCCGGCGAAGCGCTGATCCGCGCCGTCGTCACCTGGCTCGTCAGCATCGGTCTCGTGTTCTTCCTCGGCGTGCTGATCAATGCGGTCGCGGAAAATTTCGATGCCGATAAGGACGATCTCGCCGCGCAGAAGATTGCCGCTTATTCGCTAACGCCGGCGTTTCTCTCTGGCGTGTTCGGCTTGTGGCCGCCGCTCTGGTGGCTGTCGCTGTTCGCGCTCGGGGCGATGGTGTTCCTGATGTTCCGCGGCTTGCCGATTCTGATGAAGGCGCCGGTCGAGCGCGCCATGCCCTATGCCGCGACCGTAACGATCGCGACCATGGTCGCCGGCATCGTTTTGTTCTCGCTGGCGAGCTGCGTCACCAACTGAGCAACCGCGTTTTCGCTATTCCCGTTAACGCATCGCTCTTAGCATCCCGGGCGAGTCGCACGGGAGAGCGTCATGACCATTGATCCACAAAACGCCAGCAGCGCAGGCCTCATAGACCGCATCAAGAACATCATCCTAACGCCGCAAGCGGAATGGGATCGCATCGCGCCAGAACCGGCCGATGTGCAGAAAATTTACATTGGCTACGTGCTGCCGCTCGCGCTCTTCTCGGCGCTGTGCAGCTTCATCGGCATGAGCGTGTTCGGCGTACTGGGCTGGCGCATACCGCTGATGCCGGGCTTGATCGGCGTCGCCGTGCAAGTGGCGCTTTCGCTCTGCTCGGTGTTCGTACTGGCGTTTGTCGCCAATGCGCTGGCGTCGAGCTTTGGTTCGCGTCAGGACATGGGCCAAGCGCATAAGCTCGCGGCGTATGGCTCGACGGCGTTTTATCTCGCCGGCGTGTTTTCGCTTTTCCCGCCGCTTGGCATTCTGGCGCTGGTCGGCCTCTATTCGTTTGCGCTGATCTATATCGGCTTGCCGCGCGTGATGGGCACGCCAGAAGATAAGCGCGTCATTTATCTGATCTCCATCATCGTCGTCGCGATCATCGTGCAACTGATACTCGGCACGATCGTCGGTTCGATTATGGCGATGGTCCCCGGCTACGCACCGCCGAATCCGTTCGGCGTCTAAACGTCGATCAATGCGTAAGGGCGGCCGGTCTCGGCGAGCGCAACCATTTGCGCGCAGTTGTAGACCGGCACGCCCTTCGGCGTTTTGCCGCGATGATTGCCGCGATGCGCGTGGCCGTGCACGACGGCGCGCACATTGTCGAACTGATCGATGGTTTGCGCGAGGCGGGAATTGCCGAGGAAGGGCAGGATCTCGCGCGGCTCGCCTTCAAGCGTGTCGATAACTGGCGCGTAGTGCAGCACGGCCATTGCGCGCTCCGTGCGCAGCATGCGCAGACTGTTTTCGAGCTTCATGCTCTCTTCCATGCCCGCTTGCACGAATGCCTTGGTCGCGGCCTCGCCGAAGGCTGAAAGCATGCCGCGGCCGAAGCCGCCCATCGCGCCCATGCAGCCGGCAAAGCCAACGCCATCGATCTCGAACGACTCGCCATTGTCCAGCACGCGCACGCCGACGTCGGTGAGATAGGTCTTCACCACCTCGGGCTGGCCGCAATCGTGATCGTGATTGCCGAGCACGGCGATTATCGGAATGGTAACCGCGCTCAAATCTTCCGCGAGCAAGAGCGCTTCGGCTGTCTTGCCGTAATTGGTGAGATCGCCGCACAGCACCAGCACGTCGGCTTCGCCGCTGATTTCAGCGAACAGCTCACGGTAATTGTCGGTGCGGCTTTCTTGAACGTGCAGATCGCCGATCGCCGCGACGCGCAAGCGTCCGTTAGGTGACCGGGTCATGGCGTTCTTCCAGCCCTTTGCCGGTCATGTCGGCATAGCCCCATTCAGTGATGTCGGTGACGTAATCGCGCGCGCTGAAGAGGCGGCCACGGCACACGCGTACGTTCGATTCCGGCATGTCGAGATGGGCGTTCATGCGGGTCAGCAATTCGTCCATGAGCCAGCGCGGCACGAGGTGACGCTCGCTCGGATAGATGTAGCGGAAGTTGATCAGGTGCGTCAGCAGCACTTCCCAATGCAGCTCCATGTAGCGCGCCAGCCGCTTCCAATCGATCTCCGCGTGCTGCTTCAGGATCACGTGCGCAACGTCGGCGCCGTCATAGCGATAGCGATCCTGCACGAAGATTTTCGACCAGATCAGCTCCGTCGGCTTGATGATGCGGACTTTGGTTTCATAGACCTCGATCTCAGGCGCATCTTCGAACCATTCGTCAGTGATCGCGATCTCGGCGTTGCGGCAGCTATAGATCACGTCGAAAAAGTATTTGTCGTTATAGACCTTGGCGATCCAGCGCTCGTCTTCGACTTCGATCTGATAGCCGCGCTCATGAAAGAAGGAGAGAATGCGCGGATAATCGCCTGCCTTGCAGAAAATATCCAAATCCTTCGTCGGCCGCGAAATGCCAGTATAGGCGCTGACCGCATACGTGCCGGCGAGCAGAAACGGAATGTCGCTCTCCGCTAACAGGCGAAGGCCGTCGATATAGAATTGCTCCGCTTCGGGCGGCGGCTGGAAGATGGCTTCGGCGAAACTTGTCATAGCCAAAGCCAACGAGCAGGCCGGAACTTTCGTTCCCTTAGCCTTCGCGCGCCGGTTCTTCGCGGCGTCCCGCCAGCAGGCCTGCGCAATTTGCGTCTTCGGCAAGCCCTGCATCCACGAACGGCAGCACCACTGCAATCGGCGCGATCAACGCCGCCAATGCCGCCAAGCCGCCTTGGCCCAGCGCATCGCTTGCATTGACGCCCACCTGCGGCGAGCGCAGACGGCCCTCGATCGAAATCGGCGCGCCAATACTGATCAAGCGCGCTTCTTTCGGTTCGCCTTCGATCTCCAGGTCGAGCGTCTCGTCGCGCAGATTGATGCTGCCTGCGCCGCGGATCAGGATCGTGTCGGTGTCGACGACGATGGTGCGCGATTGGGCGGTGCCGTTGGCGACATCGAAGCTCGCGACGCCGCAGCGTATGCCGATCGTGCTCTGGTCGCCGGTCAGCAACAGGCCGAGGCCGCGTGTTACATTGATGCCGGTAAGCTCCGCGAACGCTTCGCGTATGTCGCCTGAAGGCGTAACGAGGCTGATGCGCCCGTTCGCGGTGGCGGCCGCATCGCGCACCGAACCGCCGCTGCCGCTCAATTGCACGCGTCCTAGCAGTGCGCCGGTGATCGGTTGACGGTCGCCGACGCGGAAAATGGATTCGAGCCGCGCATCCGTGATCCGCACGTCGAGATCGACACGCGGTGTCTCTTCGCGCGCATTGATCGACACCGCGCCGGCAACGCGGCCTTGCGTCAGCATCAATGTCAGCGGATCGAGCGTGAGGAGGCCGTTGTCGAGATTGATGTCGAGCGACAACGCCCGCACCGGCATGCTCTCGCTGCGGACGCGTGCGGCGCGATAGGTGACACGCGCATCCATGTTGCGCACGCGGCTGATGTCGAGCTGCGCGTTCGGCAACAAGCGCCCTTGCGAGGCGAGGTTTGCCGCGATCTGACGCTGATCGTCGGAAGCGGTTTCGCCGCTGGCGGTGGAAGGCGCGCCGCCGAGAACGGTGAGCAAATCGTCAAAGTCGAGCGAGTTGCTGGCGAAGGCGCCTTCGAGCAACAACCGATCATCGCGCTGGCGCGAAGCGGTGAAATTCCCGCGCAAATCGCTATCGCCGACGCGGCCCGCAATGCGCGGCATGCCGAAGGTCTGGCCGTTGCGCTCGACGACGCCTTCGAGATCGTAGGGCGGCGTGTTCGGCAGCGCTAAGCCGATCAGTGTGTAGAGATCGGCCAAGTCCGGGCCGGAGGCCTGAACGTCCGCGCGCCAGCGGGAAAAGCTGAACGGGCGTGTGATCGAGCCATCCGCTTGAATGCGCGTGCCGCCCGCGCGCACGTCGGCGACGAACGGGTAGGGGCGATCGCGGCGGACGTTCAGTAGCGGCGCGCCGGTCAATTCCAAGCTGAACGGGCGATCGTTGATCTGGCCTTCGCCGCTCAACGAGAACTGGCCGGGATTGCGCCGGTCGGCGCTCTCGGCCGTGGTGAAATCAGCGTCGAGCACGAGGCGGCGCCTATCGTCTTCGAAGCGGATGTGGCCGTCGCTCAGCGAGAACTCGCGAATCGCCGGCAGTTCAAAGGGCCGGCCGCGATCGTTTGGTGAAGGCGCCCAGTTGGAAATGCCGTCTTCGCCGCGATAGAGCGAGATGTCGGCGCCGTGCAGGTTGAGGCGCACGAACTCGAAGCGGCCGATGAAGAGCGGCAGCAGCCGCACTGACGCTTCCGCTGCCGCGATTTCAGCAAACGCGCCGCGATTCTGATAGATGCGCGGATTGCCAACGTAGAGATTATGCACGCGGATGTTCGGCGTCAGCGTCCACGGATCGACGTCGAGATCGCCGCGAATAATGATCTCGCGTCCGGTCGCCGCCGACGCCATGCGCCCGATCGGCCCGCGCAACGCGTTCCAGTCCGCGAACGTCGCAAACAGCACGAGCGAGACGACCAGCACGCCAAATACGCCGCCTGCCCAAAGCCCGATCCGGCGCCAAGGCGCTGCGCGCACGCGCGTAAATGTGGAAGCCGCGCCGGCGCGCGTGCGCGACCAAGCCGAGGCGGAAGCGGCGCGGGTGCGCGACCACGCGTTCGCGCCCCAGGCGCGAATTGCGGCGACGCGCGGGCGGTACGCTTCGGGATCGGTGGACATCGGCGTTGAAACCTCTGTCTAGGCAACCCGCTGGCCGTAGCGCCGTTCCAAAAAACCCGGCCCGTTCCTGTGTTTAGCCGCGCGCGCGCCGCAAAAGCGCCGCCTCCGCTTCGAACTATTAACGAAAGCTTAAACGAACCCGGTCACACCAAGCCTGGGGTCGAGTGCGAGCGTGGGCGAATCGTGAGACGCGGTTCTGCTCTGGAGCGGGAAATGAGTCAGTACAGCGCGCCGGCCATGCATGACCTGAAACCACGTATCGTGGTGTTCGGCGTCGGCGGCGCGGGCGGCAACGCCGTCAACAACATGATCGACGCCGGCTTGCAGGGCGTGGACTTCGTCGTCGCCAATACCGACGCCCAGGCGCTGACTCGCGCCAAGACCCCGAATCGTCTCCAACTCGGCCATTCGATCACGGAAGGTCTCGGCGCCGGCGCGCGTCCGGAAGTCGGCCAGGCCGCTGCGCAAGAGAGCCAGCCGGAGATCATCGAGTTTCTCGAAGGCGCGCACATGGTGTTCGTCGCCGCCGGCATGGGTGGCGGTACGGGCACGGGTGCGGCGCCGGTAATTGCGCGCACCGCGCGCGAACGCGGCATCCTCACCATCGCTGTCGTCACCAAGCCGTTCCACTTCGAAGGCCAGCGCCGCATGCAGCTGGCGGAGCAAGGCGTTCAGGAACTGCGCAAGCACGTTGATACGCTGATCGTCATCCCGAACCAAAATCTCTTTCGCGTCGCCAATGAGCGCACGACTTTTGCCGAAGCATTCCAGCTTGCGGACCAGGTGCTCTATTCCGGCGTGCGCGGCGTCACCGATCTGATGGTGATGCCTGGCCTGATCAATCTCGATTTCGCCGACGTCCGCACCGTGATGGCCGAGATGGGCACGGCGATGATGGGCACTGGCGAAGCCGGCGGCCCCAACCGCGCGCTCGATGCGTCGCACGGCGCCATGGCCAATCCGCTCTTGGACATCGTCTCGATGCGCGGCGCCAAGGGCGTGCTGATCAACATCACGGGCGGCTTCGACATGACGCTCTACGAAGTCGATCAAGCCGCCAACGAAATCCGCGCCGAAGTCGACGCGAACGCGAACATCATTCTGGGCTCGACCTTCGACGAAAGCCTGGAAGGCCGCATGCGCGTGTCAGTGGTCGCAACCGGAATCGATGATGAGGCCATCGTCACGCAGCAAACCGTGGTCGAGCCGGCGCGCCGCGCCGCTGAAGCGCCAGTGCGCCGCCCCGTCGTGCCGCCGCGCGCCGCCGAACCCCCGCGCGAGCCGCCGCCGCAACCGGTGCGCACGCCCGCGTATGAAGAGCCGCGCCCCAGCTTTGCCAACGATATCGAGCCCGAGCGTCAGCGCGGCGGCTTCAGCCTGTTCGGCTGGAAAAAGCCCGAGCCGCGTGAGGAAGAGCCGCAATTGAGCGACTTCCACGTCGAAGACGATACGCCGCCGCCAGCACGCGAAGACGACCCGGCGCACCGTGATCCCAACCTCGATGAAGAGCTGGAAATCCCCGCGTTCCTGCGCAGGCAGATGAACCCGCGCTAAGGCGCGATAAGCGCGAGCAGGACGCCCGCTGTAGCGCCGGTCAGCGCGCCGACGCACACCTCCGCCATCGTGTGTCGGTGAAGCGCCAGTCGCGCCCAGGCAATGGCGAGGGCCAGTGTCGCCACGGCGAGCACGATGGGCCAATCAGGCCAAAACAAAGTCGCGGAAAATGCGGCGAATGCGACGTGTAGGGAAAGCTTCAGCACATTGCGCAACGCGAGTGCGCACAGGACAATCGCTGCGGTCAGCGCAAAGCCGGTGACGACCTTTGCGGGTTGCCCGGTGAACCAGGCGAGCGCCGCTGCGCCGCCGAGCAAGAGCACAAGGAATACGTTCAACTCTACGCGTTCCTGCTTCACTGAAGCGTCGGTGTCCTTCCAGCGTCCGCGCGCGACCTGCAACGCGCTGTAGCCGACCACGAAAGCTGCGACGCCGATTGCGCCGAACACTGGCGCGCTGAGCGGACCTTCACGCAGCGAGACGGCCGCAAGCGCAAGCGGCGTCAGCACGGCTGGGTGGCCGACGATGGACAAAGCGTTGGCGCAAAGGCGTTGTGCGCTCACTGCTTCACCCGCCCCAGAGCTTCTTCCGCAACGCCGCTTCGCGCTCAGTGATGACGCCGGCTTTCGCCAGGATATCGAACAGCGCCATGGATTGCGTGCGGTGGTCTTCGCCGTGCGAGCCGCCGACGTCGGCGAGGTGAGCATGCACGATGGCGCGGAAGCGGATGCCCTCGATGCTGTCGTCATTGGCGAAGAGCCGCTCGGCCAGCATCAGCTCTTCTTCCCACGCGCCGCGCGCCGCGTTGCGATCGCCGCAGGCGAGGGCCGCTAAGCCCAAACGCTCCAGCGCGACAGCGAGCGCATAGGCGGCGCGGCGATCGTCCGGCGCGGTGTCGGCGAAATGGAGCCGGATTGCCGAGCTCTCATGGAACGCCGCGCGCGCCGATTGCGCCGCGCCCGCGTTCAGTGCCGCTTCGCCTAGCTTCACCAGCGCGCCTGCGACGGCGCGCGTAAGCATTGCGTTCTCCGGATCGCGGTCGCGCGCCATACGGCGAAACTCGACGGCGCGTGCAAACGCGTCTTGCATCTGCGCGTGCGCTTCGGCTGCGCGGGCGACTTCGCCGAGGCGATCCCAGCAGGCGGCATTCTCAGTGAACCATGTGGCGGAAGGATGCGTCTCCGCCATGGCTTCGGCCCGCGTGCGCGCCGTGTCGGCGGCTTCGCGGGCGCGATTGAGGTCGCCGCTGCGGATGGCGTGGTCGGCCTGATCGAGCAGGGTGCGGATCACAAAGCGCGATGGCGCCTCGGCGCCAGCCGCGCGCGTGCATAACGTCTCGGCCAACAGCCGCGCTTGCGTTAGCGATTCTGCCGCCGCGTCCGCATCACCGAGTGCTGCACGCAGCGCCCCGCGCAAACGCCATGTGCCGGCGAGGCCCCAGGCTTCCTCCGGATTGTTCGCCGCTAAGCGAATCCGCGCCTGCAGCGCCTTGTCCATCGCCGCGCGCGCCGCATCGTGGGCGCCGCGCACATAATCGGCCTCCGCCGCCAGCGCCCAAGCGTCAGCAAGCACGGCGCGCCAATGCGGCTCTTGCTTCTCGGTGATTGCCAACGCCTCGTAGCGTCCGATCGCTTCAGTGAAGCGCCGCCGCGCCGACGTCGCTTGATCTGAATCCATTTCCAGCGCGCCGAGGCGCAGCTCCGCATCTGCGATGTCGGCGGCAAGCACCGGGGTCTCGCCGATCTGAGCGGCGGCGGCGCGCAGCAAAGCCAATGCGCCTTCGGCGCCGGCGAGAGCGCGGTCGAAGTGACCGTCGCCTGCGTCGAGTTCTGCCAGACGACCGCGCGCGCGCGCGTACCAGCGCGCTGCTGTCGGGTCGGCGCGATTGGCGGCGAGCAGCGCGTCTTCAAGCTTCAGCGTCGTTTCATAATAGCCGCGCGCCATGCCGCGATCGCTGCCGACGCGCGCCATTTCGCCCAGCATGAACGCAGCCCGCGCCCGCGCCGCTTGATCGACGGCGTCGCTCAGCACCCCGGCCGCTTCGGCCTTGGCGGCGGCCAGATCGCCCTGTTCGGCATGCAGCCGGGCGAGCGCCAGGCGGGGCGCAGGATCCAGAGGTTCCAACTGGGCGGCGAGCGCCAGCGCCTTGCGTGCGAGGTCTGGGTCGTCGCGCTCTGCCAGCACCGCCGCACGCCGCGCCGCCAGGGCCGCGCCCGGCCCGCCTTTCAGCGCGGTTGCATGGAGCGCCTCGGCGGCCTCCGCGAGTTTACGATCTTCGCCCATATTTCAATGCCTTACGGGTCATTCCTTAACAGTCACAAACCGTAACGCAACGTGTGTTGGCTGGAGGGGCATGGGCGCCATATTCCGAGTGTGGGTCGGGGGGCCCAAAATCCCTGTCGGGGGACAAGAGGTGGTTCTGGTGCGTCGTCAGCAGACTATAGCAGGCCCGGCCGTGTGTGCGGGCATTGGCGTCCATTCGGGCGCTCATATGCGCATGGTTTTGTCGCCGGCGCCTGTGGATACCGGGATCGTTTTCGTGCGCTCGGACGTGCGCATCACCGATAACGCCATTCGCGCCCATGCCGATTCAGTCTCTGAAACCCGCAACGCCACGACGTTGACCAACAAGGCCGGCGTCGAGATCGCCACGGTTGAGCACTTGATGTCGGCCTGCGCCGGCTTGGGCATCGATAATCTGATCGTCGAAGTGGATGGCCCGGAAGTGCCGATCCTCGACGGCTCGTCCGCGCAATTCGTGCAAGTGCTGCTGAATGCAGGCGTTAAACAACAACACGCGCCTCAGCGCGTGATCCGCATTCTGGAGCCGATCGAAGTGCGCATGGGCGCGAAGAGCGCGGCGCTGATGCCGGCTGATGATTTCGACGGCCTTGATCTGGACGTCACGATTCGTTTCGCAGACGCCGCCATCGGCGTGCAGCGCCGCCGCGTGCAGCTGACACCAGCGGCGTTCCTGAACGACATCGCCGACGCGCGCACCTTCGGCTTTATGTCGGATGTCGACGCGCTACGCGCCGCCGGCCTTGGCCGCGGCGCTTCGATGGACAACACGGTCGTCGTCGACGCCGGCCGGGTGGCGAACCCGGAAGGCCTGCGTTTCGATGACGAATTCGTCCGCCATAAGCTTCTGGACGCCATTGGCGACCTGAGCCTCGTGGGCGCGCCCATTTGTGGCCGCTTTGTGGCGGATCAACCCGGCCATGCGCTCAATGCGCGTCTGGTTCGGGCGCTGCTGGATACGCCAGAAGCGTGGTGCTGGGAGCACGCCGAAGCCGCCGAAGAGGCCGTTTCGACCGCACCCGCGCTCGTTGCGGCGGCCGGCTGACTTTCCCCATTCGCGTGACAGCGGCAGCGGCTTTGCGGGGGCCGTTCCATCCTGTATCAGGCTGGTCGGCGCTGCTTCGGCGCGCTTTGGTGTCCTGAGCAAGAAGAGGCCGGGTGAATGATGTCTCGACAGAAGCACCTGATGCGGGCGGTGGCCGTCGCAGTGATGGCCGGCGGCCTTGGCGCTTGTGGCGTGCTTGGCGGCGATCGCCAAAGCGAGAACGTGCAGTACGTCGATGAACCGGTTGCTCGGCTCTATAACGGCGGCGCCGACTTTCTCGACCGTCGCAATTGGGCGGCGGCTCTGATCGTGTTTCAAGAAGTCGAGCGGCAGCACCCTTATTCTTCATGGGCGCGCCGGGCCATGCTCATGCAAGCGTATGCGCATTACCAAGCCAACGAATACGATTCCGCAATCGAAGACGCACAGCGTTTCATCGCGCTGCACCCTGGCAACGAAAGCGCGCCTTACGCTTATTATCTCGTCTCGATCTGCCATTTCGAGCGCATCCTCGATGTCGGCCGCGATCAGGGCACGACCGAGCGCGCTTTAGTGGCGTTGAACGACGTCGTGCGCCGCTATCCCGACAGCCCGTACGCGCGCGATGCGCGCCTGAAGCTCGACATGGTCTATGACCAACTCGCCGGCAAAGAGATGGAAGTCGGCCGCTTCTATCTGGAGCGCGACCAGCATCTCGCCGCCATCAATCGCTTCCGCCAAGTGCTGGAAAACCCGAACTACCAGCGTTCGTCGCATACGCCGGAAGCGCTACATCGCATGGTCGAATCCTATCTCTCGGTCGGCATGACTGAAGAGGCGCAGCGCATGGCCGCGATTCTCGGGCACAACTTCCCGGGCAGCGATTGGTATCAGCGCTCATTCGCGTTGATGACTGAGTCTGGCGTCGCCCAGGTCTCCGCCGAAGATGCCGAACGCCGCGGCTGGCTGCGTCGCACGTTCGGCGCGGTGTTCTAAGCCTCCCGCAGGGAGGAGCGCGTGGCTGACAAGCCTGTCGATAAGCTGATGGAAGCCGAAGCTGCCGCCGAACTCGCGCGGTTAGCCGGCGAAATCGCGCGCCACGATAAACTCTATTACGCCAAAGACGCGCCGGAGCTGACCGACGCCGAATACGACAAGCTCCGCAAGCGTAACGCCGCGATCGAAGCGCGTTTTCCTGCGCTCGTCCGCGCTGATAGCCCATCCGAGCGTGTGGGCGCGGCGCCGGCGGAGAGGTTCGGCAAGGTCCGTCACGCTGTTGCGATGTTGTCGCTCGACAATGCGTTCGACGCGGACGACGCGCACGCCTTCGTCGCGCGTGTGCAGCGTTTCCTGAATCTGAGCGGCCCGCCGGTCATCACGGCGGAGCCGAAGATTGACGGGCTCTCCGCGTCGCTGCGCTACGAGAATGGCGTGTTCGTGCAAGGCGCGACACGCGGCGATGGCCGTGAAGGCGAGGATGTCACCGCCAATCTCCGCACCATCGCCGACATTCCGCACGCGATCAAAAGCGGGCCCGCCGTGCTTGAGGTGCGCGGCGAGGTTTACATGGAGAAAGCCGCGTTCGCGAAAATGAACGCTGGGCTCGAGAAAGAGGGCAAGCAAGCCTACGTCAATCCGCGCAACAGCGCCGCGGGCGCGCTCCGGCAACTCGATGCGAAGATCACCGCGACGCGGCCGCTGCGCTTCTTCGCGCATGGCTGGGGCGAGTTGAGCGAGCCGCTCGCCGCGACGCAGTATGATAGCGTGAAGCGGCTTGAGGCGTTGGGCTTTCCGCTCGCCGGCATCAGACGTGCGAAGAATGCGGACGAGTTGCTGGCGATCTATGAGGGCATCCTCAAAGGCCGCGAAAAGCTTGCCTATGAGATCGACGGCGTCGTTTACAAAGTCGACGATCTGGCGCTGCAGCAGCGCTTGGGCTTCGTCTCGCGCAGCCCGCGCTGGGCCATCGCGCACAAATTCGCCGCCGAACAACAGACGACAACACTCGACGGCATCGATATCCAAGTCGGCCGCACCGGCGCGCTAACCCCGGTGGGCCGCTTGGCGCCGGTGTTCGTCGGCGGCGTCACCGTCACTAACGTGACGCTGCACAATGCCGATTATATCCGCGGCGTCGGCGCCGATGGCGCGCCGATCCGCGGCGGCAAGGATTTGCGCATTGGCGATACGGTCGTCGTGCAACGCGCGGGCGATGTTATTCCGCAGATTGTCGATGTGCTGTTGGAGAAGCGAGCCAAAGGCGCGCGCAAATATCAGTTTCCGGAGACCTGCCCCGTTTGCGGCAGCCATGTCGCGCGCGAATTGGAGCCGGGCGAAGAGGGCGTCATCGCCCGTTGCACCGGCGGTTTGAACTGCCCGGCGCAAGCGGTGGAGCGATTGATCCATTTCGTAGCGCGCCGCGCCATGGATATCGAAGGCCTAGGCTCAAAGCAGATCGAGGAATTCTACGAACTCGGCTGGGTGAAAGAGCCCGCCGACATTTTCCGGCTCTCCGATCATCGCGACGAACTGACCACGCGCGAGGGCTATGGCGAAAAGAGCGTCACCAATCTGCTCGCCTCCATCGATGCGCGCCGCGAACCCGAATTCGCGCGCTTCCTGTTTGGCCTCGGCATCCGCGATATCGGTGAGACCACAGCCGGTGTCATCGCGCGGCGTTTCGAAAGCTGGAAAGCGTTTGAAGACGCCATGAAAGCGGCGGTGAAAGCGCGACCAGGTGAAGCCTATGAAGCGCTTGAGCGTGTGCCTGGTGTCGGCGATGGCGCACGCGCGGCGCTAATCGCGTCTGCGTTCGAGATGAAGGCGCCGAGCGGCGATCTGTTCGCTGAAGGTGAGGCGCCCAAAGTCAAGGGCGTCACCGCGAAAGCGTGGGCGGGCCTCATCGCAGCGTTCGGCTCCCTGCCCGAGGCGATCGCCGCCATCAAGGCGGCGGCGAAGCAAGCGCCGGGCGAGGATTATCTCGAACTCGCGCGCATCGATGGCGTAGGCCCCGTCGCCGCCGATCATCTCGTCGACTTCTTCGCCGAGCCGCACAACACTGATGCCTTGAAGCGCTTGCTCAAAGAAGTGCGCGTGCAAGATCAGCCTCGTGCGGCGACGTCCAGCAAGGTCGCGGGCCTCACAATCGTTTTCACCGGAACGCTTGAAAAGATGACGCGCGACGAAGCCAAAGCGCGCGCGATTGCGCTAGGCGCCAAGGTTTCCGGCAGCGTCTCAGCCAAGACCAGTCTCGTCGTTGCCGGGCCCGGCGCCGGTTCCAAGCTGGCCGAGGCCGAGAAACACGGCGTCAAAGTGATCGACGAAGACGCTTGGATCGCGCTCAGCGCCTGAGCAACGGAACTATGAGCAGCGCGCGGAACGCTTGCTTATCCATGAGCGCGTACAAAGCACTGTGCAGCAAAGTTCCATCCCGATCGCCGCGGAAGCGGAACACGACATCGCTCAGGCGATGGCGCTATCGGCGCGCAGCGTGAAGTCGCGTGTGGGCTTTGCGGCTCTTTTGCGCTCGCTTGTTCCGCCGTGGTGGTGTGGCCGGTCGTCGTCGTTTGGCTGACCTTGGTGATCGTTTGGGAATCTGTCGGGCGGCCTTATGCGGACCGCTTGCTCGCCCTCGGCGCATTTGAGCCGAAGCTGATCTGGTACGCGGCGGCAAAGTGCGCGAGCGCGATTTTGTTCGGCGCGTTGGGCGGCCTTGCTCTGGCGAGCGGCACGCCGCTTGGGATGATCGTCGGCGCCTCGTGGTTGATCGGCTCGATCTGCCACACGTTCGTCTATTACGGCGCCAATCGCACCATCCTGGTGGCGACGATGTCGGCGGCGGTGTTTTGGGCGGCGGCTGGCGCCTTTGCCGGTTTCGGCTTCACGCTTGATGCGGCGATTGCGTTCGGTTCTGTGTTATCGACGCTATCAGCCGGCGCGATCTTCCTTGGCGACCGAAAAGCGTTGTTGGATGCGTTGGAGCACGAGCGGCTGGCGCTCGCGGTGGCGCAACAGTCGAATGCCGCCAAGTCGGAATTCCTCGCGACGATGAGTCACGAACTGCGCACGCCGCTGCACGCCGTCATCGGCTACAGCGAGATGTTGCAAGAGACTGCGGCCGAAGACGGGCGCGAGCGCGATGTCGAAGATCATGACCATGTCCTGAGCGCCTCGCGTCATCTACTGGCGATGATCAAAGAGATCCTCGATCTGTCGAAGCTCGAAGCCGGCAAGGTGATCCTTGAGCCGAGTAATTTTTCCGTCGAGGGCGTTGCGCGCGAAGCGCTCGACACCATCCGGCCGCTCGCGACGGCGCGGGGCAATAGGCTTCACCTCGATTTGGGTTCGGAGAATTTCGGGGTCGTCTATAATGATGCGTTGAGGCTGCACCAATGCTTGCTCAATCTGCTCAGCAACGCCGTCAAGTTCACGCTGCAAGGCGTGATCACTTTGCGCGTGCGCCGCGAAGGCGAGCGTCTGGTGTTCAGCGTGGAGGATACCGGCATCGGCATTGCGGCGGACACGATTGCCATTCTGTTCCGCCCGTTTGTGCAGGCCGACGCCTCGATCACGCGCACGCATGGCGGCGCCGGCCTTGGCTTGGCGATTTCGCGCCGTTTGGCGCGGCTGATGGGCGGCGATGTCGAGGCGCGCAGCGTGCTCGGCCATGGCTCGACCTTCACACTCTCCGTCCTCGCGCAATTGGAAACACCGCCGTGCGCTGAACCGCGCGAGTACAAGCTGGAGCAGGCGGCCTAAGCCGTCATGCTTCCTTTTGTTTGCCGCGCAGATCAGTCAGCGCGGCCAAGCCGGCGACGATGAGATAGATCGCCAAGATCATCACGCCGCTTTGCGCCTGCAATGGCCCGGCCGGTTGCGGCGACAGCATCGCTACGACTTGCAGCACGACAAGAAAACCGATGAACGCAATCGCCGGCCAGGCGAAGCGCCCCAGCGTCTTGCGGCTCGCGATCCAGGCGCCGCCGCACACGGCCAGCAAGCCAATCTCCAGCGCTTGCTCCGGCACAGGATGATTCCAGAGCGCCAGACCAACACGCGGCCCACCGATCCAGAGTTCAAGATCGGGCCGATGCACGAGCCAATCGAGCAGCCAATGCGAAAACACCGTGAGCCCTACAATCGCGCTCGCCCAAACCGGTAAGCGCAGCAGCAGTATTACCAGGAGCGCCGCGCCCACGCTCCACGCCAGCGCCATCGGCAGCGAGTGCGTCCATGGCATGTGCTCGAGCACGAGCGCCGAACCGGGCAGGGATGGATCGACGCTGGCGCGCTCGATGCCGGCGATGATGAAAGCGCTCCAACCGATATCGACCAGCTGCGCCGCAGCCGCGAGCGTCCACATCGGCGCCTTCGGTTCGATCGCCTTCGCGGCCATCGCCGCAGCGTAGTGGCCAACGAACATTAGCGCGCCATCTCGTAGAGAAAATCGACAAAGCCCATGATGGCGCCAGTGACGCCCATCACGCGCGGATTGGCGCTGTCGACGACGAAGTACTCATCCGGCGCGTGCTGAGCGCCGCCGTGGCCCAAACCGAACTGCGCGGCTGGAATGGATACTGGCGCTTGCGTGAACACCGAGCCCGGCCACGAGCCCGCCAAGCGCGGGTTGAGCGTCGCTTCCAATCCCGCGCGCCGATAGACCGCGAGTTGGCCTTGCACCAAGCGCGCGGATTCCGGTGTTTCCGTCGGATCGTAGCCGCCGGTGACGTTGACTTCGACATCGTTGAGGCCGCGCGCATCCAAGTGTGCGCGCAGTTTGCGTTCGGCTTCGGCGCGCGTTTGGTTCGGCACCAAGCGGCAATCGAGTTTAGCTGTGCCGCGTCCGGGCAGGATCGTCATGCCGCCGGGGCCGGTATAGCCGGCGACGAGGCCCTCGATGTTTACAGTCGGCTGCGACGCCAAGCGCTCGAGCGCTTCCGGCCAGGCGAGATCGTCGATGAAGCGCGGCACGCCGTTGCGGCGCTGCCAATCTTCGGCGCTGGTGTTGGCGGCGTTCTGGCGAATGATTTGGCGTTCGCGATCGGTGAGCGGGCGGACGTTCTCGAACCAGCCGTCAATGGCGGGCGTGTTGCCGTCTGGCGTCACCAGCGTCTGCAACGCCGCCACTAGGCGCCAGACTGGCGAATCCACCATGGCCTTGTTGGATGAGTGAATGTCGCGCGCGGGGCCACGGCCCCAGCGCTCGCCGCTCGCCACCAATTCGCACTCGATGATGCCCTTGGCGCCGAGATTGACGGTGACGCCGCCGGTTGTGGGATCCTGCCAGCCGACGGGAATGAACACACCTTCACTGCGCTGCAACGCCGCCATGATGTCGGGCCGGCGCACAATCTCGTGGAAGTTGGGGCTGCCGATTTCTTCTTCGCCCTCGGCGACGAGCACGAGGTTTACGGGCGGCGTGCGGCCCGCCAAGCGCAGCGCATGCAGCGCCGCGAGGAAGCACATCTCAGGGCCCTTCTGATTGACAGCGCCGCGTCCCATGATGACGCGCCCCTGCGGCCGATCGACGAGCGCTGCCGCCAACGGCGGCGAGGACCACTCGCTTTCGTTGAACTGCTTCACATCGTACATGAAATAGATGCCGAGCGTCTTTTCCGCGCCGACGTCCCAAGTGGCGTAAACGCCCGGATGGCCGGACGTCTCCACGACTTCCGTGTGGGTGAAGCCGGCGTTCTCGGCGAGGCGGCGCATATACTCCGCGCCCTCGGGCATGTTGAGATTTTCAGCTGCGATCGAGGGATGCCGAATCCAATCCTGGATTTGGGCGACCGTCTGCTCCTTGATCCGGTCCACTGCGCGTTGCATTTCGCTGTGCCGCGGCGTGCGCGCATCGGCGATGGCCGGCGACAGCGCCGCCACCAGCGCCGCGCCCTGCAGCAGCCCACGCCGGCTCGCGCCGTCTTTGCACTCAGTCATGGCTCATCCCCCGTTTAGGGGGAAGCTTAGAGCGGCTTCGTCGCTGCTTCCAGCCAAGCTTTCGCTTCGCCATCGAGTTGCGGGCCGATCTTTTCCCAGACACGCGCGTGATAGGCGTTGACCCAGGTTATCTCATCCTTGGTCAGCAGCGCCTTGACGATGAGCTCGCGCGCGACCGGCGCGAGTGTCAGCGTCTCGAAGCCGAGCATCGGGCGCTCGCCGCCTTCGATGTCGGCGGCAGGGGTGACGACCTGCAGGTTCTCGATGCGGATGCCGTAAGCGCCGGTTTTGTAATAGCCGGGCTCGTTCGAGACGATCATGCCGGGTTCGAGCGGCTGCGTGTTGACGAACTTGGCGATGCGGTGTGGGCCTTCGTGCACGCCGAGATACGAGCCGACGCCGTGGCCAGTGCCGTGATCGTAGTCGAGCCCGCCTTCCCACAAGCTCATCCGCGCCAGCGCGTCGAGTTGGTGTCCGGTGGTGCCTTTTGGAAAGCGCACGCGCGAGAGCGCGATGTGGCCTTTGAGCACGCGCGTGAAGCGATCCTTCATCTCCTTTGTCGGCCGGCCGATGGCGACAGTGCGGGTGATGTCGGTGGTGCCGTCGAGATATTGGCCGCCGCTATCGATCAGGAAGAGCGAGCCGCGCGCGAGTTTGCGGTTGGTCTTCTTGGTGACGCGATAATGGACGATGGCGCCGTTCGGCCCCGCGCCGGAGATCGAGTCGAACGAGAGATCCTTGAGCGCGCCAGTGTCGTGCCGGAATTGCTCCAGCTTCTGACAGGCTTCGATCTCTTGCACCTTGCCGCTTTGGCCCTCGGTCGCGAGCCAATGCAGGAAGCGTGAGATCGCGGCGCCGTCGCGCGTGTGCGCTTTGCGTGAGCCTTCGATCTCGGCCGCGTTTTTGCAGGCGCGCGGCAGCACGACCGGGTCAGTCCCGCGCACGATTTCTGCGCCGGCTTTTCGTAGCTCTTCGAAATACCACGCGCTCGCCGTCGCCGGATCGAGACGCACGCGTTTGCCGCGCATGGCGGCGAGCGTCGGCTGCAATTCCGCGCTGGGTTTGATCGCGACTTCGTTGCCGAGCCATTGGCGCAATTCCGGCGAGACTTTCTCGTCCGCCAGAAAGAGATCGGCCGTGCCATCCGCATGCAGAAGAGCTTCGCCCAATGGCAGCGGCGTGCGCGCGACATCGCCGCCGCGGACGTTGAACAGCCAGGCGATCGAGGCTGGCGACGTGATTACGACTGCGTCAGCTTTTTCGCCGCTTAAGCCTTCGCCTAACCGATGCCGCTTCGAGGCAGCACTTTCGCCGGTATAGCTCTCCGCGTGCGGCGCGACTTTCGCCGCCGGGATCGGCGGGCGATCGTCCCAAATGTCATCGACCGGATTCGACGTCAACGCGACAAGCTCAGCGCCTGATGCGTCCGCTGCTGCGCGCAGACGATCGAGCGCGTCGGGGCTGTGCAGTTTGGGGTCGTAGCCGATGCGCATGCCGGGCTTGCCGCGTTCGCGCAGATAGGCGGGCACCCCGCCATCGACCAGATCGCGATACTCGAACAACGCGCCATCGACCTGCGCGCGCACCTGCAAAGTGTAGCGCCCGTCCGTGAACACAGCCGCGTGGTCGGCCAGCACGACAGCCGCGCCGGCTGAGCCAGTGAAGCCCGTCGTCCACGCCAGGCGGTCATACGCCGCCGGCACGTATTCGTTCTGCCATTCGTCCTCGTGCGGTACGATGAAGCCGTCGAGGTTTGCGGCCTTGAGCGCTTTTCTCAAGCGGGGCAGGTGCTTGCGGCCGAGCGCGGGGCCGCCGGGATCGTCATAGGTTTGGAACACGAGTTAGCGTCCTTTGGCCCTGGGTTCAGGGGCGGTTCAGTCGGACAAGTCTAGGGCTTCCCGGCTGGAGGTTTAAGAGCATTCCTCCCAAATTCACGGCGATTGGCCGCTGGAGTAGCTTTGGTGCTTGGGTTGAAACGGGCGTTTGCGGCTTTCGCCGCGCTGGCGCTGCTGGCGGGACCCGCCGCGGCGCAGGTGCCGGACCCGTTCGCACGCGAGCTGGCTCAGAAGCTCTCGCGCGGTGAAGCTCTGTTGCGCGACGATGGCTACCAGCGCGCCGCTGGCCCGTTCGCGGGCGGCTTAAACGAGCGCCGCGCGCGCCGGCACACCATCATGCTCCGCGCCGGCCAGGACTATCGCATCCTCGGCGTCTGCGATGAACGCTGCGGTGATTTCGATCTCCGTCTCTATGCCGCCGGCAATCAACTCGTCGCCCAGGACGTCTTGGATGACGCCGTTCCGATCATCCATGTCCGCCCCGCAGTGACCGGCAATTACGATGTCGAGGCCGTCATGAGCCGCTGCAGCAGCGCGCCGTGCTGGTATGCGTTCAACGTCTACAGCCGCTGAGGCTTCCGCCACACAAGCGTCATCCACGCTTCTTTCGGAATCTGCCGCTCAAGGATGAGCCCGCGATTGGCGTAGGCCTCGCGCACCAGCGGCGCTTGCGTTTGCAGCAGGCCTGAGAGCACCAGCGTTCCACCGGGCTCAAGCGCACGCACGAGTTTCGGCGCGAGCTTGATCAGTGGTCGCATCAGAATGTTCGCGAACACTAGATCGAACTGTTGGCCCGCAATGTAGCGCGCGCCGTCGCCGGCGATCACGCGCACGCGCGGGCCGAGCTTGTTTTGGCGCACGTTGATTTCCGCAATCGCTGCTGCGCGCGTGTCGATCTCGATCGCTAACGCCTCCGCGCCGCTCTTCGCCGCCGCGATTGCCAGCACGCCGGAGCCCGCGCCGACATCAAGAACGCGCGTCACGCGCCGCTGCCGCAGTACGCCTTCAAGCGCCATCAAGCAGCCCCAGGTCGTGCCGTGATGGCCGGTGCCGAAGGCTTCGCTGGCTTCGATCCAGATTTTCTTTCGCCCGCTCGCGTCGTTCGCCAGCGCATGCGCGCCCGCCACCATGAAGCGTCCGGCGCGCACGGCGGGCAGGCCCTCAAGCGACATCGCCACCCAATCGGCGGTTTTCACCTTCTTCTGCTTCATGTGCAGTTCGGGCGCGGCCGCGCCGACGATGGCTTCGACCGACGCTGCGTCCTGCTTAGTCGGCACATAGACTTCGATGCGGAATTTGCCTGGCTTCTCCTCGAACCAGCTTACCGCGTCGGCAGGCGAGGGATCGTGGCGATCGAGTTCATCGGCGGCGGCGCGGATTTGGGTCAGCGTGCCGAGGGCGGTGAGGAGCAACATGGAGGCTGGATAGAGGGCGGCCCGGCCAAAGGGAACTCTGGTCGCGCACGCGGCGAGCGCTAATTCATGCGACGTTCAGGTTGTCAGCGGCGTTTTGGCGGGCGAGGGAGCTATCCGATGAAGAAAGCTGGATTTATCGCCGCCAGCGTCGGCACCGCAGCACTGCTCGCCGCCGGCGCCGCCGCTGTGACGCACATGATCACGCATCCGGGTGATGTGGTGGAGGAAGCCAACGCATCCGAGATCGCGCCTGCCGCAGCGCGCAGGGCGAGCGCGCAGGCGCCAAGCGCTGAACGCGATGGCGGCGGTTGGAACATGTTCTCCTGGTTCGGCGGCGCCGCTGACGTGCCGCAAGCCGCCAGCGCCGAAAGCGAACGCCAAGTCCTCCCCGGCGTCACCGACGCCCGCCGCACGCCAGCGCCTGCAACGCCCGCCCCAGCGCGAAGTGGCGATGATGACGACGACGATGATGATGACGACGATTAAGCCGCGCTAGCGGGAATGACGAAGCTGTCGATCACGCGTTTTTCGCCGGCTTTGTCGAAATCCACGGTGAGCTTGTTGCCATCGACGAGGCGCACGAGGCCGTAGCCGAATTTTTGGTGGAAGATGCGGTCGCCGCGGCGATAGGCGGCGTCGGCTTCGCCGGATCGCGCGATGAGGCGCGCTTCGCCTTCAAGCAAAGGCGGCTTCGATGAAAACGCGCCGCGCTCCTGCGCACGCCGCCAACCGGGCGATTGATAAGCGCTGTTGAAGCCCGCGCCGGGCGCATACGCATCGAGCCGAGACGCCGCCTCGCGCACGCCACCCGCTTGCATCGTGTAACCGGTCTCGCTCACCGCATCGACGCTCGCCGGCGGCAATTCATCGATGAAGCGCGACGGCAGAACGGTTTGCCAGCGCCCGTAAATCTGCCGGTTCGCGGCAAACGAAATGCGCGCGCTTTCGCGGGCGCGCGTGATGCCCACGTAAGCAAGGCGGCGCTCTTCTTCTAAACCCTTCTCGCCGTTTTCATCGATGGAGCGCTGTGACGGGAAGACTTGCTCTTCCCAGCCCGGCAGAAACACCAGCGGAAATTCCAAGCCCTTCGCGGCGTGCAATGTCGAAAGCTGCACGTTTTCCGCTTCGCTCTCAGCTTCGATATCGAGCACCAAAGCGACGTGTTCGAGATAGGCTTCTAGCGTGTCGTATTGGCCCATGGATTGGACCAATTCCTTCAAGTTTTCGAGCCGCGTCTGCGCTTGCGGCGACTTATCGTTGCGCAACATTTCGGTGTAGCCGCTCTCATCGAGAATGGTCTCGGCGAGTTCGACGTGGCTGATTTCGCGCGCGCGCAGCTGCCAGCGATCGAGATCGGTGAGAAAGCTGCGCAGCGCGGTGCGCGCTTTCAGCGGAAGCTCATCCGTCAGCACCAGTTCGCGCGACGCAGCGACGAGTGAGCGGAAGCGCGTCGCGCCGCCCGGGGCTTCGGCTTGTTCGGTGACGACTTCGCCCGTGTCGGCGTCGAACAGGGGGCCGTTATCGGTGATGAAGCGCACCGGCGGTTTGCCGGCGTGCGCGTGCAGCTTCTGCACCGTGCTTTCGCCGATGCCGCGCTTGGGCTGATTGACGATGCGTTCGAAGGCGAGATCGTCGTCCTCGGAGCGGATCAAGCGCAGATAGGCGTGCGCGTCGCGCACTTCGGCGCGCTCGAAGAAGCGCGGGCCGCCGATGACCTTGTAGGGGATGCGCAACATCAGGAAGCGTTCTTCGAACGCCCGCATCTGCCACGCCGCCCGCACCAGCACCGCGCACTCGGCATAGGAGCGATTGCCTTGCACCCATGCTTCGATGTCGTCGGCGATCAGCCGCGCTTCGGCTTCGCCGTCCCAAAGGCCGCGTACTTTGACGCGATGGCCTTCTTCGTCGTCGGTGAAGAGCGTCTTGCCGAGGCGGCCGCGATTGTTGGCGATCAGATGCGAGGCGGCCGCGAGAATATGCCCGGTCGAGCGATAGTTGCGCTCCAACCGCACCACGACAGCGCCCGGAAAGTCGTGCTCGAAGCGCAGGATGTTATCGACCTCGGCGCCGCGCCAGCCATAGATCGACTGGTCGTCGTCACCGACCACGCATAAATTCTTCGACGCCTGCGCCAGCAGCCGCAGCCACAGATACTGGGCGACGTTGGTGTCTTGATACTCGTCAACCATCAGATGCGTGATCTTACGGTGATAGCTTTCCAACACGTCGGGATGGCGCTGGAACACATCGATCATGTGCATCAGCAGATCGCCGAAATCGCAGGCGTTCAAAATCTTCAGCCGCGCTTGGTAGTGCGCATAGAGCTTCACGCCGGCGCCATCGCCAAATGAGAAGCCCTCGTTCTTCGGCACTTTGTCCGGCGTCAGCGCGCGGTTTTTCCAGCCATCGATGACGCCCGCGAGTTGCCGCCCCGGCCAACGCTTCTCATCGATGCCTTCGGCTTCGATGATCTGCTTCATCAGGCGAACCTGATCGTCCGTATCCAGGATGGTGAAATTGTTTTTGAGGCCGACGAGTTCGGCGTGCGAACGCAGCATGCGTGCGCTGATCGAGTGGAAAGTGCCGAGAAACGGCAAGCCGCCGCCGCCGGGGCCGAGCAGCTTTTCCACGCGCTCGCGCATTTCGCGCGCGGCTTTGTTGGTGAAGGTAACGCCCAGCACGCCCCACGGCTTCGCTTTGCCGGTCGAGAGCAGATGCGCCAGCCGCGTTGTCAGCACGCGCGTCTTGCCGGTGCCGGCGCCGGCCAGCACCAGCACAGGCCCGTCGAGCGCCTCGACCGCCGCACGCTGCTCAGGGTTGAGCGACGCCAGATAAGGCGGCGCAGCCATCGCGCGCTGCGAAATGGGGAGGGGTTCTAAGTTGTCGCTCACTCGACTCGTCCGTAGCACGGCTTTCTAGCACGAACCGAGAACATAGTGCCGCTAACCACAGCTTGCGAGCGCTTTGGGAACGGAGAACAGCGGCCAGGTGTTAACGCGGGTGATGAGGCTCTCCAAAGTGCTCGCCCGCTGCGCAGCCGCGATGATTTCCGTGGCGTTGATTGCGTGCGCCGACCCCGTTGAGCCCGAGCCAGATCCCGAGGCCGCCGCACAAATCGGTCCGTCGGAGACGCTGACCCCCACATTGCCAGCGCCGAGCTCTACGCCGCGCTATGTCGGTCTGTGGGCCACTACGCAAAGCGGATGCGAGTCCCCGGCGTGGCGGTTCAGCGAAAACGCCATCGTCACGCAGGGCGACGTGTCGTGCGACTTCAGCAATGTGCAGATGACGGCCACCGGCTACGCTGTGGCCGCGACGTGTCGTTCCGAGGGCAATACGACTTCGCACGACATGCGTATCTCTTTCGCTGAGTCCGCGCGCGCGATGATGGTGTCGGGCGGGCCGTGGCAACCATCGACCAGCCTCGTCTATTGCGGCCCGCTTCCACAAGAGTAACGGGAACTTCATGTAACGCTGTCTGTTGTCACAGCATGGCTGACGACAAGGAAACCCGCGCAGGCCTTCTATCTGGGCTTTTTGCTGTGATCATGGTGGTTGCGCTTTCCGTCATGGCATTAACGGCGCTTCAGCCCGCGCAGCCTTCCGAGATTGCCGATGAACGGGGCGGCGCTGGCGGCGCCTCGCACGTTTCCTTCTAGGTAAATCGATACCGTCAGCGCTCGCACTCGTGCGCGGGCATTGCTAGTTTCGCCGTGAGAATCGCGGGGAATTGCGCATGGCCGACGTTTTCATTTCGTACGCCCGCGAAGATCAGGCGCCGGCTGAGCGCATTGCGCAGGGGCTGGAAGCGTTGGGGCTCGACGTTTTCTGGGACAACGAAATCCCGCCCGGTCAGACTTGGGCCGATTATATCGAAGGCAAGCTCTCCGCCTGCAAAGCCGTGATCGTGTTGTGGAGCGCGCACTCGACGCGCTCGCAATGGGTGCGCGAAGAAGCACGCATGGGGCGCGACAAAGCCAAGCTGATCCCGGTGATGATCGATGGCTCGCCGGCGCCGTTCGGGTTTGGCGAAGTGCAGGCGGCCAATCTCGCAAGCTGGACCGGCGATCCCAACAGCGCCGATTGGAAGCGCTTCAGCCAAGCCGTGTTCAGCGCCGTGAATGGCGCCGGCGCAGTGGCGCCGCAAGCCGCTGCTGCGTCTGCCTACACGCCGCCGCCTGCCGCCGCGCCAGCCTACACGCCGCCGCGTCCGCAAGTGCAGCCGCAGGCTACAGGCGACGTCGAGACGCTTTCCCCGCTCTGCTATATCAAGAAATGTTTTCGTCTCTTCGTCGACGGCAAGGGCCGGGCGCGGCGCGCAGAATATTGGTGGTGGGTCGCGTTCAATCTGGCGGTGCAGGTCGTCGCCTATGTGCTCGATGGCGCCACTAGCGGTTTCAATTCTTACACCAGCATGCCGAACACACAGTTTGTCTCCGGCGCGGCCAGCATCGCGCTGCTCGCGCCGAGCCTGAGCGTCTTGAGCCGCCGCTTTCACGATGTGGGCTTGAGCGGCTGGCTGGTCGCGGCGGTGTTCGGCGCCTACTTCGTCGGCGGCATGATGAGCGCGGCGGCCATGCCTGTGGGCGGCATTTTGATGATCGCGACCGGTCTGGCGGTTCTAGTCATCGCGGTGCTCCCGTCGAAGCCCGGCCCGAACCAATACGGCCCCAATCCCAAGGGATTGTAACGCACGGTTTGAACCTGCCCCGCCAAGGCTGCTAGGACAGCGGCTCAGGAGGGGACATGGCCGACGTATTTTTGTCTTACGCGCGCGAGGATAGCGCGCGCGCCGAACAGGTCGCGCAGGGGCTGAAGAGCGCCGGCGTCGAAGTGTTTTGGGACAACGAAATCCCGCCTGGCCAAACCTGGGCCGATTACATCGAGCAGAAGCTCACACAGTGCAAAGCGCTGATCGTGTTGTGGAGCGAGCACTCGACCAAGTCGCAATGGGTGCGCGAGGAAGCGCGCATGGGCCGCGATAAGGGCGTGCTCATCCCGGTGATGATCGATGCGAGCCAGCCGCCGTTCGGGTTTGGCGAAGTGCAGTCCGCCAATCTCGCGTCATGGAATGGCGAAGCCGATCATCCCAACTGGCGCCGCTTTGTCGATGCGGTTGCTCAATTCACCAAAGCCGAACCGCGTCCGGCGCCGCAAGCGGCGTTCTCGGCGCCGCCGCGCGCAGCGCCGCCGCCGCCGGCCGCTGTCGCACCAGAGAAGAAGAAAGGCCTGCCGGTTTGGGTGTGGGTCGCCGGCGCGGTGGTGGCGACAGTTGTCGTGCTTGGAATCATCGGTTCGATGGTCCCGAGCGATCCGCAGCAGAGCGCGCAAGTGCAGCCCGCAACTGGCGCCGTGGTGACGCCGCCCGCGACCGGTGGCGAAGATCCGCAAGCGATCATCCTGCAGCAATTGCAGCAGGCGCAAGCCGTCGCGGCGCAGCAGGGTTTCCAACTGGTGGGCCAGCCGTTTAGCGGCAGCCTTGCACAAGGGCAGAGCTGGAATGTCCCGGCGCAGCTCGCCGTCGGTTACGAGTATCGCGTGCTCGGCGTCTGCGACCGTGACTGCAACGATCTGGATTTGGTGTTGTTCGATAGCGCCGGGCGACAAGTCTCGCAGGATACCAGCACCAACAATCAACCCGTCGTCGCCGTGCAGCCCGCTTACAACGACAACTTCACCATCCAAGTGCAGATGTACAATTGCTCGATCGCGCCGTGTTATTACGCGCTGGCGCTCTACGGGCGAGCGGCTGGGACGAGGGATGAGGGCCGGGGGACGAACGGGACCTCTCGTCCCTAGTCCATAGTCCCTCTTACCTACACTCGGTTTTCCAGCACGAACACGCGCACCGCTGATGCGAGTGAAGCGTCCGGCGCGGCTTTGCCTCGGCCATCGTCGATCGAGGCGATCAGCACTGGCAGCGTCTGTGATCGCGCGCGCGCGATGCGCTCCAGCGCGGACCAGAATTCCTGCTCCAGCGCCAACGAGGTGCGGTGACCGGCGATACGCATGGATCGCTTCAGAAGTGCGCCTTTAGTCGTCATTGCGCTTGTGTCCGTCGAGCTTGCGCGCGACGGCCTCCTGTTCGGCTTTTGTCAGCTTCTTTTCGGTTTTCGTGCGCCCATGTGCGATGCGATTGGCCTCGGCTTTCGCCTCCGCCTCGCTGCGCGCCCGCGCTTTGCGCGCGCGCTTCAGGTTCATGATGTCGCTCATTCGGGAGATGTATGCCGGTACCGGCGAGAGGCCAAGACTGGCGCGTCGAATTGTCGTTCAAATGCATGGCTTTCGCTCAATGCACAGACGGTAGTTCCGTTCCGTGAGCGCTGCGCTTTGCGCGCGCTGTTGTAGCGAAACGAGGGAACCGGTTGCAGGCGCGGTTCCTGTGACTTCAGCCCGGCCCGATCATCTTTTCTGGGCGCACGATGGCGTCGAAATCGGCGCCGTCGATGCCGTCCTTAATCGCTTCTTCGCGCAGGGTGGTGCCGTTCTTGTGCGCGGTTTTGGCGATTTTGGCGGCGCGGTCGTAGCCGTATTTGGGGGCGAGCGCCGTCACCAGCATCAGCGAGTTGTTCAAGCCGCGCTCGATATTGTCGCGGCGCGGCGCGATGCCGACGACGCAATTGTCGGTGAAGCTCACGCTCGCGTCGGCCATCAGCCGCACGCTTTGCAGGAAGTTATAGGCCATTACCGGGTTGAACACGTTGAGTTCGAAATGCCCGCTCGCGCCCGCGAAGGTAATGGCGGCGTGATTGCCGAACACTTGGCAGCAGACCTGCGTCAGCGCCTCGCACTGTGTCGGGTTCACTTTGCCCGGCATGATCGATGAGCCTGGCTCATTCTCCGGCAACGCTAGTTCGCCCAAGCCGGAGCGGGGGCCCGAACCCAAAAAGCGGATGTCGTTGGCAATCTTGAAAAGCGACGCCGCCACCGTGTTGATGGCGCCATGGCTAAACACCATCGCGTCATGCGCCGCCAGCGCCTCGAACTTGTTTGGCGCGCTGGTGAACTTCATTTGCGTGATCGCGGCGATCTTCTCGGCCACGCGCTCCGCGAACCCCACCGGCGCATTCAACCCCGTGCCCACAGCCGTCCCGCCTTGCGCCAGCTGCATCAGCATCGGCATAGTCTGCTCGATCCGCGCAATGCCGTTTTCGACTTGCGTCGCATAGCCCGAGAATTCCTGGCCGAGCGTCACCGGCGTTGCGTCCTGGGTGTGCGTGCGGCCGATCTTGATTATGTCCTTCCAGGCTTGCGCCTTGTCGTTCAGCGCATTGCGTAGCTTTTGCAGCGCCGGGATCAGCCGATGCTCGATCTCTTCGGCGCAGGCGATGTGCATGGCCGTCGGGAAGGTGTCGTTCGACGATTGGCTCATGTTCACGTGATCGTTCGGATGCACTGGCTTCTTCGAGCCCATCTCGCCGCCGAGCATCTCGATGGCGCGGTTCGATATCACTTCGTTGGCGTTCATGTTCGATTGCGTGCCCGAGCCGGTCTGCCACACGGCCAGCGGGAAATGCGCGTTGAGCTTGCCTTCGATGACCTCCTGCGCGGCTTTCACAATTGTGCCGCCAATTTCCGGATTGAGCCCGGCCAGCTCCATATTGGCTTCCGCCGACGCGCGCTTGACGATGCCCAGCGCGCGCACGATCGGCGCCGGCATTTTTTCTTCGCCAATTTTGAAGTTCTGCAACGAACGTTGCGCCTGCGCGCCCCAATACTTGTCGGCCTCCACCGGAATCGGGCCGAAAGTGTCGGTTTCAGTGCGGGTCTTCATGGCGGCGCCTCGGGTGTGTAACTTTGGGAGAATCTGACGCGTTGTCCCAGAAGGGGATATGGGCATGAGTCACCCCGATCAAGCAGCCTTTGGGGGCTTTGGGGGGAGCGATTGGCGCATGCATCTGCGCGACATGCGGACGCTGAGCGGGCTTCGGAACGGAGCGCCGCCCGAAGACGACATCCGGCGCATGCCGGACCGCGTCCTGCGCGCCGCCGTGCAAAATCCCGATCACTCCGAAGCCGCCCGCGCCGCCGCCGAAGTTGAGCTTCGCGCGCGCTCGATCAGTGCTGACCGCTGGCGCCTCAGTGTCCCCGGCTTCATCCGCGGCGCGGACCTTCAGCGACGCGGCGACAAGCTCTTCTTCGGCTGGGGCCGCGCGATCCGCCTCTGGAGCGGGCGCGGCGTGTTCATCGGCTTTCTGGGGATCCTCGCGCTCGCCTTCGCGCGCGAACTTACTGGCGCGCCCGCCAATGCCGAAGAGATCGGCATGTATGTCGGCGCGGTGGTTTTGTGGCTCGCGATCATCTGGTTCGTCGCATCGGCGCTGCGCCGTCATCCCGCGCGTGTTTTGCTCTTGCGCAAGTTCAACGAGCGGCATCTCTCCGAACCATTGGAGCGCATGCTGGCGAGCGAACTGCGCCCTTACGGCCATATCGCCACGCTCTCCGACAAGCACATCCGGCGCGAGCGTTTCGGCTGGCTGCAAATGGCGCTGCTTTCGCTCGGCAATCCGCTGGCCGCGCTTTGGTTCGTGATTGGATTGCCGATCCGCTTCGTCTGGCGCTTGTTCGATCGCTCGGCGATGGGGCCGGCTGTCGTGCTGAACGCGCGCGACTATCGCAATTTGGCGCAGCGTTTGCGCGATCGCATTGGCCTCAACGTGCAAACCGCGCTCGTCTCTAAGGAAGCGTTCATGGTGCGCACGTCCGACGCCTGGTGGCGGATGGTGGTGCAGCTCTTCATGGATTCGAGCGACGCGATCGTCGTGGATTTGAGCCAAGTCACCCAAGGCACGGCCTGGGAGTTGGATGTTATTGCCACCGAGCGCGCCGCGCCGCGCTGCGTCTTCGTCGCGCTTTGGGGAAAGCTGGAGGAGGCGGAAGCGGCGCTGCGCGAGCGCGGGATCAACGCTGCCGTCCACCACTACGCACCTGACGGTGAAATCCAGCGCCGCGGCGTCTTCCGCGCGGCAATGCTCGCCGCCATGCGCGCAACCCACCACGTGCCGGCATGAACGACTGGACCGGACGCGGTAAAGTTCGCGCGCGCGAGATCGAGGGCGGCGCCGAGATCGCCATCGAAGGCGTCACCACGCAAGCGCGCTATTACAAGCCGCTCGTATATGAGTTTTTCCGCAAAGAATTCCCGATCCGCCCGCGTTACGGCGAGTTCGAGGTCGAGCTGGTGATGGAATATGTCGGCGAAGCGCCACGGCTCGATCTGGATAATCTGGCGAAAGCGCTGCTCGACGCGCTGAAAGGGCATGTGTTCTTCGATGACAGCCAGATCGCGCGGCTCTTGTGTGAGCGCAGAGCGGGGGAGCGGGATCGGATTACGGTGCGAACGGTGAGACGCGACTAAAGGAACGCGGGCCTTCAGGCCCGCGTGCGCGTCTGAAGACGCGCGGTCCGTTCATTCCCACCGCATCGGCGGCGCTTGCGCCTTTAGCGCTTCGATCCGCGCGCGGAGTTCATCGACGAAGCCGTGATGCGAACCGTTCCAGGTGAGCGGGTCGCCGACCACGGCGGTCGTGTTAAACGGCACCAACAGTTTCGCGTCCTTCGGCAGCGAACGGCCAGCGCCTTGCAGATAAACCGGCGTCACCGTCGTGGCGGGATGAAACTCAACCAGGCGCGCAACGCCAGTCTTGAAGCGTGTCATCTCTTCCGGCTCGCCGCGCGAGCCTTCGGGGAAGACGACCAGGATTTCGCCGCGTGTCAGCGCTTCCTTGGCGGCGAGTAGCACGTCCTCACCGCGCGATGCGCCACCGCGTTTGATCGGGATGATGCCGATAATGTTTTTTGAGAACCACGAGCCGAAGCCGCCTTTGTCGAAGTGATCGGCCGCCGCGACTGGCCTGATCTTGTGCAGCAGCTTGGCGGGGAAGAGGCAGAGCAGCACGATCGTATCGACGTGGCTGTTATGGTTGGCCGCCACGATTGCCGGGCCATCTTTTGGCAGCTTGTCGGCGCCGATCACATCGAGCCCGAACAAAAGCCGCGCGATCGGGCGCACGATCAGCATCAAGCCATAGCGACGGATCGTTTGCAGCATCAGAAGCGCTCGATGGCGAAATAAGCGAGCAGATGGAAGTAAACCGGCGCGGCGAAGGTGAGGCTATCGAGCCGATCCAGCACGCCGCCATGACCGGGAATGAGCCGTGACGTATCCTTGACGCCCAGGTCGCGCTTGATCGCGCTCATGGTGATGTCGCCGAAGAAGCCGGCCATTGGCACGATGACGCCCATGATCGCCGCGTGCAAAGGCGAGAGCGGCGTGAACACCGGTGCGAGAAAGTAGAACACGACCGCCGTCGTCAGCCAGCCGCCGACGGCGCCTTCCCACGTCTTGTTCGGCGAAACGCTCGGCGTGATTTTCGTTCGCCCCAGCGCTTTGCCCCAGCAATATTGGGCGACGTCATTGAGCTGGGTGATGAAGATTAGGAAAAACACCAAGCCTGCGCCGCCTGCGGGCGCTTCAGCGTCGGGCACGCGCATCAAGAACGCGATGTAGCCGATATTGTAGACGCAAACGACCATGCCCCAATGGATGATGCCCACGGTCGGCAAATAGCCTTCGGTGCGCCCGATCCACGCCATCGCCGCCGCCGAAATGAGAAAGCCATAAACCGGCAGGAAGACGAGATAGATTTGATAGCTGTCTTGAAAAAGACTCTCGGCGAAGATCAACCCATAGTTGACGAACACGGAGAGATAGGCGAGCAGCACGATCAACCGATCTTCCTTGCGCGTCGGCGCAAGCGTCAGGAATTCCTTCAGGGCGAGGAACGAAATGAGCGCAAATAGGATCGCCGTGGCTTGCCAGCCGAGCACAAGCGCGCCGCCGACGAGGATCACGATCACCCACCATGAGCGCATGCGCGGTCCGAGGTCGGTCCACTTGCCCGGCTGCGCGCGCGGCAGGATGAGCGCGGCGATGGTGCCCACCAGGAGCAGCGCCAGCACGCCTAGGAAGCCCAGGAATACTGGCTCTGGAATGTTGAGGATGAAGTCGTCGTCGGAGACTGTGAGTCCGCTCATGGCCTCATTTCCGCGCAACCTGGAGCGGCGTCAATGAGCGCGTTTCAATCGCTGCGCCAATGGGCGGCCAACAGCACCGTCGCGCATGTCGGCTTTGCCTTTATCGTCATGGGCGGCTGGGCGGTGTTCGCAAACCGCGACCATTCCGAGCCCGAGATGCTGCTCGCCGGCATCGTGCAGGGGACGATCTCGGCGTTGCTGACGCTAGGGCTGAAGAAGTTTCTGGAATCGTTCAGCGCGCGCCTCAATCGGCTGGCGGCGCTGATCGTGCCGCCGCTGATGACGGCGGGTTCGATCCTGATCATCCTCTATGCCGCGCACACCATTGCCGACACGCCGGAAATCTGGGCCACGATCGCGTTTCCCTTCACCGTGTCCACCACGTATGCGGTGATCTACAATTGGGGCCTCTGGAGACGTAACCATGGCTGACGCCGACCGCCGCCCCATCTCGCAACGTTCGCACGGCTGGGCGCAATGGCTGTCGAGCGCGCTGGTGCGGAGCGGCGTTACGCCGAACTTCATCTCGTTCACCAGCATCGTGTTCGCCGCGCTCGGCGGCGCGTGCTTCTACGCCACGTCGCTGGCGACCAGCGGCGGTGACCGGGTGATGCTGTGCATTGGCGCCGCACTCTTCTGCCAGCTGCGCCTGCTCGCCAACATGATGGACGGCATGGTCGCGGTCGAAGGCGGCAAAGGGGGCCCGGATGGGCCGATCTGGAATGAAGTGCCGGATCGTTTCGCGGATATTTTCGTCCTGATCGGTGCGGGCTACGCGGTGGCCGCGACGGGCATGTTCGACGCGACACTTGGCTGGGCGGCAGCCGTGTTTGCGGTGATGACCGCCTATGTGCGCGAAGTCGGCAAGAGCGCGGGCGCGCCGGCGGATTTTTCCGGGCCGATGGCGAAGCCGCATCGCATGTTTTGGATGACGGTCGCGGCGCTGCTGACGATCTTCGATCCGCAACTTGGGCCCGGCGCCGCCTCTATCCTCGGTTGGGGCACAGTCAACGATAGCGGCAAAGGCGTGTTCATCGCCTTCTTCCTGTGGCTCGTCCTGTTGGGCTCGATCCTGACAACGCTGCTGCGCACGAACCGCGCGCTGCGGTTTTTGAATAAGCGCTAGCAAAATAAAAGCGCTCACCTTGCGATGAGCGCTTCCTGTTTGGTGCGTGCTCGACCTTATTTTTTCCGGAAAGAATCCAAGCTCACCACCGCGGCGTCAGCCGGTGCGGCTGGCGCCTCTGCGGCCGTTGCTTGTTCGCGCGCGGCGGGGTGGCCGGAATCGTCGCCGGAGGCCATGCGCGCTTCGTCGATCTGGTGTTGCTGCTCGAACTGCAGGCCGAACTTCACGCTCGGGTCGAAGAAGCGGGTGATGGCCTTCAGCGGAATGGTGATCGGCTGCGGTTGGCCCGAGAATTTTAGAATGACGCGGAAGCGATCAGCGTACACTTCGAGATCCCAGAACTGATGCTCGAGCACGATCGTCATCTCTTCGGGATAACGCGTGCGCAATTGTTCGGGGATGATCACGCCCGGCGCGTGTGTGCGGAAGGTAATGTAGAAATGATGCTTGCCCGGCAGGCCGCGCGGGTTCGCCGCCTCCTGAAGCGCGGCGCGGACGACGCTGCGAAGCGCGTCCTGCATCAATTGCTCATATCCGATCACGTCATCGGCCATGGCCACACCCCTCCATCATCCCGCCTCACCCTTACTGGCTCGTTTCGGGCAGTCAATTGCTGATCCACAAGGCGCGAAAACATCAATCATCTCAACGTCGGCAGGCGAACGCACGACGCGGCGCACAAGTTCACCCGCGTGTGTGCAAGTGTGACGCCGCAAAGCACGCGCGCTCGCTTAGTGCGCGACCACCCTGTGAGCAACTCGCCAACTAACTGCACGACAAGGAGATTCCGGCGAAGACTTCGCGTGCGCGGCGCCTCAAACAAGCGTGACTGCGGTGCGGCTCACGGTGAATTACTCACAGGCGACCGACTGGCGTCCAAATGCGAGGCGATCGCGTTCGCTCACCGGGCATAGGCGTGTGCGTTTTGGCGCAGTGATCTCTGATGAGCAGAAAATCCCGGACTTCTGTTGCCGGGCGTCCGGGGGCCCCGCCTTAGGATGCTACTCGTAAGGACTTAGGTCGAGATCACTCGCACTGCTTACGCAGCGAGGGCGAACTCTTCAGCGTTGTTGTCATTCGCAACTATGCTGTTTGGCCTGTGACGGGACCACCCGAGCAAAAGCATCAGCCTTCAACGTCCGTCGATCCTATTTCGGCCCCATAATCCCCGAATGAGGGATGAACTGGTGGAGCCGCCGGGCATCGCACCCGGGTCCGATCCGCCTATCTCTGCGCGTTTATCGCCATAGTCCGGAGCAAGCCCCGAACGAGTCGAATATAGGGGCGGCGAGGCAAGGAAGGAAGCGTCAGTCCGCGCAGCCAGCGAGTTGGGTCATCATCCGCTGATAAAAGGCGTAACTGTTCATCCCCACCGCAGCCAGTCGCTCCTCAATTTGCTCTGGGTCTTCCAGGCCGCCAATCGGCGCGGCTTCGCCGTTTTGGCAGTCCATCTGTGTTCCATATCGCTGCGGACGGCCTTCCTTAACCGCGACGCGGTCCCACAAATAGGCGACGCGTCGTGGGCTGGTTTCGCCGGCCGCTGAACGACCTTCGAGCAGGGCGAGCATCTCGCCCTGAAATGCGGGCGTTCGATCGGCGTGCTGGACGATCAACCACGCGGCCTCGTCCGCGTGTTCGCCGTAGCGCGAGATGTCGAACCAGCCGTTGGCAGCGACCTGCTCGCGCAGCCACGCGGTGTTTGCGCAATCGACATCGGAGAGTGTCAGCACGAAGGGCCAGCGCTCTCTCGCCGGCTCGGAAAGCCCCTCCAGAAAGGGCCGCGCGTTATCCCCGAACGACACAATGCGGGACACTTGATCCCTGATAGCACGCTCGAACAATTCCCTCAGAAGGCTATCGCTCGCGGATGCGCGCTCGCGGGCGAAATTCGCGACGTTCCAGGTTTCGCCGTCCGGCGCGTATCTGGGGTCGGGTGTGCGACCGTCTAGATAGTCTTGCTGGAGCCGTGCGACGATCGCCAATCGGTCCCGCAATGCCGCCTCGTCACGGCGCCAATCGGTGTAGCTGGCGGCGTCGTTTGCGAGCAGCACCCATGGGACGCGAGCCGCGCGAGCGAGTTCTTCGTTGCTGCATCGCGCTGGTTGTTCGCGGATCGGACCTTCGTTCCACCCCATGTTTGAACGCACGGCTTCAGCATCGGCCAACAGCGAGGCAAAGCGTGCGCGTTCAGCCGCGTCTGCGGAACACCGCAAGGCGCAATAGTCTTCGGCCTCTGGCGGGATCTGAGCGCTCGCGCACGCCGCAAGCGCAAGTATCGAGAAGATCAAAAACCGCATTTTCGCTCAACGATCGCTATCGGCGGTTGCATAGCCGGTTTCGAGGCCTACGAGCATTAACGCTTGGCGAGACTCGCATTACCGCCGTGGGTGAGGGAGAGTACCCATGACCAAGAAGCTCGCGGCCGAGTTCATCGGCACGTTTACGCTTGTTCTGTTCGGCTGCGGCGCCGCCGTGCTGGCGGGCTTTGGCGTTATCGGTCAGTTGGGCATCGCCTTCGCGTTTGGGCTTGCGATCGTCGCCATGGCGTACGGCATCGGCCCGGTCTCCGGTTGCCACGTCAATCCGGCGGTGAGCTTCGGCGTGTGGGTCGCCGGGCGGATGCCGACGAGCGAGATGCTCGGTTACTGGGCGGCGCAGTGCCTGGGCGCCATCGTCGGCGCTGGCGTGTTGCTGATGATCGCTTTCGGCTCACCGGACTACACCATCGCCGACGGCCTGGGCCAAAATGGCTACGGGCTTCGCGATCCCATTTCGAACCAGGGTTCGCCGGGCGACTACAGCTTGCTCTCAGGCGGCATTTTCGAAGTCGTCGCCACTTTCATCTTCCTCGTCACCATTCTGGGCGTCACGCAAAAGGGCGCGCCGTCGCAATTTGCCGGCCTCGCCATCGGGCTGACGCTCGTCGTCATCCACATTGTCGGCATTCAGATCACCGGCGTTTCGGTAAACCCTGCCCGATCGCTCGGACCTGCTGTATGGGTGCTGGGTGACGCGCTGATGCAGCTTTGGCTGTTTATCGTTGCGCCACTGGCAGGGGCGGGGCTTGCGGGATGGGCTTTCCGGGTGAGGCTGTTGAGCAGCGACGACGCCAGCTGAGCCAGCGGCCGATCGCGGCCACGGTGCTGCTGATCGCGACGCTGACGTTCGCCTATCTCTATCTGCCGATTCCGGCGCCGCGCGTGATGCAGCCAAGCGCGGGCGATTGCGTCGAGCTGCATCTCTATTCCAACGGCTATCATAGCGATACCGGCGCGCCGGCTTCGATCTTCCCTGAAGATCACGCGCTGCGGCGGCTCTATCCCGAGGCGGAAACCTTCCTTATCGGCTGGGGCGACCGTGCGTTTTACTATTCCGATGGCACGGACGTTCTGCTCGGCCTCGACGCGCTTGTCCCGCCGAGTCCCAGCGTCTTCCACATCACCTACAACGCGCCCGAAGCCAGCGCCTATCTCGGCCCCAATGACGACATCGCCATTGGTGTAAGCCGCGAGGGCGCAGCGCGGTTCGTCGCCTACGTCGATCGCTACCTCGTGCTCGACCAATCCGGCGACGCCATCGCCACAAGCGACGGCAAGGTCGTCGGCCGCTCAGTCTTCCTCCGCTCACGCGGTTCGTTTCATCTGCTGAACGTCTGCAATCAATGGATGGCGCGGGCGCTGCGCGCTGCCGGGGTAGACGTCAACGCGCGGGCCGCCTGGCTGGCGGGACCGTTGATCCGGCAGGTGAGGCGGCAGGGACGCGGCGGGTGCGCACCGCCGCGCGCGTGATCCCGTCAACGCTCCATCTTCGTCAGCAAATCCTGCAGTGAGCGCCAAGGCTCGCGGGTTATGCCCGCCCCGATGCTGGCAGCTATGCAGGCTGCGGCGAAAACAAACACCCAGGCGTCGCCGGGATCGGACTGAATGAGGTCGAAGGTGGCGCGCACCGCGGTGGCGGCAATGAGCGCGAGCCCGGTGAAGAGAAACGCTCTACCCAACATGGTTTCGCTCCTGATGGACGGCGCGAGCCTAGCGCGACTTGCCCTCGCTGTCGCCTTTTGGCGCCCGGGAGGCGTAGGAGCCAGCGCCGAGTCAGCCCATATTGGCTCTGAAATGAGCGCCCAACCCGCACCTGCGCCCGAAGGCGCGCCCAGCCTAGCCGACATCGCCTATCTCGGCCTGCTGGACGATATCCTGCAAAATGGCGTCGACCGCGGCGACCGCACCGGCACAGGCACGCGCGGCGTCTTCGGCCGCCAGCTGCGCTTCGATCTCAGCGCCGGTTTTCCGCTGCTGACGACGAAGAAGGTGCACCTGAAAAGCATCATCCTCGAACTGCTCTGGTTTCTGCGCGGCGACTCGAACGTGCGCTGGCTGCAAGAGCAGGGCGTCACGATCTGGGACGAGTGGGCCAATGAAGAGGGCGAACTCGGCCCGGTGTACGGCAAGCAATGGCGTTCGTGGGAAACCAAGGACGGGCGCGTCATCGATCAGATCGCCAACGTCGTCGCCGCGATCAAAACCAACCCGAACTCACGCCGCCACATCGTCAGCGCCTGGAATCCGGCCGAGGTCGATCAAATGGCGCTGCCGCCGTGCCACTGCCTGTTCCAGTTCTTCGTCGCCGACGGAAAACTGAGCTGCCAACTCTACCAACGCAGCGCCGATGTTTTCCTCGGCGTGCCGTTCAACATCGCGAGCTACGCGCTGCTCACGCAAATGATGGCGCAAGTGACGGGGCTCCAGCCCGGCGAATTCGTCCACACCTTCGGCGACGCGCACCTCTACCACAACCACTTCGACCAAGCGCGCACGCAGCTAGCGCGCACGCCGTATGCACCGCCGACTATGCTGATCAATCCAGAGCGCACGGACATCTTCGCGTTCGAGTACGGGGATTTTAAGCTCGAAGGCTACACGGCGCATCCGGGGATTAAGGCGCCGATTGCGGTTTAGAGTTCCTTCTCCTGGTTAAGGAGAAGGTGGCGCGAAGCGCCGGATGAGGTTTGCTGTCGTTGCCGCGCGAAACTCAATCTCATCCTGATGCACCGGTAAACCTCGCCCGTCGTTCGCTTCCGCCTTCGCTAAAGCTACGGCGGACGAGCCGCTCACAGACACCCTCTCCTTAACCAGGAGAGGGGACGCAGTGACCTCAAACCGGATATTGCGGCAAGCGTGGCCGCCAAACGCCCAGCGCGATGTTGGCGATAGACACGCCGAGCAGCACCCATGCCGTGTTGATTTCAGCTTGAAACAGCTGGGCTGTGTTCGCCGCATCTGCGGCGACCGCTCCGCCCGCCGCACGCGATGATGTGCAAGCCGGCTTGGAGAACGAGAATGCCGGTCGCCGCTTTCACCCAAACCCAACCGGCGTCCTGAAACGGCGGATGTGCCACCATCGCCAAAAGACCAGTGATGACCGTCAGCACCATGGATGGGCCGATGATCCACGCGGCGAGCTTCGACATGCCAAGCACGATCGCGGCATAGCTAGCATCGTCGATCGAAGCGGGCGTGAACATCAACACGACAGCCATCGCCGCCGCGCCGCCCATCAGCCCCGCGGCTGCAACGCTATGCAGAAACTTCAGCAGCCGTCGCATTCTAGCACCAGCGAGAGTCCATTTCAAAATAGCATCAGCAAGCGGCCCGCAAGGATGAGCACGGCCGCGAGCGCGAAGTTGGCGATGTTGCCGTCGATGCGGCCAAGCTTGGAGGCGGCGAACCCGGCTTCAGCGCTGACGGCGCCGCCATAGCGCGGCGACAATGCCGCGCTCACAAAGAAGCCGCTCAGCACAATCGCGCTCAGGATCGTCGCGATGCAAACCCCGAGCGCGTGATCGACTCTGCCAGACCACAAGAAATAAAGCGCCGCCACCCCGAGGGCGGATGTTGTCATCACCTGCGTTACGACGTGAAACCGTGCATGAGCCGGCCAAGCTGGGTTCAGCGCGTGTGATTTACTGATATCCGCAATCGGCGGGATCACTGTGAATTGGAGAATGCCGATCGTCATAAGCGCCGGCCCGATTTCAAGCATTGGCCTGTCTCTCTTCGAATTGATCCAGAGTCATCTGTTCGAGCGTCATCAATGCCCCTTGAGGGCCTTACGGTGGCACGTCCTAGGCCCTCCCAAAAGAGGGCGAGGGAGCGTAAGAGACAGAATGAAACCCCGCGAACTCCTAGCCACAGCGCAAATCCCCGGCGGCGACGAGCTTCGCCTTTATCGCCACGACGCCGATTTCATCATCGCGCTCGGCGCCGATGAGCTGATGTCGAGCCGGATGAGTGGCTCGGAGGAGGCGCTGGCGTTGATGACGTGCGACCGGTTGCGCACTGATGCGCCGCATCTGCTCATCGGCGGCTACGGCATGGGCTTCACGCTGCGCGCCGCACTTGCGCGGCTTGGGCTGCAGGCGCGCTTCACCGTGGTTGAACTCGTGCCGGAGATCATCGAATGGGCGCGCGGGCCGATGGCGGCGCTGACAGAGGGATGTCTTGACGATCCGCGCGTCGATCTTGTCGAGCGCGATGTTTCTCGCGTCATCGATCGTGCTGATGGCCGCTACAACGCGATTTTGCTCGATGTCGATAACGGCCCGGAGGGGCTGACGCGCGAAGGCAATGACCAAATCTATTCGATGCCCGGGTTGATGGCGGCGAAAGCGGCGCTGAAGCCGGGCGGCGTGCTGGCGATTTGGTCCGCTGGGAAGGACGAAAAATTCGCACGCCGCTTGCGGCACGCAGGCTTTCAAGTCGAGGAAGTGATGGTGCGCGCCGGCCGCGGCGGCAAAGGCGCGCGGCATATCATCTGGTTCGCGCGGAATGAGCCGCCGGCTGGATAGCTAAATCTCGGCCACATCCGGCACGACCATGCGCGCGATCTTCGCCACGTCCGTGCGCCCCGCGTCGAGCGTAAGCGGCGTAAACTTCACCGACACGCCGACCAGTTGCGGCTCGACTTCGCACTTCAGCACCAGCACTCCGCCGGCCACTGCGTTCAGCGCCGCGCCTTCGGTGTCGCCGGGCGTCTTGTTGGTGCCGGTGTAGCCGGCGATCCGATGCGCGCCTGGCGCCAACAGGATGCGCGTGAAGCGCGGGCTTTTCAGTTGCGCGACTTCGCGTCCGTCGATCAACACGTTGATCCCGACGGCGCGGCCGACGAACTGGTTGCGAAACACGTAGAGCGCGGCTTTGCCTGCGGGCGCTGCGAACGCCAGCGCCTCGCTGCGTTGCTGCGGTGTCGCCTCGGCGACTTTGCGGTTGGTCTGCAAATTCCGGTAAACCACCACGATGCAGACGATCAGCGCCACAGCGGCGAGGATCATGCCCACCTCGTCGCCAAGCAGCGCGCGCAACACGCCGAACACCAGAAAGCCAGCCAGGCCGGCGATGACATAGAGGATGAGATTGCGTGGCATGGTTTTCCTTATCCAATCCACTGCTCGCCGTCATCCCAGGGCTCGCGCAACGTGAGGGGCCTGTGTAAAAAGCGTGGGTGAATCCCAAACTGACCCTCGTCGTCGCCGTCGCGAAGAATGGCGCTATCGGCCGCGATGGCGCGCTGCCGTGGCGGCTGTCGTCCGACATGAAGCGTTTCAAGGCCGCGACGATGGGCAAGCCCGTTCTGATGGGGCGCAAGACGTGGGACTCGCTGCCGAAGAAGCCGCTGCCTGGGCGCCAGAACCTGATCCTGACGCGCGACGCGAATTTCGTCGCGGATGGCGCGTGGGTTTACACCGATCTCGCCGCTATGCTCGGCGCCGCGCGCGCGATGGCGATCGCGGCGGGCGCGGAGGAGGCGTGCATCATCGGCGGCGCGCAGCTTTACAACGCCGTGCTGCCACAAGCCGACCGCATCATCCTCACCGAAGTGAACCTCGAGCCCGAAGGCGACGCGCACTTGCGCCTCGATCTTAGCGCTTGGCGTGAGGTCAGTCGCGAGCATGTTGAGCGTGGCGAGAAAGACGATGCCGATTTCGTCGTCCGCGTGCTGGAGCGCTAGACAGGCGTCGGGTGTCTGGTGTCAGGTGCCAGCGTCTTGACACCTGGAACCTGACACCTGATGGAAATCATCGCAACCGGCCTTCAATTTCCCGAAGGCCCGATCCCCATGCCGGACGGCAGCGTCATCCTGGTGGAAATCAAGCGCAAAACGCTGACGCGCGTGTGGAACGGCAAGAGCGAAGTGATCGCGCAAATGGCCGGCGGCCCCAACGGCGCGGCGTTCGGCCCTGACGGCGCGATCTACGTCACCAACAATGGCGGCTTCGAGTATCACGACATGGGCGGGCTCACGATCCCCGGCAGCGCCGCGCGCGACTACGAGACCGGCCGCGTAGAGCGCGTCGATCTCGCCACGGGCAAAATTGAGCGCCTCTACGATAAAATCGACGGCCGCAGACTCTCCGGCCCCAACGATCTCGTCTTCGATAAAGCCGGAAACATCTGGTTCACCGATCTCGGAAAAATTTATGCGCGCACGCTCGATCGCGGCGGGCTCTATTACGCCAAGCCCGATGGCTCGCTGCTGAAAGAGGTGGCGTATGGCGGCACTGGCCTAAACGGCGTCGGCCTCTCGCCCGATGAGAAGACCGTGTACGCCGCTGAAACCGACGCCGGCAAATTGTGGGCGTTCGATATCATTGATGAAGGCCAAGTAGCGCCGCCGCCGATGGGCGCCATCGGGCGCTGCGTGTTCGTCTATCCCGCGCACGTTTTCTTCGACAGCTTAGCGGTGCAAGCCAATGGCGATGTCTGCGTAGCCACGCTGCTCAATGGCGGCGTCACCACGATCACGCCCGCTGGCGCTTTCACACACACGCCGCTGCCCGATCCGCTCGTCACCAACATCGCCTTTGGCGGCGCCGATATGCGCGACGCGTACATTACGCTGTCCGCGACAGGGCAACTCGCGAAGGTCCGCTGGCCGGAACCGGGATTGAAGCTAAATTTTGCACCTTACTAATGCGGGTTTCGGTTGTCGGGGGTGGGGTTTCGGGTCGCCCTCCAAACCACACCCGAGAACCGATTCCCGAATCCCGAACCCCGACGCGGAGCCAGCATGATCATCGTCCACCATCTCGAAGAATCCCGCTCGCAGCGTGTGCTGTGGCTGCTTGAAGAACTTGGCCTCGACTTTGAGGTGAAGCGTTACGCGCGCAACGCGCAGACGCGTCTCGCGCCGCCAGAGCTGAAATCCATCCATCCGCTCGGTAAATCGCCGGTGATCGAGCGCGACGGCGAAGTGTTCGCGGAGTCTGCGGCGATCATCGAGTACTTTGCGGACACTGAAGACGCCGGCCAACTCGCCGTCGCGGCCGGCGATCCTGCGCGCTTTGACTATCTGTACTGGCTGCACTTTGCCGAAGGCTCGGCCATGTTGCCGCTGCTGCTGAAACTCTATGTCGGCATGCTGGGCGAGAACGGCGCACCGCTGATGCAGATGCGCGTCGAGCCTGAGATCGACAACCATTTCAGCTTCATCAACACTCACCTCGAAGGCCGCGACTATTTCGCCGCCGATCGGTTCACCGCCGCCGACATTCAAATGAGCTTCGTACTCGACGCGGGCGCCAGTCGCGGCGGGCTGGAGCGCTATCCCAATCTCGTTCGCGTCAGAAAACTGCAACAAGCCCGCCCGGCCTATCAGCGCGCGCTGGAAAAGGGCGGGCCCTACAAGATGGGGCAATAGCAGTAGGCAAGCGGCAGTAGCGGTGTTAGCCGCGTTGCTCCGGCAGCGCAGACTCACTATTGCGTGCTGCTTATTGCCTACCGCCTGGGAAAAACATGCGCGCACGCGATTGTAAGATTGTCGCCACGATGGGCCCGGCCAGCGATCCGCCGGAGCGCTTGGCCATGCTCATCCAGGCCGGCGTCGATTGCTTCCGGCTGAATTTCAGCCACGGCAGCAAGGACGATCACGCGCGCCGGCTCTCCTCGATCCGCGCGGCGGAGGAACAGGCAGGCGTTGCCGTCGCCGTGTTCGCGGATTTGCAGGGGCCGAAGATTCGCGTCGGCTCGTTCGAGGGCGGCGAGATCAAACTCAAGTTCAACGAAACGGTCACACTCGAAGCCTCCACCGAACCCGGCAAGCAGGGTCTCATTCGTTTGCCGCACGCCGAACTCGTCAGCGCGCTGGAGGAGGGCGACATCCTCAAGCTCGATGACGGCAAGTTGCAGATCACCGTGATCGAGCGCGGCCGCACGCAGCTGAAGGCGCGCGTCGATCATGGTGGCGTGTTGAAGAACCAAAAAGGCGTCAACGTCCCAACGCGTCGCATTCCGATTTCGGCGCTAACCGACAAGGATCGCGAAGATCTCGCGTTCGCGCTCGACCTGGGTGTCGATTACATCGCGCTCTCGTTCGTGCAGCATCCCGAAGACGTCCACGAAGCGCGCGCTTTGATCGGCGAGCGCGCCGGCATCATCTCCAAAATCGAAAAGCCCTCAGCTTTGCTGCAGATCGAAGCCATCGTCGAAGCGTCGGATGCTGTGATGGTTGCGCGCGGCGATCTCGGCGTCGAGCTGCCGCCGGAGCAAGTGCCGATCGCGCAGCGCAAAATTATCCGCGCCGCCCGCGCCGCTGGCCGCCCCGTCATCGTCGCCACGCACATGCTCGAAAGCATGGTCGATGCGCCGACGCCGACGCGGGCGGAGGCCAGCGACGTGGCCACCGCTGTTTATCAGGGCGCCGACGCCGTCATGCTCAGCGCCGAAAGCGCGGTCGGGCGCCATCCGCAGAGCGCGGTCGCCATCATGGACCGCATCATCCGGGCCGTGGAGGAAGACGAGGAATACTGGTCCTCGCTGCCGCGCGATATGACGCCGCCGCAAGCCACCACCGCTGACGCCATCGCTCTCTCTGCGCGCCACATCGCCGATGTCATCGGCTGTGCTGCGGTGGTCGCTTACACTTCGACCGGTTCAAGCGCGATCCGCGTCGCCCGTGAGCGCCCGCGTTGTGGTGTGATCGGCCTGACGCCGTTTGTTGAAACTGCGCGCAAGCTCTCGCTCGTTTGGGGCGTACGCTCGGTCGTGACCGAGGACGTCTCTAACGTCGAAGAAATGGTCGATAAAGCCGACGCCGCCGTGCGCAAGCTTGGCATTGCCGAAGTCGGCGATCGCGTCGCCGTCATTGCCGGCATTCCTTTCGGCCGAGCCGGGAAAACCAACACGATCCGCGTGTTGCGGCTGGAGTAAGCGGCTTGCCACCTCTCTGTGTATCCGCTCAAAGGGGGCGTGGAGAGATCAATGACGGCACCAGGCCCAATCCAACCCCCTGAATTCGCGCGCCTTCAAGCCGTGTTTGAGGCCGCAGTAAAGGCGCACCAGGAAGGTCGCGTCGATGAGGCGGAAGCGACTTATATAAAGGTGTTGGAGCGTGTGCCGTCGCATCCGGACGCGCTCAATCTCTTGGGGGTCATCCAGTCCGAAAAGAACCGCAACGAGCGCGCGCTGGATTTGCTGCAGCGTGCGTCACGCGCGCGGCCCAAGGATGGGCTTATTCTCAATAATCTGGGTCGCGCCGCAGTACGCGCGCGCCGCTTCGAGCAGGCGATTGAATCTCTTGAATACGCAATCGCCTTACGACCCGAGATCATCGAAGCGTATGGCAATCTCATTCACGCCCATCGCCAGGCCGGAAACCTCAAGGAAGCTGAGTATTTTATCGAAACGCTGCGTGAGAAGCGTGGTGGTTCAGTTACCGCCGACTACGAGCAAGCGCGCCTTTTTAGCGACCTTGGCCGCAAAGAGGAATCTCGAGAGCTACTAACCAAACTCACCAAGAATACACCTGGATTTGCGCTTGCATGGAACACGCTCGCGCGGCTTTCGAAGGTCAAGGCGGGCGACCCAATTATCGACGACATCGTGAAGGTGATTGCGCAGACGCCGGAACCTTCGGTGACGTTGCGTGTCCTTTGCTACACTGCGGCCAAGATTTTCGACGACCTCGCAACTGGCTGTTCGAGGGTGAGGTGTCGCACCGCGAGGCGGACGCTAACGAACTCGTATGGCCGACGCCAGTCTATGAAACGTTGGCAGTCGATGGCAGTCTCGCCTCGACGGCGGTCATGGCTAACGCCTGGTACAACATCGACGCCGGCAACAACTGGACCTTCTATCTTGGTGGCGGCGTCGGCGCGGCTGATGTCGAAGCCGAGTTTGCGTTCACGGGGTATTATGACGACTACCAAGCGGAAGCCAGCGACTCTGGCTTCGCGTGGCAACTTGGCGTCGGCGCCAGCTACCGCACCGAGTCGGGCTTCGCGTATGGCTTCGGCTATCGCTATTTCAACATCCCGAACATTGGCGAAGACGACGTCGAAACCGACATCGTTTCGCACGACTTCATCTTCGAAGTTTCGCGTCGCTTCTGATCAGTAGCGTAAGCAAGACTGATGAAGGGGTCGATCCTAAGGGGTCGGCCCCTTTTTCGTTTCCGCACGACCGCTTCCGTTGCGGATAGTTGCGTGCGCAGGGCGCCTTGCGCACAGTCGCGACGGAGGCGCCGCCAATGATCGATGTGAAGCTGCCGCATGACATTGCGCAAACCTTGGTCAGCGCGCCGGCCTACGCCACGCCCGCTCTCTTCGACGCTTATCGCTGGATGCGCGCGAACAATCCGCTTGGCGTGGCGGAGCCTGAGGGTTTCGATCCGTTCTGGGTGGTCACCAAGCACGCTGACATCTTGGAGATCAGCCGCAATAACGCGCTCTATCTGAGCGGCCAGCGCGGCACGACGCTGATGAACAAAGGCGGGGAGGGGCGCGCTCGCGCCATCACCGGCACCCCGCATCTGGTGCGCTCGCTGGTGCAGATGGATGAGCCGGATCACATGAAGTATCGGCTGCTGACGCAGGCGTGGTTCATGCCGGCGAACGTGAAGAAGCGCGAAGGGGACATTCGGGCGCTGGCGCAGCAAGCCGTCGCCGATTTCGCGGCGTTGCCGGGGCAATGCGATTTCGTCAAGGACGTAGCGCTGCACTATCCGCTACGCGTGGTGATGAACGTGCTGGGCGTGCCGGAAGTCGATTTCCCGCGCATGCTGCGGCTGACGCAGGAATTGTTCGGCGCGACCGACCCCGATACGAAGCGTTTCCAGGATGCGCTGACCAACGAACAATATTTGCAACTCTTATTGGCCGTGCTGCAGGATTTCACAGACTATTTCGAGGCGATCACTACCGATCGCCGCGCCAATCCGCGCGATGATTTGGCCACGCTCCTCGCCAACGCCGAGATCGATGGCGCGCCGCTGCCGCCGTTCGAGCGCACCGGATACTTCACGATCATCGCCACGGCCGGACACGACACGACGTCATCGTCCACTGCCGCCGCGATGTGGGCGCTCGCCACCGTGCCTGGTTTGCTAGAACGCGTGCGCGCCGATCTTACGCTGGTGCCGGCTTTGATCGAAGAAGCGATCCGCTGGGCGACGCCGGTGAAAACCTTCATGCGCTCGGCCAGCGCCGACACGGAGTTGCGTGGCCGCCAGATCAAAGCGAACGATTGGCTGATGCTTTGCTACGCCTCCGGCAATCGCGACGAAGAAGTGTTTCCGAACCCGGATGCGTTCGACATCGACCGCAAACCCAACCGCCAACTCGCCTTCGGCAACGGCGCGCACTTGTGTCTGGGCCAGCATTTGGCGCGGTTAGAAATGCGTATTCTCTATGAAGAACTGTTGCCGCGTCTGAAGCGAGTCGAACTCGCAGGCGAGCCCAAGCTCAGCGAAAGCTTCTTCGTCAGTGGGCTAAAAGCGCTGCCGATCACGTTTGAGCTAAGCTAGGCGCTGCCAGGCCACAAAGCCTTCGGCGTCGAACGCAGTGCAGGTAATCAAAGTCGCACTATCGACGCACGCGAGCAGCTGCTCCGCCGTTGCCGGCAGCTTCAAGCCCTGGGCGCAGACGACTGCGAGGCGATGCCAGAAGGCTTCACCAAGCGATAGAAGCTCGGCGAGCGTTTCTGCGCCCATATTGGCGCGCGCCAAGTGATAGACTTCTTGGCCGATACCAAATGCGAGCGGGCCAGGGTCTTCGAGTTCGCTCCAGTGCGGCGTGATGTCGTCAAGGATGCACACACTTCCGGGGATACGCTGTAGTTCGGCGTGCAGTAGCAGCGCCTCGTCGTCAGTGAGAGATTCGATCGGAACAAGCGGACCATGAGTGGCGCGATAGGATTCACTGGCGCGTTCGATGTTCTCCGCGAGCAAGCCGCCCCATTGGAAGCGATGAGTTGTGAGGTCCAGTCCTGGCGGCGCCAATGTAAAGAGTTGGCCCGGAACAGTCGTGATCAGGCGCCGCACGGCAACGCTCAATGTGTGCTCGTCAGTCAAAGTGCCAACGATGTAGTCCAGCGCCCGTTGATCCAGCTCGTAGCGCTGCAGGGCGGGCATGGCTCAAACGACTCGAATCGTCGGCGCAGGCTTGCTCAACCGCGCCACGTTCCCCAGCGCCGCTTCCGCAATCTCCATGAACCGCTTCGACACCGGATGCTTCGGCGCGCTGACGACGAGCGGCGTTCCGGCGTCGCTGGCTTCGCGTAATTTCACATCGATCGGGATCTCACCCAAGAACGGCACCCCGGCTTGCGCTGCAGTGCGGCGTGCGCCGCCTTCGCCGAAAATGTGCGTGCGCGCGCCGTCGGGCGTTTCGAAATACGCCATGTTCTCGATCACGCCCAAAATCGGCGCGTGGGTTTTCTCGAACATGGCGAGCCCGCGCCTTACATCCGCCAGCGCCATCTCCTGCGGCGTCGAGACGATCACCGCGCCGGCCAGCGGCACGCGCTGCAGAAGCGTAAGCTGCACATCGCCGGTGCCGGGCGGCAGGTCGAGCAGCAGCACATCGAGATCGCCCCAGGCGACCTCATCGATCATTTGCCGCACCGCGCTCGTCGCCATGGCGCCGCGCCATATCATCGCGGATGAGGCTTCGACCAGATAGCCGATCGACATGGTTTTCAGCCCATGCGCGTCGAGCGGTTTCAGGATTTTGCCGTCGCTCATCTCAGGTTTGCGCGCGCCCGTGGCGAGTAGTGTCGGGGCGGAGGGGCCGTACACATCGAGATCGAGCAGGCCGGTCTTCATCCCCAATGACGCGAATGCGCAGGCGAGATTGACCGCGACAGTTGATTTGCCGACGCCGCCTTTTGCGCTCGCCACAGCGATAATGTGCTTAACCTGCGCCACGCCGCCTGTGCTGGCGGGCTTTGCTTCGTGTGCTGTCAGCACGGCGATGACGCTCGTGACGCCGCGCACCGCGCGCGCCTCCGCTTCAGCGCGATCGCGCAAGGGAACAAAGCGCTCCGGCGCGTCCGCCGGCGCTTCAATCGTGAACGAGACCTTGCCGCCTTCGCCGACCTCAAGCCCCGAAATGCGGCCAGACGTGAACAAACCCTTGCCGCTCAACGGGTCCTTAATCGCGTCGAGACGCGATTTCACAGCTTCTTTGAGGTCCGCCAACTGGTTGTTCATGCTTGATCCCTTAGCACAGGGGCCACATATCGGCGCACGACCAAGCGCGGCAAGCGCTAGGTCATCGGCTGCCAGAACTGGCGCGTACGAACTACCAGAACGGCGGGGACGAGATTTCTGATGCCATGGAATGATCAGTCGGGCGGCAACCAAGGTGGTGGCGGCCAAGGCCCATGGGGCGGCGGACCGCGCCGTCCGTGGGGCAATCAACCGCCGCCGCGTCCGCCGCAAGGGCAACCCGGTCCGGACCTGGACGATCTGTTGCGCCAATTCCGCGAACGCTTCGGCATGGGCGGCGGCGGCCGTGGGCCGGGCGCCGGCGAAGGACGGCGCAGTCCGTTCTCGCTTCCCGTCATTGCAGGCGTTTTGTTTTTCGGCTGGCTGATGACCGGCATCTACACCGTCGATGAAGGCGAGCAGGCCGTCATTACGCGTTTTGGCGATTATAACCGCAGCACCGGCCCAGGCATCCATCTGCATGCGCCAGCGCCGATCGAAGCGCGCCAAGTGATCAACGTCACCGGCCAGCGCTCCACAGAAATCGGCTTCGTCTCCGGCAACAATCAAACCGTCGCCGACAATCCCGACGAAAGCCTAATGATCACAGGCGACCGCAACATCGTCGAAGTGCACTTCCGCGTCGTGTACAACATCAAGGACATCGTGGATTACGCCTACAATATCCGCGAGCCCGACACCGCCGTGCGGCAGGTCGCCGAGAGCGCCATGCGCGAAGTCATCGGCCGGCGCCAACTTGAGCCGATCATCACGACCGATCGCGGCGCCGTCGAACTCGACGTCGAGCAGGTGATGCAGGCGACGTTGGACGAATACGAAGCCGGCGTGCAGGTGCTGCAAGTCGAGTTGCTGCGCGCGGCCGCGCCGTCCAGCGTGATCGAAGCGTTCAACGATGTCGTCAATGCCGGCCAAGACGCCGAGACCGCCATCAATAACGCCAATCGCGAAACAGCGCAGATCGTCAACGCCGCTCAAGCCTATCGCGAGCAGGTCGTGCGCGAAGCAACCGGTGAAGCCGAGCGCTTCATCGCCGTGCACGGCGAGTATCGCTCAGCGCCCGTCGTGACGCGCGACCGGCTTTATATGGAAACGATGGAGCGCGTGTATCAGCGCGGCAACCTCATCATCCTCGATCAACGTGGCGGCGCGGTGCCGTATCTGCCGCTCGACGGCATGATCCGCCGCAACACGCCGCCGACCACCGGGGGGAGCGGCCAATGACCCGTAACCTGCCTCTCTTTTTCGGCCTGGGCTTTGCGCTCTTGGTCGTGGTGATGAACTCGATGTTCATCGTGCGCCAGGACCGCCAAGCCATCGTGCTGCGCTTCGGCGAGTACACCAGCGCCATCAACGTGCCGGGCGCCGACGAGCCGGGCTTGTACTTCAAGCTGCCGTTCGTTGAGAGCGTCATCATTTATGACCGGCGCAATATGGGCTTCACCATGGAAGGTCAGCCGATCGTGGCGTCCGACCAGGAACGCTTGATCGTCGACGCTGTCGTGCGTTGGCGCATCGTCGATCCGCGCCGCTTCTATCAGAGCGTGCTGACGGAAGCCGGCGGCGCCTCGCGTTTGGAGACCTATACTGAAGCCGCCATGCGCCGCGCCCTCGGCGGCGCCACCTCGAACGAGATCATCTCCGGCCGCCGCGCCGAACTGATGCAAACCATCGAAGCCGACTTGAACGCCGCCGCCGCCACTGAACTCGGCGTGCGCGTGGTCGATGTCCGCATCCGCCAAGCCGATCTGCCGGACGAGACCCGCGAGCGCGTCTATGAGCGCATGCGGTCGGAGCGTCAGCAGGTCGCTGGCCGCATCCGCGCCGAAGGCGAACGCGACGCCGCCATTATCCGCGCCACGGCGCAGGAAGAGGCCGAGCGTACGCGCGGTGAAGGCGACGCTCAGCGGGCCCGCATCTTCGCAGGCGCTTACGGCCGCGATCCGGAGTTTGCCGCGTTCTACCGCGCCATGCGCGCTTACGACACGGCGCTCGACGCCGGAACGCCGATCGTGGTGCCGCCGGATAGCGACTTCTTCCGCTACATGCAGCGTCGCCGCGGCGGGGGCTAAAACTCAACGGGAATAAGGTACTAGGGCAGTTAGACAGTAGGACGCCAAATTCCTATTGCCTTACGGCCTTAGTTCCGTACTGCCTTGAGCCATGCGCGCCATTCTCGCCAGCCTCGTCCTGTTTGCCATCGCCGCACCAGCTTTGGCGCAATCGCGCCTGCCGGCTGAGGGTTTTGCCGACCTGAACGATCGCCTGTCGCCGGCGGTTGTGAACATCGCCACCAGCCAGCGCGTCGAGGGCGTCGAGGATCTGCCGCAGTTTCCGCCCGGCTCGCCGATGGAGCGGTTCAACACCGAAGGCCAAGCGCAGATCACCTCGCTGGGCTCGGGCTTCATTATCTCGGCTGATGGCGTCGTGGTGACGAATAATCACGTCATCGAATCCGCTGACGCAATCGAAGTCATCCTGCAAAACGGTCAGCGCTTCGACGCCATCGTCGTTGGCCGCGATCCGGCCACCGACATCGCCGTGCTGCGCATGCAAGCGCGCCAGCCGATGCCGTTCGTCGAGATGGGCGACAGCGACACCGCGCGGGTGGGCGACATCGTGCTCGCCATCGGCAATCCGTTCGGCCTGGGCGGCTCACTCAGCGTTGGCGTCGTCAGCGCCCGCAACCGCAACATCGATGCTGGGCGCTATGACGATTTCATCCAGACCGACGCCGCCATCAATCGCGGCAATTCCGGTGGGCCGTTGTTCAACACCGATGGCGAAGTGATTGGCGTCAACACCGCCATCTTGTCGCCGAGCGGCGCGAGCGTCGGCATCGGCTTTGCCACGCCGACCTCGATCGTGCGCCCGGTGGTCGACCAAATCCTGCGCTACGGCGAAATTCGCCGTGGCTGGCTGGGCGTGCGGCTGGCCAATCTGAGCCCCGGCGCAGCTGAGCGTGCGGGCTATCGCGGCGATAGCGGCGCGGTCGTCACCCGCATCACCCCTGGCGGCCCGGCCGCCGCTGCTGGCCTGCGCCCCGGCGATATCGTGCTCAAATTCGGCACGCGCGACGTCACAGATAGCCGCTCGCTCACGCGCATGGTCGGCGAAGCGCAAGTCGGCGCACAAGCCCCGCTCGAAATCGTCCGCGATGGCCGCCGCATGACGCTCACCGTCACCATTGAGCGTCTGGAAGAAAGCGATACCGGCCGCCGTGTCGCCGAAGGCGGAGCTACGCCCGAACGTCGCAGCGATGGCGGCCCGCGCGGTGGGCGCATGTTCGGCATCGCCATCAGCGAGTTGGACGCGAGCTTGCGGGAAGAATTTCAAATCGAGCCCGATGTTGAAGGCTTGGTTGTGCTCGCGGTCGATGTCGGCGGCGCTAATGAAGGCGTGCTGCGTGCGGGCGACGTGATCGAGCAGATGGCGTTTCAAGACGCCGACTCGATGATCGCCGCGCGCGCCGTCGCCGGGGAGGCCGCTGTCGGCGAACACAACATCGTCGTCCGCATCAATCGCGCCGGGCAGCGTACGTACCGGCGGCTTCGGGCGCGGAGCTAACGCCGCAAAAGCGGCGCAACGTCATTCAGCGACGTCAGCACAAACGCCATCTCCCGCATCTCATCCGTCGCTTCCAGTAAGTCCGGCACCATCACCGTCATGCAGCCCGCCGCGTGCGCGGAGGTGACGCCGGCATAGCTATCCTCCAACGCCAACACGTCCCCGGGCGCAGCGCCCAGCAAGCGCGAAGCGTTGAGGTACGGCTCCGGATGCGGCTTGCCTTCGATGCAATCTTGCCGAGTCACCGCGGCGCGAAAGCGTTTCGTGAGGCCGTGCGCTGCAAAGTGCCGCTCCACCCACGGCCGCCGCGACGATGTCGCCAAGCCGTATGGCAGCTTCAGCTCATCGAGCGCATCCATCAACTCAAGCGCGCCTGGCTTCAGCGGCGCGGCGCGTTGCCCGACATGCGCGCGCGTCGCGGCGATGAAATCCTCGAGCGGGAAATCGTCACCGTAATAGGCTTTCAGCTGCAGATCGTTGGCTTCGCGATGCATGCCGACGAGCGAAAGAAACTGCGCATCGCTCATCGCCACGCCCATGCTGGCGCAGGCGGCGAAATGCGCTTCCTTCACCAGCGTCTCTGAATCAATCAGCGTGCCGTCGAGATCAAAAACGATGGCCCTCGGGCGGCGCGGCAGGCTCAATCAGGGCTCCAGATAATCGGTGCAGCCGGGCAGCGGCTGATCAGGCGCATATAGGCCGTCGGCGCCGCGCGTATAAGTGCGGCGGAATGTGCAGGTTTCGTCCTGCGCCCAGACCAGATCCGCTTCGGTCAAGGCTGGCTGTTCCAACGAGTCCGCGTTGCGCGTCACCGCGCCTGGATAGGAGCCCGCAGCGGTTTCAAGCACGATAACTGGCGCGCCGCTGGCGACGGTCTCATCGATGAATATGCGCGTGATGAATTGATATTCATCGCGGCAGGCGCCGGCGCGTTGTTGCTCATCCTCTTCATCGAAGCAGGCGCGAATGTCGGCCGCGCCGGAATAGGGCATGCGCAGCACTGCGCGGGGCGCGCCGTTCGCGACTTCGTACAATGTCAAGTGCTGCGCACGGCCGCTGCCGCCCGAATACATCTGCTCCTCGGTTGCGATCAGGCCGATCAAGGCCGTCTCACCGGTGCGCACGACAACCGGCCAAAGCTCGCCTTGCGCCGGCAACGCCACGGGCGCCGCGCCAGCAGCGAAGCTGGCGCTGACTTGTCCGCCCTCGACGCACCACACGTTATCTTCCGTGCACCAGCGCGCGCCGTTCTGCGTCAACGCCTCCATGCGGTTTCCGGCTTGGTCTCCCAGCGGCAGCATGACGCCATCTAGGTTCGGCGGTCCATTCTCGGGCGCCTCCGCTGCTGGCGGCGTGCAGGCGGCCAAGAACATTGCGCCAAGCGCGATCATCAAACGTCTCATGCCGAAAACTCCGTTCGCCGGTAGCCCTGGAAGAACAACGCTGCTTCCAGAGTCATGTAATCGATCTTCGCGTCGGCCTCAGCCGCGACGATGGGCTTGGCGCGATAGGCCAGCCCAAGTCCAGCCGCCTTGATCATATCGAGATCGTTGGCGCCGTCGCCGATCGCCAGCGCATCCGCTTCGCTGAGTCCCAACGCCCGCGCCTCGCTCCGCAATGCCTCAAGCTTCGCGGCGCGGCCGAGGATCGGCTCTTGCACCGCGCCTGTGAGTGCTGCGCCATCGTCAAGCAAAACGTTCGCGCGGTTGGCGTGAAAGCCGGCGGCTTCCGCCACGCGCGAGGTGAAAAACGTGAAGCCGCCTGACACCAGAACGCAGCGTGCGCCATGCGCCGCCATCGTCTTCACCAGAGTCGCCGCACCCGGATTGAGCCGCACGCGTTCGTCATAGGTGCGTTGCAGCGCATCGAGCGCCAAGCCTTTCAGCTTGCCGACGCGCTGGCGCAAGGCCGGCTCGAACTCCAATTCTCCGCGCATCGCACGCTCGGTGATCGTTGCAATCTCCGCTTTGAGCCCCGCGAAATCCGCCAGCTCGTCGAGGCATTCAACGTTGATGATGGTCGAATCCATGTCGGCGACGAGGAGTTTCTTGCGCCGGCCCTCGACAGGCACGAGCGCCCAGTCCACCGGCATCTCCGCCACGGCAGCGGCAGCCTCCTGGCGCAACTCGCCGTCCACGCTCGGATAAATCCACTCCGCGCTTTCCCAGCCCGAAAGCACATCCGGCGGCGGCAGCTTGCGATTGAGCGCCACCCGCCCGAGCATGAGCAGGGCCTCGCGGTAAGCGGGCTTGTCGTCGGGCGAGGCGACGAAGACGAGGGCGTGGGCGGTCATGGGACTGGGGATTAGGGATTGGGGATTAGGGGAGCAATCGATATTGCTTGGAACCCTCGCCAATCCCTAGCCCCCAACCCCTAATCCCTAACATGCCAGCGCTTCTCATCATGGGCCCGACCGCCAGCGGCAAGTCCGCTTTGGCTTTGGCTGTGGCGGAGCGTATCGGCGGCGAAATCGTCAACGCCGATTCGATGCAGGTGTATCGCGATTTCCGTATCCTCACCGCGCGCCCGCCGCCCGAGGAGGAGGCCCGCGCGCCGCATCACCTGTACGGCCATGTGGATGCAGCCGAGCTTTACTCCACCGGCCGCTGGCTCACCGATGCGCTCGCCGCCATCGCCGCAATCCGCGCGCGCAACGCCACGCCGATCCTGGTCGGCGGCACCGGGCTCTACTTCAAAGCGCTCACGCAAGGCTTGGCGGACATGCCTGCCGCCGATCCAGACATTCGCGCCGCCTTGCGCGCGCGTGCCGAGACGGAAGGCGCGCCCGCGCTTCATGCCGAACTCGCGCAACGCGATCCAGTCACCGCCGCGCGACTCGAACCCAATGACGCGCCGCGCATCCTGCGCGCGCTCGAAATTCTGGAAACCACCGGCGAGAGCATCAGCGCGCTGCAAGCCAACACCAAGCCCGCGCTTCAGCCCGGCGAATGGCGCGGCATCGCGCTGACGCCCGATCGTGAGCAACTCTACGCCGCTATCAACGCGCGCTTCGACGTCATGCTCCAAACTGGTGCGCTCGATGAAGTTCGCGCCTTCGCCGTACGCAATCTCGATCCGGCCTTGCCCGCGATGAAAGCCCACGGCGCACCGGCGCTTTCTGCATATCTGCGCGGCGAGCTTTCGCTGGCTGAGGCCGCCGAGATCGGCAAGCGCGATACCCGCCGTTACGCCAAGCGCCAATTCACATGGATCGCTGGCCAAATGGCCGATTGGCCGCGCGTTACGGAAACGTCGCTTGCCGCGCGCGTCGAAGCCGCGCTTGTGACGCTCGGCACACGCTAGCCGCCGCGGCAACCTCCATGTAAGCGGTTCTGCCAAGGGAGAAGCGGCATGGAATGGGGCGTAAACGAGTGGGTGGCGGTCGGTTCGGCCGCTTTGGCGCTGGCGTCGCTTGTGCTCAACTGGTTGGTGGTGCGCCGCCAGACCGAGCTGCAATACGAAACGCTGCGCGCTGAAATGGATTCCGACGTGATCGCGTGGGCGCACGAAGCCATCGATTCTGTCGCTAAAGCATCGACGCTCGCGCGCGGTCGCGGCGCCATGTATCCCGCCGACGAATTCCGCCGCTTGGCGCACGAAACGTCACAGAAGCTCTCCGCCATCGCCGATCGTGGCCGCTTGTTCTTCCCGAACGAAGAGCATGATCGCCACGGTCAGGATAAAGAGGCAGCGTTCCAAGGCTTCCGCCCGCCCATCTTGGATTCCATCGTCTTCGCCTGCGGCCGTCTCGATCGCATGGCGGCCGACGGCGGTCCCGATACGGAGAGTGCTGAGTTCCTCACCAAATGCCGCCGTTTGCTTGTGTCGGAAGCGCAGAACGCCATCGATCCGCGCCGCCGCAAGCAGATGCTGAATCGCCTGGCTGTTGGACGTCTTGATGACAAGACCTCGGCGTTCAAAGTGGCGGCTGATCTCGGCGAAGCCATGGAGGCGCTCTATCCGGGCTACCTGCTTCAACGCCGCGACGCCGCCTGGATCGCCGCGCGCGAGGAGATGGCGCGCCGCCGCCGCTAGCTCGCCGCATTCGCGCGCCAAATTGCGCCAGATCAAGCTCAACAGGACACCGCCCATGTTCCTTCGCCGCACCATGATCGCCATGTTTGGCGCCATCGCGCTCGCCGCATGCGCCCCAGTCCAAAGCGCAGCGCAGGAAGGCCCCGCCGTGATTACACTATCGCGCACCGTCTGTTTCGGCTTTTGCCCCGCTTATCGCGTCACCATCAGCAGCGACGGCCAAGTCACCTATGTCGGCGAAGCATTCGTGAACGTCCGCGGCGAACAGCGCGCGACGATTCCCGCAGCTGATGTGCAGCGTCTGCTCGCGCGTTTTGATGAGATCGGCTTCGAGCAGCTGAACGACGAATACCGCTCCGCCGCCACCGACATGCCGACCTACACGATCACGCTGGAGCGCGATGGACGGCGCAAGCGCGTTGTCGATTATGGCGGGCCCGGCGTCGGCATGCCGGCCAGCGTGCGCGAACTGCAGGCCGAGATCGACCGCGTCGCCAACACCGCCCGCTGGGTGTTGCGGGATGGCCAGCCCGTCCGCGATCGGCCGGAACACTAAGCCGATCGCGCGAAATCAGGCGCCATAGGGGCTGGCTCAAGGCCGCCCTGGCGCCTAAACTTGGCCCTCAGGGAACGCCGATCGGTGAGGGTGGGATGATGCAACATATTCGCGCGGCGCTCGTGTGCGGCTTGGCGCTCGTTCTGAGCGCGCCGGCATTGGCGCAGAATTTATCGCTGCGCGCGCCAGCCTGGGCGCAGCCGCTGATCGCAACCGACATCATCAACACCACAGGCGGCCGCGCCGCGCTCAATGCTGAGGGCATCGAGGTCGCGGTTCGCGTCACCATCGCTCCGCCGCGTGGGGGCGTTGCGCGTGTCATCCGCTACGAACAGCGCACCGATGGCACGAGCATCGCGCTCCGCCGCTTCACCGGCCATCCGTCGACCGGTTGGTGGCTGTGGGGCTCCGACGCGCCGACCGTCACCCCGGTCAACGCCACAGCGCGTGCGGAAATTTCCACCATGGCGCGCTCTGTCATGGGCGTGTCCGGCGCGCTCGGCGCTGGCGGCTCGGGCGAAGCATGCCCGGCTGGCGAACAAGCGTTCGTAGAAGTCGCCGTTGAAGGCCGCGCCACGTCCTTCATCCGGGCTTGCGTACTCGAAGGCGACGCAGTCGGCCGCCTGGCGCTGCGCTTGTCCGCGCTCGGCGGCTCGCGCACCGAAGAGGAACTCGCCGCTGCAGCCGTCGCCGAACTGCTCGCCGCCGATCGCGCCTTTAATGCGAAAGCGCAAGCCGATGGCGTGCCTGCCGCGTTCACGGCGTACGCCGATGAGAACGCGCTCATCGTCACCAGCACGGAAATTCTCACCGGCCGCGCCGGCATCACCGCGAGCTACGCCGATTGGCCGGAAGCCGCGCGTCTGACTTGGGCGCCGGAAACCGCGCGGGTATCGGCGCGCGGCGACATGGGCTGGACGTGGGGCAATTCCACCTACACCGCGCCGGACGGCACGCGCCGCACTGGCCGTTATGTCTCGATTTGGACGCGCGACTATGACGGAAACTGGCGCTACGCGTTCGACGCGCCGATCCGCTAACCCGCAAACCCGCCTTCGGCCAAGAACGCTAACTCTGCCGGCGTGCTCTTCCGTCCCAGGATCGCGTTGCGATGCGGGAAGCGGCCGAACTTGGCGATGATGTCGCGATGCAGCTTGGCGTATTTGGTGAACTCCGGATCGCCCAACGCTTCAATCAACTCGACGCAGCGTTCCTGCAGCGCCAAGTCCTCCGCGTGCTCGTACGGCAAATAGAAGAACACACGCAGCGCTGAATCGGTTGCCGCATCGAAGCGCTTTTCGATCGCCTGCGCCGCCACCTGCACGGCCAGCCCATCGGTCGCAAAGGCGTGCGGCGAATCCCTGAACATGTTGCGCGGAAGCTGATCGAGCAGCAGGATCAGCGCCAACGCGCTCTCGGCATCAGTCTCCCACTGCGCCAATTCGCGCCGTGCGGCCGCGTGGTGCTCGGCTTCGTATCCGCGACAACGGCCGTCGAAGGTCTCGTCCTTGGCGAACCACGCCTTCGGCCCCGCGTCGCGCCAAAAGCGCACGATTTCCGCTGCACTCGCCATCTCGCTCTCCTCTTTGCCTAAGTGAGGCGCGCGGGCTAGAGACGCAAGCGGAACAGAGGAAAATCACGATGCGCGTGCTCTACGAACGCGACGCCGATCAGGGCCTGATCAAGGCCAAACGCGTCGCCGTCATCGGCTATGGCGCGCAGGGCCACGCGCACGCGCTGAACCTGCGCGATAGCGGCGTCGATGTGCGCGTCGCGCTGCACGCCGCCGCCCGTCGCGCCGAGCAGGCGAGGGCGGATGGCTTTGCGCCGATCACGGTCGCCGAAGCGGCGCAAACCGCCGATATCCTCGTCATGTGCGCGCCGGACGAAGTGATGCCGGATCTCTACGCCGCCGAGATCGCGCCTTATCTGGGTGCCGGGCAAACGCTGATGTTCGTCCATGGCTTTGCGTATCACTACGGCTTCATCCAACCACCCGCCGATGTGAACGTCGTGATGGTCGCGCCGAAGGGGCCCGGCAAAGTGCTACGCGAGGCGTTTGTGAAGGGCGGCGGCCTGCCGTGCATCGTCGCGGTTGCGCAAGACAATGGCGGCGCAGAAGCACTCGCCTATTCATACGCCGCCGCCATCGGCTGCGGCCGCGCAGGCATGATCGCCTCCACCTTCAAAATTGAAACCGAAGGCGATCTTTACGGCGAACAAGTCGTGCTCTGTGGCGGTCTCACGCATCTCATTCGCACCGCATGGGAGGTGCAAGTCGAAGCCGGCACGCCGCCTGAACTCGCCTATTTCGATTGCCTGCACGAAGTGAAATTGCTCTCCGACCTCATCCACGAACGCGGCATCGCCGGTATGCACCTCGCCATCTCCAACACCGCTGAATACGGCGAATACATTACCGGCCCCCGCATCATCGACGCGCGCGTCAAAGACGCGATGCGCGCCGTGATGGCCGACGTGCAAAGCGGCAAGTTCGCGGAAGCTTGGATGGCGGAACATCGCGCGGGGGCGCCGAATTTAGCGCGGCTGCGCGAAGCCGCGGCGGTGCATCCGATTGAGGCGGCGGGGGAGAGCGTGCGGGCGTTGTTAGAATCCCCGTCGGCTAAGAAATCTTAACCCAACTTTGAAACACCACCTCGACGATAAACCGGGGTGCTTGCATGTCGCGGACTGAAGTCGCGCTGTTCGATAGTCTCGCTGGCGGTGAGCGCGGTGAAGACGCGTCCGTGGTGCAAAGAGCGCTTGCGGCTATGCGCGCGCACCTTGGAATGGATATCGCCTACATTTCGCAATTCGTTGGCGATGAGATGATCTTGCGCGAGGTCGATGCGCCGGGCCAGGAGGCGTTGGCCAAGGTCGGTGACGCTCACTCGCTGAACGACACCTATTGCCGCGACATTCTCGCCGGGCGGCTGCCGGCGCTGATGCGCAACACCGCGGCAGAGCCGCTCGCCGCTTCGATGCCGATCACTGGCGCCATATCGATTGGACGTCACATGAGCGTGCCTGTGCGTCTGGCTGATGGAAGCGAGTACGGCATGTTCTGCTGCCTGGGCTTCGCGCCAGACGAAACCTTGCACGAGCGCGATCTCGGCATGATGCGCGCCTTCGCGGAATTGGCGTCGTTCGAGATCAATCGCGAAGTTGAAGCCAAGAGAGTCATGACGGAGGCGCGCTCGCGGATCAACGCGGTCATGGGCGATCAGTTGTTCTCCATCGCCTATCAGCCGATCGTCGATATCGCCAGCGGCCACCCGATCGGCATGGAATGCTTATCGCGCTTCCAGTCCGGCGCGCCCGATGGCTGGTTTGCGGAAGCCGCCGATGTCGGCCTTGGCGTAGCGCTCGAACTCGCCGCCATCGACAAGGCGTTGAGCGCACTGCCGCACTTTCCCGAGAGCATCTACCTCGCCGTCAACGCCTCACCGGAGACAATCCTGAGCGGAGGATTGGCCACACTGATGCGCGATCTGCCCGGCTACCGCCTGGTTCTCGAAATCACCGAACACGCGACAGTGGCGGACTACGACGCACTGCGCGCCGCGCTGAAGCCGCTGCGCGATCGTGGCGTGAGTGTCGCCATCGATGACGCCGGCGCCGGCTATTCTAGCCTGCGCCACATCTTGGCGCTGGAGCCCGACCTCATCAAACTCGACATGAGCTTGACCCGCAACATCTGCATCGATCCGGCTCGCAAAGCGCTTGCTGCGGCGCTCATCAGCTTTGCCCGCGAAACCGGTAGCCGCATCATCGCCGAAGGCGTCGAGACCGCCGCTGAACTTGCCACGCTTCAAGCGCTGGGCGTTGAAAAAGCGCAAGGCTATTTCTTGGGCCGGCCGATGGCGCTGGAGGCGGCACTACGTCTCTTTGCTGTGCGCAACACCGCCGCGAACGTTGCCTGATCGGGCGCTGGCGGGCCGTCGCCGAGGCCGCTAAGAAGCGATCATGACCAACACCCGCATCGGCACCCCGCTCTCACCTTCCGCCATCCGCGTCATGTTTCTTGGCGGCGGCGAGCTTGGCAAGGAGGTCGTCATCGAGCTGCAGCGCTTGGGCGTCGAGACAACCGTCGTTGATCGCTACATGAACGCGCCGGCTCAGCAGGTTGCGCACCATTTCTACGTCGTCGACATGACTGACGCGAAAGCGCTGCGCGAACTGGTGGAGTGCGAGCGGCCGCACATCATCGTGCCCGAGATCGAAGCCATCGCCACCGATGAGTTGGTCCGCATCGAAGCCGATGGCCTCGCCACCGTGATCCCCACAGCCAACGCCGCGCACACCACCATGAATCGCGAGCGCATCCGCGTGCTCGCCGCCGAAGAGCTGAAGTTGCCGACATCGCCTTACGCCTTCGCGTCGTCGCTAGAAGAACTGCATGCCGCCGCCGATAAAATCGGCTTTCCGAATTTCGTGAAGCCGGTGATGTCGTCATCCGGCAAGGGCCAGAGCCGGCTCAAGGTCCAAGCCGATGTCGCGCCCGCCTGGGATTATGCCATGAGCGCGGGCCGGGTGAAGCAGCCGCGCGTCATCGTCGAAGGGCAGGTGATGTTCGATTTCGAAATCACACTGCTCACCGTTCGCGCGGCGAGCGGCACGCATTTCTGCGAACCGATCGGGCACGTGCAAGTTGATGGCGATTACGTCGAAAGCTGGCAGCCGCAACAGATGAGTGCGAAAGCGCTGGAACGTGCGCGCGACGTCGCCGACAAGGTCACTGAAGCGCTCGGCGGCTACGGCATTTTTGGCGTCGAGCTCTTCGTCAAAGGCGACGACGTCTGGTTCAGCGAAGTTAGCCCACGCCCTCACGACACCGGCCTCGTCACGCTCGTTTCCCAAAACCAAAGCGAATTCGCGCTGCACGCCCGCGCCATCCTCGGTCTGCCTGTCGATACGAGTCTCCGCGCACCTGGCGCCAGCGCCGTCATCTATGGCGGCATGGAGGCGCAAGGCATGGCGTTCGACGGCGTCGCCGATGCGCTCGCCATCCCCGACACCGAGATCCGCCTCTTCGGCAAACCCGAGAGCTTCGCCAAACGCCGCATGGGTGTCGCTCTCGCGCGCGGCGCCGACACCACCGAAGCGCGCGCGCGCGCCAAGCAAGCGGCCGCAGCCGTGAAGCCTGTCGCGCCATAGCCAACGTGGTTACGCGCGTGCGTCGCGGGAACATTCTGCCCGACGGCATAGGCCGTTTTGGCTACGCGCACATGCAGTGGCGTTAGCGGAGTGTAAGCCACGTGCGCGCACACTGCGCTCCATGTGAGCCTGGTTCCCTGCATGCGGAACTCCGCCTCTTCCGATTTGATGTTGTCGCTGGTGCTCGACGCCATGCCCGTGCGCGTGTTCTGGAAGGATCGCGACGGGCGCTATCTGGGCTGCAATCAACTGTTCGCGCAGGAAGTTGGCCTAAACGATCCGCGCGAGATCGTTGGCAAAACCGATTTCGATTTTTGCACCACCGAACAGGCCGAGACGTTTCGCGCCGACGATATTGAAGTGATGAATGCCGGCGTCGCCTCGATGTCGGTGGAGCGGCCCGCCGTGCTCGCCAATGGCGAGACGGTTTGGGTTGAAGCCAGCAAACATCCGCTGCGCGACAGCGCCGGCGAGATTATCGGCGTTCTGGCCACCTGTCTCGACATCACCGAGCGCCGCAAAGCCAGCGACGAGCGCGCGCGCTTGATCGAGGATCTCATCACCGCCCGCGATGCCGCGCTCAGCGCCAGCGCGTCCAAATCCGCGTTCGTCGCCAATATGAGCCACGAACTGCGTACCCCGCTCAACGCCATTATTGGCTATTCGGAATTGCTGCGGGAAGAAACCACTGACGAGTCTGCCGCTCGCGACCTCGACCGCATCCTCGCGGCGGGCCGGCCTCTGCGGGGCCTCGTCAACGACATTCTCGATCTGTCCAAACTCGGCGCCGGGCGCATGATGTTGCATGACGAAGCCGTCTCGCCTGCCGTTGTTGTCTCTGAGGTGATGGAAGCGCTGGCGTTGATGGCGGCCAAAGACGGGACGACTTTGCGCTGGGCGGCGCCGCCGCCGTCTTTCTCCACGATCAGCGATGCGCTGAAGCTGCGCCAATGCGTGCTCAATCTCGTGTCGAACGCCTGCAAGTTCGCCAAGGGCGGGGTGGTGGAGGTTAGCCTCAAACGCGAGTGGCGCGCGGGCGCGTCGGAGTTTTTGATCAGCGTGCGCGACACCGGCATCGGTATTTCGCCAGAGCAGATGAGCCGTCTGTTCCAGCCGTTCGCGCAGGCCGAGCACGGCATCGCGCGTCAATATGGCGGCACCGGCCTTGGCCTCGCGATCACGCGCCAACTCGCGCAAGCCATGGGCGGCGATGTCGTGGCTGAGAGCGCGCTCGGCGAGGGCGCGACCTTCACGCTGCGGCTGCCGAACCGTCCGCTCTCCGGCAAGTTGAGCCTCCGTCAAAAAGCGGTGGCGTGACACGCTGCGGACTTGCTATGCGCTCTCACATTAGGAGACGCGCATGGCGACCGAGCAAAAGCCCATCAACTCCGGCTACGGCATGCGCACCGAAGCGCGCGACGCAACCGGCGGACGCGATCTCTCCGGCAAAGTCGCGATCGTCACCGGCGGCTATTCCGGCTTGGGCCTCGAAACCACCAAAGCGCTCGCTGCCGCTGGCGCCATCGTCATCGTGCCGGCGCGGACGCCGGAGAAGGCGCAAAAGGCGCTCGTCGATATTCCCAATGTCGAACAAGCCGCGCTCGATCTCGCCGACCCGGCCAGCATCGACGTCTTTGCGGGCGGCTTTCTCTCGCGCACCAAAAAACTCGACATCCTGATCAACAACGCCGCTATCATGGCCTCGCCTTTGATGCGTGACGCGCGCGGTTACGAAGCGCAATTCGCCACCAATCATCTCGGCCACTTCCAACTCAGCGTGCGTCTCTGGCCTGCGCTCAAAGCCGCGAATGGCGCGCGCGTGGTGGCGCTGAGCTCGATCGGCCACCGCATCAGCCCTCCTGATCTCGATGATCCCAATTTCGAGCGTACCGAATACAATAAGTGGATCGCCTACGGCCGCGCCAAGTCCGCGAACGCGCTTTTCGCCATCGGCCTCGACCAGCGCGGGCAGGCCCACAATGTCCGCGCCTTCGCCGTTCACCCCGGCGGCATCATGACCGACCTCCAGCGCTACATGCCGGAAGAAGAACAGCGCGCCATGGGCTGGATCGATGAAAACGGCGTCGTCAACGAGCGCTTCAAGACGCCGAGCCAGGGTGCGGCGACCAGCGTCTGGTGCGCGACCAATGCGCAGCTCGACGGCATGGGCGGCGTCTATTGCGAGGATTGCGACATCGCTGTCGCCGTCCCGGGGGACGACAAGGGCTTTTCCGGCGTGCGCCCCTGGGCGACCGATCCGGCGCTGGCCGATAAACTCTGGGCGCTCAGCGAGCGCATGACCGGCGTGCGTTTCGACGCGGCATGAGCGACGGAACGCGGCGCGCCGCGCGTTCAAGGCTCATCATGAACCGACGCTCCTTCCTCACTGCCACCGCCGCGGCCTGCCTCGCCGCGCCCGCCCGCGCGCAGACGCTCAACTATGCCGCCGCCGCCGCGTACTCCTCCCAGCGCCGCGGCGTCTCGCTGGTCGTCCTGCGCGCGGGCGCCTTGGTGTTCGAGGACTATCCAAACGAAGGCGGTCCCGCGCGCGGTTGGGAGTTGGCCAGTGGCACTAAAAGCTTCGCCGGCATCATGGCCGCCGCCGCCATCCAAGATCGGCTTATCCGCTCCTGGGATGAACGTTGCGCTGAGACGCTCACCGAATGGCGCAACGATGAACGCCGCCGCATCACGCTCAGGCATCTCTTGTCGCTCACCAGCGGCATCGAAGGCGGCCCGATCGCACGTCCGCCCGCTTATGCTGACGCCGTCGCACAAACTGCCACGACCGCGCCGGGCGAACGCTTCGCCTACGGCCCGACGCCGTTTCAAATCTTCGGCGAAATCATGCGCCGCAAGATCGATGGCGACCCGCTCGCGTATCTGCAGCGGCACGTCTTCGATCCGCTTGCGATCACACCCACCCACTGGCGGCGCGGCAATGACGGCAATCCGCACATGCCCTCCGGCGCCGGCCTCACCGCGCGCGATTGGGCGCGGTTTGGCCATTTTGTTCTGCGCGACGGGGAAGGGCGGCTTGATCGTGATGCGCTCGCCGCGTGCTTCGAGCCCTCGCGCGCCAATCCCGGCTACGGGCTTTCCTGGTGGCTCTTGCGCGACGGTCTCGTCGCGCCGGGGCGTACCCAAACAGTGGATGTCGATCCGTCGCTCGCGCGCCGCTTTGGACCGATCTCCATGGCAGCCGGCGCAGGCGACCAGCGCCTCTACATCATCCGCGATCTCGATCTCGTGGTGGCGCGCCAGGCTTTGGGTATTCTGCGCGCGTTGCGCCGACGCGACCGCGGGGCGGACGTATGGTCGGACGGGGCGTTCTTGCGATCATTGCTCGATGCTTAGTTAAGCTCTGTTAAGCGCAGTTCTCGCAAGCTTTCGGCAAGTATGTCCGTGTTAACCCTCGCGGGTTCAAAGGCGCGGCCCCGAATGCGAGACGAAATCAGCACAGTCAGCGATGACGGCGCGCGTGGCGCATGGATCAGCGTCGGCGTGCCGATTCTTGGCTTGATGTTCGTCGTCATCATGCTGGCGGTGGCGACGCTCGCAGGCTTTGCGGCTGAAGCCGATCGCGGCTATGCCGCGTCATCCCGCCGCCTCGTTGACAGCGCGCTCGATGGGCGCGGCTTGGCGCTCCAAAGTGTTGCGCTGGATTACGCCAATTGGGACCAGGCCTATCGGGCGATCAGCGACGATTGGGATCCCGACTGGGCCGAAGGAAACCTCTATTCCAGCGTAGCCGACGGGATGATCGTGTTTCGCGCCGACGGCAGCATTCGTTATTCCTGGTTCGCCGACGATGTTGCAGCGCTGGGCCCGTCCATTCGCCCTGCCGCCGTGGATGCAGCACGCGTCACGCCCGGCCTGCGCCAGCTCGCGGGGGCTGCATCGCCAGCCGCCACCGTGACCCGCACTTTCGCGCGCGCGGGCGAGCACGTCTTCATCGTCTCGGTCGCGCCGATCACGGAAGAGGACAACGCTGTCCGCATCGCCAACACTGCACCCCGAGATTATCTCGCGCTGATCGATGTGATGACGCCCGCGGAAGTCACGGCGACTGGCGCCGCGCTTGATCTGGCCGATATGACGTTGTCGGCGCGTCCGTCGCCGCTTGGCGAAGACAGCATCAGCGCGCCGATCACCGCGGCCGATGGCGCTGAAGTCGGCGTCCTGCAATGGCGTCACCTCCATCCGGGCGCCGCTGCTTTCAATCATCAAATCTGGCCCGTGATCATTGGGCTGCTCTGCGTCGGCGGTCTCGCTCTTTTGATCGCGCGCTTATTGGTGGCGCGCCACATGCGCATTGTCGCCGATGCACGCGCCGCGCTCGACGCCAACACTGCCAAATCGGAATTCTTGACGCGCGTCGGCCAAGAACTGCGTACGCCGCTGAACGCCGTCATCGGCTATGCCGAAATGATTCAAGAAGAAAACGCCTCGCTCGAGACACGCACGGACGCCGGCCGCATCATCGCCGCCGCGCGTCATCTCGGGCACTTGATCAACGACATCATCGATCAGGCCCGGCTCGATTCTGGCCGCGTGAAGCTGTTCGCGGAAGTGCTTCCGGTTGCCGGGGTGCTGGCTGAAGTGCACGGGCTGATCGGTCCGCAAGCCAAAGCCGCAGGCGTCGAGCTCACGACGTCGTCAAGCGCGCTCGCCGACTTCGCCTTCGCCGATCATGTGCGCATGCGTCAGTGCCTGTTGAACCTGATCGGCAACGCCATCAAGTTCTCGGAAGTCGGCGGCGCGGTGGCGGTGCGGGCGCGGCTGGAGAAGGGCGCGGGCGCCGCCATGGTGGTGTTTGATGTGATTGACGAGGGCATCGGCATCGCCAAGGGCGACCTCGAGCGCATCTTCAGCCCGTTCGGCCAGGCCAATTCAGCCATTGCCAAAGCCTTCGGCGGGACTGGGCTTGGTCTTTCGATTTCGCGCGATCTCGCCCGCGAAATGGGCGGCGACATCACGGTTGTCAGCGAACTCGGCAAGGGCTCGACCTTCAGCCTCCACCTCCCAGCCGCGACCGGCAGCGCGCTGAAAGTCGTCGCCTAACTCACGCCAAGCGTATTTCGCGCAAGCGCTGGTAGAGAAAATCCTGCGCCGTGATGGGCTCGGGATAGCGGTTTGGCGTGTCGGCGCTGATGCAGCTGGGCAGCGTCTCGATCAGAAAATCCGGCGCGAAGTGCAGGAAGAACGGGATCGAGTAGCGCGGTAGGTGCGCGCGCTCAGGTGCTGGATTGACGACGCGATGCGTGGTCGAGCGCAGCTTGTCGTTGGTCAGCCGCTGCAGCATGTCGCCAATATTCACCACCAGCGCGCCGTCGGGCGGATTGACGTCCAGCCATTCGCCTTCGCGCGTTAGCAATTGCAAACCGGCTTCCTCGGCGCCGAGCAACAGCGTAATCGTGTTGATGTCTTCATGCGCCTCGGCCCGCACGCCCTCTGCTTGCGGCGGCGTCGGCGGGTAGTGCAACAGGCGCAATACTGAATTGCCGTCGCGCGTAGCGTCGGCGAAATAGCTCTCGGGTAAATCCAGAAACTGCGCGATTGAGACGAGCAGCTCTTGGCCCAAGCGGTCGAGTGCATCGTAAAGCGCATAAACGTCGGCCTTGAACGCAGGCGTTTCGTCGGGCCACAGATTGTGCGGCATGTACGCGCGATAGCGGTGGCCCTCGGGCAGTTCGCGCCCGACATGCCAGAACTCTTTCAAATCAACTGCAGCCGCGCCCTTCGCCGCTTCAATGCCGAACGGCACGTAGCCGCGTTGGCCTGCGCCGCCAGCGACGTGATAGCGCCGCTTCACCGCGTCCGGCAGCGCGAAGAAGGCCTTCGTCGCGTCAAGCGCGCGCGTGATCAGCGCGGCGTCGAGCCCGTGATCGCGCACGATGGCAAAGCCGGTGCGTTCGTAGCTTTCGCCCATCGCGTGGGCGAAGCCGCGCGGATCGGCGCGCCGGTCGCGCATCGACAGGGTGGGCAGGACCGGTGTGCTCATCTGATCCAAGCATTGCGCCGCCGCGTTCCGGGCGCAATCTCTTAACGGCGCATTTACGATTCGCGGTCGAGCTTCCGCGCTTCAGATCGGGAGACGCGGACCATGTTTTTCTTCGGAGCGCATTCCTGGCGCGGCGCGTCGGGCCGCCGCTATCGTTTCAAATGCGTGCTGACCAAGAAGGGTCTGCCGCCACAGGGCGTCGGCGGCATCTATGTGTTCGTCCGCCGCCGCTGGGGTTTCCTGATGGAGCCGCTCTATGTTGGCAAAGCCAGCGATCTCCGCTCGCGCCTGCTCGGCCACGAGAAGTGGGCGCGTGCCTATTGGTATTACGGCGCCACTGAACGCTATGTGCTGGGCCCGATCCGCGACGAAGTTGATCGCCGCCGGATCGAGGAGGACCTGATCAAGGGCCTCCATCCGCGCATGAACGACATGGAAATCCCGGACGCCAAAGGCTCGCGCAACGCCGCCGCCACCCGGGCTTTCGACTTGAGCGCCATTATCGGCCGGCGCCCCCAGCGGGCATGATCGCTTGACCGCCGCGTCGCCCCGCGCGACGAGGGCGCCCGATGAGCGACATAGACGACCACGCCGCACCGGCTGAGGCCAGCGCCCCTGCGCCGGCCGGCAAGCCGAGCCTGTGGGCGCGCTTTGTCGAATTCGCCAACAACATGGATGCACGCGCCTGGCGGGCGGTGGCGGTGTCGATCGCCATGGTCGTCGTCGCCGGCATCGTTCTGGTGATCGGCCGTCTCTATTATGGCGATCAGGTCGAAGCCTTCATCGATCAAACCCTGGGCGAAGCACGGCGCACGCACTGGGGCCTGCCGGTGACGATCCTCGTTTTCACGCTCACGGCTTATGTGGCGGCGCCGCAGTTCGTTCTCATTCTCGCTTGCGTCGTTGCGTTTGGACCGGAGGAGGGCTTCTGGTTTGCGTGGATCGCCACCGTTGTCTCGGGTGCGGCGACCTACTTCACTGGCCGTCTCGCCAGCGCGCAAACCACCAAGCGCTTCAGCGGCGCTACCGGCGGACGCTTCACGCGCTTCATGGGCAAGAACGGTTTTCTCGCCAGCTTGATCGTGCGCTTCGTTCCGACCGCGCCCTTCGTCGTCGTCAATATGGCCTTCGGCGCCGCACGCGTAAGCTTCTGGGCTTTCATTGGCGGATTGACGTTGGGCGTGCTGCCAAAGACGGCAATTGTCGCTTTCGCGGGCGATGGCATCATGGATGCGCTCGAAGGCCGGCTCGGTTCCGCCGCGCTGATGGGCGCGCTCGCGATTGCTTTGTGGATCATCGTGGTCGTGATCGTGCGGCGCTGGCTGCGGCCCGAGAAGATCGCGAGCTAGGGACGTCTTTTCGCACACAATCGGAAAACGTCGTGTTAGCCTCCTCCGATGAAGAGGCTCGTTATCGCATGTGCGCTTCTGTTGGCTGCCTGCGCTGGCGAGGCGCCGCCGGTCGATGTGACCTACGGCGCCGATCCCCAACTGCCTTCGCCCAGCGGCGGATTGCCGGTTGTTAATCCCGCGACCGCTGTCGGTTGGCCCGATGGCGCCGCACCGGTTGCACCCGCAGGTTTCACCGTTCAGCGCTTCGCTGACGGCCTCGATCATCCGCGCTGGATTTACGTGCTGCCCAACGGCGACGTGCTCGTCGCTGAAAGTTCGACCGAAGCGCAGCAGGGCGGCGGCATTATGGGCTGGATCCGCAACAGCGTGCAGCGCCGCGCCGGCGCGCTGAGCGAAAGCCCCGATCGCATCATGCTGCTGCGCGATACTGATAGAGATGGCGTCGTTGATGCGCGCCACGTGTTCGCGGAAGATTTGAACCAGCCGTTCGGCATGGTTTTGGTCGGCGATTATTTCTACGTCGCCAACACCGACGCCGTCGTTCGCTTTCGCTACACGCCGAACTCGGTGCGCGTGCCGGGGCGACCAGAGACCATTCTCGAACTGCCGCACAATGCCGGCGATAACGGCCACTGGACGCGCAATCTCATCGCCAACGAAGCCGGCACGAAAATCTATGTCTCTGTCGGCTCAGTCTCTAACGCCGGCGATAGCGGCATGGCGGTGGAAGAGGGGCGCGCAGCGATCTGGGAGTTCAATCCGGATGGCTCAGAGGCGCGCATCTTCGCGTCGGGTTTGCGCAACCCTGTCGGTATGGATTGGGCGCCCGGCACGAGCGCGCTTTGGGTTGCAGTGAACGAGCGCGACATGCTCGGTGACAATCTCGTCCCCGATTACATGACCAGCGTCCAAGACGGCGGCTTCTACGGCTGGCCCTATTATTATTGGGGCGACAATCGCGACGACCGCATCGACATTCCAGCCAACGTGCGCCTGCAAGCGCCGCTAACGCCTGATTACGCGCTCGGCGCGCACACCGCTTCCCTCGGCCTGCATTTCTATGCCTTCGATGCGTTCCCCGAGCGCTACTGGAACGGCGCCTTCGTGGGCCAGCACGGATCGTGGAATCGCAGCGAGCGGGTCGGCTACAAAGTGATTTTCGTGCCGTTCAGCCAAGGCGCCCCCTCAGGTCGGCCGGAAGATTTCCTCACCGGCTTCTTGAACGAGCGCGGCGAAGCACAGGGCCGCCCCGTTGGCGTCGCGATGGACCAAACCGGCGCGCTGCTAGTGGCCGACGATGTCGGCAACATCATTTGGCGCGTATCGAACGATGAGCCGCCCGCGCCGCAATAGGCGCTAGTTCCGCGCTTCGCAGCGCCAAACCAAGCGCTGGCTCGGCTCGCCTTGCGCAAAGCGCATGAGCGTTTCGTTGCGCCGGGCGACTGCTTCACTGGCGCCTTCCCCGTCACAACCGCGCCCGGCGCCGCTTTCCGCGACGGCTTGGTTGGCGGCGCCAAAATCCTCGTCGTTCAGCGGATAGCGTTCGCGGCGGAATTCGCCGGTGTCTGGATCGATGGTGAGAATGTCCATCGCCCGCGCTTCGCCAAGCACAATGACGCGCCGGAAGCGGCCTTCGTCGTGCGGTGCATAAAGCGTGCGCTCATTGACGCAGAGATTGCCGGCGGCGGTGAAGCTCATGTCGGCGACGCCTTGCGCGCCGACGCTGACGTCGCGATCGAGCGTGCAGGTGATGGCGCCAGTGAATTCCGGCGGTGGGATATCGGCCGTGCGCTGCTCGCCATCGGCGCGTACGCGCAACAGAGCCACGCCGGCCGCCACAATCAGGATTGCCGCTACCGCCGCGCCGCCAACAATGGCGACGACGCCAGTGCGCCTGCGCGGCGCTTCGAACGGTTCGGGATCGTGATGCTGCACCACCGTCTCGTGATGCGGCGCTGCCGCGTGCCCGTTGCCGCCCCGCCGGCGCGACAACACCACCGCGCCGAGCACACACACCGCCACGAACAAAGCCAGCGTGCCGCCGATCAAGATCACCACCGCGATGCGCGTCAGCCGGTCAGCGGTTTCCAGCTTGCTGGCCAATTCTTCGTTTTGCGCTTGCAGCGCATCGATGGTGGCCGTGCGCTCGGCTTCAACGCGTTCAGTGAAGGTGAGGCAGCGTTCGTCGCTGAGATTGGGCGAGACGCCCGCTTCATCGAGAAACTGCAGCAGCTGCCCAACGCGGGTGGATACGCCGCGCGTTTCGCGCGTGTCGGCCCCGGAGACATGCCACGAATTGACGCCGATAACGCGGCCGCACTCGTCCATCAGCGGCCCGCCCGACGAGCCGGAGGAAATCACCGCTTGGTGGTTGATGGTCGGGATGCTGTCGCCGGTCGGCGCACGGTCGCGCAGCGAGGCGATCTGACCAGAAGTGCGCGACGGCGGGGTGGGGCGGAGCAGGTCGGCGCCGGTGGCGCCTTGATAGTCCACGTCCGGATAGCCCAGCGCCACGACGCCATCGCCCGCATGCGGCTCCACGGTTGAGATCGTTAGCGGCTCAAGGTCGGCGCCGCCGCTGAACTCTAGCAGCGCCAGTTCGCTGAGCGGCGAGTAGCGGATGATGCGCGCAGCGATCAGGCCGTCGCCAGCCGGGGGCACGATGGCCACGCCAAACTCCGGCCGCTGCCGCGCCGCCGCGACCACGTGTGCATTGGTCACCACAAGATTGGGCGCGACGACAAAGCCGGAGCCTGAGCCGTAGAGCATCCGGCCTTCGGGGCTTTCGAGGATGACGACGACGCGCACGATGCCGCGCTCGGCCTCGTCGATGCTCGTTTGAGCCACCGCCGGGCCGGCGAGCGCCACGAAGAGCGCCGCCGCTAGAAATCGTGCCGCCTTGCGGATCAAGAAATCCCCGCCCTGACCAAAGGTTGTCCCACTGAAATAATCGGGCGCCGGCGCCCGCGCGGCAAGCGCGCGCCCCAGTCAGGCGGACGCTGTGGCATTATGGTCAGGATGACGCGGCTTGCTCGCAACACAAGCGCCACCCTTAATGCGCGCCAATTGTGGATAACGGGATTTCGCGACGTTACGGCGACGAAACGGCAAAAGCGGCGCGCCCCTTGCATCCCCGCGTCCCTCGCGGCATCTCCAATCCGTCGGCGACGGGGGCGGTCGGCGGCTTGAGCGTGGAGCGAAAGTTCCGGCGCGCACGCCCCATCGCCCTTATTCGGTCCTAACTGCGCTTCATGGACCGGCGTCTTCTCAAGATTGTTAAGAATGCCGCGTTAAGTCCGACGAAGGGCTTGATTCGGCCGAAGGCCTAAAGCGGCGAGGGTTGTCACAGAATGCTCGGCAATATGTTCGGTCTCGTTGCGCCTGATCTGGCCATCGATCTCGGGACCGCGAACACACTGATTCACGTCAAGGGACGCGGCATCGTGCTCGATGAGCCGTCCGTGGTGGCGTACGTCAACGAAGGCGGTCGCAAGGTCGTCTATGCGGTTGGCGCCGAAGCCAAGACCATGCTCGGCAAAACCCACCGCAACATGGAAGTCATCCGCCCGCTGCGCGACGGCGTCATCGCCGATTTCGACGTGGCCGAGGAGATGATCAAGCAATTCATCCGCAAGGTGCTGCCGCGCCCGGCGTTGATCAGCCCGCAAATCGTCATCTGCGTGCCGACGGGCGCGACCCCGGTCGAGCGCCGCACCATTCTGGAAAGCGCGCAAGCCTCGGGCGCGCGCCGCGTAAAGCTGATCGAAGAACCTGTCGCCGCAGCGCTCGGCGCCGGCCTCCAGATCGACGATCCGTCGGGCTGCATGGTCGTCGATATCGGCGGCGGCACCACTGAAATCGCCGTGCTCTCGCTTGGTGGCCTGGTCTGGTCGCGTTCGCTGCGCGAAGCCGGCGACAAGATGGACGAAGCCATCATCCAATATCTGCGCCGCCACGAAAACCTGATGATCGGCGACTCGACCGCCGAGCGCATCAAGAAGGAAATCGGCACCGCCAAGGCGCCGGACTCTGGCTCGGGCATGTCGATGCCGATCAAGGGCCGCGACAACCTCTCCGGCGTGCCGAAGGAAATCACCGTGAACGAAGCCATGGTCGCCGAAGCGCTGGCCGAGCCGGTGACCCGCATCGTCGACGCCGTGCGCCAAGCGTTCGAGCAAATGCCGCCCGAACTCGCCGCCGACATTTACGACCACGGTCTGATGCTGACCGGCGGCGGCGCGCTCCTGCGCAATCTCGATACGGTTCTGCAAGAACGCATCTCGATCCGCGTTTCGGTTGCGGATGATCCGCTGCGTTGTGTGGTCAAAGGCTGCGGAATCGCACTCGACACCATAAATTCGTCAGAAGCGCGCCGTCTGCTCACCGAGGAAGTGTGAGCGCGAGCTAGCGCGTAGAGAGGCGGGCACAACGTGGCCAGACGCAGGAGCGCGATGCGGCGCACGGGCGGCGGTCGGAGGATCGCTCCGGGCGTGCTCTTGGCGATCGCGCTCGTCATTGGCGGCGTCGCCCTCGTCGCCATCCAAGCTGGGCGCAATGGCGGCTTCGGCCAAGCCGCGCAACAAGCCGGCGATGGCGCAGCCGGCGCTGCAGGGCGCGCCGCTACTGGCCCCGCGCGCGCTGGCGAAGATTTTTTCTCCCGCGTCGCCGGCCTCTGGAATAGCGCCGACCGCATCGAAGAGCTCGAGAGCGAAAACCGCGAGCTGCAGGCCTGGCGCGAACTGGCTGAGCGCTTGGCCGAACGCAACGCGCGCTACGAAGCGCTTCTGCGCATGCCGGCGGACGCGTTCGGCGAAGGCGCCGATGTCGATAATTCCATCGCCGCCCAACTGGTGCTCGATAGCGGCGGGCCGTTTACCCGCACCCTCGTCGCCAATGCCGGCGCCGATCACGGCGTCCGCGTCGGCTACATCGCCGTCAACGAGAACGGCTTGATCGGGCGGGTTGTCAGCGTTGGCGGGCGCTCTGCCCGCATCCTGATGCTCGACGATTATAACTCGCGTATTCCGGTGATGGGCGAAGCCTCGCGCGTGCGCGCCGTACTGGCGGGGCAGGCGACGCGTCCGCCCGATCTCTACACGCACCCGTTCCAGATGCAGGCGCCGCGCCTTGACTTCATCGTCGGCGCGCAAAGCCTGCGCGAAGGCGAGCGTATCGTCACCTCGGGAGACGGTGGCCTCTATCCGCGCGGCATTCCTGTTGGCGTTGCGCGCGCGAGCAATGACGGCCAGTGGCGCGTGGCGCTCGCCGCCTCGCAGCGCCCGATCGATTTCGTGCGCATCCTGCCGTTCGTCGGCATTGAGCGGCCGGAAGATTCGCTTGTCGATGACGGCGGACCGCCGCTCGCCTCCGCGTCGTCGGTCAACGCTGTCGGTCGTGAAACCGTGACACCGGCGCCGACGACGCCAACACCGCCCCCCGCCGCGCCGCGCCCGCCGCGCGTGGTTCAGCCGCAAGCCGCCGCACCTGCGCCGGTCGAAACACCACAGCCGCAACCCGAAGCGCCGCCTGCGTCGCCGCCAGCGGAGCCACAAGAGTGATCCGGCCCCCCAGCCGCGCCGCGCTGCGGGCTTGGGGTCTCGCGCTCGCCGTGCTGAGCGTGATCCTGCCTGCATTGCCGCTCGGCCCGATCTTCGCGCAGCCGCCCATGCCGCTTGCCGTGCTTTGGGCCGCGTACGGTTGGGCCGCCGAAGATGAAAGCGGCTGGCGCGCCCCGACGACGCTCGCAGCACTCGGCTTGCTGCACGATCAACTCGCCGGCGGCCCGTACGGGCTGTTCGCCGTGCTTTATCTCTCGGCCTTCCTAGTTGGCCGCGTCGCCGCTGTTGTGATGTCGGCGCCGAACATCGTGTCGCTCTGGGGCGGCTTCATCGTCACCACGCTGATCACGATCGGCATCGCCTACATCGTCGCGCCGCTCGGACTTGGCCGCAACGTGTCGGTCGGGCCGTACGCCGAAGCCGCCGTCATCACCGCCATTCTCTTTCCGCTGGTGCGCCCGCTTTATATGAGCGCCTCGGCCTCGCAGCGTGCGGGGGCGCGCCGATGAGCAAGCGCGGCAAGAAAGTCGGCTCCACGCTGCCGAAGCGCGACGCCAACGTGATCTTCTCGCGGCGCGCGGCTTTGATGTCGTTCGTCGGTGCCGGCGTCATGGGCGCGATCCTGTTTCGCATGGCGCAGCTGCAGGCTGAAAACCTGATCAGCCAGCAATACACCGCCGCCGCCGACGAAAATCGCTTCGATACCCGCATCGTGCCGCCGCCGCGCGGCGTCATCTTCGATCGCTTCGGCACCATCCTCGCCCAGACCAGCAAGGATTATCTCGTCGCCGTCATCCAGAACGACGTTGACGATATGGAAGAGGTGGTTGGCCGCGTCGCCACTATTCTCGGGCTCGATTCCGAATGGGCGCGCCGGGCCATCATCCGCGTGCGCGGCGGCTCGCGCTATGAGCCGCAGCCTTTGAAAGAAGGCCTAACCTGGGAAGAGTTCAACGCCATCAATGTGCGCTTGCCGGAGTTGCGCGGCATTGTCGCCACCTCCGCCGATGTGCGCGCCTATCCCTATGACGTCGTCTACGCGCACCCGATCGGCTACGTGCAAAAGCCAACGCAGCGTGATGTCGACCTAGCGCTCGAAGACCCAGCCGCTGGCGCCGCGCGCGCGATGTATCTGCGCAATCCGCAAGTGCGCGTCGGCAAGGCCGGCCTTGAAGCATCGATGGAAACCGTCCTGCACGGCGATGCGGGCTGGCGCAAAGTCATCGTCAATGCGCGCGGCGTCGAGCAGGGCGAGGATGAAACCGAGCGCCGCGAACCGGTGCGTGGCTCTGGCCTTGTGCTCACGCTCGATCACGAATTGCAGCGCACCGCGATGCAGAATTTCGGCGAGCAAGCCGGCTCCGCCGTGGTGATGGATATTCACAACGGCGATATGTTGGTGATGGCCTCCGCGCCGGGCTTCGATCCCAACCTGTTCGTCAACGGCATCGGCCAAGCCGATTTCGACGCCTACAATCTCGATGAGAAAAAGCCGCTCTACCACAAGACGGTGACCGGCGTTTACGCGCCGGGCTCTACCTTCAAGATGATCGTCGGCATCGCCGCCAAGCAAGCCGGCGTCGAAGACGATTGGCACGTCAGCTGCGGCGGCGGCTTCTATTATGGCGGCCGCACCTTCCGCTGCTGGCAACGCAACGGCCATGGCCGCGTCAATCTGCACAACGCGCTGAAAGTTTCGTGCGACGTTTATTTCTATCAAGCCGCGCTGCGCGCCGGTCCTGAACGCATCGCAGCCGTCTCGCGTCAATTTGGCTTGGGCGAAGTATTCGATGTCAGCGTGCCGAACATTCGCGCCGGCCTCATTCCCGATCCAGTCTGGTGGCGCGAAAACCGTGGCGAGCCCTGGACGGGTGGTCTCACCGTGAACTACGGCATCGGGCAGGGCGCGATGGGTGTAACGCCGCTGCAGCTCGCCGTCATGGCCGCGCGCCTTGGCAATAACGGCCACGCTGTCGTGCCGCGTCTCGTGCGCGATGCGCCTGGGGTGCGCGAACCAGGGCCGGCCCCGCGCATGAATGGCATCGAAGCCGAGCATCTGGCGCGCGTGCGCGACGGCATGTGGGGCGTGTGCAATGAAGGCGGCGGCACCGCGCGTCGCGCCGGCGATCTCCAACTCGTGCGCCATCCGGAAACCGGTGCCGCAGTGGAGATCACGCCAGAGACGCGCGGCTGGGAGCCGGTTCAGATCGCCGGCAAGACCGGCACTGCGCAAGTGCGCGCGCTGACGGACGCGCTGCGCGGACGGCATTACTCAACCATCGAGTGGCGTTTCCGCGATAACGCTTTGTTCTGCTGCTTCGGCCCCTGGCACGAGCCGCGCTACGCCTGCGCTGTCGTTGTCGAACACGGCGGCGCTGGGTCCTCGGTCGCCGGACCGATCGCGCGCGAGATCATGCGCGCCACCTTGATGCGCGATCCTTCACGCCGCGAGCCGGCGCGCTTGGCCGAGCTGGACGCCGCCATCGCAGGAGGCCGCGCATGACCGCTTCAGCGCTCTTCAGCAGCGGCGGCAACACGATCTTCGAGCGCTTCCGGAAGCTCAACTGGCAGATCATCACCGTGCTCTGCGCCATCGCCTGCGTTGGCGTGATGATGCACTTCTCGGTGTCATCCGGCGCCTGGACGGACATGCCGCTCACGCACGGCATCCGCTTCGCCGCGGCGATGAGCGTGATCCTGATCGCGGCTCTGGTGCTCGATGCGCGCTTCTGGCTGGCGATCGCTTATCCGCTCTATGCCGGCGCATTGTTGTTGCTGGTGGCGGTTGAATTGTTCGGCGCGACGCGCATGGGCGCCCAGCGTTGGCTCGATCTCGGCCCGCTCTCGCTGCAACCGTCCGAGTTCATGAAGATCGCGATCGTGTTGGCGCTGGCGCGCTATTACCATCAGCTCGACGCGCGCAAAACCGGCACCGTGCTTTGGATCGTGCCGCCGTTCTTGATGATCGCCGCGCCCGTTGGGCTCGTTATGCACCAGCCCGACCTCGGCACCGCCATGCTGATCCTGATGGCTGGCCTCGTCGTCATGTTCCTGGGCGGCTTGCTTTGGCGCATCGTCGCCGCCGGCGCTGTCGTCGCGGTGGGAGGCGCGATCTTCGCCTACACCAGCGTGCTTCACCAATATCAGCGCGACCGTGTCAACGTCTTCCTCGGCATCACTGACGATCCGCTCGGCGCCGGCTATCACGTACTGCAATCGAAAATCGCCATTGGTTCAGCCGGCTTGTTTGGCCGCGGCTATCTGCAAGGCACGCAAAGCCAGCTCGACTTCCTGCCCGAAAAACACACCGACTTCATCTTCACGATGATCGTTGAAGAGTTCGGCCTGCTCGGCGGCTTCCTCGTGCTCGGCCTGTTCGCCGCGCTCATGGGTCTCACCATGCAAGTGGCGCTGCGGGCGCGCTCACTCTTCGGCAAACTCGCCGCCGCCGGCGTCGCCGCCACCGTGGCCTGCTACGTCTTCATCAACACCGCGATGGTGATCGGCCTAGTGCCCGTCGTCGGCATTCCGCTCCCCATCATCAGCTTCGGCGGAACCGCCATGCTCACCGTGTTGGCAGCCTACGCGATCGTGCTCTCGATAGACCTGCACCGCGATCAACACGGCGCGCGTGGTTGGCTTTGGTAGGTGCGGGACGAGGGATGGGGGACTAGGGACGAGGATGATTCTTCAGGTCGTTGCGCGCAAACGAGCATGAAGTTTGTTCAGCATGCGAGCGATCTCATCGGACTTTGCGATTAAGGGCTGAGTGACGTCCGCCGGCAGAAGCTCCGTTCGCTCCGCCAAGAGAAAGAGCGTTTCGAGTTCGGCGTTTGAGCCTCGGGCGATGCTCACGAAGTGAGCGAAGTCTTTTCGGGTCGCGCGGGTATGGCCTTCGGCAATGTTTGCGGGCACTGAGATCGCGGCACGGATCATTTGAGCGGTCAGGCGGTATTCCTCCTGCTTCGGCATTCGCTTCGCGGCGCCATAGACCGCCACCGCAAGGTCCATGCTCTTGACCCAAACATCCAACCGCTTGTGATCCGCCAGAGACACCAAAGTCCCGCGTACCTAGTCCCAAAGGGCTTTATCCGCCATCCAATCGGTCGCGCGAATGAGCGCATCGACGATGCCGGGCTCCAGCGAGCTATGGCCAGCATCGTGGATGATCTCCAACTCCGCTTCCGGCCAGGCTTGCTTTAAATCCCAGGCGCTGCGCATTGGCGTGCACATGTCGTAACGGCCTTGTGCGATGCGGCAGGGGATGTGGCGGAGGCGCGGGGCTTGCTCCAACAGCCAGCCATCGCGCTCGAAGAAGCCGCCATTGACGAAATAGTGGCTCTCGATGCGCGCAAACGCTTCCACGAAGCGATCCTCGTTGAAGCGCGACGGCAGCGCGCTTGGGCCGGCGATGGAGATCGTTTCACCCTCCCAGCGCGCCCACGCCCGCGCCGCGCGCAGCCGCGTGTCCCAATGGTCGGACATCAGCCGCGTATGAAACGCCTTCAGCAGATCGCCGCGCTCCGCTTCGGGAATGCCGCTGACATAGCGTGCGAACGCATCCGGATACACGTGGCTCGCGCCGTCTTGGTAAAACCAGTCGATCTCGCTCTTGCGCAACAAGAAGATGCCGCGCAGCACCAAACCTGCGACGCGCTCGGGATGCTTGGCCGCATAAGCCAGCGCCAGCGTCGAGCCCCACGAGCCGCCGAACACCAGCCACTTATCGATGCCAAGCTTTTCGCGCACGCGCTCGATATCGGCGACCAAATCCCACGTCGTGTTTTCGCGCAGCTCCGCGTGCGGCGTCGAGCGGCCGCAGCCGCGCTGATCCATCATCACGATCCGATAGCGGCGCGGATCGAAGAAGCGGCGCATCTCCGGCGATAGCCCGCCGCCCGGGCCGCCATGCAGCGCCACCACCGGCCGGCCACGCAAATCGCCGCTCTGCTCGGCATAAATCGTGTGCAGGTCGGAGACCTTCAGCATCTCGGTCTGTGACGCTTCGATCGCGGGATAGAGGTCGCGGCGGGGCGGGTGCGCTTGTCCGTACATGTCCGCTTGGGTACGCGGCGGCGGCGCCGAGAGCAAGGCGAGGGGCCTCCCGTTTCTGCGCGCGGAGTGCTAGCGCCATGGAGTGAACCCCGAATCCGCCGCACCGAGCCTTTTCGCCACGCGCGCGGCGCGGGTGACGCTCGTCATGTCGTGCCTGTTCGGCACCACCGGCGTGATCCTGGTGTTTCTGCCGCGCTGGCTCGAGGTCGAGCGCGGGCTTTCGGGCGCCGAGATCGGCGCCGTGCTGTCGCTGGCGCAGATCGCCCGCATCTTCACCGGCCCCGCCATCGCCGCGTGGGCCGATAGCGCATCAGACCGTTCGGCGCCGCTGAAGCTCGTCGCCGCCGCCGCGTTGGTTGCGTACGCCGCCTTCTTTCTGTTGGCTCAAGGGTTTTGGCCGTTGCTGGCGCTCGGCTTCGTCGCGCTGTCGCTGACACAAGCGCTGACGCCGCTGATAGAAGCCGCCACGCTGCGCGCCACACAGACCGGCAAAATCAATTACGGCGTCGCGCGCGCGATCGGCTCCATCGCCTTCATCATCGCCAACATCGCGGGCGGCGTCATCGTCGCGCGCTTCGGCGTCGGCGCTGTCGTGATCTGGGTGCTGTGCGGGCTAGCGACTGTCATCGCGTCATCCGCGTTCGGCCTGCAACGCGATCCGCCGCCGCCCGCGCTCGCGCACGCACCCACGCGCACTGGCGGCATGGTCGCGCTATTGCGCAACCGGCGTTTTCTCATCCTCATCTTCGCCTGCGGCCTCATCCAGAGCGCGCACGCCTTCTATTATGGCTTCTCGACCTTGGTTTGGCGCGCACAGGGGCTGCCGGCTGATGTCGTCGGCGTGCTGTGGGCGTTTGGCGTGGCTGTTGAAGTTGCGTTCTTGTTGAGCCTGCCGGTGATCGAAAAGCGCATGTCGCCGGAAGCTTTGATTCTCGTTGGCGCGGCCGGCGCTGTTGGCCGCTGGGCGTGCATGGGCTTTGCGCCGGTTGGCTGGGTGCTTTGGCCGCTGCAGGCGACGCATGCGCTGAGCTTCGCCGCGGCCCATGTCGGCGCCATGCGTCTCTTGTTCCGCGATACGCCGGAACAGTCCGCCGCGATGGGCCAAACTCTTTATGCCGCGCTTTCGGGCGGGATCTTAATGGGCGCCTCGACGCTTCTCTCGGGTGCGCTCTACGACGCTGCCGGCGCGCAAGGCTATTGGGCCATGGCAATTATTGCGGCGGCGGGTGGAATGCTTGCGCTCATGTTACTCGAGCCGCGACCGCGCACGCCGCAGGCAAGATTGCGTTAACGAATTCGCCTGCTGCGGGAACCTTGGGCCCTGAAAAGACGGCCATTCTTTGCCTAATCTTTCCTGTTAGCGCTTATTGGTGAACGGGCAGAAAGCTCAAGGGGCGCTGATTTCATGGCCGCTACGGCCGCATTCGAGTTTCGCGATGACGCGGAGGCGCCGGTTTTGGCGCTGCGCGGGGACTGGACGGTGGACACCATCGCCGCCCTGGAAGCGGACCTGCGCGATATCACCGAGCGGCTGAAACCCGGTTCGGTCGTTGATGTCGCCGAGCTTGGGCGCATCGATGTCGCCGGCGCCTATCTGGTCGACCGCACCTTCCGCGACAGCGCGGGCGACAAAGCCCGCATCGCCATTCGCGGCAAGCACGACACCGCGATGCAATTGCTCGCCGCTGCGCGCAAGTCTGCGGTCGCGCCCGCCAGCAAGCCGCACGGCGAACCTGGCTTGATGGGTTTCTTCGATCGCGTCGGCCGCGTCATGGGCGATATCGGCGAGGAGATTATCGCGACCGTTGGCTTCTTCGGCGAGACGCTCGTCGTCCTCGGTCGCGTGCTCGTCAATCCAAAGCGTCTGCGCTGGACCTCCATCGTTCACATCATGGAGACGGCCGGCCTCAACGCCCTGCCGATCGTGGCGCTGCTTTCGTTTTTCATCGGCATGGTCGTCGCTTATCTCGGCGCGCGCATCCTCGGCGATTTCGGCGCGTCGGTGTTCACCGTTGAACTGGTCGTCTTCTCCGTGCTGCGGGAGTTTGGCGTCGTCATCACCGCTGTGTTGCTGGCAGGCCGCACCAATAGCGCCTTCACCGCCGAGATCGGCGCGATGAAGATGCGCCAGGAAATCGACGCCATGCGCGTCATCGGCATCGATCCGATGGAAGCCTTGGTGGTGCCGCGCGTGCTCGCCATGTTGATCATGACGCCGATCCTCACCTTCGGTGCAATGATGGCCGGCATGTTCGGCGGCGTGATGGTGGCGTGGGCTGAACTCGGCATCAGCCCGGCCATGTTCTTTGCGCGCGTTTCGGAAGTGGTGCCGGCGCAGCACTTCTGGGTCGGCATGTCGAAGGCGCCGGCGTTTGCGCTGGTACTTGCCATTATCGGCTGCCGGCAGGGCCTCGCCGTCGGCGGCGATGTCGGCTCGCTCGGTCAGCGCGTGACCTCGTCGGTCGTGCAAGCGATCTTCATGGTCATTCTGCTCGATGCGGGTTTTGCGCTCTGGTTCTTGGAGCTCGACATTTGAGCGAGGACATCGCCATTCGCGTGCGGGGCCTCGTCACCCGCTTCGGCAAGCAGACCGTGCACAACGGTCTCGACCTCGACGTGCGCCGCGGCGAAATCCTCGGCGTCGTCGGGCCGTCGGGCTGCGGCAAATCGGTGTTGCTGCGCGAGATAGTCGGCCTCGATCCGCCGACGGCAGGGGAGATCGCGTTTCCCAACGCCGACGCAGAAGGCCGCACGCCCTCCATGGGCGTGATGTTTCAGGACGGCGCGCTGTTTTCGACGCTGACGGTGCTCGAAAACGTCGAAGCGCCGTTGCGCGAGCACACGCACATCTCGGCCGACCTGCGCAGCGAAATCGCCAGCTTGAAGCTCTCGATGGCGGGCCTCGATGCGGAGTCGCATCACAAGCGCCCGTCTCAAATTTCGGGCGGCATGCGCAAGCGCGCCGCCGTCGCACGCGCGCTGGCGCTCGATCCGGAACTCCTCTTCCTCGACGAACCCACCGCCGGCCTCGATCCGATCTCGGCGGAGAAATTCGATCGCATGACGGAGGAACTTGCGCGCTCGCTGGGGCTTACCGTGTTCCTGGTCACGCACGATCTCGACACGCTGCACGCCATCTGCGACCGCGTCGCCGTTCTCTACAAAGGCAAAGTTGCGGCCCTCGGCACCATCCCGGAAATCACCGCGGACGCCGATGGCTGGGTGAAAGATTACTTTTCAGGACCGCGCGGCCGCGCAGCCGGGCGCGGCGCGGCGGGAGGTTAGGCATGGAAACGAAAGCCAATTACGTGCTGATCGGCGCGGCCACTGTGGCCGGCGTCATACTCATCATGATGTTCGCGCTGTGGATGTCGTCAGGCTCATTCCGCCGCGGCTTCAATGATTACGACGTCATCTTCGATGAGCCCGTTCGCGGCCTCATGGAAGGCGGCGAGGTGCGCTTCAACGGCATCAAGGTCGGCGAAGTGCAGCAGCTGCGCATCGATCCGGAAAACACCAACCGCGTCATCGCCCGCATTCGTGTCTCGGCTGAAGTGCCGGTGAAGGAAGACTCCACCGCCCAGCTCGAGCCGATCGGCTTGACTGGCGTCACGCTAATCCAGCTCACGCCTGGCGGGCCGACTGCGGAATTGCTGCGCGGTTCGTTCGGTGGCCCGTTGCCGCGCATTGTCGGTCGCGGCAGCCAGGTCGATGCGCTGCTCGCACGCTCCGAAGATATCGCGCTGCGCGCCAGCGAAGCGATGGCGGCGGTGCGCGATCTGCTGACCGATGAAAACATTCAGCGCGTCACGCGCATCATCGAAAACCTGGAAACCGTCTCGACGCAACTCGCGGATTCCAACGGCGTCATTACCCAATCTGGCCTCGCCGCGCGCGACATCGCAGCGCTTGCGCGTCAGATGCAGGGCGATCTCTCCGAACTGGACGAGGTGCTTGACGAAGTGAGCAACGCCGCTTCCGTCGCCGGTGGCGAGACGTTGCCGGAGCTTGCGCTGGCGGCCGAAGAAATCCGCCGCGCCGCAGCTTCGATCAACCGCGTCGCCGCAAATCTCGAAGAAAGCCCGTCCGTTCTCACGCCGCGTGCGCCGCGGCCCACAGTGGAGCTGCGTGACTGATGCGTAAAGTTTTGCTTCTGCCCATCCTCGTGCCGCTGCTCGCGCTCGGCGGCTGCATCACGCTCCTGCCGGAGCCGCCGCCGCCGCCACGCACGCACGTGTTGGAAGCGCAAAGCGTCCAGCGCTTGCCGGGCGCGCCGATCGACGCGGTCATCGGCGTCTCCGCGCCGGGGGGCGAGCGCTCGTTTCTCGGCCAAGACCTGATCTGGCGAACGGGCGACACCATCGCTTATGTCGATGACAGCGCCTGGTCGGGCCGCGCGGCGGACTCGCTACAGCAAATGCTGGTCGAGACTATGATCCGCCAAGGCCGCTTCCGCGCCGCCACGCGCAGCGGCGAAGCCCGCGCCGATTATGAAATCCGCTGGGAAGTGCTCGATTTCGAGGTCCGCGAAGAGACGATGACGGCGCGCTTCACCGCTGAAGTGCGCTTGGTCGCGCAAGGCCGGCGCATCATCGCGTCGGAGATCATCACGGCTGAGGCGCCGGTTTCGGATCGCTCGTCATCCATCGCCTCCAACGCGCTTGCGCGCGCCGCCCGTGAAGGCAGCGCGCGCATTGGGATGTTTGCAGCAGATGCAGCGGCGCTCGCGCAAGCGAGCGACGCCGAGGATGATCAAGCCAGAGCGGCGTCGATCAACAGGTAGGCGCGAACCAGCTCCGAGCCTTCGCCCTTACGCTCGCTTTTGGCGAGGTCGGGGCGCGCGCGGAAGGCGGTCGCGGTCATTTGCGCTTCAGCGTTGCGCTTCAGATGGCGCGACAGACGCGTCACCGCGCCCGGAGCGGCATCCACCACCGCGCGACGGCGCGAGGTAGCGCCTTCGCGTGAGCAGCGTGCGATGCGTTCCAGATCACCAGCCTGCAGCACTTCGTCGAGATCGACACCAGCATTGATGACCAGATCGATCGCGCCCGACTTCAGTTCGTAGTCCGGGTTGACGCTCGGCGCTGAGCCGAAATCGGCAAGCTCGAAGGCGCTTTCGTTGGCCGGGGTCGGCGTGGCCTCTTCTTGCTTCGGCATAAAGTTGCCCCACGAACCGAAGCCCTTGAAGGTGCGCTTCGGCTGCGTTTCCGCAACTTCGACACGGCCACGCGAACCGCCGCGTGCGACAGCAGCATTAGCCGCCGCATGCAGCGAGGTCACTTCTTCGAGCACCGGCTCAGGCTTGCGCTCGACAACGCGCTCCACTGGGCGCTCCACCGGACGCGGCGCTGCGGCCTTCTTCGTACCAGCAGCTGAAGCGAGGGCGCCGAGGCGCTTCTCGATCGAGGCGGCGTGATAGTCCGCGGCGGCTTGGCTCTCTTCCGAGGCCATGCGTGCGGCGGTGGCGGCGTCTTGCAGCTTCGACAGCGTTTCCGCCGCCATATCCTGCAACGCAACCGTTTCGGCGCGGATCAGCTGGGCGGCGCGCTTGGCTTCCTGCACCGCGGTGCGGGTCGTTTCACGGACCGCGCTTGCGGTTTCGTTGGCGGCCAGCACAGCTTCGGCGGTCGACTTCTTCGCCGTTTCGGTCAGACGCGTCGCTTGCGCCAGGCCGTCCAGCATTTCCGTCATCGTGCCGTTGAGCGAAGCGGTTGCAGCGGCGGCGCTGTCGGCGGCGTGATGGAAGTCAGCCGTGCGCTCACCCATCACCGAAGCCGATTCAGAGAACGCGGCCATGTGCGATTGCAGCGCCGCTTCAGCCGCGTCGACTTCCGTCTTCACGATCTTGGAGGCTTCACGCATCAGGCGGACTTGGCGGCCGACCGAATGTGCGATCACTTCCGTCTGACCCTTGAGATCGGTGTTGAGTTCGACGATGGCGTCGCGCTCGACCTTCAGGGCGTAGGAGAGTTGTTGCGCATTATCGCGCGAAGCGTTGATGGCTTCGCCGAACAGGTGCGCATTGCGCTGAGCGGCGGTTTCCAGCTCGGCCAGGCGATCCAAAGCCGCGGCGACCGCGTCGTTCAGCGACTCGATCTCGTTCTTGACGACGTTGGAAACGCGCTGCGCTTCCAACTCGCCCGCTTCCGTCGGGAAGCGCGCTTGCTGAGCCATGCGCGTCAGTTCAGCGGCGAGGCGGCGCGCCTTCAGCGCTTCGCCAGCGGCCGAGGCCGACACCCAGAACAGCAGCGCCGGGCCGAACGCGAGCGCCAGCAAGCCGGCTTGCATTGCCGGGTCCATCGCCATCACGGCGTCGACGCCATAATAGGAGAGGGGACCGCCGATCGCTGCGCCAACCCACACGAGTGCGGCCAGACCGCCGGTGAAGCCGGCCCACGAGAAGCCCGTCTTCACCTTGTGCGTGCGTTGCGGATCGATCAGCTGGGGCTCTTCAGCCCGCGTCTCGAATGAATTGGGTTCAGAGACGTCCGTTTCGAACGTCTCGAGCGAAGCGTCGTCGCGGGCGTCCTCGCCTTGGTCGCCGAAGAGCTCGAACGGGTCGCGTTCGTCTTCTTCTTTGTCGAAATACATTGCAAACTCCCGAAGCGCACCCGGGACCTGCCACGGGCGTTAACGCGTCGGGCTGCAACCGCCATGCCAGCGAGGCGAGTGGGTTTCCCGCCCCAAGCGTGCGCCAAATCGGAGCAAATTCCGCGCCGACATGCGCGCCGCGCGAGCGGGTAAGGTTAGCGCGCATTCATGCATTCGCATTTCGACGCTATGCGTTCGTGCAGGAACGAAACCCGGCGCGCGTCCGTTAGACTCTTCGCGCGAGAGGTGAGCCATGGATCTGAACGCTGTAACGAGCGCGCGTCCGTATCATGACAAGCTGGCAAGGCTGGCCGCGCCGATGGACCGCGACCTGCGCGATCGTCCGCCCGAAGTGCTCGCGTCGTTGATAGAGCTGCTGAGCGCCCCGGGCGATGTCGACATAGGCGCTGTCACTATTGCTCTTCAAAAGCTCGACGTATCAGAAGCCTCGCTTGCCGACGCCGTTTACCATGATGCGGCTGCTTACGTGCGCACGCTGCTCTATCGTGATGGCCGCGCCGAATTGCTGGTGCTGACCTGGGGCCCAGGCCAACGCAGTCCGGTTCACGATCACGGCCCCTCAGCCGGCCTCACCCGCATCGTCAGCGGCGAAGCGACGGAGCGCCTCTATCGCCGCCGCGAGCAGGGCGCTTCCAAGCGTGAACACATGACCCGCATTCTCCGTCCCGGCACGGTCACCAACACACTCGCCGAAACGCTCCACGCCATCAGCAATGAGAGCGACGCACCGCTGGTGACGCTCCACCTCTACACCCCGCCGCTGAGCCATCACGGTTAAGCGCTGCAGCTTATCCGTAGGAAACATCGAGGACCGCCTGCCTAGTCTGGACCGCCGGCGCCCTCGCCGGCTGCGCTCGATCGCTCAAGCGCCGGTGCTTGTCGGTAGCAGCAGCGCCATGCCGGCGGGGGCGCCGGCGGTCCAGATTTTACGTCCGTCGCTTATCCGACTGGGCTCAGTCCGCGCTACAATGCCCACGTCATCTTCGCAGGAGGGCAGTTGGCAGCCCTGTTCAGCCAACGCGGAGATGGTGTGATCGAGCGTGATGCGCCGGTGCTTCTCCAAACCATCGGAGAAGGCGAGGCATCCGACGGACAGACCCCTTGGACGTTTTGGTGTTTCGTATCGCAACGGCCGCAGAAGCCCGCGGAGTTGTAACCGCGTGGAGCAAGCACAGAGGATCGCTGCCGAACAGCAGCGACTCTCACGCCGCCGGCGGACCCGCCTCCTGGAGTGAAACATCTCCCGCGACGGGGCCGATGAAGCAGATCACGGAGACGCGAGCGAAAGCGTCCGGCGCTGCGCAAGCAGCGCATACTGTAACTAACCTTAGACGCCAAACTCGCGTCTCCGCCCTCCGATTTCGCGAAGCGAAATCGTCCGCCGAAGCCTTGGCGAAGGCGGACCAGCACGAAACTGTGGAGAGCGCCGGTTTCCGCCGGCGGCGCCTCGCTATGTCAGCCGGCTGAAGCGTCGATCAATAGAAAGGCGCGCGTTGCTTCAGCGTTCATCGAGGCGCGGCCGCGGCCGATCAATTCCGCGATGCGTGCGCCGTCACTGCGCAAGAACTGCATCGCTTCTTGGTTCGCGCCCGGTGAGCGCGCCAGGAAGTCGGCCAAGCGCCGCGATGCGTCGGGCGCCGCGTCATAAACAGCCCGACGGCGCGCTTGCGTGCCCGAGCGCGCGCGCTGCGCAATGCGTTCAAGCCCGGAGGGAGAGAACACCTCATCAAGCCGCAAGCCGGCCTGCTCAATCACCGCCACGATCGGAAGCGATGAACCGCGCGGTTCGGAGATCTGGCGGCGCAAATGCGCGACCGGATCTTCCGTCGGCTCGCGCCGCTGTGGCGGACGCGCGTTTTCCGCGTCATCGACATTGGAGAGGAGATCCCGCCACGTCCAATCGCCCTGTTGTTCGCGCTCGCCATAGCTGTCGCGCGGCGGTGGCGTTTCGCGTCGGTTGCGCGTCGGCGGCGGCGCGGCTTCGAGCGAATCCGGTTCGTCGCGCCACGACGTGTCGTAGCCTGGCGTTTCGGTCGGCGGCGCTTCGCGCATCTGCACTTGCCGGCGTCCGCGTTGCTGTGGCGCTGGCGGCGGGATGTCGTCTTCGATGGCGTGACGCGCGCCAACCGCAGCCGCGCGGGCAGCGTCAGCCGCTTCGCGCAAACGCTCCAGCGCCATCGCCGCTTCGCGCTCGACGCCAGCTGCCTCGCCGCGGATCAGATCGGCGGCGCGCTTGGCGTCATCAATGGCGCGGACCGTGGTTTCGCGCACCGCGCCGGCTGTGGAATTTGCGGCGAGCGTCGCTGCATCGGCCGACTGGCGCGCGGCGTCCGTCAAGCTCGTCGCTTTTGCCAACACATCGAGCGCGTTGGAGAGGGCGGTCTCGAGCCGCAGCGCCGAATCCGCGCTCGCCTGCGCCGCGCCCGAAAGAGAATGCGTGCGATCGTTAATCAGGGCGGCAGCTGCGCCGAACGAGGTAAGGCGATGATCGAGCGCCTGATCGGCGGCGCGCACTTCCGCTTCGGCTTGCAGCGCTGCTTCCGAAATCGCGCCGGTGTGACGCGAAATGCTGTCGCCAATGGTCTGCGCTTGCCGCGTCAGATCTTCGGAGATGCGCATCAGCTCGGTGCGCTCGCGCTCCATGCCGGAGATCATCTGGTTTGCGCCCGCCTTGGCGCGATCGCCCATATTGTCGACGGCGTCGGACTGGCGCGAGATTTGGCCTTCGACTTCTTTCAGCCGCGCCAAAGTTGTTTCGAGCGCGCGATCGAGCGTCGCGATTTCGCCGCGCACGGACATCGCAAGCTGTCGCGCTGCATCCTCGGCGCTGCGTTCTGGATTCATCAGGCGGTCGGCAGCGTCGGCCAAGCGGCGCGCTTCAGCGCGGGCGCGGGCACTGTCGCGCGCGGCAAGGCCGGAGAACCACGCCATCATCGCCGGCAATACGAGTGCAGCGGCCAGCGCGCCGAACTCGACCGGCGTCATCGCCAGCACGCGCTCAGCGCCCATCAGCGCAAACGCAGCGGCCAAGCCGCCCGCAATCCAGACGAGGCCGACAATCAGCGCAAGCAGACCGATCATCGCTCCGGGATCGGAGTCGCGGACCGGCGCTGGCGTGTTGTCGCTCATCTGTTCGCTTCCCACCAAAAGACGCGCGTTGTCATGCGCGCTCTAAGCATCAACGGAAACGGAATAAGTGAGGCCATTCAAGGGCGAACGGCAGCGGCTTCCCGCGTTACGGGTGCGATGCTTACTCGGCTGCCTGTTGGCAGCTGTCAGCCGCGCACTCGCCATCGACGCGGGCTTCCACCCGTTCCATCGAAATGCCGACCCAAGCCAAAGCCGCCGCGATCAAAACATCGCGGATCGCCGTCAGCACGCCTGCCAGCATAGTCGCTAACATTGCCCATCACCTCAATTGCAGCACGCCGTATGTGCGCCAGCCGCCGCGCCGCGACAAGAACCGGGTGCGGTTCATTGCGCCGAATGTTGAATTTGCCACTACACTATCCCGTCGGCCTTGACCTGGACCGGGCCGACGTTACGTTCCGCGTGATGTTACAACATAACAGCGCGAGAGCAGGGCGGCGGGCCCATTTGGCCCATGCCGCCGTGGTCGGGCTGCACACGCTCTGCTGCGGCCTGCCGGCGCTGGTTTTGCTCGCCGCGGCGCTCTCCGGCGCGACCTCCGGGGCCGCGTTACTCTCTGATAGTTTTGGACAATTTCACGAGTTCATGCACCAGCACGAGCTCTGGATACTGGTCCTTTCGGCGACTCTGGTGGCGGTGGGCGGCTGGCTGGAGGCGCGATCACGCCGAAACGGCCATGCGCACGCCTTTCCCTGGCTTTTCGCCGTCTCGGTCCTGTGTTTCTTCGCAAACGTCGCGATTATCTTGCTGCATCGCGGCTAGTTTAACCAAAATTCACCCTACCCTGGCAGCGTGAGACCCTGTTTTGAAGGTCGCCACGAATGCTCCACCGACCGCCTCAGGCACTGGCTAACGCGGCCGAGACGCGTCGGCGCGAAATGCCCGCCTCGGTTGCGCTGATCATTCTGACCGGCGGCATCGCGGCGGCGATCATGGATGGCTCCGGGCCGGTCGGCTGGGCGGCGGTCACCTCGCTGCTGCTCATCCTCGATACCGAACTCTACCGCCGCCTCGACGCCGCCAACGTGAAGATCGAAGGCAAGGTGATGGGCGGCCTGGTGGTCTGGGCGTTCCTGAACTCCGCTTTCTACGCGACGCTGCCGGCCGCGCTCTGGCTCAACGGCGAAGCCGCGGGCGCGGCTGCGGCGATGGTGCTCTGGGTCGCCGGCGTCGTCCGCCACTTCAGCCCCGGCGCCTCCGGCGCCTGGCCGGTCGCCATCGCCGGCGCAGCGCCGCCGGCACTCTCGTTGCTGGTATCGCCGCTCCTGATCGCATCCATGGCGGCGCGGCCGGATTGGGATGTGGCGATTATCGCGGCGATCGGCGGCGGCGCTTTGATGTTTTATGTCGCGCAAGCGCGCGCCAGCGCGGTCGAAGCTGAGCGCGCGCTGAAGCGCGGCGGCGTGACAGATGTGCTGCAGCAAACGCTGGCGAAGCTGTTGCTCACCAGTGATCAGATCGAGCTTGTGCTGATGGACCGAGAAGGGCGCGTGCTCGCAGTGAGCCAAAGCGCGCTCGACAAAATGGGCTTGAGCGACGTTACTGGTCTCAATTTCGAAACCATCGTGCCGTTGCCGATCGATGCGTGGCGCGAAGCATTCGCGCGTTCGTTGGCGGGCGAGCATGTGCGCCATCCCGAACAAGAAGTGCAGCTGCCGACCGGGCGTCACTACTACTTTTGGGAAACGCGGCCTTGGCACGATGATGACGGTGAAATTTGCGGCGTCTTCGCGGCGGGGCGCGACATCACTTCGCTGGTCGAGGCGCGCACTGCGGCCGCCGCAAACCAAAATCGCTTGCTGCTGGCGCTCGACGCGGGTCAGAGCGTCGTCTGGGAAGTTGATTTCAAGCAGCGCTCGATCACGTGGCACGGCGACGCCAACCCACTGTTCGGTACGGCCTTCACCTTCGCGCAGTTTGACAAGAACACGACGCCGTTTCTGCATGAGGACGATAAGGAGCCGCTCAAGCTCTACTTCGAAAAGATCGCCGCTGGCGGCGCTGGGTCGATCGAGCATCGCGTGCTGCGCACGAGCGGGGAGATCACGTGGGCGGAATCGTGGGGGCGTCGTGTGCTCGGCCGCTCCGGCGGCGTGCGCAAGCTGGTCGTTCTCTCTAAGGACATCACCGAGCGCAAGCGCCAGGAGTTTGCCTTCATCGCCGCCATGCACCGCGCCGAAGAGGCGCTTAAGGCCAAGCGCGCGCTGTTCGGCGAAACCGCGCACGCGGTCGAAGCGCTTGATGAAGCCGCTGTCAATGTCGATGAGATGTACGAGCGCCTCGACGCGCTGATCGAAGAAATGGACGCGCGCGACGCCGTGTTGGCGCAAACGCTGGCCGAGCTCCGCGCCGCGCGCGAAGCGGCGGACTCAGCGAACGTTTCCAAGTCGCACTTCCTGACCTCGATGAGTCACGAGTTGCGCACGCCGCTCAACGCCATCATCGGCTATTCTGAAATTTTGCGTGAGGAGGCTGAGGCCGACGCGCGCGATAGCGACATTGCCGATATCGACCGCGTGCTGGTCGCGGCGCGTCAGCTGCTGCACCTGATCAATGACATCCTCGATCTCTCCAAGATCGAAGCCGGGCGCATGGATGTGAATGCCGGCGAGTTCGATATTGCCGGCATGATCAACGAAGCTGCAGCCACGGTGCGGCCATCGATCGAGAAGAACGGCAACACGCTGACTGTCGATATCGCCGCTGACATTGGCGAGGGTGTGAGCGATGGCTTCAAGCTCAATCAGTGCCTGCTCAATCTGCTGGCCAACGCAGCCAAGTTCACGCGAAATGGTGAAGTCTCGATCCGGGCGCGCCGCGAAGTCGTGGTCGGCGGTGATCTGATCGAGATCATTGTCAGCGATACCGGCATCGGCATGACCGAAGAGCAGACCTCGCGCCTGTTCAACGCTTTCGTGCAAGCCGATGTAATGACGGCGCGCCGTTATGGCGGCACTGGGCTTGGCCTCGCCATCACGCGGCGCATGATGAAGCTCTTGGGCGGCGATGTGTCTGTTAAGAGCATGCCCGGCAAGGGTTCGAGCTTTGCACTTCGTTTCCCCGCGGCGGTCCGTGCGCAAGCAGCAGCGCCCGTGCGTGTTGATGTTGCCGCCGCGGTCGGACAGGGCCGTGAACGCGCGGTGCTGATTATTGATGACGAAGAGAGCGCGCGCGATCTCGCGGCGCGGTCGCTGACGCGGCTTGGCTTCACTGTCCACGAGGCGATCACCGGCGAGGAGGGTATCGAGCTTGCGCATTCGCTACGGCCAAGCTTGATCGTGCTCGATCTCAATCTGACCGACGTCAGCGGCTGGGATGTGCTGGCCGTGCTCAGCACCGGCGATGCCGGCGATATTCCGGTCGTCATCCATTCTGTGGACGACGATCGCCAGCGCGCCCTCGCTTGCGGCGCCTGTGATCTGCTCGTCAAGCCGGCCGACCGCGATGTGTTGGCTGCGGCTGCGTTGCGCTTTGCGCGTGGCGCCGAAGCTTCGCCGGCTGCGCTGCCGGTTTCCGCCACCCAAGCGAAATCCGCGTGAAAGGCAATAACCATGCGTATCCTCATCGCTGAAGATCATCCCGACAATCGCGAAATGCTGACCCGCAGGCTGGAGCGGCGCGGCTACGAAGTGCACTGCGCTGAAAATGGCGCGGAAGCGGTTGAGATGGCCAAAAGCTGCGCGCCGGATCTGATATTGATGGATATCTCGATGCCGGTGATGTCGGGGATCGAGGCCACCAAAGTGCTGCGGCAGACGCCGGATACGTCGAGCGTGAAGATCGTGGCGCTCACCGCGCATGCGATGGAAAGCGCGCGGCGCGAATGCATGGAGGCGGGCTGTGACGACTTCGCCACCAAGCCCGTCGACTTCGCCGGCCTCATCGCGCTGATCGAGAAATACGCAGCCTGAGTCAGGTGTCGCTTTGCCAGCGTGCCAGCGTTTAGGTAGTCGTTGACACCCGGCAAGCTGATATGCCGGCCCCTGGACATGGTTAGCGACCGTCAAGGTTAGCGAAACATCTATCCAAAAAATGTGATCAGCTGCGCGCCTATTAGCTCGCCCTCAACCTAACTTCGGTAATCTTCGCCTCTGGTGTGGTGATCCTTTTGGATAGCAGGGGGGCTAATGTCCTCGGCGCAAGGCGATGACGGCGCGTCCGCTTCGACGCGCCTCGGACGTATTCTCCTGGTCGACGATCAGGCGCAAAACCGTGACATGCTCGGCCGCCGGCTTGAGCGTCGCGGTTATGAAGTCGTGTTGCGCGAGAGCGCGGTAGGCATCGAAGAGGTCATTGAGCAGGAAGCCATCGAGCTTGTTCTGCTCGACTGGATGATGCCCGAGCGCTCTGGCCATGACGCGCTTCTAGGCATTCGTTTGCACCATGACGCCGAGCACGTGCCGGTGATCGTCGTGACCGCGTTGGACGATGGCGACATTGTCTCGATGGCGCTGGAAGCCGGCGCCAACGATTACATCCCGAAGCCGATCGATCTGCGCGTGCTGACCGCGCGCGTGAAGGCGCAGCTCGATCGCCGCCAGGCCGTGCTTGAACTCGACGCCATCCGCAACGATCTTGAACGCACGGTGCAAGAGCGCACTCAGGATCTGGTGACGGCGAACGAGACGCTGTCGGCAGAAATCTGTGAGCGCGAAGCCGCCGAAGCCCGCGCGCAAACGCTGGCCCGCCACGATCCGCTGACTGGCCTCGCCAACCGCCGCCATTTCCTCGAAGATCTCGACCGTCGCCTGAAACTGATCGGCGAAGAATCGAGCGCCTTTGCGCTGATGTTCGTCGATCTCGATCGTTTCAAGCCGATCAACGATGTGCACGGACACGCGATCGGCGATGAATTACTGCAAGTGATTGCTGCGCGCCTGTCTGGCTGCCTGCGCGATGATAGCTTCGCGGCGCGTCTCGGCGGCGATGAATTCGCCGTGCTGCTCGAAGGCCCGGATGGGCGGGATGGCGTGGCGGCTGCGGCGCGACGCGTGCTGCATGAACTGTCGGCGCCGATTCTGGTCAATGGTTTGAAGCTGACGGTCGGCGCCTCGATCGGCGTCGCCATGTGCCCGGAAGACGGACGCACCGCTGCCGATCTGCTGCAACGCGGCGACGCGGCCATGCTGCGCGCCAAGGAAGATCGCGGCGCGTACAAGTTCTTCGATTCATCGATCGATGAAGCGTTAAAATCCAAAGCCGCACTCGAAACCGAACTGCGTGTCGCCATCCCGAACGGCGATATCGTGCCGTATTTCCAGCCAGTGCTCAGCCTCGAGACCGGAGCGCTCGCCGGCTACGAAGTGTTGGCGCGCTGGCCGCATCGCGAACGCGGCATGATTTCGCCGACGCTGTTTATCCCGGTGGCGGAAGAGGCGGGCCTGGTCGATGCAATGTTCTGGGCGCTATTGGCGCAGGCGTGTTCGAAGGCGCTGAATGCGCCGGGCGATTTCATGCTGGCGGTCAATATCTCGCCCAGCCAGATTCGTGACCAATGGTTCCCGGAGAAAGTTCTCCGCACGCTGCGCGAAACGGGCTTTCCGCCGCAGCGGCTTGAGATCGAAGTCACCGAGAGCGCGATGATAGGCGATATTCAGCGCGCGAAGACCTCGCTGATGTCGCTGAAGAACCAAGGCGTGAAAGTCGCGCTGGACGATTTCGGCACTGGCTATTCGTCGCTATTTTTGTTGCGCGCGCTGCCGATCGACAAGCTGAAGATCGACCGGTCGTTCGTATCTACGCTCATCGCCGACCGTGAGAACGCCACCATTGTTGGCGCGCTGGTCGGCTTGGGCCGCGCACTTGGTCTGCAAGTGACAGCCGAAGGCGTTGAGGACGAAGCCACAGCTGACGCGTTGCGCGCGATGGGGTGCGAGTTCGCACAAGGCTATCTTTTCGGCGCCGCGATCGAGCTGCCAAGCTATGGCGAGAAATTGCGCGCTGCTGTTTAGGCGGCGTTGTAAGCGAACCATACGTTCGGTTCGACGTAACGGCCAACACCACGATCAAGCTCGATGGAGACCGGTACAAGCGCGCCTTCGACAGCGTACTTGCCGCTCTCTTCGTAGGTGCGACCGGTCCACATTTCCCAAAAGCCGACAGGCTCTTCGACGATCATCGAGCGCTCGGCGGTCTTGATGATGCGCCCGCCAGCGGCCGAGTGACTGCGCAGCCACGGATCGAAGAGGCGGCCGCGATCGTCGGTCCAGGTGACGTAATCATCGATCGGGATGAAGGGATGCTGGTGCTTGGAGGAAGGGCGCACGGGCGCAACGACGCCGTCGAGGCTTTTCTTGACGGCGAGTGCACGGAATTCTTCGATCATGCGCCGGGCCAGGCCCTTACTGCGGTGAATGCCGGGCACCGAGATGGCGAGCGCGCCGAGCGCATTCTTTGGCCGCGCGCGGTCATTGGCGGCGGTTTCCACGATCCAATCCCAGCCCTCGGGCGGCAGATTGTTGAAGTCGCAGGCGAGCGGCACGCAATTGCCGACCGCGACCGGATAGCCGGTCGCTTCGTCCACCAGCACCAGCTGGCAGTCGGCGTGCTCCTCCAGCAACTCCTGGTAGAAGGCAAAGTGCGCGCGGGTGAAATTCAGAAAGCCAAGCGCGCTCCAGGCGGCTTGTTCGATCGCCATCGCTGCTTTGCGCAGCTCCGGACTGTCGGCGCGCGTCTTCACGGCGTACCGGCTCATGGGTCACCCAAGTTCTTCGTTAACCAATAGTGCGCCCGGCGTCGCGATTACCCGGTGTTGCCCCTAGCGATCCTTCGGCGTGCGCATTTCCCTAATAAAGCGTAAATCGGCAAAAGACAAGCCCAAACGAGTATTTACTAATATTAACATCGACACTTAGCGCGTTAACCATGTTGTTCCGAAGTATGGTTACCAAAGTATTCGCGTCTTTTAATTGGGTTATCCAAGTACCGCTGTAACTATAAATTGGGATAATCTGAGATAAGAGTGCTCGTTAGCCCACATTGTGGCTAGTTTACTTTGGCTTAGTAATATGACGCCCGCCAACGCCAAGACTTTCCATTACAGGAACGACCTGCACCGGCTCACGGGCTTGATTGGTGTTGGCCTTGTCGCCCTGGGTTTCCTGCTTGTTGCGGTGGTCGGCTATGCGGGCTGGTCGAGCAACAACAACGCCGTCATGCGCGAGCGCCAGCTTGTGGAAAACGCGCTCGATCAGAGCGTCAGCCGCGTCCTCGATCAGCAAAAGGCAATCGCTTGGTGGGATGACGCCGTCATCAATGCCCAGGCGCGTCCGATCAATGTCGAATGGCTCGAGACCAATGTCGGCGTCTATTTTTTCGAAACTTACGGCCACGACGAAGTCATCATCGTCGATGCCGATAACCGCCCAATCTACGCCAATGTCGCCGGCGAATTGAGCGATCCCGTCCAAGCGTACAACAACCATCGCGCCGTGCTCGACCAGATCGTGCAGGAAGCGCGGGGCGGGGCCGATGGCACGCTGCGCCGTCGCGATCAAGCGTTCGTGGAAAGCCAAGGCAATTATAACGCGCTGCTAGGCGCAAGCTTCGGCCGTTGGGCTGGCCACATCATGGAAGTCGATGGCGAACCCGCCGTGGTCGCTGCGCTCTCGATCGTGCCGAACCTCGACGCTGGCCTAGTGCAGGGCGAGCCTCACTTGATGCTGAGCGTTGTCCGCATCGACGCTACATTCATGGCCGAAGTCGGTGGCTCTTTGTTGATGGACGATCTGGCGCTTGCGCCTGCGCCGGCCTCCGCGGCGGGGCTCAATTCCGAACCGTTCCGCGCCGACGATGGCGCGTCGGTTGGCTATCTGACCTGGACGCCGCGCCGCCCGGGCCAAACGCTGCTGCTGTTTATCCTGCCGCTCGTCGCGCTTGGCGTGTTCGGCGCAGGTTTCTTCACCTGGCTTATGGTGCATCGCCTGAAGCGCGCCACCGGCGATCTCGCTGACCGCGAAGAGCTCTCGCGCCACCAAGCGCTGCATGACTCGCTCTCGGGCCTGCCGAACCGCCACCACTTTGTGGAGCGTCTGCAAGAGTCGCTCGATGGCCTCGTTCAATCGCGCAACAATGGCCGGGTTATCGTCGCCTATATCGACGTCGACCGCTTCAAGGACGTCAACGACACGATGGGCCACGCCGCCGGCGATACGCTCATCATGGGGGTCGCCGATCGTCTGCGCCGCACGCTCGCGCCGGAGGATTTCCTGGCGCGCTTCGGTGGCGACGAGTTTGCCGTGCTGTGCCGCGCGACTGGCGAAAATGCGGTCAACGACCTCGCTGAGCGCGTGCGCAAGGGCTTCGAGGAAGCCTTCGACGTCTACGGCCAACACATTCGCATGACCGCCTCGGTCGGCATCGCCACGGCGCCGGAGCACGGCTTCTCGCCGCAAGAGCTGATGCGCCACGCCGACATCGCCCTCTATCAGGGCAAGAACCAGGGCCGCGACCGCGCCATGACGTTCTGCGCCGAGATGGCCGCCGAAGTGGAGCAACGCCGCGAAGTCGAACTCGAATTGCAGGCCGCTATCGATGCCGGCGAGCTCTTTCTGCACTACCAGCCAGTGATCTCGTGCGGTCAAAACCGCATCAGCGGCGTCGAAGCGCTGCTGCGCTGGAATCATGCGACCAAGGGCGCGATCTCGCCGGCCAAGTTCGTGCCGATCGCGGAAGAGGCGGGCTTGATGCCGGCGCTGGGCGCCTATGTGCTGGAGCGCGCCTTCGCCGAAACCAAACGCTGGCCCGATCTCGAAGTCTCGATCAATCTGTCGCCGGTTCAGTTCCGTCACGTCGATCTGGTCGAGTTGCTGGAAAGCCTGATCGTCAAGCATCAGGTCGATCCGCGCCGCATCGTGCTGGAAGTGACCGAAGGCGTGCTGATGGAATCGACCGATCGCAACAGGCAGATTCTGGACGCAGTTCGGGCGCTCGGCTTCAAAATCGCGCTCGACGATTTCGGCACCGGCTATTCGTCGCTGCGCTACCTCTGCGATTTCCGCTTCGACAAGATCAAAATCGACCGCGCCTTCGTCACCGGCATTCACGAGCGCAAGCGCGCTATGACGATCATCCAATCGGTGGTGACGCTCGGCCGCGGGCTGGGCATGGACATCGTCGCGGAGGGCGTCGAGACGGAAGCGGAAGCCTCGGTGATGCGCCTCGTCGGCGTCACGGAACTGCAGGGCTTCTTCTTCTCCCAAGCAGTCGCCCCGGACGAGATCGACGCCCTGGTCGCCGATTTCAACAACGCCGCCCATGCCCCTATCGTTGGCGAACCCGCGGCGCTCGCGACATTGCGCGCCAAACTCGGCGGCTAAGCCTTAGGTGCAGCGCAGCATCGGTAGTTCGCTTCGCGCACGAACTGACTGAACCCTGTCGTTTTATTGCCACGTCGCGGCGCCCTTCGGCGTGCGTCCCGCTATGGACAAAATTCCGCTAACCCGGCATGCCATCCGAGCGTTGCTGGCCCCGTATCGGCCCAGCGCAATGTGGGGAATTGCAGGTCTGCCCGGGAAGGGACGGCCTGCGCGGCGGCTTGAGGGCGCCGCGCCCGCATCGGAGCGATAGGGGACGGAGCCGGCATGCGTATTTCCCGAATTCAACTTGCAGGTTTGGCTGTAGCCATCGCCGGCGGCGCCGCGCACGAAGCCGCGGCGGATGATTTGACGATTTCGACGGCGACGACGACCCCGGTCGCTACCGCTAACCCGCTAAACGGCACGCCGGGCGACATCACTATCTCGAACACGGGCTCCGTCACAGTTACGGCCGGTCCGACTGCCGTGACGCTGAATTCCGCGAACCGTGATGTCACCAACAACGGCACAATCGCCTCCAATAACGCCGACGATGTCCTCGCCATTTACGCTCTCGGCGGCTTCAGTGGCGATATCAGCAATGGCGGCGCCATTAATCTGCTCGAAGACCACACCGTCACCGACACCGACAGTGACGGGGATGGAGACGGCACGGTCGCCATCGGCGACAACCGTCACGCTATTTTTGTCGACGGCGCCTTCACTGGAAACATCACCAATCTCGCTTCAGGAACGATCACGGTCGAGGGCAACAACTCCAGTGGCATCACGGTCGATGGCACGTTGACGGGCGATGTGATCAATCGCGGCGCTGTGACGATTATCGGGGCCGACAGCTACGGAATTCATATCCTGGGCGGTGGCGTCACAGGCGATGTAGTCAGCACTGGCAACATTGTCTCGCGGGGCGAGAACAGTTCGGCCGTCCGTGTCGATGGTCAAATCGGTGGCGCGCTAAGTTTGAATGGCTCGTACGTTGTCAGCGGTTATCTCTCCAATAATCCTCCGCCGGCGGATCAGAGCGGGTTTGAACCAGCAGACCTCCTGATCAGCGGCGCCATCGTCGATGTCCGTGCCAGCGTCGGCGGTGGCGTGACCATTGAGGGCATCGGCGTCGAGGATGATCTCGACGATGACAATGACGGCATCACTGAAACCACCGGTGACTCCGACGACGACAATACAGCCCAACTGCTCATATATAGCTCCGCGCCGGCAATCTTGCTGCGTGCCGATACTGGCAACGACGTTATTCTCGGGGCCACCGCCAGCGGCTACGGACTGTTCAACCGCGGCAGCATCACGGTGGACTCGGTTTACGATGGCCGATCCGCTACCGGCTTCCGGGTCGATGGAAGCGGCGGCAATACGGTCGATACGGCGGGCGGCATCGCCACCTACAATCTGCTCTCTGTGGCATCACACGAGGCCGACGCTTTCGGCGTCTCGATCGGCGACGGCGCACTTGTGCCGGAGATTCTGAATCGCGGTCGTTTGTTCGTCGCCACAACTTCAGAGAACATACACACGGCCTACGGTGTTTATCTGGAGGGTGGTTCGACCAACGCCCTCACCAACACGGGCACGCTCGCAGTCGAACTGTACGGTGAGGCGGGCAGCGCGTTTGCTATCTATGACGCATCCAACACGCTCGCCACGATCACCAATAGCGGCACCCTCGTCGCCCAAGTCGTCGCAACCGATGATGATCTGTCCGACAATGTTGTGCCGACCGTGACTGGCGATTCGGTCGCCATCGATGTCTCTGCATCGACCATTGGCGTTCTGATCGAACAACTCGCGACTATTCCCTTTACCGACGATGACGGCGTCGATAACGACGTGGCCACGCCCGTCGCCGTTCAGATACTCGGCGACATCCGGCTGGGCGCCGGCGACGACACCTTCAACTTGCTCGATGGCCGCGTCATAGGCGACTTGTCGTTCGGCGCCGGCGCCGACAACTTCTTCATCGATAATGGCGCGACTTATTCCGGCATTCTGAGCGACTCCGATGGCGCGCTCGCCCTCACGGTCAGCGATGGCCTGTTGGATCTGCAGGGCGCAGTAGGCGGCCAAGTGAACATTACGACCGCTACGTTCGGCGCAGATTCAGAACTGCGCTTGCGTCTCTCGGAAACGCCAGCGAACTCGACATTGATTCAAGCGAGCGGCGTGGTCACCTTCGCGCCTGGGGCGGTGGTGACACCGTATATCCCGGCCGGTTTGCCCGATGGCGACACCATCGTGTTCCTAACCGCTGGCTCGCTGTTCGGCGGCGCAAACGTCGTCAATCCGAACCTGAGCGGCGACAACGTGCCGTTTGTTTACAATCTTGCGGTCGAACTCACTAATCCGATGGCTGCTGACGGCGCCGCCAACGGCTTGCAGGCGGTTTACGATCTAAAGGACGCGACCGAACTCGGCCTCACCATCAATCAGGGCATCGCTTTCGATCCGATCATCGCGGCGTTGCGCCTTGACGATGCAGCCGCGGCGGCCTTCCTCGGTCTCGAAACCCAAGCCGCCTTCGATGACGCTTATGACGACCTGATGCCGAGCTTCTCTTCGGCTGCCGCTGAGCTCGCCGCCACTGCGATCCAGCAAGCGCAAGGCGCGAGCGGCAATCGTCTCGCGGCGACGCGCCTGCAAGGTATCGACGAAGTGTCGGTGTGGGCGCAGGAGATCGGTTACTTCGTTTCGCGTACGCCGCCGTCGCTGAACGGCCAGGAGTTCACCGGCTACGGCTTCGGCATGGCGCTCGGCATTGACGGCCCGCTCGAGAATGGCGGCCTGTTCGGTTTGTCGGCCTCGTTCATCACCTCGGAAGTTGAGGAAGAGGGGCGGCCCGAAGGCGAGATCTCAGCAACGTTGGGCCAAGTCGGCGCATATCTCGGCACAGCAGTCGGCATCGTCGATCTCGACTTTGTCGTCGGCGTAGGCGCCGGCCAAATGAACTCGCAGCGCTACGTGCAGATTGGCGAGGACTTCGAAGCAATCAGCGAAGCCGAATGGTGGGCGTACGAAGGCCACGGCATGGCGCGCGCTTCGGTGCCGCTCAGCCTTGGCAACTCGTTCGTGATCACGCCGCAAGCGGCGCTCACTTACGTCTTCCTCGCCGAGGACGGCTACACTGAAGAAGGCGGCGGCGCGGCGATCGACTACGAGGTCGACAGCACCACGTCGCAGCGTCTGTGGGGCGATGTCGGGGTCGAGCTCAGCGCGCGCTTCCGCATGCGCGGCGAAACCGTGATCGCGCCGCGTTTGTTCGCTGGCTATCGCGCCAACATCATCGACGAAGAGGCCGAGCGCACGTTCCGCTTCGTCTCCACTGGCGACGAATTCACGCTCACTGATGAGGGCTTCGGCGATGGCGGCGCGCTGGTCGGCATCGGCGTCGACGCCACCAACGGCTACTCGACATTCTCGCTCGGCTATGAAGGCGAATACGGCGACCAGATCGAGCGCCACAGCATCAACGCCGCCATCCGCTTCCGCTTCTAAGCAGGGCGCGTCAAACGCTAGAAGGCCGGCCGCGAAAGCGCGCCGGCTTTTTTGTTTTGGATTTTGGTGCTCGGCGTAAGTCATCCGAAGCGCGCGCCCGGAGCGTACAGTCCTCCTACGCCAAGGCTTCGGAGGACATTCTACGCGCGCTAACGCGAGCGTAGAATGGTGGGTGATACAGGATTCGAACCTGTGACCCGCTGATTAAGAGTCAGCTGCTCTACCAACTGAGCTAATCACCCATCGACTCAAACGAGGGTCGGACATAAGGGCATTGCGGGGCGCCGTCCAGTGCAGGAGGGTCGCGCTGGAACGGCGTTCGCGCAGGGGTGATCGGCATGGATGGGTTTGTCTGGGCGTTGATCGCTTTCGTGCTGATCCATGTCGGCCTATCCGCGACGGGGCTCAGAGCGCGGCTGGTCGGGCTGATCGGCGAGGGGTCGTATCGGGCCGTGTTTTCGCTGCTCTCGCTTGGGCTGCTGGTGTGGATGATCCAGGGCTATGGCGCGATGCGCGCCGACCCGTTCGATCCGCTGAACGAAGCGCTTTGGCTGCCGCCGGAATGGCTGCGCTGGCCGGCGCTGGCGTTGGGGCTGTTCGGGGTGGCGCTCGGCGTGACGGGCGTGCTGACGCCGGGGCCGACATTGGCAGGCTTTGAGAGCCGGGCTTTGGCCCAGCCAGAACCGGCGCGCGGCGTGCTGCGGATCACGCGTCATCCCTTCCTGTGGGGCGTGGCGTTCTGGGCTGCGTCACACCTGATGACCAATGGCGAGCGCTTCGCTGTCATGCTGTTCGGCGCGCTCGGCGCGATGGCGGTGCTGGGCGCGCGATCGATCGACCGTAAGGGCGCGGCGCGTGATCCCGAAGCCTGGCCGCGTTTTGCTGACGTCACCTCGAACGCGCCGTTCGCTGCGATCGCGCAAGGGCGCAACCGGCTGGCGCTTGGCGAAATCGGCTGGCGCGGCTTGGTCGGTGTTGCAGGGGCGGCGCTGATCGCCTGGGCGCACGGCCTAGTTGGCCCGCCGGTTCTCTAACCTCGCCTTAAGAGCCAGGGCGTCACAATCGGCGCATGCTCGTGCTCGACCGCGCCCATTTCGATCACATGACCGGCGCTGACCGCGCGTTGCAGGTTGAGGTGCTCGGCCTTTTCCGCATGCAAGTGGAAGCGTGGGTAGCAGCGCTCGGGCAGGGCGCGGGCTGGCGCGATGCGGTTCACACCATGAAAGGCTCGGCCCGCGGCATTGGGCTCAACCGGCTCGCGGCCGCATGCGAGGCGGCGGAAGCTGCGCCGGACGCGCAGAGCGCTGAAGTTTTGGCCCGCGTGCGCGCCGCTCTGGACGAGGCGCTCGCGGCGCTGGAACAATTCGCCGCCGAGGCGGCCTGAGCGTTTCGCGCTAGAGTGGTGTTATGGCCGCTCAAAGTTTCACTCAGCGCTTCCCGGTCGTCGCCGCCGATATCGACGAACTCGGCCACGTCAACAACATCGTCTATCTGCGTTGGGCGCAAGAGATCGCCATCGCGCATTGGCGATCGCGCGCGAGCGAAGAAATGCTGGCGGGCCTCGTCTGGGTGGTGCTCCGACACGAAGCCGACTACCGCGCCGCACTGACGCTCGGCGATGAAGTGGAAGTGCGCACGCGCGTCGATGATGCGCCGCAGGGCGCGGCCTGGGCGCGCTTCGTCGACATCTACAAAGTCGGCAGCGAAAAACCCGCCGTGCAGATCAAGTCGAACTGGTGCTTGCTCGATGCAAACACTCGCCGCGTGAAGCGCGTGCCGTCAGAACTCGTGCAGCGCTTTCTGGATTAGAACGCCGGATGATCCGGATCGGGCGCTGACGCTTCACCGGTTGCGATGCGCATCGAGTCACGGATTTCGCCGAGGCGTTCGTAGGCGAGAAACGCCAGCATGAAGAGCTCGCACAAAAATCGCCAATAGACGAAGGCCACCGCCGCGACCGCCGGCACGGCGAGCAATTGCATCGCCGCTGCGCCGAAATTGCCGCCGGCCAGCGAGAAGATCGCGGTGAGCAGCGCGCCCGCTGCGAGCACGACGATGGCGGCGGCGCCGACATAATAAACGAGCTTCACCAGGCTCGGCCCGAGCAGCCGGTCAAAGCCCAGGAAGCGTTGAAACAAAGACATCATGGCCCGCCTCGCGAATCGCGTTTCGCGACCATCAGAGCGTATAGGCGCTGTCCACGATAAGCGTCGCACCCGTGATGGGGGCGTCATCCGACAGCAACATGATGATCGCGCTGGAGATATTGTCGCCGTAGCGCACCAGAGGCGTGCCCAGGATGGTGATCCGTTCCAGCGCCAGCCGCTCGCTGCCGGTTTCCCGCACCAAATCCGCAAATGCGGGCGCCGACGCTTTGACAGCAGCATCGGCGCTGTCGGCGGCGACGGCGTTGACGCGAATGTCGGGCGCGCCTTCCTTGCTGGCGGCGCGCACCATTTGCAGTAGGCCCGGCTTGCCGGAGAAGGGAGCGCTGCCCGCGTCGGGCTTCAGCGCGTGTCCAGCAGCGGCGACGACGATGGCGCCGCCTTGGCTGTTGAGTTTCATCAGCGGCATTACCGAGCGCAATGTCAGCACCGCGCCTTCGAGATGCGCGAGCGCTTGCGGCCATTGCACCAGGTCGGACTGCACTTCGGGCGCGGTGGCGTCAGCGTTGACAATCGCCCAGTCGAGGCGGCCGTATTGGCCTTTGATGAAATCGTGCGCGCGCTTCCACGCATCGGGATCGGCGACATCGAAAGCGAGCATGGAGACGCGCTCGGGCGCCGCACCCTGTTGGCCGAGCTTGTCCGCCAACGCGTCGAGCGCGGCGGCGTCATCGCCGACGAGGATGAGGCCGCCATCGGCGCGGCTGGCGATGGCGCGTGCGCAGGCGCTGCCTGCGCCGGTGGTAGCGCCCGTGATCAGCGCGACTGGGTTGATGCGGTCGAGATCCATGCCGGCCCTTACGCCACGCGGTCTTACCAGCGTCAAATCCTGTCATGGCCGCAGGGGCCCAAGCGCGCTATATCGGCGCTCATGACGCGCTTTGCCCTCCAATTCGGCTCGACTCAGTCCGGCATCACCTATCTTGAGCGGACCAGCGCCTACGGCGTGTGCCCGCGTGGCGAGGCCAATATCGCCATCGTCCAGATCGGCAAGCGAGCGCCGTACGAATACGATCTCCCTGGCGGCGGCGTCGAAGCGGACGAAGACGAAGCGGCGGCGCTGATGCGCGAGTTTCAGGAAGAGACGGGGCTGACCGTTTGGCCGACGCGTGTGATCGGGCGCGCGGGTCAGTATTGGGTCAACAAGACTGAACCACGCAATTCGCTGGCGACGTTCTACGAGGTGGAGCTTTCCGCAGCCGATGGCGCGGCGACCGAGCCGGATCATACGCTGGTCTGGATGTCGCCAGCCGAAGCGATCCTGCGCGTGCGCCACGAGGCGCACGGCTGGGCGATCATGCACTGGCTGCGTCTGCGCCGCGGCCCGGGCTAATCAGGGCGTTTCGTTTTCGCGCTCGCGCAGCGGATTGATCGCGCTCAAACGCTCGAGAAAAGTCGCGTCGCGCAATTCGAGATACCCAATCGGTTCGGGCGCGTTCATCAGCTCCGGCCCACCGCTGTCGCGGATCAATGGTGCGTCGGGAAAATTGCGCGCTGGAATGCCCCATTCGCCCACCGATGCCGGTTCAAGAGCGAGCACCGGCCCGCCAAGTCCGGTGTCAGGATCGGCGGCGACCAGTTGATCGCCGGCCGCTGGCGCGCCTGGGCTCGATGGCGCCGCGACATCGTTCATGCGCAAAAACACCGCGCCGGTCATCGCTGCAGCACTCGCGAGGCCGAGCGCGAGCGTTGCGTATTTCGGCGGCGGCTTCGGCGGATTGATCGCGCGCGCGACGCCGCGCAGGCGATCGTTGAGCGCGTTCCAGGCCGCGCGTTCGCTGCGGTCGCCGCGCCATTGTGCGAAGTCGATTGCCGTCACCTTGCGGCCGATGCGCGGCCAATCCGGCGTCAGCGTGATGTCGATCACGCGCGTTGCATCGATCTGGCGCGCCCATTCGAGCATGAATGTCTGACTGCGCGCATCGGGCGACCAGATCAGCACGACCGCGTCTTTGGTTTCTCGCGCGCCCTGCAGTTCGCCCATCGCTTGGCGCCCGATGGTGAGGCGCACGCGATGTTCCTCGGCTTCGAGCAAGCGCGTCAGCGTTTCCGCAAGCTTGGCTGCGTCGTGGGTGCAGATTATGCGGACGTCGATCATGTGGCGGGGGGCCTGGAGCAGTTGAGCTTCGCTTTAGCACACGCCCTTATGGCCGACAGCAGCGGCTTCCGCTCACGACTGTGCATAAGTGCAAGGAGATTCGCTTGCATGGCGGCGGCGCCGCTGACGCGAACAAGCGGCGAACCTGCGCCCGTTTCGCATTACAGGCGTGCAATCTTTGTTTGTCACCCGGTTGGGAACTCGTATGCTGGCGGCCCAAGCGCGACCTCAGGGGCCGCGCACGAGGGAAGGGGAGAGCTCTCAAATGGATCCGACCATTCTGGCCTATATCGTCCAAGCCGTCGGCGGCGCTGTGGGCGGCAATATTCTTGGCGCGGTGACGCGCGGCGGCGGCGGTCTGCTTGGCCGCACCGTGATCGGCGCCCTCGGCGGTCTCGCGGCTGGCTATGCCAGCGGCAATGTCGAAGCGGTCGGCGGCATCACCGCGATGTGGTCGAACCTGATCGAAGGCGACAACGGCGTTCACTTGGCCAATCTGATCACTGGCGCTGCAGGCGGCGGCATTCTTGGCCTCATTGCCGGCCTGCTGATCCGTCCGCGCGCCTAAGCAAGCCCGCGCCAGACCAAAGATAGAAACTGCGCGTCGGACCAGTTTTGGTCCGGCGCCAGTGACTGTGCTTGGCGGACGATGACAATGCCTGTCGTCGGCGAGAAATAGAGCCGCTGTCCGCCCGCGCCCGCCGCCATGGCAAGATCGGTCGGCGCGGGAGAATTGGCGCGCCAGAGGTCGCTATCGATGCCGAGGTCGTCGCGGCTGCGCGCCGGTGCAGCGAGCCATAGGCCAAAGCCCGCGCGCGATTCCGCAAATGAGCCGCGCACCGCTTCGCGCAACACGCCGTCATCGGCCAAGCGCTGTGCGCGCCACACGCCTTCGCGGCGGATCAATTCGCCCACTTGCGCCCAGCCACGCGCCGACACCGCGGCGCCATCGTCCAGATATGGCGCGCCATCTGCGCTGCGCGTCCATCCGATCGGTACGCATCCGATTGGCAGCAACGTGCGCGTAGTGAGGTAGCGCGCCGGATCGGTCTCGCCGCCGGCGCCGAGCAATTTGCGGCGCGCGATTTCGGTGAAGAGAATATAGGCGGCAGCGTCGTCGATGAAGCGCATGCCGGGTGAATCGACCGGTTCAAGCATCAGCGCCGCTTCAAGCGTGCGCGCGTCGCGACGGCCAAAGCCAATGCCGCTGGTGCCGCTGAGCAGCGCGCGGATGGAGATCGTGCTCTTCACCGGATGCGCGCCCCAGTCGCCCAGCGTGAAGGCGACGGGTTCATCCAGGTTGAGCAAACGGTCGTCGGCGAGCGAGGCGGCGAGCAGCGGCGCAAAGACCCGCGTGCCGGCGCCGATGGGCCAGCGCGTATCGGGTCGACCGGCCGCATAATCCTCCGCCAACACGATGCCGTGGCGGACGATGAGCACACCGGCGCCCCCGCGCTCGGCGCTATAGCGCAGCGCATCGGCGAACGGCGCAGCCGGTTGCGCCTGGGCCGTCAATAGCGTCGATGCGCTGACCGCGCTGCATGCGCCGGCGGCTAGGAAAAGGCGGCGATCCATACGACTCCCCGGGGCACAGTCTCCCCAAACGGAACCAATCGCACAAGTCGTGCGTATCAGCCCCCATGCGTTCACTCTTGGTGCTTTTGGCCGCCCTTTCGCTTTCCGCGTGCGTGGCTAACCCGGTTTATCGATTGTCCGACCAGCCGCCGCTGACCACGGAGTCGATCGACCGTGACGCTTATCTAGGGCTCTGGCACGAACAAGCGAGGCTTCCAAACTCGTTCGAGCGCGGCTGTGCGCGCGCTACGGCCGAATATGGCGTCCGCGACGACGGACTCATTTCGGTGCGCAACACCTGCTTTGAAGAGGATGGCGGCGAGCGTGTCGCCAATGGCCGCGCGCGCGTGGTCGGCGAGGGGCAGCTCAAGGTTAGTTTCTTTGGCCCATTCTGGGGCGACTATTGGGTGATCGACCGCGCCGAGGATTATAGCTGGAGCATCGTCAGCGAGCCGCGCGGCCGTTATTTCTGGTTGCTGACGCGCGCCGAGACGCTGACGCCGGCCGAGCGCGCCGGGTTCGAGCAGCGCATGCAAAGCTTCGGCTTCGATCCGGCCGATATGGTGTGGGCGCAACCGCGCGCTTGAGCACTATTTATCCGGCGCAGTCGGTCCGCCGCCGCGTTCGGCGCCGATATCCTCGATCGGCACACTGACCTCGAGCGTGCGATCGCCTCGACGGATGGTGAGATCAATCTCGCCGCCGACGCCGAGCCGGTCGAGCGCGCCGGTGAGATCAGCCAAGCGGCGTATCGGCTGACCTTCCGCTTGCACGATAACATCGCCGACGACGCCGCGTTGCGGATCGGTGCCGCGCAAGCCGGCGCGCGCCGCAGGCGAGCCGCCAGAGGTTTCCCAGATGAGCACGCCTTCGACACCGAGGCGCGCTGCGATCGATTGATCGGCGGCGAGAATGCCAATGCCCGCAATCGGCGCGCGCCCGTCGCGAATAAGCGCCGGCACCACCCGCACAACGGTGTCGATCGGCACCGCAAAGCCCAGCCCCGCGTAGGCGCCAGACGGCGAGTAGATCGCCGTCGTCACGCCGATGACGCGCCCGGCGCTATCGAGCAGGGGGCCGCCGGAATTGCCGGGATTGATGGCGGCGTCGGTTTGGATGACGTCGGCGATCTCGCGGCCTTCGCGCGTCGGCAATTGACGCCCCAACGCGCTGACGATGCCGGAGGTGATGGTGCGGTCGAAGCCGAACGGGTTGCCGATTGCGAACGTCGCTTGTCCGACTTGCAGATCGGCCGAGGTGCCAATCGCTAGCGCCGGAGCTTCGATGCGCCTTTCGGGGCGCAGAACGGCGATGTCGTATTGCGGCGCACGGCCGATGACCTGCGCGGCGATGTCTTCGCCATTGGGCAAGCGAATGATGACTTGCGGCGCCTGGACGACGTGATTGTTGGTGACGACGTGGCCCTCAGCGTCCCAGACGAAACCGGTGCCGCTGCCGACCTCTTGGCTAAACCCGCCGCCGCTGATCACCAACAGCACGGACGGCGCAACCGATTCAAAAATAGCGATCGTGGCCTGTTCGCTTTCGGCCAGCGTACCGCGCGCCTGGATCACGCGCGGATCGATCTCGCCGGTTTGAGTGCCGCCCTCAACCGATGGCGCGCCGACGCCGCACGCAGCGAGCGCCACCGCGAGTGCTGCCATCATGGTGCGTTTCAGCATCGTCAGTCCCCCAGCCTCACGGCGCATGATCGATTACCTTCGGCGGCGGCGCTGATGCGCGCACCCCGGGCTTGGCCGTCGCTTTGTGAATGGAGTAGCGCAGGAACGAGATCAGGCTGCCGCCCGTCGCCATGCCGAGCAAATAGATGAGCGCGATCAGGAACGCCAAAGGCGCGGTCAGTTGCAGGCCGAAAAACGCAACCGTCACCGAATAGAGGTTCTGGAACGCGAACACGGCGATGGTCGCCAAAAACAGAACGATAATGATCAAAAACAATGCGCGCATAGGGCGCGTTCTCCCACCAGCCTTGGGCCAAACTTAGGCTCAGGGCGCGCCTGCGCCAAGGCGCCGCGTTAGCGGCTGAGCTCCCGCATCGCCCCGTCGAGACCCTCGATGGTCAATGAAAACATGCGGTCTGGGCCGATAATCTCGCGCACCAGCTGGATCGAGGGCGTGTGGTCCCAGTGCGCGCGCGGCGTTGGATTGAGCCAGACCATGCGCTCATACACATCGGCGAACCGTTGCAGCCAGATCGCGCCCGGCTCTTCGTTCCAATGCTCTACCGAACCGCCGGGGTAGGTGATTTCGTACGGGCTCATGGTCGCGTCGCCGACAAAGACGATGCGGTAGTCGCTCGGGTATTTGTGGAGCAAATCCCACGTCATCGTCTTTTCGTCGTGACGGCGGCGATTGTCCTTCCACACGCTCTCATAGAGGCAATTGTGGAAGTAAAAAAATTCGAGGCTCTTGAACTCAGTGCGCGCGGCGGAGAACAATTCCTCGCAAAGCTTGATGTGCGAATCCATCGAGCCGCCGATATCGAGCAGCAGCAGCACTTTCACGGCGTTGCGCCGCTCGGGCCGCATGACGATGTCGAGATAGCCTTGGCGGGCGCTGGTCTTGATTGTGCCGTCGAGATCGAGTTCATCCGGCGCGCCGGTGCGCGCGAACTTGCGCAAGCGCCGGAGTGCGACCTTGATGTTGCGCACGCCTAGCTCGACGCTGTCGTCGAGGTTCTTGTATTCGCGCTTGTCCCAGACCTTCACGGCCTTACGCTGGCCGCCTTCGCCGCCGATGCGTACGCCTTCGGGATTGTAACCGCTATTGCCGTATGGGCTCGTGCCGCCTGTTCCGATCCATTTGTTGCCGCCTTGGTGGCGCTCTTTCTGTTCTTCGAGCCGCTCTTTCAGCGTCTCCATCAACTTGTCCCAACCGCCCAGCGCTTCGATCTGCGCCTTCTCTTCATCGGTGAGAAACTTCTCCGTCAGCGCGCGCAGCCACTCAGCCGGAATTTCCGCGTTCACCGCCTCGGCCGCGCTATCGAGCCCCTTGAACACATGCCCGAACACGCGGTCAAACTTATCGAGATGGCGCTCGTCCTTCACCAACGTCGCGCGCGAGAGATAGTAGAACTGCTCCACATTCGGCGCGATGGCGTCCTTCTCCAGCGCCTCCACCAGCACAAGGTATTCCTTGAGGCTGACAGGCACCCGCGCGGCGCGAAGTTCGGTGAAGAAGCGTTGGAACATTAGCTCCCGCCGCCCCGTTGCTCCCGCCGCGCCAAAAACGCCAGCCGCTCAAACAGCATCACATCCGCTTCGTTCTTCAACAGCGCGCCGTGCATCGGCGGGATGAGCTTTGACGGATCGCGGCTCTTCAGCGTTTCCGGATCGATGTCGTCGGTCAGCAGCAGCTTCAGCCAATCGAGCAACTCGCTCGTGCTCGGTTTTTTCTTCAGGCCCGGCACTTTGCGGATGTCGTAGAAAATTTTCAGGGCTTCGTTGACGAGCCGCGTCTTCACGCCGGGATAGTGGCTCTCGACGATGGCGCGCATTGTTTCTTCGTCGGGGAAGCGGATGTAATGAAAGAAGCAGCGGCGCAGGAACGCGTCGGGCAATTCCTTCTCGTTGTTTGACGTGATCAGGATGACGGGGCGCACTTTGGCCTTGATGGTGCGGTCGAGTTCATAGACGTAGAACTCCATGCGATCGAGTTCTTGCAGAAGATCGTTCGGAAACTCGATGTCGGCTTTGTCGACCTCGTCGATCAGCAGCACAGGGCGCACATCGCTCTCGAACGCTTCCCAGAGTTTGCCGCGCTTGATGTAGTTGGCAATGTCGCTCGAGCGCGTGTCGCCTAGTTGGCTATCGCGCAGGCGCATCACCGCGTCGTATTCGTAGAGCCCTTGTACGGCCTTGGTGGTCGATTTGACATGCCACTCGATCAGCGGCGCGCCGAGGCTCTTGGCGACCTCGATCGCCAGCATGGTTTTGCCGGTGCCGGGTTCGCCCTTGACCAGGAGCGGCCGCTCCAGCGTGATCGCCGCGTTGACGGCAACCTTCAGGTCTTCCGTAGCGACATAGTCCTTCGTTCCCTCGAACCGCATCTGAGCTCCCAATACATTTCGTCTCGGCGCGCTCGGCGCGCCCGATGTTTCGAGCCAGCAATAAGGCCCGCGCGGCGCCGCGCGCAACATCTCGTTAACCTGAAGGCGTGACTCTTACACCCGATGGACTCCCAGAAGCGGGAGGAGAGGGCCTCATGCCACTGAAGTTGTCCCTGCGCCCGGGCGAGAAATTCGTCGTCAACGGGGCGGTCGTGCAAAACGGCGACCGGCGCGCCGCGCTTGTTCTGCAGAACAAGGCCTCGGTGCTGCGCGAAAAGGACATCATGCAGGCGGACGAGGCCGACACGCCCGCCAAACGGATCTACTTCCCCATCATGCTCATGTATCTCGACGAGATGGGCCGCGAGAAGGCGTATGCCGAGTTCGCTGCCCGCCTGGCCGAGTTCATGGGCGCGGTGCGCGATCCAGCGGTGCTCGCAGAATGTATCGGCGTTTCCAAAGAAGTAATGGGCGGGGAATATTACCGCGCATTGATGCGCTGCCGGAAACTCATCACGTTTGAGGCCGAGCGCTTGGGGCTTGGGCATGTCGATCAAAGCGTACCAGCGCGCGGCCACACAGGCTGAGCAACCGCGCGACCTGGAATATCGCGCCTTCGGCCAAGCGACGGCCGCGCTCCTGCGCATCAAGGATGAAAAACCCGCCCCGGCGCTCGTCGCCGAGGCGCTTGAATCCAACCGCAGGCTTTGGAATCTGCTCTCGGCCGATTGCTCAGCGCCGGAGAACCAATTGCCGATGGCGTTGCGCGGCCAGATCATCTCGCTGGCGCTTTGGGTGTCGCGCTATTCGAGTCAGGTGCTGCGCGAAGGCGCCGATGTCGAGCCATTGATCGACATAAACCGCACCATGATGGAAGGCCTCGCGCTTCGCTAACTGGGCACTAATTGCCTAGCAAGAATCGTTTCGGCGCTGACGCAATATTAACCCTCAATCCGTAGAAATACCGGCAACGCAAAGCGTCTAACCCTTGGCGGGGGAGGGCGTGCGGAGAATTCCGTGCGGATCGGGCGGCAACGCTCAGCTGGCTAAAATGGCCGGTTCAACACAAGTCCAGAAGGACAAATAAATGACCAGCGTGAATACCAATTACGGCGCCCTCGTTGCGCTCCAATCGCTCACCCAAACCACCCGCGAACTCTCGGAAGTCCAAAACCGCGTCAACACCGGCCTCAAGGTCGCGTCGGCGAAGGACAACGGCGCCGTGTTCGCTATCGCTGAAGGTCAACGCGCGCGCGTCGCCTCGCTCGGCGCTGTGCAAGACGGTATCGATCGCGCGACTTCGGTTATCGACGTCGGTCTGTCGGCCGGTGAAGCCATCGGCGACATCCTGAAGCAATTGAAGGACAAGGCCGTCGCCGCGCAAGCGAACGACCTGTCTCAAGACCAACGTGACGCTCTGCAGGCCGACTTCGCCGCTCTGCGCGATCAAATCAACCAGATCGCCAACGCCGCGACGTTCAACGGCTCGAACCTGGTCAACGGTTCGAACCTCACCGGTGGTGCGTCCGCGTTCAGCGTTCTGACCTCTGACATCAGCGGCACCGCCGGCGCTTACGACCTCGACGGCCTGACCTTCGGCACGCTCTACTCGTCGGCCACCACGCTGGAAACGGCGAACGGCGCGCTCACGGTTGGCGGCGGCGACGTTCTGTCGTTCACGATCACGTCGGGCAATGAAACGACGACCTTCACGGTCGACGTCGATGCAACCGACACGATCCAGCAATTCGTCGACAGCGTTGGCCAAGCTTCCGGCGGCCGCGTGACGGCGTCTTACGACGACACCACGGGCGCCATCAGCTACGCCTCGCAAGAGCAGTTCACCGTTACCTACGAGAACGGTTCGGGCACGGGTCTCGATGACAACGGCTTCTTTGACGGCACCGATGGCATCACCGGCACGCAGTTCAGCCAAGTCGTCGCGCCGGGCACGGGCAGCAACTCGCTGGTCGTCGCGGGCTTCGACTTCCGCCTCGGCACTTCGGGCCAAGCGCTCGCGAACTTCTCTTCGTCGCTGGATATCTCCACGGCGGCGGGCGGTGCGGTGGCCTCCAACGCCATCGACGACGCGCTGACCAACCTCAACAAGGACCTTGCTTCGCTCGGTGCGCAATCGAAGGCGCTCGACGTGCAAAAGACCTTCTTGGGCAAGCTGTCTGACTCGATCGAAGCTGGTATCGGCAACCTCGTCGACGCCGACCTCGCCAAGGAATCGGCCCGCCTGCAAGCGCTGCAAGTTAAGCAGCAGCTGGGCGCGCAAGCCTTGTCGATCGCCAATTCGGCGCCATCGATCGTTCTGTCGTTCTTCCGCTAAGAGCGGAAACGGAAAAGGCGGGGAGCTTCGTGCTCCCCGCCGATTTCCTTTGCGCATGATCGATGTCCACCATCGCTCCCCCCGTGGCTCTGATGCCGGCGCGCGCGCCGGCTCTCGTGTCTGAGCCCAGCCAGGCCGCGGAAGCAGCCGAACGGCGCAGGGCCGAACATGCGGCGATGCTGGGCGCTGAAGCGATGCCCGATAAAGCCGAAGTTCGCCTCGATGCGGAAGCTCAGCGCTTCGTCCACACCTTGACTGACACCTCGACCGCCGAGATGCTGCGCAAGTATCCGAGCGAAGCGCAACTCGCTTACTCGCGCGCCGTGATGGCCTATCTCCGCACGCTGAGCGGCGAGTAAACAAAATCTAAATTTATTTGGTTCGGAGGCGATAGCGTTAACGTTTCGTTAACGCATTTACGCTTTCTTCACGCCTGCGGCGAAGCGCGCCGCGCGTCTTCGCTTGGGACGCGCGATCCGAAGGAGCAGGCTCTATGGTTTCCAGCATCATGCCAGGTGCGACGGGCGCAAATGCGCTCGGCGTCGATCAGCGTATGGCGCGCGCCAATGGCGCAGCGCCGCAACGTCGCGAAATGCCTACGCCAGGCGATAGCGTCGAGCTGAGCGGCGCGTCACTGGCCTCGTCCCGCGAAAGCGTGCGCGCTGGCTTGGCGCATGTGCAGGAAGCGTTGGCGCTGGGGCATGAAGCGCAAGCCATGCTGGTGCAGGTGCAAGCCGCGGCCAAGAGCGGTTCACAAGCTGATCTCGACGCGGCGCTGAGCGCGTTTGCGGAACGCCTGGAAGCTGCGATCGGCCGAGGCGCAACACTCGTTGCGGGCGGGACGGTCAGCGTGCAAGCCGAACCAGGCGCGGCCTCCGTCACCATTGACGGTGTCGATCTGCGTCTGAAGGCCGAGCCGAGCGCGGATGATGTGATGGCGGTGTCGTCAGAGGCTGAAGTTGCTGACGCTGAGCTGCCGCAAGCTGTGCAGCGTTCGATGGAAAAGCTCCAGGATGCGATGACGCGGCTGCTCGATTCCGTGCGCTCGCTGGAGGCGCATCAAGGTTTTCTCGGCGCCGCGGAAGCCGCCAGCGTGCGCACTGATCTCGACGCTGACAGCGCGCGGTTGCTTGCGTTGCAGGTGCGTCAGGGGCTCGAGAAAGCTGGCGGCATGGCCATCGCCAACGCCGAACCGCAAGCTGTGCTGACCCTGTTCAGGGCCTGATCAGAGCGGGCGCCAATTGCTGGCGCCGATATCGACCAATTCGCTGCCGTAATCGTCATCCTGCATCCGCCGCCAAATCCGGCGCCCGGCTTGATAACCCTTGATGCCGAGGATGAGCAGCAGGCCGGCCAGCGCTGCGCCCGCCGCCGCGAGCGCGATCGCGAGTTCGCGGGTGATGCGCAGGTCACCGCGCGCCGCTTCCAGCAAGCGCCCGTCGCGCGGCAGGCGCTTGGCCGCCGCCGATGCGCGTTCGCCCGCGGCTTGCGCCACCAAACGCAAGCGCGGCAGATCCCGCAGGGCGGTCGCGTGGGTGATGAAATCGACGGCCGCACTTGGCGATGTCGCGTCGCTCACGGCGCCTAGCGAGGCCAAGGCTTCGCGCACTTGTTCCGCGCGCGCGGTGTCGGCGACAGAGCGGAACGCGGCCGCTGCGTTGGCGAACGCGCCAGGGTCTTCGCTGCCCGCCATCGCCGCGGTGCGGAAGGCTTCGACGGGGAGCGCCTCGTTCAGCAACGTCTCGATCTCGGCGCCGAACGCGGCCGGATAGTCGGTCCGCCGGCTGGCGATCAGCAGCGCCACCGCACCGGTGGTCGCCTCCGGGCCGAAATCGCCGGCTAGCCCAAGGCTGAAGCCGGTCAGGATGAACTGCAGCGTATCGGTGGAGGGCTCGGCGATAAGCGCCCGCGCCATCAGTTCGAAATCATCGGCGTCGCCGACGAAATTCGGCGTCACGCGCTCTGTTACGGCGGCCACGCTCTCAGCCCGGCGCGAGAGCAGGGGCACGCGCTCTTCGTAACGCGCCCGCGTTCCTGGCGTTAGCAGTTCAAGCCCGGCGAGTTCCATCTCGGCGTCGTCATTCGTGCGACGCAGCACATTGGCGTAGCGCGGCGGCAGCATTTCGCGCCCCGACAGCATGAAGCCGCGAGCCGCTGCGATGTCGCCTGACATCAGTTCGAGCGCGATCAGGTCGTCCCACTGGCGGTAGCGGTCAAAATCGAGCTGGATCAATTCGGCGTTGAGCTCTTCGACCCGGGCCGAAATCACGCGCGCGCCGGCTTCGGAGTATTCGTAAGCGTAGAGGTGATCGCGGCCGATGATCAGGACTGCGAAGGCGCTGGCGACGGCGAGCACCAGCATGCACACGTTAAACACGAGTGCGCCGATGATCCCTTGCGGCGCAGATGCGCCGCGACGCGCCCCCACCGGGCGCCAAGCGCTCGATACCTTCGTATGCCTCATCTTTGTCCCGGACCGCAGCCGCACATACAGAACCGGCTGTGACGCCGTAGAGCAAGATGAATTACAGGAAAGGCGAAAAGGTCCCCGGACCGGGGTTTATTCACGGCGTTTGTTAAGCGCTCTTATCGATCACCGTCGGCATCGGGCCGCTCGCAGCCGCGAGATTGCCGCTGGCCTGATAGCCGGTCTCGCCGCCGCGCAGCCGTGCGATCTCCTCCGCCATGGCGTGAACGAGGCCCTCGCTGATTACCTTGACCGCGTTGAGTGCCGTCTCGTGCGCCGCCATGGCGACGTGGAGCGTCTCGGTCGCCGAGCGCAGTTTGGTGAGCGTTTCCGGGCTTGCGCCTTCGATCAGGCTGCGGTCGTGCTTGATGCGCGTCAGCTCCAGCCGATAGGCGTTGGCGAGCCGCGTTTTCTCTTCCGCCTCGGCGCCTTCAAGCGGGGGCAGGCGCGCCTCGATGCGCTGCGTCTCCGCCGTGATCAAAGCGCTGAGCCGTTCGGTGATAAGCAGCAATTGCGCGGCGCGATCGCGCGCGTCGTCAGCCAGCAGCGCCATCGGCGGCCTCCGGTTCGACAATGACGGCTTCCTGCAGCCGCATCAGTTCGCGCACGATGCTATCGGCGATGCCCACGCCGCCGGAGCGCGCAATCGATTCCGCGTAGCGTTCGACGAGCATCGGCCGGAAAATCTGTTCGCCCGTACCGCCGCCGCCGAGCCCGTCGGTATCGAGCGCCTCGAACATCGGGGCCAGCATCTCCGAGAGGAACACCGCCTCGAACTCTTCCGCCGCGCGCCGCACCTCGGGGGGCACTGGTGCTCCAGCGTCGCGGGGCCCGTGACCACGCGTAGCGGTGCTGATCGGCAGCGGCGCGCCGGCGAGGGAGATCGCGTCTGTCATCTACATCACTTCGATTTCGGCTTGGATCGCGCCGGCGGCTTTCAGCGCCTGCAGGATCGAGATCATGTCGCGTGGCGTGACGCCGAGTGCGTTCAGGCCGTTGACCAACTGCCGAAGCGGCACGCCGCCCGGCACCACGACTAGCCCACCGGCTTCTTCTTCGACATCGACGGTGGTGGACGGCACGACCACCGTCTCGCCCCGCGAGAACGGTTCGGGCTGGCTGACGAACGGATCTTCCTGGATCGAGATGGTGAGATTGCCCTGCGCGATCGCAACGGTGGAAACGCGCACGTTTTCGCCCATGACGACAATGCCGGAGCTTTCATCGATGACGATGCGCGCCGCCGTATCGACCTCGACTTCGAGATTTTCGATGGCGCTGATCAACGCCACCATGTCGCCGGCATAAGCGGCGGGGCGCGTTAGGATCACGGTGCCCGGATTGGCCGGCCGCGCCGTGCCAGCGCCAACGACATTGTTGATCGCCTGCGCGATGCGCTGAGCTGTGGTGAAATCGGGATTGCGCAGCGCCAAGCGCAATTCGCTTTGGCCTGCGATATCGAATGGAATCTCGCGCTCGACCAGCGCGCCGGAAGCGATGCGGCCGGCAGTCGGCACGCCGCGCGTCACCGAAGAACCGGAAGCGCCTGCAGCGGAGAAGCCGCCAATCGCCAGCGCGCCTTGCGCGACCGCGTAAATCTGTTGATCCGCGCCCATGAGCGGCGTCACCAGCAACTGGCCGCCGGCTAAGCTGCGTGCATCGCCGAGGGCAGACACCGTTACATCGATGCGCGAGCCTTGGCTGGCGAACGGCGGCAGGTTCGAGGTCACCATCACGGCGGCGACGTTGCGAGTGTTCAAATTGCCTTCGGCGGCGTTGACGCCCAGCCGCTCGAGCATCGCCGCCAAGCTTTGGCGCGTGAACGGCGAGTTTCGCAAAGAATCTCCGGTGCCGGCGAGGCCGACAACCAGTCCATAGCCCACGAGTTGGTTCTCGCGGACGCCTTCAAAGTCGGCGACATCCTTGATGCGCGGCCCGGCCCATGCCGCGGGCGTCGCGATCGGGGTGGTGATCGCCGCCACTGAGGCCATGGCCAAAAGGCCGAAACGCGCCGCGCGTGATGCAAATCCCATCAGACCGACACGCCACCAGTTCGGTTAACGACCGGTTCAATTTTGAAACGTTAATCAATCGGAAACGGCATCAGCGGAGGTTCGCCCTCATGAAGATCGAGAGCGGCAAGTCTGTCGGCGCCTCGTCCGGCGTCCGCAAGGGCGGCAACGGCGCCGCCGCGCCCGGCTTTTCGCCTTCGGTGGAGGCGCCTCAGCGTACGGCAGCGGTTTCGCAAACCGCGCCGCTGACGGCGCTCGACGCCATCATCGCGCTGCAGAGCGACGAGCCGCCGGCGCGCCGGCGCGCGCGTCAGGCCAAGAGGGGCGGCGATGCTTTGGATGCCTTGGAACGGCTGGAGCAGGGGCTGGTCTCGGGCCGCGCCCCGGCGGCGCTGAAAGCCGAGTTGGAGCGCCTCTCCCACGGGGCCGAGCGCACTGGCGAGAACGGCCTGGACGACGTCCTTCGTGAAATTGACACACGACTCGCCGTCGAGCTGGCCAAGCTGGAGCGCGTCGGCCGCGCTTGATGCTGCACCGCAACTTACGGAAAATAGAAGGTGTTTGGCACTGGTCTTGCTGAATGGACGGCGCTGGGGCACGCCGCTATAAGCCGCCCCACCTCGCGAGGGACGCGGAGTAGGGAAGATGGCTTCGTCGGTGAAAGATTATCGCCCCAGCGACAACGAGCCGTTCATGAACGAACGGCAGCGGGATTATTTCCGCGCCAAGCTGCTCGCCTGGAAAGAAGAGATTCTCGAAGAGTCGCGCAGCACCATCGCCACGCTGCAACAGGATACGGTCCCGGAAGCTGATCTGGCCGACCGCGCCACCAGCGAAACCGATCGCGGCCTGGAACTGCGCACGCGCGACCGCCAGCGCAAGCTGATCGCCAAGATCGAGCAAGCGCTGCGCCGCATCGAAGACGGCTCTTACGGCTATTGCGAAGAGACCGGAGAGCCGATCTCGCTCTCGCGCCTCGAAGCCCGCCCCATCGCCACGCTGTCGCTCGAAGCCCAAGAACGCCACGAGCGCCGCGAACGCGTCCACCGGGACGATTGATCGGGCCGCGGGCCTTCAGGCCCGCATTCTCGATAAAGCGGCGAGCCTGAAGGCTCGCGATCCGGGTGGCGCGAACCGCGCCGCGACGCTAGCTTGACGCCATGCTGATGCACGAGGCTGGCCTTGCGTGGCTCCATTTCCTGTTTGCTTTCGTCCTCGTCGGCGCGTTGAGCGCTGAGCTCTTCATCCTGCGACTGCCCGTCGATAACCGCGTCGCGCGCCTCTTGCTGCGTGTGGACTTGTTCTACGGCATCTCGTCCGTCTTGCTGATTGTCGCCGGTGTCTCGCGCGTCATCTGGGGCGCGAAAGGCTGGGAATTTTACGAGGCGCAGCCCTTCTTCTGGGCCAAGATCGCCGCCTTCGCGGTGATCGGCCTTCTCTCTATCGGCCCCACGCGCGCCTTCATGCGCTGGACCAAATCATTCAACGCCGATCCCGCGTTCGCGCCGCCGGAGGCTGAAGTGAAGCATGTGCGCCGTATGCTCATGATCGAGGTGCATTTGATTGCGCTATTGTTGCTTTTCGCGTCGCTCATGGCGCGCGGGATTGGGGGTTGATGTGGCCGCGTCGCTGAAGCCCGAAGAATTTGACGCGTTCGTGACCCTGGCGGACGTGACCCGCCACCACGGCCGCGCCCGCGCTGATCGCATCGCGCTGGAGTTCGAAGGCCGCAAGACGACGTTCGCTGCACTCGACAGCCAATCCAGTCAAACCGCCAATGCGTTGATCGCGGCGGGCGTCGAGCCCGGTGATCGCGTCGCGTTCCTCGGCAAGAATTGTGACCGCTATTTCGAGATATGGTTCGCCGCCGCCAAGATTGGCGCGATCATCGCGCCGATCGGCTGGCGCTTATCGCCGCCAGAAGTCGCCTACATTCTCGACGACACCGGCGCTAAAGTTCTGTTCGTCGGCCCCGAGTGCCTTGAGTGCGCGGGCGAGGCACTGAAGCTTGCAAGCACAAAGCCGTTCCTCGTCGCGATGGAGGCGGGCGCGCACGATCTCCCCATCTACGAAGCCTGGCGCGATGCGCAGCCTGCGCGCGATCCCAACACATCGCTTCCATCCGACGCCCCAACGCTTCTGCTCTACACATCCGGCACGACCGGCAAACCGAAGGGCGTGATGCTCACCAGCGCCAATCTGCTTCGCTCGCGGCGCGCGCTGTCGGAGGCGGGGCTGGGCTGGAACGAGTGGAATGAAGGCGAGACGAGCCTAGCGGCCATGCCGATCGCGCACATTGGCGGCTCCGGCTGGGGGCTCGTCGGCCTCCTCAATGGCGTGCGCAACATCGTGACGCGCGACTTCAATCCGATGGAGGCGCTTGAACTGATCGAGCGCGAGCGCATCGCCAAAATGTTCATGGTGCCGGCGGCGCTGCAATTCATCGTCCGCATGCCGCGCGCGAGAGAGATTGATTATTCGAGCTTGCAGCACATTCTTTACGGCGCCTCGCCAATGCCGGTGGCGCTTCTGCAAGAGTGCATGGAAGTGTTCGGCTGCCAGTTTTGCCAGCAGTACGGCATGACTGAAACCACCGGCACCATCGTCTATCTGCCGCCGCAGGATCACGATCCGAAAGGCGCGAAACGCATGGCGTCAGCGGGTCTGCCGATGCCGGGCGTTGAGCTGCGGATCGTCGATGCGGGGGGCAAAGTGTTGGGCCCAAACGAGACGGGCGAAATCTGCACACGCTCGGCGGCCAACATGGCGGGCTATTGGCGCAATGAAAGCGCGACAGCGGCAACGATCGATTCCGAAGGCTGGTTGCGCACTGGCGACGCTGGCTATCTGGATGAAGACGGCTACCTCTTCATCCAGGACCGCATCAAGGACATGATCTGCTCCGGCGCCGAGAACGTCTATCCGGCGGAGGTCGAGAACGCGATCCATGGCCATCCGCATGTCGCCGAAGTCGCCGTCATCGGCGTGCCGGATGATACTTGGGGCGAGGCGGTGAAAGCCGTCGTGGTGCCAAAGCCTGGCGTCGCGCCCGATTCGGAAAGCATCATCGCCTACGCACGCGAACGCATCGCGCACTACAAAGCGCCCAAGAGCGTCGACTTCCGCGCCGATGCTTTGCCGCGCAGCACGTCCGGCAAAATTCTACGCCGCGAATTGCGTGAGCCGTATTGGGTCGGGCGCGACCGGCGCGTGAACTAGCTCACCACGGCGAGATGGCGTCGCCGATGCGCTGGCCCCAGTTCGGACGTTGCACCGCGCTAATCGAACCACGACCGCCATAAGAGATACGCGCTTCGGCGATCTGCGTTTGATTGATCGTGTTGCTTGCGGTGACGTCTTCGGGGCGGATGACGCCGCTTACCGTGAGTTCGCGCACTTCGCCATTGATGCGCACTTCTTGACGGCCAGCAATCACGAGATTGCCGTTCTGCAAGCGGTCCACGATCACAGCGGCCACGGTCAGCTCGATCTTTTCTTGCCGATTGATCGCGCCGGAGCCGCGATGCTCGGATTCCGCCTCGGCGCTGATCATGTTTTCCGGATCGAAGGCGTTGTTGAAGATCTGCCCAACGGCGCTCTCTAGGCCAAAGAAATTCCCGACGCCTGCTGATGTCGAGCTTTCGCGCTGGCGGTCGGACGAGTTGGAGATGTTGGCGCTGTCGTCGATCTCGATCTGCACCGTGATAATGTCGCCAATGTCGGTGGCGCGTTGATCGTTGAAGAAGCTGCGCGAGCCCGAGCGCCAGAGCGAGGAGGGGCTCGCCGGCTCATACACGACCGGCTCCGGCTGCGGCATGGATTGTTGCCCGCCGCCAGTGAGGCCTTGTGGAGACTGCACCGGTTGTAGTTGCGGCGGGCCAAGCGCGCGTTGCGCGGCGTTGTAGGCGGCGCCCGGCATGGCCAAAGCATCGTGCGCATATTCGCGCCGGTCGGCGCTCGCGCATCCGGCGGCGCTTGCGGCCAGTGCGAGCAGAGCGAGAGTGCGCATAAGGTCGTCCTTGCGGGTCATGGGCTTGCCGTGGCTTGGCCGGCGCCGGTCACGACGGCGTCGATCTGGCGATTGGAGGCGACGTTCAAGAAGCTAATGCTGTCGCCGACTGCGCCGTCTTCAAGCGCCCGCGCGCGCATGCTGAGTGAGATGCCCGGTGCGGCGTAAATCAGCGTCACTGTTTCGCCGCGGCGGATGGCGGCGTTGGCGATGGATTGTCTGCCGCCAGCGGGCGGCAATGTCGCGCGCATGCCGCCTGGGCGGATGACCTGAACTTGGGTGACGCCAGCAGGGGGTGTGAAGTCCAAGCCGGCAGCAGAAGCAGAAGCGGCGATCACCGCCATCGAGATGTTCGAGATTTGCCCCGGCGGCGGCGCCGGAGCGACGGCGCGGCCAGCGACGTTGGCCGGCGCGCCGTTGAAAATATCGCCCATCGTAACGGCCGGGCCGCTCGCTTCGACGCGCGCGCGCAACGTAACCGGATCGGCGAACGCGACGGCGCTGAAAAACATATAAAGGCAAGCAACGAGGCAGAACCAACGCAACATGACGATCCTCCTCAGCGCAATTGGGTTGCGGATTGCAGCATTTCGTCCGCCGCTGTGATGACGCGCGCATTCATCTCGTAAGCGCGCTGCGCCACGATCAGCTGCGAAATTTCTTCAACGGCGTTGACGTTAGAGAGCTCGAGAAAACCCTGCATCACCGTGCCGAGACCGGGCGATCCCGGCGTCGCGGTGTTTGCCGAACCGGACGCGGCGGTTTCCAAATAGAGATTGTCGCCGATCGCTTCCATGCCCGCCGGATTGATGAAGGTGGCGAGTTCAAATTGGCCGACTTGTTGCGGATCGGTTTGGCCAGTCAGCGTCACTTCGACGATGCCGTCGCGCGTGATCTGCACGGCGGTGGCTTCCGGCGGTACGCTGATCGACGGTTCGATCGGGTAGCCGTCGGTGGTGACCAATTGGCCTTCGGCATTGATGGCGAGGTTGCCGGCGCGTGTGTAAGCAGTTTGGCCCGAGGGCAGGCCGACTTGCAGGAAGCCGCGCCCGTTGATGGCGATGTCGTAGGCGTTGCCGGTTTGGCTGATGCTGCCTTGTTCGGTGATGCGCCCAACCGCATCGGCGCGCACGCCGACGCCGATCTGGATGCCGAGCGGCAGGACCGCGCCTGACGCAGAAGAGGTCGAGCCCGGGCGCTCGATGTTTTGATAGAGCATGTCCTGGAATTCGGCGCGCTGACGGTTGTACGCCGTCGTGTTCATGTTCGCGATGTTGTGCGAAATGACGTCGACGTTCAGCTGCTGGGCCTGCATGCCGCTGGCTGCGATCGATAGTGCACGCATCTGGGACTACTCCTAGCGGCCGAGCCGCTCGATCGCGGTCTTACGAAGATCATCCGCACCCGAAACGATGCGGGAGGCCGATGCGTAAGCGCGCGAAATTTCGATCAATCGTGTCAGTTCCAAAACCGGGCGTACGTTGGACCCTTCGAGGGCGCCTTGAACGACGACGCCCTCGAAGGCGCCCGGTTGTTGTCCCTGCGCGTCCCAAAGGTTGTCCCCGACCTTTGAAAGCGCGCCCGGCGCGGCGAAACCCACCACGCCGATGCGGCCGGCTTCGACGCCGGCCACCCGTATTACGCCGTCGCGCCCGATCACCGGGCTTTCGCCCTGTGGGTCGAGCACGATCGACGCCCCCCCGGAGTCGAGCACGGCCCGGCCATCGCTGGTCACGAGCCTGCCGTCTCCGGCTAACGAAAACGCGCCATCGCGCGTGTATTGTGTTTCTCCGCCAACCCCTTCGACCATGAAGAAGCCGTCGCCTTCGATGGCGACGTCGAGCGGGTTGCCCGTCATCGCGATCGGGCCCTGATCCATGCCGTGCATGATGCCGATATCGCGGACGAAGCGGATTTCGCGCGGATCTGCGTCGGCGTGCGCCGCTGTGCGGTCCGCTTCCTCGAGCAGCAGCGTGTCGGCCTTGAAGCCCGAGGTGGAAACGTTGGCCAAATTGTTGGCCGCCACATCCATACGCCGTTGCAGAACGCGTTGCGTCTGCAGGCCGAGCATGAGGGCGTTATCCATCGCTTTTAACCATGCAAGGACCGCGCCAGTGGTTAATCGCTTGGTTTTCATGGGGCAAGGCGGCGCGGCATGGTGAACGGCCGGCGCGAAACTGCCGGGCGGGGCGGCAAGTTTTGCCGAGTTGCTACCAATCCTTAACCAGCGCGCGCCACCAAGGAACATGGATTGATGCGGGCGATTCCATGTTCGGGAAGTCGAAGAAAAAGAAGAAGGGCGAGGCGCCGGACGCCGATACCGAAGCCGAGGGCGCAAGCCCGCCGGCTGAGGGCGAAGGCGTCGAGGGCGCCGAGGGCGAAGCGCCCGCCAAGAAAAAGATGTCGGGCAAGAAGCTCGTGCTCTTCATCATTCTGCCCGCCGTGCTCGTGCTTGGCGGCGGCGGTGCAGCCGCGTTCATGCTTCTGTCCGGCGGCGGCGGCGAGCAACACGCTGAAGCCGGCGATCACGGCAAAGCGAAGGGCGGCGCCCACGGTGACGGCCCGATCGGCGAAGCCGTCCCCGGCCCGAACGGCACGATGATCTTGCACGGCGAAAACGTCGTCTTCGTCACCATGCCAGAAATTCTCGTCAACATTAGCGGCCCCGATGGCCGTCCCGCCTATTTGAAGCTCAAGCTCACGCTCGAAGCACCCGACGACGCGACGGTGACGACGCTCACCGAACACATCCCGCGCGTGAACGATCAGTTCGCCGGCTTCCTGCGCGAGTTGCGCACGGACGATCTCTCCGGCTCGGCCGGCGCTTACCGTCTGCGCATCGAATTGCTGCGCCGTGTCAATCTCGCGATCGCGCCGGCGCATGTGAACGCTGTGCTGATCGAAGAAATGCTGGTGCAGTAAGATGAGCGCCGGGGCGGCTGAGGCTGCAGACAAAGACTGGTCGACCGGCGAGGGCGAAGCGCCGGATCAAGGCGCCGAGCGCATCCTCAATCAGGATGAGATCGACAGCTTGCTCGGTTTCGGCCTGAACGAAGACGACAGCAGCACGCGCACCGGCGTCCGCGCCATCATCAATTCCGCGCTCGTCTCCTACGAGCGCTTGCCGATGCTCGAGATCGTCTTCGACCGCTTGGTGCGGCTGATGACGACGAGCTTGCGTAATTTCACGTCCGACAATGTAGAGGTCAGTCTCGATCAGATCAGCTCGATCCGCTTCGGCGACTATCTGAACTCGATCCCGCTGCCGGCCATCATTGCTGTCTTCCGCGCCGAGCAGCTCGATAATTTCGGCTTGGCGACGGTCGACTCCAATCTCATTTACTCCGTCGTCGACGTTCTGCTGGGCGGGCGCCGCGGCGCTGCGGCGACGCGCGTCGAAGGCCGGCCCTACACCACGATCGAGCGCATGCTGGTCACCCGCATGATCGAAGTCGTGCTGAAGGACGCCAGCCAAGCCTTCGCGCCGCTGACCGAAGTCGATTTCTCGCTCGACCGTATCGAGACCAATCCGCGCTTTGCCGCCATCGCGCGACCGCCGAACGCGGCCATCGTGGTGAAGCTGCGCATCGACATGGAAGATCGCGGCGGCCGGCTCGAACTGCTGTTGCCGTACGCGACGCTTGAGCCGATCCGCAAGATGCTCTTGCAGCAATTCATGGGCGAGAAGTTCGGCCGTGACAATATTTGGGAAGGCCACCTCGCCAGCGAACTTTGGGCCACCAAGCTCGAAGTGCGCGCCGTCCTCAACGAGATGAAGCAACCGCTGCGCAAAGTGCTCGATCTGAAAGTCGGCGACACGCTCATGCTCGATGCGGCGCCCGACGACCCGGTGCTGCTCAAATGTGGCGCCGTCGAACTCAGCCAGGGCCGTGTTGGCCGCATGGGACATTCCTTGGCCGTCCGTGTCGAGCGCCCGATCGCGCCTGCGATGCAGCAGGCCGTCATGAAAATGGGAGGCAAATGATGAGCCCCGTCACACTCGTTATCGAACTCGTGCTCGCGGCCATGCTGGCGGCGTGCTTGTTTTACTTCTGGCGGCTCGATCGCAAGCTCGCGGCGCTGCGCACCGGCCAGGACGGCATTCGCGCCGCCGCCGCCGAGTTGATGCAAGCAACGCAGCAAGCCGAAGCAGCGGTCCGCAACCTGCGCGCCACCGCCCAGGAAACAGGCCGCGATCTGCAAGCACGCATCAATGATGCACGCGTCACCGCTGACCGCTTAGGTCTCGGCGCCGGGCGTCTGCGCTCCAGCGCCGATGTCGGCGCGCGCGGGCGGCTCTGATGTCAGCCAAGCGCAAAGCGCCTGCGTCCAAGGTCCGGCTCTTGCCGGCGGCGATGGTTACGGTCGCCGCCGTGCTCGGCTTAAAGGCCGTCGCGATGGCTGAGGGCGTCGCTGAAACGATCCCGCAAGTAGCAGACGCCGCGCACGGCGAAACCGAAACGCCGGCGGAAGGCGCAACGCCGTCGCAAACTCAGTGCGAACCGGCGACGCTTGCCGACATGGCTGGGCTTTCCGCTGAAGAAGTGCAGGTGCTGCAAGCTTTGAGCGCGCGCCGCGAAGCGCTCGATGCGCGCGGCGAGGCGCTCGGCACGCAAGACGCGCTGATGCTCGCAGCCGAACAACGCTTGAACGAACGTCTAGCCGAGCTGCGCCAGTTGGAAACCACTGTGCAGGATTTACTCGGTCAACTCGATGAAGCGCAGGAGCAGCGTCTGGCCAGCCTCGTCGACGTCTATCAGCGCATGCGCGCCAAGGATGCGGCGACCGTGTTCGATGGTCTTGAAGACGACGTGCTGATCCAGGTCGCCAGCCGGATGCGTCAGACCAATCTGGCGGAAATTCTGGGCCGCATGGAGCCCGAGCGCGCGCGCCGCTTGACCGAAATGCTCGCCGACCGCGCGCGCCCGCCGACCGGGGGCGGCGATCTGCTCAACCGCGCGCGTGGCGCGTCGCCGGCCGCATCCGAGTAAACGCGCGCTTAACGCGCAACGGAGAGAGTTGCTCAGCCGAACATGAAGCCCTTGCGCTCTCCGATCGCGATCGCAGCGGCGGCGCTCATTGCGACGCCGCCCGTCGCCGCGCAGCCTATCCAGCTGACGCCGCCGGAGGAGCGCGCCGATGTCACGGCCGAGGCCGCGCCGCCACCGGTCGCTGTCGCGACGCCAGCGCCGGGCGCGCCGCTCACGCCTGCACCCGCACCGGAAGAGCCGGCCGCACTGCGCGGCCCGGTCGGTCCGTTGCCGATGGATTTGACGCTCGCCACGCCACCGCCAGCGCCGCCCCCCGCGCCACCGCCCGCCGCGCCAGAACCGACGCCCGTCGTCGCCGCCGCAGCGCCAACGCCGCCACCCGCACCGCCTCCGCCGCCGCGTCTTGTCGTGCCGACCGCGACGGTGAGTGTCGGCGTGCAGGACGATTACACGCGCCTCGCATTCCGCTTCCAAGGCGCGACGACGGTGACGCCGCTGCTGCAAGGCAACCGGCTCGACCTGCGCTTTTCGCGCGCCGCCGACATCGACATCTCCGAACTCCGCTCGACGCCGCCGCGTCTGGTGCGTGAAGTGCGCCGCGTCAGTGCGGCTGGTGCGCCCGTGCGTCTCACCATCACGCTCGAGCCCGGCGTCCGTCAGCGCCACTTTGTGGACGGCGATCGCGTCGTCGTCGATCTCATGCCACCGGAAGGCGGCGTCCAGCCGGCAACCACGGCGCCCGGCACAACCCGCGAAGCGCCGGTGCCGGCGACGCCGCCTGTGCGCGGCAATGCGCGTGTGCAATTGGTGGAAGAAGCCAATGTCACGCGCGTGACTGTGACATGGCCATCGCCCGCGCGCGCGGCTGCGTTCCGGCGCGGCGAAGCGATTTGGTTGGTGTTCGATGCCCAGGGCCGCGTCGATCTCACCGGTGTTGCGCGTGCAGGGCGGCGCCACCAGAACATCGAACTCGTGCATGGCGAGGGCGTTGTCGGCTTGCGGGTGCTCACGCCGCCGGACGTGCTCGTTTCCGCCTCCGCCAGCGAGAATTCTTGGACGTTTACGCTCGGCGCCCGCGCCGCGCCGGGTGCGGCCGCTACGCTGACACGCGAAACACTGCCAGACGGGCGCGGTCGCCTGACGGCTGCGTTCGGCCGCGAAGGTGTGGTCCGCTGGATCAACGATCCGGAAATCGGAGACCGCATCGCGGTTGCGTTGATGGGCGGCCCCGCGCGCGGCGTCGATGCGCGGCGCGCGACTTTGGAAGCTGCACTGCTACCGTCCGCGCATGGCGGCGTCATCGAACCGCGCGCCGACGGCGTCACCGCGACGTTCGCGCAAGGCGTTCTCACTGTTTCGCGCGGCGACGCTGGTTTGATCGCAGCGCAGACGCCGGTGCAATCCGAACTCGAAGCTGGGCTCAACGACGCGCTCAGTCCCGCAAGCGACACCGCCCTGGCGCCGGCGCAAGCGCAAGACCTCGTGCGTGTGCGCGAAACCATCGCCGAACTGACGCGCCGCGCGGCGGACGAAGGCGTCGCCGAAGGCGCGCCGGTCGAAGCGCGTATGGCGTTGGCGCGTTACCTGCTCGAAAACGATCTGGCCGCCGAAGCACTCGGCGCGTTGCGCATCGTCGCCATCAATCAAGGCGAGTTGGTCGAAATCGATCCGGAATTCCGGCTGATGCGCGGCGCCGCCAATGTCATGCTCGGCCGCGCCGCCGCCGCGATGCCGGATCTCACAGCCTCGGCGCTCGTCAACAATCCGTCCGCCGCGCTGTGGCGCGGCTATGCGGCGGCGTTGCAGCATAATTGGAGTGATGCGCGGCGCGAACTCGAACGCGGCGCCGGCGGTCTCGAAGAGCATCCCCCGGCTTGGCGCGCGCGCTTCCAGCTGGCGCTTGCGGAGTCAGCGCTTGAGCTGAACGACCCCGCCGCCGCGGAGGCGTCCGCGCGCGCCGCGCTGGCCGAGGCGCCGGATCGCTTCATGCGCATGCACGCGCGGCTGCTACAAGCGCGGGTGGTGGCGTTGCGCGGCGATGCAGCGCGCGCGCTCACCATGTTTGATGAACTTTCGCGCATCAATGACGAAGAAGTCGCCGTCCGCGCCACTGTCGAGGCGATCCGCCTGCGCCGCGGCACCGGCGTCATGCGCAGCGTCGACGCCATCGAGCCTTTGGAAGCGCTGCGCTTCCGCTGGCGCGGCGACTCCACCGAACTGATAATTGTCGGCATGTTGGGCGAAGTGTATTCCGAGCTTGGCCGCTGGCGCGATGCAATGGCGGTGATGCGCACCGCCGCTGACCGGTTTCCAGCCGACCCCGCCGCGCGGCAGTTGCGCGCCGACATGGGCGTGTTGTTCGAACGCCTCTTTCTTGACGGCGAAGCGGATCGCCTAGAGCCGATCCAAGCGCTTGGCCTCTTCTACGAGTTCAGCGATCTGACGCCTGTAGGCCCCAATGGCGACCGCATCGTACGGCTGCTCTCGGGGCGATTGGTGCACGTCGATCTGCTCGAACAAGCCGCGCAATTGCTCCAACACCAGGTCGACACCCGCCTCGACGGCATCGGCAAGGCGCAAGTCGCCGCCGATCTCGCGGCGATCTATCTGATGGATCACAAGCCCGATCAGGCTCTGGTCGCTATCGCATCGTCGCGGCAACCGAACATGCCGGCGACCTTGCTCGCCGACCGTCGCATTCTCGAAGCGCGTGCGTTGCTCGATCTCGGCCGCTTGGAAGGCGCTGTTGAGCTAGTTGAGCGCGATCGCAGCGAAGATGCGCAGCGTGTGCGCGCCGAAGCCGCATGGCGCGCGCGTGATTGGCAGCGCGCGGGGGCTGAGTTGCGGGCGTTGTTGGCGATGCGCACGCGTGCTGCGCCGTTGGACGATCATGCGCGCCAAGCTGTGCTGCGCACCGGTATTGCGCTGACGCTGGCGGGCGATGAAGAAGGCGTGCGCGCGCTTTATCGTGACTACGCTGGCGATCTCGCCGGTACGCCGGAAGCTGACGCGTTCGAAATCGTCGCCGCCGGCATTCACGCCGACGGCGCAGCGATCCGCGATGTCGCTCGCGCCGTGGCGCGTACAGATTTGATGGATCGCTTCATCCAGCGCGTGCGTTCGCAGATGACTGGCGGCGCTGAAAGTGGAGCGCCCCCGGCAACACCAGGTGCGCCAGCAGCACCGCCTGCGCCGCCCACCGCTGCACCGCCGCCGGCGACGCCACCGCGTCCGATGCCTGCGCCAGCGGGCGCTTAAATCAGCGTTGCGCTAAGCGCTGGTCGAGCGGCTGATAAATCGCTGGATCGCCGGAGGCCAAACGATCCATCTCGGGCGTTGGCTGACCATAGCGTTTGCGGCAAAGCGCCATGTGCGAGAGCGCGCGCTCGGCATAGTCGCGGCTTTCAGCGCGCGGCAGCAATTCCAGCAACAAAAGCGGATCGATGTCGCTGGGCTGCGTCGCGACCCAGCGTGAAAGCCAGCCGGGGCCGCCATTATAGGCGGCGAAAACGCGGCCGAGGTCACCGTCATTGTGAAACTCGGTCATCAGCCACTGCACGTAGCTTTGGCCCAAACGCATGTTAAGGCCGGGCTCGAACAACGGCGCTGGCGCGCGGCGATAATTGTGCGAACGGTCCATGTCGCGCGCGGTCGATGGCAGAAGTTGCATCAGTCCGCGTGCGTTCGAGACACTGACTGCGCGCGGATTGAAATAACTCTCCTGGCGCACAATCGCATAGATCAGCGCGCGGTCGAGCATGAAGCCGACGTCGGGCTCGAATGATGTCGTCGGGCAGAAACCGGCGGCGACCTCGCGGCCGCCATACTCCGCCGCGCGCAATTGCGCGGCCGGCGCTTGGAGCGAGATTGCGAGCGTCAGAAACGCCGCGTCATGTTCGCTTGTCAGATCCGCGTGCAGGCGGCGCAGTTCGCTTTCGACTTCAGAGAGCCGGCCTAATTGCGCCAACGCCGCGGCGCGGCGCGCGCCGGCATGCGTTTCGATGAAGCGTTCCAGCGAAACGTTCTCGATGCTTGGCGGTGTAAACGAGAGCGGGCTCTCGCGGCCGAGTTGGGTTTCCGCGAGTTGGCCGTAGAACGTCCATGGCCGCTCGGCAGCGGCTTCGAGATGGCGTGTGACGCCGTTGGCGTCGCCTGCCGCCAGTCGCGCGCGTGCTGCCCAGTAGTGCGCTGCTGCGCGCGCCCAGCCGCCATGATGTGGCCAGTCAGCAGAGGCTTCGAACTGGCGCACCGCTTCGGCGTAATCGTGCTGACGATAAGCGATGAGGCCCAACTGCCATTGTGCTTGCCCCGAACGCGGGCCACCGACTTGCGCAAGCGCCGCAGCGCGCGCGCCATCCATGTCGCCAGCGCCGAGCCGTTCAGCGACCCGCTCGATCCCCGCGCGTGCGCCGGCGCTATCGCCTGAAATCGGCGGCGGCGTGCCTGGCAGCGTGCGGCCGCGACCGGCGCGCGGTGCGGGTGGGCGCACGCCGTTGCGGCGAGCGCGACGTGAGCGCGAGTCGAGCGCGCGCTCGTACACATCCGGCGCCATGCCGTAATCGGCATGGTTCATCAGCCAGCCGGTATAATCGCTCCAGCTCGGGCTATTGCCGCGCGCCAGCAGCGCACGTCCGCGCACGACGCCGTCGAGCACATCGTCTTCCGCGCGCGAGAGCGCTGCGCTGACGCCGCGCCAGTCGCCGGACTCGATGGCGGCGAAGGCGTCGCGGTACGCGGCTTCGTCATTTTCGTTGAGCGCAACGATGCGCGTCTGCGCTTCAGCGGTTACCGGCGCGATGATCGCGGCGACGGAGAAGGCGGCGAGGGCGGTGCGGAACGTCATCGGGGCCCTTCTGAGCTGTCTAAACGTGCGGGGCTCGCGCGACGCCCAGTTCGGAAAGCCAGGCTTCGGCGAGCAAAAGATCGGTCCACGCCAGCCGCTTTTGCTGCGGCTGACGAAGCAGATATGCCGGATGAAGCATGACCAGCGCGTTGACAGGTAGGTCGAGCCCGTCGCGCGTATAGAGCAGGCGGCGGCCGCGCAGCTTGTTCACCGCATCCTCCCGGCGGAGCACCGTATTGGCGGCCGCCTTGCCGGTCAGGATTAGAAGCTTTGGCTGCGTCAGCGCGATCAGCCGCTCGACGAAGGGCAGACAAGCCAGCGTTTCGCCCGGCGTGGGATCGCGATTGCCGGGCGGGCGCCAGTAAATCGTATTTGAAATCAATACATTGGACTGCCGATCGAGGCCAATTTGGGCGAGCATGCGATCCAGCAGCGCCCCCCTCGCGCCGACGAACGGCTTGCCTTGTTCATCCTCTTCCTTGTCGGGGGCCTCGCCGATGAGGAGCACGGGCGCGTCTTCGTGACCGTCGGCGAACACCGTATTTCGGGCCGTGGCCTTTAGGGCGCAGCCGTCATAGCGCTCCACCGCCGCCCTGAGCTCGGCCACCGTGTTGGCCGCCGCCGCCAGCGCCCGGGCGTTATCCACAGGGGCGGAGGCGACCTTCTTCGGTCGCGGCGCAGTGATCGGCGCCGGTTCGCGGCCCGGCAGCGGCGCTCTGGCTGTGGTTCCCGCCTGCGCTTTCGGCGTCCCGGCGTAAACCGCCTCGGCCTCGTCCATATCGACGCCCGCCGCCCGCCAGAAGGCGAGCAGCGCGCGCGCGGCGCCAGCGGGGTCGTGGTTCACGTCCATGAAACCGTAGTGTGCACGGACTCGTACGAATCGCCAAAGCGAGCGGCAAAGCAACGCGGCCCGCTTGCGCCTCATCGCATCAGCTTTGATAAACGCCCTCGAACAACGTGAAAGGAATGCAATGGCAGCCGACGTAGCCGACGAGGAAATCGCGCGCGACTCCATGGAGTACGATGTCGTGATTGTCGGCGCCGGCCCTGCGGGCCTGTCGGCCGCGATCAGGCTCAAGCAATTGGCCGCCGAGGCCGGCGGCGAGATCACCGTCGCCGTGTTGGAGAAAGGCGCCGAGGTTGGCGCGCATGTTCTGTCCGGCGCGGTCATCGATCCGGTGGCGCTGAACGAACTGATCCCCGATTGGAAAGAAAAGGGCGCGCCGCTCGATACGCCGGTGACGAAAGACGAGTTCAAAATCCTCGGCCCTGCCGGCTCTGCTTCGCTGCCGATGTTTCTGATGCCGCCTTTGTTCGACAATCACGGCAACTACATCGCTTCGCTCTCGAACTTGACGAAGTGGCTCGCCACTGAGGCCGAAGCGCTTGGCGTTGAGATTTATCCAGGCATGTCCGCGTCGGCGCCAGTCTATAATGAACACGGCGCATTGAAGGGCGTCGTCGCTGGCGTGTTCGGCATCGGCAAGGACGGGCACAAGAAGGGCGATTTCCAGCCGGGCATGGAATTGCACGGCAAGTACGTGTTTATTGCCGAAGGCGTACGCGGTTCGCTCGCGAAAGTGCTGCAAGCGAAATACGATCTCTGCAGCAAAAGCGATCCGCAGAAGTTCGGCATCGGCATCAAAGAACTCTGGGAAGTGCCGAAGGAAAAGCACAAGCCGGGCCTCGTGCTGCACACCGTCGGCTGGCCGCTCGACGACGACACCGGCGGCGGCTCGTTCCTCTATCATTGGGGCGAGCGCTACGTGTCCGTCGGCTATGTCGTGCACTTGAACTACAAGAACCCGTACATCTCGCCGTTCGACGTGTTCCAGCAGCACAAACTGCATCCCGACATCCGCGAGCACATCGAAGGCGGCAAGCGCATCGCCTATGGCGCGCGCGCCATCACCGAAGGCGGCTTCCAGTCCGTACCGACGCTCGCCTTTCCGGGCGGCGCGCTGATCGGGTGTTCGGCCGGCTTCGTCAACGTGCCGCGCATCAAGGGCAGCCACAATGCGATGACGTCAGGCATGCTCGCGGCGGAGGCCGCGTTCGCGGCGATCCAAGCCGGGCGCCAAAGCGATACGCTGGAAAGCTACGACGACGCGTATCGCGACAGCCGCATCTGGAAGGATCTCTACGGCGTGCGCAACGCAAAGCCCTTGCTCACGCGCTTCGGCACGTTCTGGGGCGGCGTCGTCGGCATGTTCGACATGTGGACGACGACCTTGCTCGGCGGCTTCTCGTTCCTGGGCACGCTCAAGCACGGCAAGGCCGACTACGCCGCCACTGAGAAAGCCAGCGCCCACACGCCGATCGCCTATCCAAGACCGGACGGCGTGCTGACCTTCGACAAGCTCTCCTCGGTCTATCTCTCAAACACCAATCACGAGGAAGATCAGCCGGCGCACCTGGTGCTGAAGGACCCGAGCATCCCGATTAAAGTCAATCTTCCTGAATACGCCGAGCCGGCGACACGATATTGCCCCGCTGGCGTGTACGAGGTGCTTTACGACGAGGCGGGGGCCAATCCGCGCTTTCAGATCAATGCTCAAAACTGCGTTCACTGCAAAACGTGCGATATCAAGGACCCAAGCCAGAATATAGTCTGGACGACGCCCGAAGGCGGTGGCGGGCCGAACTACGCCAATCTGTAGGCGCACCCGCATGAATGCGGGAGGAAAGGGACGAAATGATACGTTGGGCAATTCTCGCGGTGAGTGTCGCGGTAGGCGCGCTGTCGCCGGCTTACGCGCAGGACGATAAGGCGCCGGACACAGTCCCAACTGCAGCTGCGCAAAGCGATGCGGTGATCGAGCCCGCTGTCGATCAAGGTCCGCCGCCATCGGCTGAGCTGATCGTTACGTCACCGCCGAACGCAGCGCCGAATCGCACTTACGAAACGCCAGAAGCGGCTTTGCTCGAAGCCGACATCGACTATCTCGTCCGCGAGGCGCGCCGCGCCACGGCGCGCGGCGACAGCGCCGATGAAGTTATGCCGCTGTGGACGTTTGCGATATTCGCCGACGATTTCGCCGCTGGACGCTACGACTCTGCGCGCGGCACATTGCGCAATGCGCCGGGCGGCCTTGAAGGCGGCTTGGCCGACATGCTCGAGCCGTTCTTGCTCGCTGCCGAAGGCCAAGTCGATCGCGGCGTGGAACGCGTCAATGAAGGCAATTCTCTGCCGGCGCCGCTGCCTGACGTGGCGCGGGCTCTGGTGTTCGAGGGCGCCGGACGTTTGCCGGAAGCGGCTGCGGTCTATGCGCAAATGGTGGAAGGGCTCGATCTGACGCCGCCGCCGGACGCCGAGCCGCAGAACATGGAGGAGTTCGAGCGCGCTCTCGGCGCCGCACGCGTGGCGCACTCGGTCTATCGCGCCGCGATCGTGCATCATCGTCTCGGCCGCACAGCAGACGCGCGCCGGTTCTATAACGTCGTTCTAGAGTTCGCGCCGCGTTCGGAAGACGTTCAAGAAAACCTCCGCCGTCTCGACGCCGGCCAGCAACCGTTCGAACCGACTCTCACGCCGAAGAGCGCAGCTGGCCGTTGGATGATCTTCCTGTCGGAGTTCGTGACGCAAGCGGAAATGCTCGCGCAGGTGCTGTCCTCGCAGGATCCCCAGCGCGGACTGAGTTCGATGTCCGGCACGGCGCTTCTGCAAATCGGCTTGCTGCTCGCGCCAGACGCCAATGATTGGCGCCTCTATGCGGCGCAACAATTGGCTTCGTCAGGCGGCGAAAGCGGGGCTGAGCGCATCATAGCGCTGATGCCCGCCGACGACGTGTTCGCGCCGGACGCCGACATCCTCCGCGCCGGCATCCAGTTGCGCCGCGACGATGACGCCGCAGCGGTGGCGTCGGCCGAGCGTGTCGTCGCCCGTGCAGGCGATCGCTGGGCGCTCGTCGCCGCAGCCGCCGACATCTTCCGCCAAGCCAACCGTCACGACCTCGCTATCCCCGCCTATAGCAGCGCGCTCGGCATGGTGGAGGATCCTGAAGATCGAGCCGATGTACTTGGCTACCGCGCCTACGCGCATCGCTTCGCCGGAGATATTCCCGCCGCCGTCACCGATATGCGCGCCGCCTACGAACTCGACCAAAGCGTCGACACGCGACTTCTCTACGTGTCGATCATGATGGACGGCGATCAAGGCGTGTGGCGTGACGGCATTCAAGTGGCGCGCGGTCTTTTTGCCGAGCAACCAGACTCGGTGCTGCGCCTCAACGCGCTCGGCTATGCGCTGATCCAACGGCCGGAAGGTTTGGAAGAGGGCTATCGCCTGCTGTGGCGGGGCTTCAATTTCGGTCAACAGGATTACGCCGTCGTCGATAGTTTGGGCTGGGCGTATTATCTCTATGGCCATTTCGAAGAGGCGCGCGCGCTGATCGAACGCGCGGTCTCGCTCAATGTCGGCGATCCGAACGCGGAAGTACTCGATCACTTGGGTGACATTTATTGGCGGCTCAATCGCCGCGACGATGCGCGCGAGCAATGGCGTCAAGCGCTTGCCGCCGATCCCGACGCTATCCGCCGTCGCCAACTCGAACAAAAGCTCTCGCGTGGGCTGACAGCGTCGGCGCCGCGTGTGCGTGAGCTGCCGCGTGTCGATCTTCCGGAAGGACCGCGGCAACGGGACGATCTGTGAGCGCAGGCGCGCGCCTGGCGGCGCTCGCGGCGGGCTTGTGTCTCGCCGCGTGCGCGACGCCAGAGCCGCCGCGCGCGCCGGTGTCGCGCGTATACGCCGATCATCTGATCGGGCGTCTTGCCAATCTGCGTCAGGACCATGAGGCCGCCGCTGAGCGCTATTTCACCGCGCTCAGGCGCGATCCGCGCAACGCCGCTTTGCTCGATGGCGCCGCCTCCGCCTCGCTCGCCTCAGGCGACATCACCAACGCCCGCCGCGCCGCGCGCGTGTCGACAAGCGAGGCACCGCCGCCATCCGTGCAACTCGTTCGCGCCGCCGATCACATCGCCGGCAATCGCTGGCGTCAAGCTGCGCAGGCGCTTGAGGGTGTCGAAGGCCGCGCCGCGCAGAACTTGACCGCGCGCATGATGTTGGTGTGGGCGAACGCTGCGGGCGGACGCGTCGATGACGTCATCTCTGATCTGTCGCCGCTTGCATCGATCCGTCCTTACGGCGCGCTGTTTTCTTATCAGCAAGCGATGGCGCTCGATTTTGCGGGGCGAAACAGCGAAGCGCTCGAGGCTTATGCGGAAGCGGCGAGCGGCGGCATGTTCCTGCCGCCCGCGGTCGAGCGTCACGCCGACTTGCTGGCGCGCACCGGCGCCCAGTCAGAGGCGGAGGCGCTCCTGCAAACCGATTCTAACCGCATCAATCCGGCTCTCATCGCCGCAGCGCAGCGCCTCTCACGTGGCGAGCCGCTTGCCGCGAACCCGCTTACGCCAGCGCGCGGCGCGGCGGCCGGGCTCTACGGCTTGGCCGCGCTTTTTTTGCAAGAGAACGACACGACCAGCGCTCTCGAAGCACTGACGCTGTCACTCATGCTCGATCCCGGGCTCGACGCGTCGCGCCTATTGTTCGCGCAAACTCAATCGCAGCAGGATCGCCACGCCATTGCGCAACGCGTGCTGGCGGGCATTCCCGCCAGTTCGCCTTACGCCCCGTCCGCGCGCGTGATGGAGGCGTGGCTGCAGTTCGACGCCGGCGAGCAGGAGCAAGCGTTGACGCGCGTGCGCGCCGCCGCCGATGGCGGCGATCTTCGCGCCAAGCGTGCGCTCGCCGATATGTATCGCAGCCTCGGCCGCCACAGCGATGCTGAGACGATCTACACTGAACTGCTGGTCGATCAGCCGCGCGAGTGGCGGCTTTATTTCGCGCGCGGCGTCGCGCGGGAGAGGCTGCAGCGCTGGCCGGAAGCCGAAGCTGATTTCCGCCAAGCCCTGGATCTGTCGCCCGAACAGCCGGACGTGATGAACTATCTGGCCTACACGTGGGTTGAACGCGGCGAAAACACCGACGAAGCTTTGCGCATGCTCCAGCGCGCGGTCGAGTTGCGCCCGTCATCCGGCGCCATCATCGATAGCTTGGCTTGGGCTTACTACAAGATCGGCGACTACGGCCAAGCGCTGCTGTACCAGGAGCGCGCCGTCGAACTCATGCCAGCCGACGCTACTCTGAACGATCATTTGGGCGATATCTACTGGCGCCTCGGGCGACGCATCGAAGCGCGTTTCCAATGGCAACGCGCGCTTACATTGTCGCCGACGGACGCTGCCGCCATCGAAGCGAAAATTGCGAACGGTCTTCCCGATCTGCCGCCCACGCAATCGGCCACGCGATGAGTGTGCGTGTCTTCGCACCGGCGAAGATCAATCTCATTTTGGAGGTCGGCCGCCCGCGCGCCGATGGGATGCATCCGTTGCAAAGCGTCGTGATGTTCGCCGACGTCGGCGACGTCGTGGAAGCTGCAGAAGCTGAAACGCTTTCGCTCGAGATTGTCGGCGAGTTCGGCGCGGCACTCGCCGCCGATGAGACCAATCTCATTATGCGGGCCGCGCGCGCTCTGGCCGCGGAAGCCGGGATTGCGCAACCGCGTGCGCGGCTGCTTCTGGAGAAAAATCTGCCGATCGCCTCCGGCATTGGCGGCGGCTCCGCCGATGCGGCGGCCGCATTGCGCGCGCTCAATGCGCTGTGGGGCCTGGATTGGCCGCTCGCGCGCCTGCAGCCAATCGCGCGCACGCTCGGCGCCGACGTGCCAGTCTGCCTTGCCGGTGTGCCCGCTTACATGACCGGCGCGGGCGAGACGTTCGAACCCATGAACGCGCCAAGCTTCGCCGCGGTATTGGTCAATCCCCTGAAGCCGTTGCCCACGCCCGATGTGTATCGCCGCTTCGATGTGATGGGCCTCGGCCGCTATTTCGAAGCCAAGCCCGCGCCGACGTTGGGCGATCCTGCACACGCGCTCGCGGCACTCCCCGCCATCGGCAACGACCTCACTGCACCCGCGACCGCGCTCATGCCGGAGATCGCGGAAGTGTCACAAGCGCTCCGCGCCGACAGCCGCGCCCGCTATGTCGCCCTCTCGGGCAGCGGCGCGACTTGCTTTGCGCTCACCGCCTCGGCCGCCGATAGCGAAGCATTGGCCGATGCGCTGCAAACCGTGCATCCTGAGTGGTGGGTCGCGGACACGTTACTCACCGGCGCTTGACCGGTACGGGGCCGCGCTCTAGCCCGGGCCGTGTTTTCTGAACTCCTCGGTGGTGCGCTGGTGGCAGCGCTGGTCAGCGCGGCCGCGTGCCGCCTGATCATCGCGGCTGGCCCCGTCGATCGCGGGCAAGCGGCGCGCCATGCGCACACCCGCCCGACGCCCACGAGCGGCGGCGTCGGCATCGGTCTTGGGTTCGGCGTCGCGCTGATGGCGCTGGCTTTCATGTCTGACATCTTCCGTTCCGAGATCAGCCCGCGCGGCGTCGTGCTGCTCACCGTCGCCTCCTTGTTCTCGAGCGCCTTTCTTGTCGTTGGCTTCGTCGACGACGCGCGCGCCTTGAGCGCTAGGCTCAAATTCGCAGTGTTCGCCGTGCTCTCGATCGCCGCGGCCTTGATCGTCGGGCCTGTGGCTTCGTTTCCACTCGGCGAGAGTGCGTGGGTGGCGCCGTATTGGTTCGCCGTGTTCGGTACAGCGGCGTGGATTTTCGTGATGGTCAACACCGTGAACTTCATGGACGGCGCCAACGGCCTCGCCATGGGCTCGGTGGCCATTGGCCTGACGGCGCTCGGCGCCATCGCGTTCGTGGATCAACGCTTGTCCGGCGTGGCGCTTGCCGCGTGCGCTGTCGGTGCGATTGTCGGTTTCCTGGTGTGGAATTTTCCGCGAGGGCTTTTGTTTGCGGGCGATAGTGGAGCGCTGTTCACCGGCGCTCTGGCGGCGCTTGTTTCGGTGATTGTCATACACCGCACGGGCTTGTCGCCTGTCGTGCCGGCGATCGTCTTCTTTCCGTTCCTGGCCGACGCTTTGCTCACGCTGGCCTGGCGCGCCTACAAACGTCACTCACTGCTTGATGGCCATTCCGAGCACATCTATCAGATCATGATGCGCGGCGGCCTGAGCCATGCCGAAGTGGCGCTGACCTATTGGACCGCGATGGCGATGTGCGGCGCCATCGGATTTTTGGTGGCCGACGAGCCGCTGGCGGCGTGGATTGCGCTCGGCCTGTTGGCGTTTCTGGCGATTGTAGTGTCAGCCGTGGTGCGCCGCTTCGCCAGCCGGCGGAAAGTTGGCGGCGTTTAGAATCCGCGTTCGACTACAAAGGTCGGCAAATCCGCCAGCGCGTCGCGATAGGCGTTCGCAGGCAGGAGCTTGAGCGCTTCATTGGCGGCGGTCGCGTGTGTGCGCGCCGCGTCTAGCGTTCGGCTGATGGCGTTGTGGCGCTTGAGCAGCGCTTGCGCGCGATAGAAGTCGTCGTCCGTCCGTTCGCCGCCCATGGCGCGCCGCCAGAACCCGCGCTCGCTCTCGTCGCCCGCATCGCGCGCGAAGATCACCGGCAGTGTGACTTTGCCTTCGCGGAAATCGTCACCAGCGTTCTTGCCCATGGTGGCGGAGAGGCCGCCATAATCGAGCGCGTCATCGACGAGTTGGAACGCCAGACCCAGTTCGCGACCATAAGTCTCCAACGCCGACGCTTCCGGCCCGGCGCGGCCGGCCGCCACTGCGCCAGCCTTGGCCGCCGCCGCAAACAGCGCCGCGGTCTTGGCGACAACGATCTCCATGTACCGTTCGCGCGTCGTATCGGCGTCATTCGCCGCCGCGAGCTGCATCACTTCGCCTTCGGCGATCACGCTCGCGGCGCGCGCTAATATATCGAGCACCTGAATGTCGCCGGTCTCGACCATCAAATTGAAAGAGCGCGCGAACAGAAAATCGCCAACCAGCACGCTGGCCGAATTGCCCCACACCACATTGGCGGCTTTCTTGCCGCGCCGCATCGAAGAGAGGTCCACGACATCGTCGTGCAGCAACGTCGCCGAATGGATGAACTCGACCGCCGCCGCCAGTTTACGCGGCCCGTCGCCGCCACCGCCGAGCAGGCGCGCCGAAGCCAGCGTGATCAATGGCCGGATCCGCTTGCCGCCAGCGTCGATCAGGTGCGCCGCCAAATTGGGGATCACCCCGACCGGGCTTGTCATGTAATCGTGGATGATGGCGTCGACGGCGGTCAGGTCTTCGGCCAATAGCGTAGCCAACCGGTCGACCGCGTGCGGTTCGCCGGCGACTTGCTTGGCTGGTCCGACCGCCGGTCCCAAATGGGCCTCCGCTTGCCTCTGCGTCTGGGGAAAACGATGGTGGCGCGGCGGCATTGGGTCAAGCCGAGTTCCCGGCGTCGCGCGGAAGGGTCGCATCAGCTTTATGGCCGAGTTCGAAGTCACAGATGACGTGCTGCTCGACGGTCGCTTGCGTATCCGGCAACCGGCGCGCGGCTATCGCGTAAACGTCGATACGCTTCTTCTAGCGGCCGCGGTTGAGGCGCGTGACGGCATGCGTTTGCTTGAAGCCGGCTGTGGCGTCGGCGCCGCACTCTTGGCTGTCGCGGCACGCACTGAGAACACGACCTTCGTCGGACTCGAACGCGATGCGAACATGGCAGCACTTGCGAGCGAAAATGTCGCCGCTAACGGGATGTCCACAAGAGCGGAAATCTTGAAAGGCGATGTGCTTGGACGCGACGCGAATCGAAGCGTGTACGACGGCGCGTTTTTAAATCCGCCTTATGACGAAGAGGGCGAAGGCCGCGCGCCAACCGAAGCGCGCCGCCACGCTTATATTGCGGATGCGCCGATCGATGCTTGGGTCGCAGCATTGGCCGATCAACTCACAGGCGGTGCGGCGCTGACGCTCATTCATCGCGCCCACAAACTCCCCGAAATCCTGAGCGCGCTGGAGGGACGTTTGGGCGGTGTGGAAATCGCACCCGTGCGACCGCGCGCATCGGCGCCGGCAAAGCGCGTGATTGTGCGCGCGCGAAAGGGCTCGCGCGCGCCGCTCAGATTGTTGAAAGGGCTCGATCTTCACGATGAGAGCGGCGCCAAATATACGCCAGAAGCGGAGGCTTTGTTGCGCGGCGAAACGATCCTCTCCTGGGGCGATTGACTCTCATCAGCGGCGCGACCAGTTTCCGCCTTAACGGGGCGCGCCGACGTTGAGTCGCCACGCCCCGGCCACACAAGCGAACCCCGTGGGAGAGCGCGGCACAACAAAGCCGCCCCCGAAGGAGCAACCGCCCCGGAAACTCTCAGGGAACCGGACCGCGGGGGGATGAACACGCTGGAAAGAGCTGCGCCTTCAAGGGAGGCGCGGTCGCCGAAGGAGTAAATCTCTCAGGCGCCAGGGACAGCGGGGGCAGCGTGCCGAAAGGCATGCGCCACGCGTACCTGGGACAGATATGGACGAAGCCGGATCACCGAAGAAGCTGCCGCTCGACGCGCTTTGGCGCGCGCGCACCTCGAAGTTCGGCGATTTCGCCGGCTACGACATGCCGCTCCAGTTCGAAGGCCTGATCCCCGAGCACATGTGGACGCGCCAACACGCGGGTCTATTTGATGTCAGCCACATGGGGCCGTGCTTCTTCGCGCTGCCGAAGGGTCACGGCCTCGAAGGCGAACACGCGCACAAGAAAATAGCCTCGCTGATCGAGCGTCTCGTGCCGGCGGACATCCAAGGCCTGAAGCCCGGCCAAGTCCGCTACACCATGATCACCAACGCCGATGGCGGCGTGCTCGACGATCTGATGATCGCGCGTCCTGCTGAACCGGGTGCGGCGGGCGATCTCTACATCGTCGTCAACGCCGGCTGTAAGCATCAGGACTGGGCGCTGATCGAAGACGCGACGAAGGGCGAAGCCAATCTCGTCCGCGCCGACGATCGCTGCTTGCTGGCGCTGCAAGGGCCGAAGGCTCGCGAAGTCGCCGCCGCCGTGATCGATCCCGCGCTCGCCGAGATGAGCTTCATGAGCGTGAAGCGCTACGACGCCTTCGGCCGCCTCACCGTCACGCGTTCAGGCTACACCGGCGAGGACGGTTACGAAATTCTCGTCCGCGCCGAACACGCGACAGAGCTTGCTAACGCGCTGCTCGCGCACGCCGAAGTGAAACCGGTCGGCCTCGGCGCGCGCGATTCATTGCGGCTGGAAGCCGGCCTTTGCCTCTACGGCCATGATCTCGATCCGACCACGTCGCCGATCGAAGCCGATCTGGCCTGGACAATCCAAAAGCGCCGCCGTGAAGCGGCTGACTTTCCCGGCGCCAAGCGCATCCTGCGCGAATACGAACTGGGCGCGCCGCGCAAGCGCGTCGGCATCCGCCCCAATGATCGCGCGCCGGCGCGCGAGGGCGTCGAGATCGTCAAGGATGGCAAGACCATCGGCATAGTCACCAGCGGCGGCTTTTCGCCAGTGCTCAATGGCCCAATCTCGATGGGTTACGTCGATGCCGCTTATGCCGAGCCCGGAACCGGCCTCGAACTCATGATCCGCGGCCAAGCGCGTGCAGCCACTGTCACGCCGCTGCCGTTCGTCCCACACCAATATCACCGCCCGAAAAAGGGAGCTTGAGACCCATGACCACGCGCTACACCAAAGACCACGAATGGGTCCGCCTCGACGGCGACATCGCCACGATCGGCATCAGCAAATACGCCGCCGAACAATTGGGCGACGTCGTTTACGCCGAGCTTCCCGCCGCCGGCAAAAGCTTCGGCCAAGGCGACGACATGGCCGTCGTCGAAAGCGCCAAGACCGCGTCCGATGTTTACGCACCTCTCTCCGGCGAGATCGTCGAAGGCAATGCAGCGATCGCCGGCGAGAATTGGCAGATCATCAACGATGAGCCCGAAGCCGGCGGCTGGTTCGTGAAGCTGAAGGTGGCCAACAAGAGCGAGTTCGAGGCGCTCATGGATGAAGCCGCCTACGTCGATTACGTGAAGGGGCTCTGATGCGCTATCTGCCGCTCACCGAGGTCGATCGCCAGCAAATGCTGAACGTCATCGGCGCCCAGCACGTTGACGATCTCTTTGTCGATGTTCCCAAAGCCGCCGTGCTGAAAGATCTCGTCGATCTGCCGCGCGCGCAGGGCGAGATTGAGGTGCATCGCCACATGCAGCGCCTGGCGGAAAAGAACACGCCCGCCGGCCGCACGGCGTTCTTCCTCGGCGCCGGCGCTTATCGCCACCACGTGCCGGCCAGCGTCGATCATTTGATCCAGCGCAGCGAATTCCTCACCGCCTACACGCCCTACCAGCCGGAAATCGCGCAAGGCACGCTGCAGGCGCTCTACGAATTCCAATCCCAAGTCGCGCAGCTGCTCGACATGGAAGTCGCCAACGCCTCGATGTACGACGGCTCCACCGCCTGCGCTGAAGCGGCCATGATGGCCGCGCGCGTCACCAAGCGGCGTAAGATCATCTTCTCCGGCGGCGTCCATCCGCATTATGTCGACACCGCGCGCACCGCTTGCGAAGCGCTCGGCCTCGAAGTGGTGGCGCTGCCCGCCGCCGTCGATGACGAAGCCGCTGTCACCAAGCATCTCGGCGCCGATGTTGCCGGCGTCATCGTACAATCGCCGAACGTGTTCGGCACGGTGACCGATCTAACCGCAATCGGTGAAGCCGCGCGCGGCGCAGGCGCGCTGATGATCGCGACCTTCACCGAATGCGTCTCCTTCGGCCTGATCGAGCCCGCAGGCGCGTACGGCGCCGACATTGTCTGCGGCGAAGGCCAATCGATCGGCAACGCGCTGAACTTCGGCGGGCCGTACGTCGGGCTCTTCGCCGTCAAGGAAAAATACATCCGCCAAATGCCCGGCCGCGTTGCCGGTGAGACGCTCGACGCTGACGGCAAGCGCGGCTTCGTGCTGACGCTCTCCACGCGCGAGCAGCACATCCGCCGCGAAAAGGCGACCTCGAACATCTGCACCAATTCCGGCCTCTGCCAATTGGCGTGGACCATCCACATGACGCTGCTCGGCGAGGAGGGGCTGCGCAAGCTGGCGGTGCTCAATCACGAAAAAGCCATCCAACTCGCTGACGCACTCGACAAAGTCTCCGGCGTCGAAGTGCTGACCAAGCGCTGCTTCAACGAAATCGCCGTGATGTTGAAAAAGCCGGCGCAAGGCGTGGTCGACGCGCTGGCCGAGAAGGGCGTCATCGGCGGCGTCGCCATGAGCCGCCTCAATCCGCGCGCCAACATGGACAACGTGCTCATCACCTGCGCCACCGAGATGAACACGGACGAAGACATCGCCGCCTTCGCCAAGACGTTGAAGGAAGTGCTGCAATGATCACCGAAACCACCTCCGGCAATCGCGGTCTTCTACAAGCCGAACCGCTGATCTTCGAGACCGGTCACGCCACCGGCACTGGCGTCGATCTGCCCGCGCCGAAGGGCTTGAAGTCGAAGCTTGGCACGTTGACGCGTAAAGCGCCGCTCGATCTGCCCGGTCTCTCCGAGCCGGAGACGATGCGCCACTTCGTGCGACTGAGCCAAAGAAACTACGCCATTGATCTCGGTCTTTTTCCGCTCGGCTCGTGCACGATGAAGCACAATCCGCGCCTCAATGAACGCGCCGCGCGCTTCGAAGGCTTCGCCGATCTGCACCCGCTGCAGCCGACGTCCACCATCCAGGGCGCGCTCGAACTGATGGACGAACTCGCGCATTGGCTCTGCACGTTGACCGGCATGCCGGCTGTCGCGCTCTCGCCAAAAGCCGGCGCGCACGGCGAATTCTGCGGCATGCTCGCCATCAAAGCCGCGCTCGATGCGAAAGGCGAAAGCCATCGCAAGCGCGTGCTTGTCCCAAGCTCCGCACACGGCACTAATCCAGCCACCGCCGCCGCCGCGGGCTTCACGGTCGATGAAATCCCGGCGCGCGATGATGGCCGCGTCCATCTCGATGACGTCAAAGCCAAGCTCGGCCCCGACGTCGCCGCCATTATGATCACCAATCCGAACACGTGCGGCCTGTTCGAGCCCGAGATCAAAAACATCGCCGACGCGATCCACGAAGCCGGCGCGTACTTCTATTGCGACGGCGCCAATTACAACGCCATCGTCGGCAAGGTGCGCCCCGGCGATCTCGGCATCGATGCGATGCATATCAATCTGCACAAGACGTTCTCCACCCCGCACGGGGGCGGCGGCCCGGGCGCCGGCCCGACGGTGCTCTCCGCCGCACTCGCGCCGTTCGCGCCGGTGCCGCACATTGTCCTGCGCGGCGAGACGCGCGAACTGCGCGAGCATATGGCTGGCACCCAGGCCTTCGGCCGCATGTGCGCGTTCCACGGCCAGATGGGCATGTTCACCCGCGCGCTCGCTTACATGATGAGCCATGGCAGCGACGGCTTGCGCCAAGTCGCTGAAGACGCGGTCTTGAACGCCAACTATCTGCTCGCGCGCTTGAAGCCGCATTTCAACGCGCCGTTCGGCGATCGCCCCTGCATGCACGAAGTGCTGCTCGACGATTCAAGCATCAAGCCGAAAGGCGTCGAAACCATCGACATGGCCAAAGCGCTGCTCGACGAAGGCTATCACCCCTTCACGACCTACTTCCCGCTCGTCGTCCACGGCGCCATGCTCATCGAGCCCACCGAAACCGAGCCAAAACGCGAACTCGACCGCTTCGCCGATGTGATGATCGCTTTGGCGGAGCGCGTGAACGCAGGCGAGGTGGAGTTTTTCAAACAAGCGCCAAAACTCACGCCCATGCGCCGCCTCGACGACACGCGCGCCGCCCGGCAGCCGAAACTGCGTTGGCGGCGGGGCGAGAACGACACCGCGAACAAAGTGGCGGCGGAGTAGAACACCGAGGACCGCCGGCTTCCAGCAGGAATACGGTGACTACATCATCGCCGCGACCACGACCCACGCGCCAATCGCCGCGAACACGCACGCCGCGCCCACGCGCACGTAGTGCAGCGGCACAATTTTCGTCACCGCTTCGCCCAGAAGCACAGCAGGCACGTTCGCCAGCATCATGCCCAATGTCGTGCCGGCGGTGACGACCAGGATGTTCTCGAACCGCGCCGCCAGCAGCGACGTCGCAATCTGGGTTTTGTCGCCGATCTCGACCAGGAAGAACGCCGCCAGCGTCGTGAGAAACACAGTGCCGGCATTGGTGTTCTGCGCGCGCTCGTCTTCCTTGTCGGGGATCAGCGCCCAGGCGGCCATGACGATGAAGGCCGCGCCCACGGCGATCTGGAACGTCTGCCCCGTCAGCCAGCCGGCGATGAGAAAACCAAGCGCTGCCGCCGCGGCGTGGTTCAGCAGCGTCGCGACCAGGATGCCGAGAATAATCGGCACCGGTTTGCGAAAGCGCGCCGCCAGCACGATCGCCAGCAATTGCGTCTTGTCGCCGATCTCGGCGAGCGCGACGAGGCCGGTGGACACGGCGAAAGCTTCAAACATGAAAACGTCCGGGGGCCTGCTTTGACACGACGACGCAATGCAACAAGCGGCCCTCGCTTGCGGCTAGCATCGTCGGTCTCGCCAATCCGGACCAGATGATCCGCCGCACGCGCCATGACCTTTGCGGGCCAAGTATGTTGACGCGGGCGCCGCTTCGTTGCGGCCGGCTACTCCCCGATAACGGGCGTTACATAGGCGCGGGCGTGCGGAGGGTCAAACGTGCGACGGGTTCGCAAACTCAAGCCGCTTGTTTCGGCCGCGCCGCCAGCACGGCGAGCAGGGCGACCAAGCCCGGCGCTGCTTGCAGATAAAGAATGCTCATCTTCGCGGTGAATGCGCCGAACACGCCCGCCGCGATGACGGCGAGCAGGAAGAAGATCATGAACGCGCGGTTGTTGGTGAGCGCGCCCCAGAGGAGGCCAGCGGCGAGGATGCCGTTGTAAAAGCCCTGATTGGCCGCCAGCACCGCCGTCTGTTCGGCAAACTCCGGCGTCATGGCGAACACGCGCTGGCCCGTCGGCCCGCTCCAGAGAAACATCTCGAGCACCAGAAAGCCGACATGCGCGAGTGCGACGAGCACAACAAGCAGGCGTGCGAGCATGGTCATGGCCGATCCCTCCCGGATCAGCTTAGACGCTTTTGGCTAAACTTGGGAACTCAGCCGAAATTGCGTTTGAGGTCGCCGACGGCGGTTTGCACCAGCGTGCCTTGCGTGGCGTCGTTCATACGCGCGCGGATCAGTTTTTCAGCCGCGGCGATTGCGGCTTCAGCGGCAGCGGCGCGGACTTCGTCCGTCGCTTTGGTTTCAGCCGATTTGATCCGATCTTCGGCTTGCTGCTCGCGGCGCGCCATCGCCGCCATCATCGACTGACGCGTCTCTTCCGCGACAGCGACGGCTTGCTCTTTCGCCGCCTCGACAATCGCGCGCGCTTCGGCTTCGGCGGCGATGCGCTTGGCTTCGTATTCGGCCAAGAGCTTCTCGGCTTCCTCGCGCAGGCGACGCGCTTCGTGCAGTTCGTGGCCGATCTCAGCCGAGCGCTTGTCGAGCGCGCTCAGGATCGCAGCCGGCACCTTTAGGTACACGAGCAGCCCGATGAACAGCAACAGGGCGAGGAAGGCGATTTCTGTCGCGGTGATATCCATCACTCAGTCCTCACCCGTTGGCCGGCACGAGCTTGGCGGCGATGTCGCGCGCCAGCGCGTCGGCGATGCCCGGCACATCGGCTAAAGCCTTGGTGCGCGCATCGTTCACTTTGGCTTCCGCCGCATCGATCCGCGCCGCGAGGCGCTTCTCGGCTTCGGCCTGTTCGGCGCTGAGCTTGGCTTGCACGTCAGCCCGCGCCGCATCGACCATGGCGCGCGCTTCCGCACGCGCCTTTGCGGTGGCTTTCTCCATCGCCGTCCGCGCCGCATCGGCGTCGGCGCTCTTCTGAGCGGCCGAGTCGAGATCGCTCTTCAGCGTCGTCGCGCGCTTGGCCTGCACCGACGTCACGCTTGGGATGATGAAGCGCGAGACGATGTAGTAGAGCGCGCCGAACGTCAGCACGAACCAGAAGATCTGGCTCGGGAAGAGCGAGGCGTCGAACGGCGGAAAGCTTGCCGCGTGTTCGCCCCCGGCGCCCGCGGCGTGAGAGGCGTCCGCCGCGCCATGGGCGGCGTCCGCTGCGTGCGTATCGGCGACCGGGTCAGCCATTGTCAGTGCTTACTTCGGCACGACGAAGAGCAGCAGGATGGCGATCAGCAGCGAGAAGATGCCGAGCGCTTCGGTCACGGCGAAGCCGAAGATCAGATTGCCGAACTGGGCCGGGGCCGCAGACGGGTTGCGCATTGCGCCTTGCAGGAAGTTGCCGAAGATGATGCCCACGCCGATGGCGGCGCCGAGCATGCCGAGGCAGGCGAGGCCCGCGCCGATATAAGCAGCTGCAGTTGCGTCCATGATAAAGTCTCCCCTTTGGGTTGGATTTCAGCCGGGCCTTAGTGCCCGGGATGAAGAGCGTCGTTGAGATAGATGCAGGTCAGGATCGCGAACACGTAAGCTTGCAGGAACGCGACCAGGAATTCGAGGCCGTAGAGCGCGACCGTCATCGCCAGCGGCAATGAGGCGCCGAGAATGCCGATGAGCCCGAGGCTCGCCAGCGCCGGCACGAAGCCCGCGAATACTTTCAGCAGGATGTGGCCGGCCAGGATGTTCGCCCACAGACGAACCGCGTGGCTGAGCGGCCGGCTGAAGAACGAGATGATCTCGATGATGATGACGAACCACAAGATGTAGATCGGCACGCCCGACGGCGCGAACACCTTGAAGAATTTCAGCCCGTTCTTGGCGAAGCCGACGATGATGACGGTGAAGAACACCAGTAACGCCAGCATCGCCGTGATGACGATCTGGCTGGTCGGCGCAAAGACGTGATGCACGCCGAAAAAGCCCGGGAACATGCTCAGCATGTTCGACAGAAAAATGAACAGGAAGAGCGTGAAGACCAGCGGGAAGAACTTCTGCACGCCTTCTTCGCCGGCGCCGTCCTTCAGCATGCCGCGGATAAAGTCGTGCGCGCCTTCCGCGACGACTTGGGCGCGGCCTGGCACCATCGCCGCCGGCTTCATCGCCCAATTGAAGAAGAGTGCGGCGACCGCGACGCCGCCGACCATGGCGAGGCTCGCATTGGTGAAGCTCGCATCCCAGCCGGCGAGATTGAACTCGGCGATCGGCTCGATGTGAAACTGTTCGATCGGATCGTCTGCCACGTGCCCGCTCAGTCCTCTTCGTCGTCCGGAATGGACGGCGCGTTCGGATCGACCGGGTTGGCCTGGTTATACGAGCGCGCCACGCGCACCACGTTCACCACACCCGCCGCGAAGCCGAGCCCCATGCCGATCACGATCCCCCACGGTTGGCTGTGGAGAAGGTAGTCGGCCCCGTAGCCCAACAACGCACCAACGATCACCGCCGCGCCGAACTCTCCACCGTAGCGAAGCGCCAGCGATGCCGGGCTTTGCGGGGGCGGGGCGTTCTGAGAGCCGTCCGTTCCACGCGCCGCATCAACGCGACGGCGCAAGTTGGAAAGGGCGTCCTCCGGCGGTTTTCTGTCAGCCATTGAACGGTCGATGCACGAACGCGGGTGACTTGTGCAAGCCCCCCGTTTCGCGCGCGCGGAAACTAGCAGGGGTCGCGGCAGGGTCAAGGAACGCGGCCTGCGACATTTGCATGGCTAGTATGGAGCGCCGGCGCCCTCGTCGGCGGCGCCGAAAGTCATTCCGCCGCCAGCGCCTGCGCTCGGCCCAAATCGACGCTGACCAGCTGGCTCACGCCTTGTTCCGGCATCGTCACGCCGTAGAGCCGGTCCATCCGCGACATCGTGACCGGGTTATGGGTGATGACGATGAATCGCGTCGTGGTCAGCCGCTTCATTTCTTCGAGTAGGCGGCAGAAGCGGTCGACATTGGCGTCGTCCAGCGGCGCGTCGACTTCGTCCAGCACGCAGAGCGGGGCGGGGTTGGCGAGGAACACCGCGAAGATCAGCGCCGTCGCGGTCAGCGCTTGTTCGCCGCCGGAGAGCAGATTGAGGCTGGTCAGCCGCTTGCCCGGCGGCTGCGCGAAAATCTCGAGCCCCGCTTCGAGCGGATCGTCGCTCTCAGTGAGTTTCAACGCCGCCTGACCGCCTTCGAACAGGGTGGCGAAGAGCTGCGCGAAATGGGCGTCCACCTCCTCGAACGCCCGCATCAGCCGCGTCCGGCCTTCATTGTTCAGCGTCGTGATCGCGCGGCGAAGCTTGGCGACGCCTTGGGCGACGTCGTTTTTCTCCGTCGTCAGCGTATCGATGCGCTCTTGCGCCTCGGCCAATTCTTCCTGCGCGCGCAGATTGACCGGCCCCGCCGCTTCGCGTTCGGCCTTCAGCCGTTCCAGCCGGCGCTCGACTTCGCTGATCGGCGCCGAGCCCAAAGCTGCGCCGAGCAGGCTGCCAGCGGCGTCGGCCAATTCCTCTGGTGGTTTACCGGTGACTTCACGCGCTTGCGTCGCGACATCCTCGACCCGCGCGCTCGCCGCACTCGCATGCGCTTCCGCGGCAGCGCGGCGTTCGCGCGCGGCGGCGTGCGCTTGCTCGGACGCGCGCGCGTGTTCGGCTGCAATCCGTGCTGCCGTTTCGCCTTGCGCGACGCGGTCGCTGGCGTCGGCGCGGCGCTGCTCGGCGCCGCCAGCTTCTTCCATCAGCGCTTCTAACTTGGCGCGCGCTGCTTCCGGTGCGGACTTGGCCGCGTCACGGCGCTTTTCGATCTCGTCCAGTTCGCCATCGAGCACTTTCAGACGCGCATCCGCGTCGGCGATGCGGGCTCGCCATTGGCCGCTCTCGCGCTCCACGATTTGACGGCGCGCATCACGCTGCGCCTTGTCGCGCACCAAAGATTGCGCCGCCGCCGCCGCAACCGCTGCCGCCGCACGCGCCGCATCCACCGCCGCGCGCGCTTGGGCTGGATCTTCCGTCGGCGCCGAGGAGGGTGCGGTGTCGGCAACGGCGCCGGCAGCCTCCACCGCCGCGCGCGCCTCGTTCAACTCGCCATCCAGTGCGCGCGCTTGTGCTTCCAAATCGGCGCGGCGTTCGCTCAGGCGCACAAGTTCGGCCTGCAAGCGCTCGCTCTCGCGCACCGCCGCCGCTTCCGCGGTCGCCGCCTTCGGCGCTTCCGCACGCAAGCCGCGCGCCTTGGCGTCCAAAGTTTGCCGCTGCGCCTTGGCCGCTTCCCACGCCGCCTTGGCGCTCGCGGCCTTCGCTTCCGCCGCCTTCAGCTCAGCCCGTGCGGCCGCCAATCTGTTCTTGTGCTCAAGCCGCGCCGCCGCCGGTTGCGGCGCGTCGGCGCGCCGCACGAAACCGTCCCAACGCCAAAGATCGCCCTCGATTGAAACCAGACGTCCGCCCGGCGGCAAATCCTTCGCCAGCTTCGCGCCGTCCTTGGCGTCAACAACGCCGACCAGCGACAAGCGCGCCGCCAGCGCATCCGGCGCCTTCACGAACCGCGCCAAGGATTGCGCGGAAGCGGGAAGATTTGGCGCAGGCGCCTTGGCGCCGCTCCAACGCGCCGGCGCATCGGCGTGCACCGAGGCATCGAGATCATCGCCCAACGCCGCCGCCAGCGCGCGCTCATAGCCCGGCTCGACATCGATCGACGCCAGCACCGGGGGAAACTTCCCCGCATCCGGCGGCGCCAGCTTGTCCAGCGCCTTCACTTCCGCCTCAAGCGCATTGAGCGCGCTCTCTGCGGCGCGATGCGGGCTCCACGCCGCTTCGTCGGCGGCTTCCGCGCGCTTCAGCGCCGCTTCGGCCTCCGCCAACTCAGCCCGCACTTTGGCGCTGGCCGCGTGCGCTTTCTCAGCTTCGGCCGTCGCAACGGCCGCGCGTTTTTCAACTTCTGCGCTCGCCGGCAGCGCTTTGATCTGTGCGTCTAGCGCGCGCTTGCGTTCCTCAACACGCGACAAGCGCGCCCGCGCGGCGGTTGCCGTATCGGTCAGCGCCTGCGCCCGCGCGCGTTGTGCGGCAAGGTTTGCGTTGATGGCTTCGAGTTTGGCTTCGGCTTCAGCGCGCGTCTTCGCCGCCGCAAGCTCGGCCGCTTGCGCCGCCTTCAGCGCCGCTTGCGCTTTGCCAACATCATCCGGCCCCAGCGCGCCCGCTTCTTCGGCCAATTGTGTCAGCGCCGTTTGCGCGTCTTGCTTCAGCGCATTGAGCCGCTCCGCTTCATCGCGCGCGCGGCGCGCTTCCGCATCGCAGCGCTCGATCGCGCCTACCGCTTCCGCCAGATCGCGCTCCAGCCCGACACGCACGCCCTCGAGCCGGCGCAACACCGCCGCGGCGATCGCTTCTTCTTCCCGCAGCGGCGTCAAAGCCTCGCGCTTTTCTTCCGCCGCACGTTCCGCAGCGCTTGCTTCACTCGCCGCAAGCGCCGTCGCGCGCTCTGCTTCACGCAGTGCCGTTTGCGCCTCAGCCTGCCGCTCGCGCGCTTCTGTCCAGCGGCGGTGCAGCAGCAGCGCTTCGGTTTCGCGCAATGTCTGCGCCAGCCCGCGATAGCGTTCGGCTTGACGCGCCTGCTTCTTTAGCGACGCCGCCTGAGACTCGATTTCCGCCAGCACTTCGTCAAGCCGCGCTAGATTGGTCTCCGCCGCCTTGAGCTTCAGGTCAGCCTCGTGCCGCCGTGCGTGTAGGCCGGCGATGCCAGCCGCATCTTCAAGAATGCGCCTGCGGTTCTGCGGTTTGGCCGCGATCAGTTCGCTGATCTGGCCTTGCCGCACCAGGGCAGGCGAGTTCGCGCCGGTTGCTGCGTCCGCAAACAAGAGCTGCACGTCCTTGGCGCGCACTTCCTTGCCATTGATGCGATAGGTCGAGCCGAGCCCGCGCCGGATGCGGCGCGTGACTTCGAGCAGCTCTTCTTTGTTGAACGGCGCCGGCGCACGTCCCGCGGCGTCTGCCAGCAGTAGCGTCACTTCCGCATGTTCGCGCGATGGCCGCCCAGCGCTGCCGGAGAAGATCACATCGTCCATGTCGGCGGCGCGCATGGACTTGGCGCTGGTCGCGCCCATCACCCAACGCACCGCTTCCAACAGATTGGATTTACCGCAACCGTTTGGCCCGACGACGCCCGTCAGCCCGCGTTCGATCGGCGCGCGTGCGGGATCGACGAAGCTCTTGAAGCCGTGGAGGCGCAGCTCGGTGATATGCACGGTCGCTGCGCGCCTCTCCGCCTTTAACCGGCCAGCGCCGCGTCGATCGCAGCGGCGACATTCTCGTAGGTCGGCGCCGTTTCGAGCTTCACGCCATTGATGATGAAGGTCGGCGTGCCGGTGATGTTGAACTCGCTATTGGCGGTTTCCACCGTCGCGCGGATGCGTTCAGCGCCGGCTTCATCGGCGATGCACTGCATCACTTGCTCTTCGTTGAGGCCCGCTGCGCCCCCGATCTCGACGAACTTTTGGCGAATGCCTTCCATCGTGCCGGTGGCGAAGATCGCCGCTTGCTGGCGGAAGAGCTCGCCGACGCGCGTGTAATATTGCTCGGCGCTGGCGCCGCCGCAGCGGGCGAGTTGGAAGCCGGCCACCGCGACCGGCGCAGGCGCTGTCGGATACTCGCGCAGCACGAAGCGGATGCGGCCGTTGTCGATGTAGTTTTCCTTCAGACGCGCCCAGGCTTCCTCGTGGAATGCCGCGCAATGCGAACAGGTGGTCGAGGCGTACTCGATGACCGTGACCGGCGCGTCAGCCGGGCCCAGCACCATGTCGTCCGCGGTGACGCCCGCGCCGCCGCTCGCGCCATTGCAGGCGCTCACGCCTAACAGACCAAGCGCGGCCGCGCCGACAAGCAATTCCCTGCGCCGAATGGCGATCATGAGCAAACCTCCAGATGTGGCCGGGAGGCATAGTGTTTTTTCGCGGAGGAGGAAACCTCAGCCCTGCCGAACCGCGCGCCCAAGCCGCATCAGGGCTGATCTCAGGCTAGGGTCGCCGACCGGGTCAAGCGTCTGCGCCAGGGCGGCTTCCTCGGCCGCGGTCAGGGGCTTGCGGAGCGGGCGGATATTGCCCTTTCGCATGGCGGCGGTGCGCTGCTCGATGCGGACGGATTTGACCTTCACGCCGGCCACCCTGAGCCGCTCGATCAGCAGCGGGGTTTGCTGCTGCAGGAAGGGGGCGAGCGCGCCCGGGGCCTTCAGCGTCAGCACGCCGGCGACCAGTTTGTCCGGCGCGGCCTTGGCGAAGCTATCGCCCGCCACTTCGGGCCAGCGCCGCTTCAATTCATTGATCCCCATGCCGCCTTCCTTCAGGAACGGCTTCAGCACAGCCGTCACCGATCGGCCCGCGGACGGCGCGGGGGCGATGGGTGCGCGGCCGCGCTTTGCAGCCAGCGCTTGCGCGGCGCGGGTTTCCGCTCTCGGATCAGCCGTCGGCGCGGAGGCCGGGCGAAAGCGGTCACGCAGAGACATGGGACCTGGCAGCGAATCGTAAATGCATGAAGGAAGGGTAAAGAGAGCCGATGCCCGCCTTTGCCCGCCAGCCCCGCCGCGCTGTGGATAAGTTATCCACGACTCGGGATAAGTCTCGGGAAAAGCTCCGGAAATCATTGCTTTCCTGGTATGATCTCGCCGGCCGGACGCTGCCCTGGCGGGTGCGCGGCGGCGCTGCTGATCCTTACCGGGTCTGGCTTTCCGAGATCATGCTGCAGCAGACGACGGTCGCCGCCGTCGCTCCGTACTTTATGCGCTTCCTGGAGCGCTGGCCCACGGTCGCCGACCTCGCCGCCGCCCCGCGCGATGATGTGCTCAGCGTCTGGGCCGGGCTCGGCTACTATTCCCGCGCCCGCAATCTACACGCCGCCGCGCAGAGGCTCGCGGCTGAGGGTTTTCCCGAAACCGAGGAAGGCTGGCGCGCACTTCCGGGGATAGGCGCCTACACCGCCGCCGCTATCGCCTCGATCGCCTACGGCCTTCCGGCCAACGTCGTGGACGGCAACGTCGAGCGTGTCATGGCGCGACTTTACGCGGTGGAGACGCCTCTGCCCGCCGCCAGGCCCGAACTCAACGTGCGCGCCGCCCAACTCGTCACCGCCGATCGCCCTGGCGACTGGGCGCAAGCTTTGATGGATCTCGGCGCAACCGTCTGCACCCCGAAATCTCCTAAATGCGATCTCTGCCCCTGGGCCGACCCCTGCGCCGCCCGCGCGACCGGCGCGCCCGAGACCTACCCGCGCCGCGCCGCCAAGGCCGAGCGCCCCCGCCGCCACGGCGCTGTCTTCCGCATCACGCGCGGCGATCAGCTCTGGCTCGTCCGCCGCCCCGACAAAGGTCTGCTCGGCGGCATGGCCGCGTTGCCGACGACCGAATGGCGCGCCGGGACATGGTCATGCGCGCAAGCGCTGAAGCACGCGCCCGCTGGTGCAGCGTGGAAAAAGATCGGCCAAGTCGAACACGTCTTCACGCATTTCGCGCTGACGCTCGATGTGTATGAAGCGCAAGCTGAGCCGGCTGGCGAGGGCTGGTGGGGCGACGCAAGTGTGCTGCCGACCGTGTTTAAGAAGGCGGCGCTTAAGGGGAGGGAATGATGCGCGAGATAACACCGTTTGATGTCTTGCTGGGTTCGTTGCCGATGTTGTTCCTGATCGGAGCGTTCGTGTATTTCTTCTGGCGCATGCGATACGGGAAAGATGGTGCTGACTTTACCAGTCTCGAGCGCCGCAAAGTCGAGGCCCTCGAACGCATCGCCGCCGCACTTGAGAAGCGCCCATGACCCAATCGCTTGGCGGTCTCAACTGGTGAGCGCAACACGTACCTTAGTTTGAGGTCGTGGAGCGATGACAGTGAGAAAGCCATATCACCGCGTAGGATTTACTTCGGCGCAGAGTGCAGAACTGTGGG
>JALHQO010000004.1 GCA_022841905.1 Hyphomonadaceae bacterium | reverse complement strand
CGGGCGGTGAAGCCGGCGGCGGCGCAGGCGGGCTGGCGGGCGGCGGCGCCGGCGGTGTCGCTGGCGGACGCGGCGGAGTTGCGGGCGGGCGCGGCGGAGAGGGCGGCGGTGACGTGGGACGTGATCCGCGGCTGCCGAAGATCACCCGAAAGACTGAATCCCAAAAGCTCATCAATATCCCCTGCGTCAGCCGCGATTCAGAGCCGGCGCATCCCCCGCGTCGGTCTATTCCGATTAACCTATCAAGCGACGTCAGCAAACCTCAGTTCGCCTCTGTCACAATTCATTGCGCGTCTTTCGCTCAAGCGGCCGAACCCGTAAAACCCGCCCCGCGCCGCCATAGCTCAGCTGGTAGAGCACCTGATTTGTAATCAGGGGGTCACAGGTTCGAGTCCTGTTGGCGGCACCGCAAGCGTCTGTTTTTCTGTCAATTTTCTTCAACGCGAAAAAGCTTGGAAGAAAATCCGCGGCTCTTCCGTTCTCCCCTCGAAGCCGGGCCGACCGGCGCAATTCGAGGAGAACAATCATGAAGACGCAACTTTTCACGGCTGTGACCGCAGCGATGCTGATGCTGGCGGCGCCGGCCTCGGCTCAAATCGCAGGCGGCGGCTCCATCGGCGGCGCCGTTGGCGGCGCGACCGATCGGGTGACAGGCAGCGTGTCCGGCCAAGGCAGCGTCGGCGTCGATGCGAGCCGCACGGTCAGCGACGCCGAAGCGCGCCTTGAGCGAAACCGCCAACGCGCTGAGCGCGCCGCACGCCGCGCCGCCGACCGCGCGCGCGACACCAGCGAAGCAGCTGTCGATCGCGCGCAAAGCGTTCAGCCAAGTGTTGATGCGGATGCCAGCGCCTCGGGCTCCGCCAACGCCAGCCGCAATGGCGTGTCAGCCAGCGCCGATGTGAACGCCAACGCCTCCGCAGACCCGCACTGACGCCACCACTCCCCCACCCGTCAGTACGGCAGCGACGGACTCTTCGGAGTCCGTCGCTTTCTTTTGCTCTGTCTTAGAGTTGGGCGTCAGCGCCAATCGTTCGCGCGACTCTCGCGCTCTTTGTCAGCATCGAACGGCTCGCCATCGATGATGGCGTCGACCGCGTCCAGGATAACAGGCGCCGGCGCGCTCGCTTGGCGATAATCCGTTTCACCAGCGGGCGACGCGACGGCCATGCGCACGGCCCATGCATCGTCTTCACGGCACGCCAAGCCGGAGACGCTTTCCGCGGCAAATGTCCGGCAGATCGCGCCGTCGGTTGCGCGGAACGTCAGGCCGATTCTGGCATCAGGGCTCTGCGTGTCACTTGCGATCTGCGTTTCGAGCACGCGCGATAGGCTGACGCCAGCGTACGCGCCGTCTTGGCTGAACAATCCCTCAGCGGGCGCCGTGAAGCGGCCGAAGAGAACGCCGACCAACAAGCTTGCCGCAACCGCAGCCCAAACTGGCGGGCCGACACGCAGCGGCGCGCGCCGCTTACGCTCGGCGCCGATGTCCGAGACAGGTCGCGCGATATGATCGTCCGGAATCGCTTCGAGAAGTTTGAGCAGATGGTCGGGCACCGGCTGCGCCAACACATCATCGTATGCGATCTTCAAAGCGCGCCGCGTCGCGGTGAAGCGCGCCACTCGGCGCGCGAGATCGGGATCTTCCGCCATCGCGCGTTCGACGCGTTTAGCATCGAGCAGCGATAGCTGCCCGTCCGCGTAGGCCATCAGCGTTTCATCGTCCAAAGGCATCACCCGCCCTCCGTGAGCCGCGCTTCGATCGCTGCGCGTCCCCGCGCCAGACGGCTCGTGAGCGTGCCAATGGGCGTCTCCAGCAGATCCGCCGCTTCCCGATACGAAAACCCTTCGACCAACACCAGCGCAACGGCCAGTCTTTGCTCCTCAGGCAACTCTTCCATGGCTGCACGAACCAACTGCGCATCGAGGTGGTACTCCATGGCGCGCGCGCCATCCATACCAACGCGTTCGCCAGTTTCTTCAGGCGCGAACACCTTGGCCCTCACGGCCTTTGAGCGGACTTCATCGATCCAGCAATTCTTCATGATCCGAAACATCCAAGCATCAAGCCGCGTACCGGGCGTCCAGCCGCCGAGATTCTTCAGAGCGCGCTCTAACGCGTTCTGCACGAGGTCGTCGGCCTCGTCGGCGCTCCGCGTCAGCGCTCGCGCGAAGCGCCGCAGGCGCGGCAGCAACGCAACGAGGTCGCGGCGGATCTGATCGCGCTCGGCGGCCATGTCCGCACTCTACAACGGATCGGGCAGAGATTTTCATCCAGGAACAACGCGGCTGGCGGAAGAAGTTTACCGCGGGATCCGTTTGCGCTGATATGGCTCCGCACATGCGCCCACTCTTGCTCCTCGCGCTCCTGGCGCTCCTGGCGCTCGCCTTGGCGACGCCCGCTTCGGCGCAATTGCCCGGCGTGGGCCAGACCGTCGGCGACTTGGTGCGCGATCCCGTCGGCCAAGTGACGGACACGACCGAAGAGCTCAGCCGCTCCGCCACCCGGGAACTCCAAAATGCGCGAGACGTTGCAGCGCGCCAATTGCAGCGCCGCCACCGTGACGCGATCGACACGGACCGCAACGGCGACATCGTCGTCCGCAACGAAGTGCTCGCGATTGCACCGAGTGAAGAAGCGCTCACCGCCGCGCGCGGAGCCGGATTTACCATCAGCGAGACGATAGAGGATGCCGCGCTTAGTTTGCGGATCGTCATTCTGCGGGCTCCGCGCGGCATGTCTACGCGGCGCGCCGTCGAGACGCTGCAGAGGCTCGACCCCGAAGGCGCGTACGATTTCAATCACCTTTATCTCGGCGCCGGCCCGGCGGCACCCGGCGCAAAGCAAGCGCGCGATAACGGCAGGCCAAGCAGTGGCCCTCGCATCGGGCTGATCGATTCAGGCGTCGACGCGGCTCACCCTGCGTTTGCGGGCGTCGCGATTGTGCAGCGCGGCTTTGCGGGCGAGGCGCGCGCTGCGCCGCACGGCACCGCCGTCGCGTCTCTCCTCGGCGACGACGCTTCGCTCTTTGTCGCTGACGTTTACGGCGCAGCGCCTACGGGCGGCGGCGCCAGCGCGATCGTGGCGGCCATCGGCTGGCTCGCACAATCGCGCGTCGGCGTGATCAACGTATCGTTGGTGGGGCCGCCCAATCGCGCGCTCGAAGCAGCCATTCGCGCCGCGATCGCACGCGGGCATGTGATCGTCGCGGCAGTCGGCAATGACGGGCCGGCCGCTGCGCCGCTTTATCCGGCTGCCTATGCTGGCGTGGTCGGCGTCACCGGCGTCGACGCACGAAACCGCGTACTGCCGGAGGCGGGACGGGGCGAGCATGTCGACTTCGCAGCGCTCGGCATGGTGGATGCGGCTGCAGTCGGCGGCCGAACGGCGCGCGTGCGCGGCACCTCTTATGCAGCGCCGGCTGTCGCACGTCTGCTCGCGCACGAGCTTGCAGGCCCCGACCCTGGCGTTGCAGCACGCGCTCAGCAGCAGCTTGCCGCCAGCGCACGCGACCTCGGCGCGCGCGGCCGCGACGCGGTGTATGGCGCGGGCCTCGTGGGCGGCGCAACAACTCGCGGCGCGGCGCTAGGTCGCGACGCCGTCGCTTGCGCGCGCAGCGACAGGGCGTCATCGGTCACGCTGGAGATTCAGTGATGCGCGCTCTTTTGACGGCCTTGGCTTTGACGGCGTTGGCGGCATGCGAGCAGCCCAATGCGCCAACCCCGGCGACTCCACCCGCGCCTTCCGTCTCAACCGAAGAGCTACAACAACGCATCGCCGCACTCCCCGCGCCGTACAACGCAGCGACCTACGACGCCGGCCGTCGCGCCTTCGGACAATGTCGCTCCTGCCACACGATCGACGCCGGCGGCGCTAATCGCGTTGGGCCCAACTTGCACGGCGTCTTCGGCCGCGAGATCGGCGCGGCGCCAGACTTCACCTATTCGCAAGCTGTGCAGGATGCGAACTTCGTCTGGACCGCCGAGCAACTCGATCAATGGCTCCAGAACCCGCAAACATTCTTGCCGGGCAACCGCATGGCATTCGCGGGCGTACGCAGCGACGAAATGCGCCGCGATCTCATCGCATATCTGATGGTCGAGAGCGCGACCGACTAACTATTCCGCCGGGCGTGCGACTGCTTGGTCGTGCTCGAACTGCTCGATCTCCCGCGCCGTCGCTTCCGGCGACTTGGTGTAGCGCGCCAGCAGATCATAGAAGGTCGGCACCACAAACAGCGTCAGCAGCGTCGCCACGGTCAGTCCGAAGAAGATCACCGTCCCGATCGTCATGCGGCTCTCGGCGCCCGCGCCATGGCCGACAATGAGCGGAATGGCGCCGACCACTGTCGCCACCGACGTCATTAACACCGGGCGCACGCGCAGATCAGAAGCCTCAACGATCGCGTCACGTATGCTGCGCCCCTCGTCGCGCAGCTGGTTGGCGAACTCCACAATGAGGATGCCGTTCTTGGCGCCCAACGCGATCAAAATAATGAGTCCAATCTGACTATAGATGTTCAACGTGTTGCCGAAGAGGAAGAGACCGAAGAGCCCCCCGGTCACGGCGAGCGGCACAGCCAGCATGATCACAAGCGGGTGCACGAAGCTCTCGAACTGCCCCGCCAGCACCAAGAACACCACAAGCAGAGCAAACCCGAACGCGAACACGATCGCGCCAGTCGATTGCTTGAACTGACGCGCGGCGCCTGTGTAATCGATCGAAATCGGCTGATCGCCGATTTCCTCCGCTGCGATCTGCTCGAGTTCTTCAAGCGCGTCGCCGATGGCGTAGTCGCCGCCGATCGAGGCCGAAACTGTGACCGCCGCCTGCCGGTTCATGCGCCGGCGCTCGGCGGCGTCGCCGACTGTACGCATCGTCACCAGCGTGGAAAGTGGGATCATCTCGCCGGTGCGGTCGGAGCGAACGAACTTGTTGCCGAGATCGGCGATATCGGACCGCTCGTCGCGCTCAGCTTGCAGGAAGACGTAATACTCCTCGCCGCGATCGGTAATCGTGTTCACGCGCCGCGAACCCATCGTCGCTTCGAGCGTACGGCCAATGCTTTGCACCGAGACACCGAGTGCGGCGGCGCGTTCCCGGTCGATGTCGACCAGCACGCGCGGCGACGTCGGCTCGTAGTTCATCCGCGGCCGCTGGAAGTTCGGGCTTTCCCGCATGCGCTCGACGATGCGCGTCGCGACCGGCACGACTTGGTCATAGGTCGAGCCCAGCAACACCATCGACGCGCCGTCAGCGCCACCGCCGCCACCACCCTGGAAGGGGTTTTGCATGCGCGCGCGCACGGTTGCGCCCGGGATGGCGCCGAGCCGCGCATTGAGTTCGGTTTCAATCTCCGCGCCGGACCGTTCGCGATCTTCCCAGTTGGCCAGGAACACGCGCGCGATGCCGCTGGAGAAGCGGCTGGTGCCGGCATCGCCGAATCCAGGCGCGACAACAAGAATACGCTGCGCCTCGCCGCTCTCGACATACTCCATCAGCACGTCTTCGACCTGATCCATGACGCGCGCCATGTACTCGAAGCCCGCGCCCTCCGGCCCTTGCGCAAACACGATCAGATTGCCGCGGTCTTCCGGCGGCGTGAGCTCGGAGGGCAATTGCGAGAAGATGACGCCGCCGAGTGCAATGACGCCGATGAACACGGCAATCACTATCGGCTTGAAGTTCAGCGCCGCTTCCAAGGACGAGCGGTATGAGCTGCGCAACGCATTCAAGCCGCCGTCAATAAAGCGCGACAGCCGCGTGCTCGTCTTCACCGGCTTCAAGAGCTTCGAGCACATCATCGGCGACAGCGTCAGCGACGCGAAGGCCGAGATGACCACGACGCCGGCAATGGTAACCGCCAGTTCGACAAATAGTGCACCGATGTAGCCGCCGACGAACAGGAGCGGCGCGAACACGGCGACCAGCACCGCGGAGGTCGCGACGATAGCGAAGAACACCTGCCGCGTTCCGCGCTCGGACGCCACCAAAGGCGGCTCTCCCAATGTATCGACGCGCCGCTGCGCATTTTCCAGCACGACGATAGAATCGTCCACGACGAGGCCGATGGCCAGGACGAGCGCCAGCAGCGTCAGCAAGTTGATCGAGAAGCCGAAGATCGACATCACCAAGAACGCGCCGACGAGGCAGACGGGGATCACCGCCGCCGGCACGAAAGCCGCGCGCCACGATCCCAAGAAAAGGAAGATCACCAGAATGACCAGCGCCGTCGATTCCAACAGCGCTGCGCCCACGCGTTCGATCGCGCGCTCGATGAAGAGCGTGGCGTCGTAGGTGAGGACGATATTGGTGCCTTCAGGCAGTTCGGGCCGGATGCGTTCGATCTCGGCCTTCACCAGACGGCCAACGTCCAGCGCGTTCGAGGTGGATTGGCGCACAATGCCAAGACCGACCTGCTCGTTGCCGTTGCCGCGAAAGATGCGCCGGGTTTCCTCCGGCGCCATTTCGATGCGCGCGATATCACCGAGCCGCACCACAACGTCACCGGACTCGCCCGCACCGCGCAAGGGCAAGCGCTGGAATTGCTCAGGCGTCTCGAACGCGCGCGCCACCCGGACCTGATAGTCGCGCTCTTCGCTTTGGACGTAGCCAGCCGGCAGTTCCACGTTCTGCGCGCGCAGAGCGGTTTCGACATCCTGCACAGTGAGGCCGCGCGCGGCCATGGCGTTGGTGTCGAGCCAAATCCGCAAGGAGGGCCGAAAGCCGCCGCCCACCGTGACGCTTGCCACGCCGTTCAGCACTGAGAGCCGATCGACGACGTAGCGTTCGGCGTAATCGGTCAACTCGGTCCGATCGAGCGTGCTCGATTCCAAGCTGAACCAGATGATCGGATCGGCATCGGCGTCGGCTTTGCGGATCACCGGGTCGTCTATATCGAGCGGCAATTGACCGCGCGCGCGGTCGACGGCGTTGCGCACGTCGTTAGCGGCGTCTTCGATGTCGCGGCTGAGTTGGAATTCGATATTGACCGAGGAGCGGCCGTCGCGGCTGACCGAGTTGATGGTGTCGATGCCATCTATGCCGGACAGTTGATCTTCGATGATGCGGGTGATTTGATTTTCGACTACTTGCGCCGAGGCGCCCGGATAAGACGTGTTGATCGAAACGATGGGGCGATCGACGTCCGGCAGTTCGCGAAGCGGCAGCGTCGTGAAGGCAATCGCGCCGAACGCGATGATGACCAGCGACATCACCAGCGCGAGAACGGGACGGCGAACTGAAAGGTCGGAGAGGGTCATTGCGCCGCGCTACCCGCGCGGCCGCAGGTCGAGCGCGTCAGCGGAGCCGGGGCTGGCGCCAATCTGCACCGGCTGGCCAGGACGGACGCTTTGCACACCCTCCGTGATCACCTGATCGCCGGCGCTCAGGCCTTCGAGCACTTCGGCCATGCCGCCCGTGCGTTGGCCGACGCGCAGGCGCACGAGGTCAACGGCCTGCCCGCCTTCGCGTGCGACGACGCGATAGACATAAGCGCCGTCGGCCTGATCGAGGATCGCGATTTCTGGGATGGCGAGCCCCTGGCGCGGGTTCGAGCGCACTTGCACCGTCATCAGCATGCCGGGGCGCAGCACTTCGTCCGGATTCGGCAACATGGCGCGCACGCGCACAGTGCGCGTGGCGGGATCGACGCGGCTGTCGACGTCGGCGATCACGCCGGTAAATGTCCGATCGGGATAGGCCGCCGTCAGCGCGATGATTTCCACGCCAGGCGCCAAGCGTGCGAGTTCGGTTTCCGTCACATCGAAGTCGAGCTTGATTTCGGTGACATCATCGAGCGTGCCGATCTGATCGCCTGGGCGCATGAACTCACCCGGACTCGCGGTCCGCAGGCCGACAACGCCGGCGAACGGCGCGCGAATAGTGCGATCAGCGATGCGCGAAGCGCCCGCATTAAGGCGCGCTTCCGTCGCATTGGCGGCGGCGCGCACGGTGTCGAGGCGCGCTTGCGAGGCAAAGCCGCGGTCGAACAATTCTTGATAGCGGCGCAATTCTTCCTGGGCGGCGTCGTTGGCCGCGCGCGCTTCGGCGTAATCCGCCGCCTGCTCAACGCTCGACATCTCGACCAGCACTTGGCCGCGACGCACGCGGTCGCCGCTGTCGAAGCGCAGCGCGCGGATCGTGTCCGCGACCTTAGGGGTCAAAACGATGCTCTCGCGCGCCTGGGCCGTGCCGATGGCTTGGAGGCCGTCGGTGAATGTGTGGAGGCTTGCAGTAGCTGCCAGAACTGTGGGAGCCCCGCCAGGGCCGCCCCGGCCAGGGCCACCGCCGCCAGGGGCAGCGGCGACGCTTTCGCTGACGCCGTCCCATACCGTCTTGCCGAGCACGACAAACGTCATCAGCCCCAGCCCGACGGCGACGACGGCCGCGAAGCCATAACGCTTGAAAATCCCCAACATGATGTAACGGAGCCTACAAAGAATGTTTTGCGGATGTGTGTCTTGTCATTACGGCTGTCCACCGCCCGTCGATCAATTACCGGGCCGACCCCACAAACCTACCACAAGCGCAGCCTTCTGTGGGCCGCCGTCTATGCGGCTCCGCAGCCCAATTTGCAGCCCGCGACCGCTTTCGCCGAAGCGCACGAGCGTCAATTGAGCGCGGGTGACCTGGTCACCCTCCTGAGGTGAGTCGAAAAAGACCTGCCCCATGACCAGCCAGTTAGAGCGCGGCCGAAAGCCGGCGCTGACATCGATCCGCTCGCTGTTGCAGCCACCTTCGAGGCCGCGGACCGCCCCTTCAATGTTCAGGAACCGTCCCTCGCCGAACGACCGACCGCCGAGCCAACGCAACTCCACGCCGCCCTCGCTGCATCCCTCCGGCGGATTGGAAACCCACAGCGCGCCCGCCTGCATGGCTGCAACCGTGGGGCCATCACGCAGGATCACACCCTTGAGGGCAACGGTGGCCTCACCCCTCCAACCCTCAACCGTGTCGTAGTTCTGCTCGAACCAGGGCGAAGCGACCACGGAGGCGTCATCCCCGAGCGGGACCTCCCAATAGGTCGAGGTCTCATAGAACGTCAGGCCCTCGCGCTCGCCTGCAACCGTCGTCAGGATTTCTTGGCCGCCTTCAGGCGCGAACCAAGCGCCAGCGAGTGCTGGCGCGGGCGTCATAGCTGCGATCAGGCCTAGGAGTCGTAGCCCGGCAGTTGACGATCCAGTTTTCTTTTCAGCCCCGGCCAAGCCAGCCCCGCCACCATGCCCAGACCCTTTGCGGGACCGTTGCGCGTTTCTTCCTGCGCTTCTTCGGGCGCAATCAACACATTCTCGCGGCCCGCGCTCAAAGCGGCGACCTGCTGCGCGCACGCGCGCTCTAGGAAGAAGATGCCGACGAACGCTTCTGCTGCAGTCGAGCCGACAGCGAGCGTTCCGTGATTGCGCAGAAGCATGAGCTTCTTGTCGCCGATGTCTTTCACCAAGCGCTCGCGCTCATCGAGATTGAGCGCCACGCCTTCATAGCCGTGATAGGCGAGGTTCGGGATCATGAGCAGCGCATTTTGCGTCAGCGGCAGCAGGCCATCTTTCTGCGCCGACACGCCGACGCCAGCGTCCGTGTGCAAGTGGATGACGCAAAGCGCGTCTTCGCGCGCGGCGTGAACGGCCGAGTGGATCGTGAAGCCGGCTGGATTGATGTAGTACGGCGTCGGCGAGACGATGTTGCCTTCGAGATCAACCTTCACCAGCGACGATGCGGTGATCTCCTCGAAGAACATCCCGTAAGGATTGATCAGGAAATGGTGTTCCGGCCCGGGCACGCGCATCGAGATGTGCGTGAAGATCATGTCGTCCCAGCCATGGAGCGCCACGAGCCGATAGAGCGCGGCGCAATCCACGCGCGCTTGCCACTCTTCCGCCGAAACCCGGCTCTTCAGGGATCTGCTTGCATCGTCTGCCATGGACGTACGCTAGCCCCATTAAGGGCGGCGCTCAACCATGACGCGGCGTCTGCCTCGCGATTGCCGGGGCGCGGGCGGCAGGTCATAACCGCCCGATGAAGCTTGCGTTCACAGCCAGCGCGCGTCCCGAAGCGCAGGAGGCCCTGCGCCGGCTCCGCCATGTCTATGGCGAGAGCGGCGAGGCCGAGGCCGACGTCATCGTCGTACTCGGCGGCGACGGCCACATGCTGGAAACGCTGCGCCGGCGGCTGAAAGACAGCAAGCCGGTTTACGGCATGAACCGGGGAACGGTTGGCTTCCTGATGAACGACTACAACGAGGATGGGTTGGACGAACGGCTGGCGAACGTTGAGTCCGTCAGCATCCGCCCGCTCGTGGCCCGTTGCCAGACGGCCAGCGGCGCCATCGTGGAAGAGCGCGCCTTCAATGAGGTCTCGCTCATCCGCCAGACGGCGCAATCGGCGAAGCTCAAGATCATCGTCGACGGGGCGGAGCGCATGGCTGAGCTGTTGTGCGACGGCGTCATGGTCGCCACCCCGGCCGGCTCGACCGCTTACAACTTTTCGGCCCACGGCCCGATCCTGCCGATCGACTCCCGGCTTTTGGCGCTCACTCCGATCAGCGCCTTCCGGCCCCGGCGCTGGCGCGGCGCGCTGCTGCCACAACGGGCGCAGGTGCGGATCGAGGTGCTGGAGGCCGAGCGCCGAGGCGTCAGCGCCGCCGCCGACAATCGCGAAATGCGCGATGTGGTGGCCGTCGATATCAGCGAAGACAGCGGCGCTGAACTACCGCTGCTGTTCGACAAGGGTCACGCCCTCGACGAACGCATCCTGCGCGAGCAGTTCAACGTCTGAGCCGTCAACGCTCTGTTCACTTTGCGGGTCGATGCTCGCCGCTTCATGTCAAAGCCCAAAGCCCAGTTCATCGATCCCCGCACGACCGGGCGCCGCGCACTGCAACAGCCGGTGTTCGATCCATCGGCGCTCAAGCGTGCAGACGATGCGATGAAGGCAATGGGCGGCTCATTCGAGCAATGGCTGGACGACGACATCCGCAAACTTCAAATCGCCCGCGTCGCCGCGCAAAACGCCGGCTGGAGCGATGGGGCGCTCGATGCCCTATTTTCCGCGGCGCATGACGTAAAAGGCATGGGCGGTTCCTACGGCTTTCCGCTGGCTACCCAACTCGCCGCCTCACTCTGCCGCCTGATTGAAACTGACGCCGGCAAGGCAGCCGCCCGCGCAAATCCGCGTCTTGTACTCGCTCACGTAGACGCTCTGCGCGCTGCCGTGCGTGACCGCATCGCGACGGCAGAACACCCAATCGGCAAAGCGTTGATTGCAGCGCTTGAGGCCGAAGTCGAACAGCTTGGCGTGGCGCCGGAGTGAAACGCTAACGCGCGTTCACCGCGTTCGCCCGTCGAATATTAACGGCGCCCATGCGAGAAAGCTGCTCGCAGAAGTTGCCCATGACCGTCATTCCCTTCCGCCCCCGGCCAGAGCAGGAACCGCTCGCGTTCGCCATCGGCGCACGCGTCGATTTGCGCGTTGGCGCCCTGGCGGCCGGCGTCGTGCGGCCACGCGGCGAACCGCGCGAGGCGTTCGCATTCTCCACCCTCGCCCGCATGCTGCGCGGCGCGCGCATGGCATGGCTTGAGCGCGGCCTTCACGCGCCACTCACGCTTGCTATACCCGGCGACGTCCACGCGGATCTCGAAGCCGACGCTTTGAGTGAGGCCGCCATCGAAGCGGGCTGCACGCGCCGAGGCTTGAGCTTCGAGTTATGCGAACGGCGCATCGCATCTGATGGACCGGCGCTTGCCGAAGAACTCCGCGCCCGCGGCTGGAACGTCGCCCTGCGCGCCGATCCCGATTGCCCCCTGCCGTTCGGCGCACGTGCGCGCGCGCTCTATGCTGAATTGGTGATCGAGGCCCCGGCCGACACCGATCCCTTTCTCGCCATGCCCGACGGCGATCGCAGCCCGCTGGGTCGGCGCCTGCTCGCGGCCAAAGGCGCGGGTCTCATCATCACGGCAGAGAGCGTGCGCTCCACCGCGCATGCGCGCACACTCGCTATCGCGGGTTTCGATCGCGGCGGCGGCCGCTTTGCCGAAGCTGGATTGCGCTAGTTGAGCGCTGCGGCGCGAAACGAGTCCAAGCCCGACGCGTCGAGCTTTTCCAACAGATAATCGAGATCGTCTTTCGGCACCGACTGGAAAAGCGTCAGCGTCCGCTCCAACATACGCTTGCGGAAAGTGATGCGATCGTGCGCGACGCCCTCCCGGTCGATGCTGTGATACACATCGATAGCGGCGCGGAAAGACGCGAACAGACGCGGCGGCAGGCCAGAACGGTCAAATGCCGCCTTCAGCCCCAGCGGCCCGCTATCGTGGATCATCAGCCACATGCGTTGGTGCGTCATGCCGGCAAGCTCGGCCATCGCGTGTTCGACAAATTCGATGTGTCCCAGGCACAAGCCGCGCATCAGCAGCGAGGGATTGAGCCGGCCATTGAGATTGAGCTGCTGCACGAAGCGGCCGATGTCACGTTGGCGCACCGCCTGCTCGACGATGTCGATGGTGATGCGCTCGCGCGCGCCCATGGCGAGATCGATGGCGATCTGCGGCGGTAGCTCGTGGTTGTTGACCAGATAGTCGAACGCCTCGCCCGCCACGAGCGAGACGAGCTTCTCGGTAATCGCCAGCGGCAGCTCGCCGCGATGCACCATCGTCGATGTAATGGCGGAGACGCCAGCGAAGCGGTCGAGTGTGGCGTTCAGCCCCGCTTCGTCAAAAATTGCGTTGTCGTTGGCGAGCGCGCGGCCGACTGCTTCCTGGATGGCGAACTGCGCAATCGCGCCCGTCACCGTGGGGCTGAGCGTCTCGCGGCAAGCAACCGCAATCTGTTTTGCCGGCGGACACGCGCGCACAATCTCCACAAGATCAGCGTCGGTCAGCGACGGCGAGTTGAGCACGATCGGCAGCGCGATCGAATCCACATCGCGCGCCAGCTTGTTGGCGATCTCGCGCGGCAGCTTGGGCGAATTCTTCAGCGCCACCGAAAGCGCGCGGCGCACCAGCACTGCGGCGTCGGCGGCCATGATGGCGATAATGCCCTCGGCGTGCGCGCGTTCCTCGGGGGAAAGCTGGCCTTCCTCGATGCAGCGGCAGATCTTGTGCGCAGCCTGGGCGCGGTCCTCCTCGGTCGGCCCCTTGATCAGGGTCCGGATGTCGCTATCGGTGAGATTGGCGCGCATGGTGACGATGGACATGGGACGGCGCTCGCGCTCCTGGGCGCGGCGACTCCCCGCCGCGCTGACATCCGCTGACACTTGCGCCTGAGCCTTAACGAAGCCTTGATTGCCAGACGTTGCGAAACAGAAACGGGTCCGCATGCTCGAAGGATTGAAGGTTATCGAATACGCCACCTACGTCGCCGCGCCCGGCGCCGGCGGCATCATGGCGGACTGGGGCGCTGACGTGATCAAGGTCGAGCCGCCCGGCGGCGATCCGATCCGCATGTTCTTTGCGTCGGTCGGCATTGAAGGCGTCGCCGTCAATCCGGTGTTCGAGTTGGACAATCGCGGTAAGCGCGGCGTGGTGTTGGACACTGCGCAGGACGCTGGGCGCGAGGCATTGCTGAAACTGATCGACGGCGCTGATGTCTTCCTCACCAATGTGCGCCCCGGCGGGCTCACGCGTGCCGGATTGGACTTCGAAACCCTGCGGCAGCGCAATTCGCGCCTCGTCTATGCGACGCTCACCGGCTACGGCCTAGACGGACCGGACGCTGATCGGCCGGGTATGGACTCCGCCGCTTTCTGGGCGCGGTCAGGTCTCGCGGCGCTGTTTCGCCCGAAGGGCGGTGAGCCAGTTCAATTGCGCACCGCCCTCGGCGATCACGTAGCGTCGGTGGCGATCGTCAGCGGCGTGCTCGCCGCATTGTTCGAACGCCAACAAACCGGCAAAGGCCGGTTAGTCGAAGCGGCCCTGCTGCGCGTCGCGCACTATGTCGGCGGCTCTGATTTCGCGATCCAGCACACGTACGGACGCACAGCGTCGAACCGTCAGCGCCGGGACGTGCCCAATCCGCTGATCAACTATTTCAAGACCAAGGACGAACACTGGATCAGCCTGCTCACCCGACAAGGCGAGAAAGATTGGCCGCCGCTCTGCCGCGCGCTGAAGCTGGATAACCTGATCGAAGACGAGCGCTTCTCGCGCGCGAAGGCCCGCCGCGCCAACGGCGCTGATCTTGTGGACGTGTTGGATGAAGCGTTCGCCGCCTTCACACTCGCGGAACTCGCTGGCCGTCTCGACGCTGAGGAAATGATCTGGTCGCCGGTGCAAACGGCGGCGGAAGCGATCGTCGATCCGCAAGCAATCGCCGCCGGCGCCGTGGTGCAAACACCGCAACACGAAGGCCCGCCGATCAACGCGCCGGGCGCGCCGATCCGCTTTCCCGGCGCCGACGACGGCCCAAAGGGGCCGGCGCCAAAGCTCGGCGAACACACACGCGCTGTGCTGACTCAGTTTGGTTATTCGGAAGATGAAATCGACGCGCTCTATGCGAGCGGCGCGGCGGCCTAGCCCTGGGTGCGCGCGTATGCGTTGAGCGCCTGCATTGGATCACGCTGCTGCGTTTCCTCTTCGGTCGAACGAAGCAAAGGCAGGAGCGCCATCGCAAACAGCGCATTTGCGAGCGCCGGCGACATCGACTGGCCCTCGCGTCCGTACTCGATGCGTCCGCCTTGGCTGCCACTCCCTGCACCCATGGACGCATTGGCATCCAGATTGAGCCGTTCCAGTAACGCTTGCGCCGAACGCGGCTGACCGTTGGCGTAAAAGAGCCCGCGATTGGCGGCGGCTTCGCGCGGAAAGATCGCCGCCGCACTCGGCGCGCCCTGCGCCGCCGCTTCGATCAAGCGCAACGCGCCACCTGGCCCCATCACATGCGCCGCATAAAGCTCGCCAGCACTCGGCGATCGGCCAAGCCGCGCTTGCAGCGTCTGCGCATTTTCGCGCGCGAGTTCAGCCGCCATACGCGCGGAGATCTCCGGGTCATTGCGCAGCGCCAGGATTTCGCGGCGCATGTCGCCGTTCGCGCCCTGCTCTAACGCCTGCGCGTAATGGCCGAGACCGTGCGTCGCGCCATGGCGGCGCATCATCTGAAACCAAGTGCCCTCGATGAACTGGAACAATCCCGTCGCGCTCGATGTCCCCGCGCGCGCCGTCGGATTAAGCGCGCTTTCGCGGCGCGCGGTTTCAACGAGTAGGGAAAAATCGACGCCGGTTGCATCCGCTGCGCGGCGTATGGCTGCGCGAACGACGTCGTGACCGGTAGGCGCGATCGGATCGCTCATGCCTACCGCGCTCAACCAATTTGATGAATCGCGAGTTAACCGGCGCGTTTGATGCGCAAGCGCAATCTATACGGAAACAAAACGAAGCCCGCCAATAGCACGATGAGGCTCGTGAACGACGTGGCGATCAACAAGCCAGTGTTGAAGTTCTCGTGGTCGCGCCAATCCATGATGTGCAGCGCCCAAAGCGCATCATAAACGCGCCACAAGTCAGATCGGCGCGCCGTCACGCGCGCAGTGTCGGCGGCGACATAAACGGCCAACCCCTCGGCGTCATCGAAGGCGATGCGCCACGCCGGCAGCACGCCCCGATATTCCGGGCTCTCTTCCGTCACCAACTGCGCCTCGCGCACGCGCGGATTGCCGGCGATGTAAGCGCGCGCAATCTGCTCGGCCGCCTCGGCGCTGATCGGTGACGCGACGCGCCAGTCGTCGAGATTGATCAGGATCGGGCGGCGCTCGTGAAATTCCGCGACCGCCACCGCCCCGCCAGCGCTGGTGCGTTCATAGACCAGCCGCGACGGCGCTTCCGGAAGCAACGCCGCCAACTCTGAGGGCGCGCGCTCCGGGAGGGGCGCAGCCGAATGCATCTCTGCGATGCGGTGCTCGCTGCGCACCTGCTCGATCGGGTAAATCGCAAAAAAGAGGCCGGAGCCGACCCAGAACAGCATCTGCACGCCCACGATGAGCGCGAGCCATTTGTGGATCGAGGATGCGAGCGGGGCGACTTTCATGCCCGTATCAAGCGCCCGCACTTTCAGTAGGCAATACGGCGTTTTTGCCCTGCGCGCGCCGTCAGTAGCTCTTCGGCAGCCCGAGCACACGTTCGGCGATGTAGTTCAGGATCATCTCGCGCGAGACGGGCGCGATGCGCGCGATCATCGCTTCGCGGAAATAGCGCTCCACGAAATATTCCTTGGCGTAGCCCATGCCGCCATGCACCAACACCGACGTCTCACATGCGCGGAATCCGGCCTCGGCGCCAAGATATTTCGAAGCGTTGGCCTCCGCGCCGCAATCCTTGCCGGCGTCGTAAAGCGCGGCCGCTTTGAACGCCATTAGGTTGGCGGCTTCGAGTTCGGCCCACGCTTTTGCGAGCGGATGCTGAATGCCCTGGTTCTGCCCGATCGGCCGGCCGAACACGACGCGCTCTTTCGCGTATTGCGCCGCGCGCTTCAGGGCCGCACGGCCAAGCCCAATCGCTTCTGCCGCGAAGAGCACGCGCTCGGGATTTAAACCAGACAGCAAAATCTTGAAGCCTGCGCCTTCTTCGCCGATGAGTTCAGCGTTCGATACGTCGAGGTCCTCGATGAAGAGCGTGTTGCACTCCACCGCCTTGCGGCCCATTTTCGGGATCGGCTGCGCCTCGATCTTGCTACGATCGAAATCGGCGTAGAACAGCGAGAGGCCCTCGGTCGGCCGCTTGGCCTGATCTTTCGGCGTCGTGCGCGCGATGATCAGAATTTTGTTCGCGCGCTGCGCATTCGTCGTCCAGATTTTTCGGCCATTGATGCGATAGCCGCTATTGGTGCGCTCGGCCTTCGTCTCCAAGCTCGCCGTATCGAGGCCAGAGTTTGGTTCGGTCACGGCGAAGCAGGCTTTGTCCGTGCCGTCCATTGCAGGCGGCAGAAAACGTTGCTGCTGCTCCGGCGTGCCGAACTTCACGATCGGCATCAGGCCGAAAATGTTGAGATGGATGGCGCTGGCGCCGGAAAAGCCCGCGCCCGATTCCGCCACCGTCTGCATCATCAGCGCGGCTTCCGTCAGCCCGAGCCCCGCGCCTCCGATACTTTCAGGCATGGCGACGCCGAGCCAGCCGCCGGCGGCGATATCGTTGACGAAGGCGTCCGGGAAGTCACCGGTGTTATCGACGTTCAGCCAATAGTGGTCGTCATACTTGGCGCAGATCTCTTCGATCGCGTGCTTGATGGCGGCTTGTTCTTCGGTGAGGCTGAGGGCGAACGTCATGCTGTCTGGCTTTCAAAGCGCTGCGGCGAGAGCGCGGCCCAGCGATCGGGAATCTCGCCGCCGAGTACATAAGCGCTAATGATCTCCGCCGTCACCGGGGCCATGAGCCAGCCATTGCGCGAATGGCCCGCCGCGACGAAAAGCCCATCCCCCGACGGTCCGATCATCGGCCAGCCATCGGGCGACATCGGGCGAATGCCGCACCAGGCATAGCCCGTCGCTTGAACTTCCCCGGGCAATGCAGCGTCCGCCGCTGCCAGCAACGCCTGCACCTGCGCTTGATCCACGCGCCGATCGAAACGGCCCGGCTCCATTGTCGATCCCAGCACCACGTCCTCGCGCCGCTGCGCCAAGTAAAATCCTGGCCCATGCACATTCGGCCCGAGCGGACGCTCAAGCTTGACCGACACCATGTGCCCACGCGCGGCGCTGACGTGGCGCAGCGCCGGGGCAGCTTGCTTCAGCGCATCCGTCGCCCACACGCCTGGCGCCAGCACGACCGCCTCGGCCTCGTAGACGCGATCCTCGTGCGTGAGCGCTGCACTCGCCGTTACGTTGGCGACATCTTGATTGTACTCGATGATGACGCCGTGGGCCCGCGCCTGCATGGCGAGCCCGCTCAACACACGCTGCGGATCGGCGACGCCTTCATGCTCGACAAACACCGCTGTATGCTCAGCATTGAGGCCGGTGCGTTTGCGGAACTGACCGCTCCGCAAGACCTGCGCGCGCCGTCCATGGCGCTCCGATGTCTGAACTACGTCGGCTGCGGCGATCTCGTCGGCCACGCGGACGCCACCATCGAAGCGAACGCCATCCGCCCATTCGGCGCCGTCACGCCATTGGCGCCAAAGATCGAAGGACTCGAACGCCAGCGGCGTGAACGGAGTGGCGCTCTCGTCTAGCGGCGCCAGCATCCCCGCCGCCGCGACCGATGCGCCAGGGCCGAACACATCGGCGTGCTCGCCTTCTGCTTCCAGCACGGTCACGCGCGCTCCGGCCTTAGCCAGACGCACGGCGGTAAAGAGGCCGATGACGCCGCCGCCGACGATGACAACAGATTTCATAGGGGCCATGTCGGCGGAAATCAGGGCGCGCGCAAGGCGCTGCGGCGAACGGCGTCAGCCGCGCTTGGCGCGCGCCTTCGCGGCCACCGCTTTGCAGACGCCCACCATCGCCTCGACACCAGCCGCCGCCAACACTTCGGCCGAAACTTCGCGGCCCAGGGCTTTGGACAAATCCTTTGCAGCGCGTTCCAGCCGTCGCCAGGCGCTGGCGTCGATCTGAACGCCTGCTGTTGTGCGCACGCGTTTCGCCTTGGCGGCTTTCCGCGGCGTCTGCCTGTCCACGTTCTTGCGCACCGCCGCCAACGCTTTCTTCATAATGTCGACGTGCGCGCGGTCTTTGTCTTTTTCGACTTCGGGCAACTTCGCGTAAGGCTTGAACAAGGCCTTCGGCTGGCTCGCATCTTTGCGATTGGCTTTGATCCAACACTCATGAATGAAATCCGCCGCCGCTTCGCGATCGTTTGGAAATTTCTTCACCGCAGCATAAGCGTCGAGCGCTGCCCGTTTGTTGCTCTGCTGCGCGCGCGGATCGAGCTTCGACCATGGTTGATTGACATCAACCATAACGCCGCCGCGCAGACGCATGCGGGGCTTGCCCCTCTCACCGGGGTTCGCCTTCAGGAAATTACGCCGCCACGCATCGTGCGAGCGTGACGAGAAATACTCGACCGCCGCCTCCAGCACTGGATCGGCCTTCTGCGTTCTGCGCGCTTTAGCCATCCCTCATCCTAGCAAGAACTCTTTAGGATTTGGCAAATCGCGGGGCTCACGCAGAGCGCCATTCCGGCAGATCGAATGTAGGATCGGGATAAGTCGCATCGACAAACGTGCGCCCGGCGGCCATGCCGACCTCCAACAGCAATTGCATGTTTTCCTTCTTGCCGTTGTCCATGAGATCGAGCGCGTTCATCGTGTCCGCGTCCAGCTCGCGGCCGAGCATGCGTTCCAGCGTTGTCATCGGCGGCGCCGGGTCCGTGCGCCGCTTTGGCTTTGGCTTCGTCTCAAGCACGACATCCATGCGCTGATAGTCCAGCAGCGGCTCACCGGTGATGCAAACGCCGGCCATGTCGCCGATCTCGGAATTGATCCGCCATGGTTTCTTCGGCGACGAGAACGCCTGCATCATCATGATGCCTTGCACTTGCGTGTCGTACACCATAGCGCGCAAGGCGTGCACGCCACGCAAGCCGGGCGGCAAGCCTTGAAAGGCTTTGCCATCGACCGTCGGCCTACGTGAACCGGTGCCGCAGGACGTCATCATCAGATTGTCGGCGCCGGCCTTCCAACCAAATTTGTAAGACGGCTCCAGCGCCAGCATGAACAGCTGCATGCTCGGATTATTGTTCGCGCTCACCGCGCCGTCGACGAAAAAGCCCTTCTGAATTGGACGTCGCTTTTCATCGAATTCGATATCGATGACGATCTCATCAAAGAAGGTCGGCGCTGCAGCACTGGCGAGTACGAGATCGACGAGCCGGTAGCGCTTGTTCGGAAATACGCCGCTGCCGTCTGTGGGATCGTAAAAGATGCCGAGCGGATGATTGGTGACGACCCAGGCGGAACCGGTGTCGATACGTTTGGCATGGATCGCAAGGCCAGTGCGCAAATCCTGCGAACCGAGCGTCTTCGTGGACAACACGGAGTGCAGCGCCCGGCGCAGTTTTTTTGAGTCGAACTTCGCCTGCAGGAAAACGCCATCGCCCGCAGTGCGTCCGAACACTTCCGGCCCAAGCCGCTGATAGAGTTCGATCACTTCCTCAACGGTGAGCCCCAACGCCAATGCGGTGGAGATGATCGCCCCGGTGGATGTGCCGCCGATCAGATCGTAATAGTCGGACAAGCGAAACGCCGCGTCGCCGCCGGCGCGACGGCGCAATTCGTCCTCCAGCACTTTAAGCATGCCAAGCGTGAGGATGCCCTTCACGCCGCCGCCATCGAGCGCGAGAATGCGTTTGGCGCCGGTGTCGGGCGAGAGGTGCTCGAATAGCGTTTTAGGCATGGGTCCCCTTCGCCGACCTTCTTAGCGTCGGCGGCGGCTCAAAAGAAGGCCAACAACGCCGGATCGCGGCCAAGATGGACAGCTTTGAATTCAGCCGCCAAAAACAGCCCGCCCGCCACGTAAATGGCCTTGTCCTCGCCCCGCGCTGACGCGAGGCGCCTCGCCTCGGCCACGGACTCCGCCACTACGATCTCAGCATCCGGGTTCGCCTTTACGGCGTACGCGGCGATCTCAGCGGGTGGCGCGCCCTTGTGACGCGCGGCCGCGCAAATGATTGTGGAAAAGCGCGACGCCAAACGCGAAACCAAAGCGCCTGGGTCTTTGTCGTGTGACGCGCCGCAGACGAGGATCGCATCTCGCCCGGCTTTCATCTCTTGAAAGCCCGCAAGAGCTGCATCAATCGCGTCGGGCGTGTGACCCACATCGATAACGATGAGCGGCGCTTTGTTGATCACTTCCAGACGCCCCGGCCAGCGCGTCGCGGTCAGCCCCGCTTGAACGTGCGCGGGGCTCAAAGATGCGACATCGCAAGTTAGTGCCAGCGCAAGCGCCGCATTGCGCTGTTGGTGTGCGCCATCGAGCGGCGCCAGCTGCATTGGATCGGCCAGAACGAACGTCGCACTAACATCTCGCTCGGTGCAGTGCGCCTCGATCGCCGCGCGCTGGGGCTCGCAACTTTCGCTCACATAGAGCCGGGCCCCCGCCGGCGCAGCGTCAATCTTCTCGCGCGCGATGGCTTCCAGCGTATTGCCGAGTAACGCCGTGTGCTCGAGGTCAAGCGACGTCAGCGCCAATCGCTGGGCCGCAATCAGACGCGCCGGATCGAGCCGCCCGCCGATGCCGGCCTCCCAGACAGTGTGTTCGCACCCACGGGCCGTGAACCAATCGGCGGCGATGAGGAATAGAAATTCAAAGCCGCCGAGGGTGTTCGTGTGGCCAGTTGCTTCCACCGCCGCTGCGACGCGCCCCCAATGCGTTTCAAGTTCGTCATCGGCGATGTCTTCGTCACCGATTCGAAAGCGTTCGTTTAGCGCCAGTAGATGCGGCGATGTGAATAAGCCCACGCCCTGATTGACTTGCTCCAACAACGCCGCCGTCATAGCCGCCGTCGAGCCCTTGCCATTGCTGCCAACGATCACTGCGCCATCCGCGCCAAATCCGGCGAGTTCGACACCAAGGCGTTCCGCAATCATCGAAACGCGCTCAAGCCCCGGCCCCGCGCCGAACTTCGGATACGGAACGCGCCACAACCTCATCGCAACGCCGCGTCGAAATTTGCGCGCCAGATCGTCTCGATCAGATCCCAGCGATCATGATCTTCCAGCGTTGCGATCATTGGATTGGAATTGACCTCGATCACCGTCGGCCCCTCCGGCAAATCGAACAGGTCCACCGCCGCAAGCCGCAGCCCTACCGCGCTCGCCGCGGCGATCGCGACGCGTGCCAATTCTGACGGCGCACCGTCCGCCAGCGTCGACGCGCCTCCACCGGCTGAACGGTTCGCCGGGCCCTCCAGCCACGCCAGTTCGCCTTCGCCCAGCACATGATCGAGCGGAAGCCGAGCGCCTACCGCATCACGGGCCGCACGCGCGGGGGCCGGAGCACTGTCGTCACGCGGCAGCGCGTCGATCAGCGCCGCCAGCGAGCGACCGCCGTCGCCCACAACGCTTGGCAAATGCTTGCGATAAGAAAAGAGCGGTTCGCCATCGAGCACGAAGACGCGGTGCTCCGGCGCGCGTATGTAAGGCTGGATAAGAATGGCGAAATGCTCACGCGCGACGCGTGGGACGTAGTAATCAAACGCCTCAACGCTATCAATCATCTCGGCATAGAGCCCGTTCGACGCTGCTAGCGGTTTGCAGAAAATCGGAAACGCCGCACGCGCGACGTGGGCGTACGCATCTTCCAGCTCTCGCCCCGGCCCGCGCATATCGCGCCAGCGCGGCGTGACGAAGAACATCTCGCCCGGCAGCACGGCTACATCCGCGCGCCACAACACCTCAGCGCAGAACGCCTTATCGCGCGCAATCGAAGCGCCACGTGCGTCATTGAGGGCGTATGGTGTCCCAGCGCCCGCGGCGAACGTTGCAGCGCGCGCGCCGTCGCGCACCTCGAACAAATACCCATCATCGCCGTCGAGCGACGCGAATGCGTAGCCACACGCGGCTGCGGTGTGCGCAGCGTAACGCGCCTGCGCGCTCTTCAGTCTGGAATGTTCGGGGTTGCCGGAGAAAGCCAAAGGCGCCGCCGAAAAAATGGTACCGCCTGTTGGGCTCGAACCAACGACACCCGGCTCCACAAGCCGATGCTCTACCAACTGAGCTAAGGCGGCACTCTTTCCGGACGCCACGCTCGGGCTGAGCGCGAAATCCGGGCGCGGAACCTAGCGCCGGCGCCCTGCATAAGCAAGGCGCGGCCAAGATGCTGTTCTTACGCGGTCAAACCGGTCCCCAGCCCTGCTGATTGATGTAGTTCCGCAGCCGCTGGATACGGTTGTCTGGGTCCGGGTGGGTGGAGAGGAACTCCGGCGGACGCGAGCCACCGCCCGACTGCATGCGCTGCCAGAACGGGATCGACTGGCGCGGATCGTAGCCGGCGCGCTGCATGTACTGGAGCCCAATAATGTCGGCTTCCGCTTCCTGCTCGCGCGAGAACGGCAGGCTCAAGCCCACCTGGGCGCCCAAGCCCAGCGCCGCCATGGCGAGTTGGCTGTTGATCTGCGTGCCCGCCACTTGAAGGGCCGTCTGTGCTGCTGCTTCACGGCTGTAACGCTCTGCAGCGTGACGGCCGGTGACGTGACCGACTTCGTGGCCGAGCACGGTGGCAAGGTAATCGTCTCGGTCGCTGATCTCGTAGAGACCGCGATAGAAGCCGACTTGCCCGCCCGGCAGCACGAAGGCGTTTTTGTCAGGGCTGTCGAACAGCACGAACTCCCACGATTGTCCGCCACGACCGGCGGCTTGCACGATACGGTTGCCAACCGTCTCCAAGCGGCGTTGCGCGGCGGCGTTGCGCCATTGCGGCACTTGCTGACGCATCTGCGCCCAGGCTGAGAGCGACGCCTGCTGCAGCTGGCTTTCATCGATGATGATAAATTGTTCGCGGCCAGTCACTTCGTTGGTCGCGCACCCGGCGACCAACACAAGCGTCCCGGTCGCCAGACCGCGCAACAAGTGGCGCCGATCCATCTTCGCAACATCGACAAGCTTGGCGCGCTCGCCAGCAGCGGCGGCGTGGTGTTCACACATAGGCGTCCTCCCAAAATCCGGATCGGTTCTAGCCGCTATCTTCTGCCGCGGTGAGGCGGAGGCAAGGCCGAAAGATCGGAATTTGGGTGGCGAGAAATGGTGCCTGGGGCCGGAATCGAACCAGCGACACGCGGATTTTCAATCCGCTGCTCTACCAACTGAGCTACCCAGGCATACCGGCTGCCGGATGGGTCCGGCGCGGAGCGAGGGTCTATAGCGGCGCTCGCCCGGCCTGTCCACGCCGTGCCTCGCCCCTATAAATCCCTAGTTTCCGGCCGCCTGGGCCCGCGACCCGGCCTCCACCTGGCGGACACGCGGCAAGATTTCGGCTTGGGCCCGATCGTTCATGTCGTTGGCGTAGGAGATCGAGGCCCAAGGGCCCCGAATCGAGAACGGGAAGACGATCCCGCCTCTCGGCGAGCGCGGCGCGAGCCTCAGATCAAGACGGCGTTGGCCCACATCGATCACTCCGATGCCCGGGATGCGCAGATCGGTGGTGTTGAAACTGAGATCGTCGCTCGCGAACACGCCATCGGCGATCGCGAACGTGCCGGAGAAACCCTGAAACGGCGTGCGTGCTTCCGGCGCGATCAGTTCGCCGCGCAGCGCGTTGCGAATGGTGCTGGCGACGCCGCCCAGATCGACGCCGTGGAGCGTACCCGAGACGATTTCGACATGCGTGCCGCCATCGAGGCTGGAGAGCAAATCGGACTGGGTGCGACCCTCAGCTCTGATGTCGATACTGATTTCGGCGCGGCCTTCGATATTGCCGAAGTTGATCGCGTCGGTGAGGAAGCTGCGCGCGTCGAGATTACTGAAAGTGATGTCTTGCACGATGCGCGTCGCGGGCGCGCGAGCGTCAATCTCGAACCGCCCACGGCCAGAGCCGCCATAGAGGGTCAGATTGTGCAAAGTGGCGGCCATATAGCCGTCATTGATCACCAGATTGATCCGCGACCGGTCGATGCGCATGCGCTGCACCAGCACCGCCGCCGTCACCAGTTCGACGTCGGCGTTGATTGCGTGCAGGCCCGAGAAGTCGATCGGCGTCTCGCTGGGCGCTTCGCGTACGTCGAGCGCGCGATCGGGGTCATCCACGACCGCGATTTCGGCGGTCGGTGCGCCCGAACCGGCATCGGGCATGGCCGCAGCGACCTCGACTTGCCCCTCCGTTGGCGCTGGCGGCGCTTCGCCGGTGAGATAGGGATTCAGGTCAAAGTCGAAGAGCTCCAATCGCCCGCTGAGGTAAGGCTTTCCGCGCACTTCCGAGAGCACGAAGTCTCCACGCCCGCGCACCAGATCGACGGCAAAACCGGCATTGCTGAACTCGTAGGCGCCACCGCCGACAACGAGCCGGCCCGACACCGCAAACTGCCCGAAGCCAACCGCGCCTTGGATGGGCGAGCCGCTCCACGCCGCGAGATCGCGCAAGCTTGGGCCGGAGGCGCGCACGTTGCCGGCGATCTCGCCGGAACTCGCCAGTGTTTGGCCTGCGAAGGTGGCGTTGAGAAGTTCGCTTTCGATCTCCAGCTGAATCGGCGTGAGTTCGCCGCGTGACGCTGCACCCGGGCGTTCGATGTCGATCGCCAAGTCCAAAGGCCGATCATTGTAGCGCACCGAGCCTTCGACGCGCATGGGCTCGTCAAGGCTGGTGATGGCGGAGCTTATGTCGGCGTCGCCAACGAGCCAGCCTGAGCCGCGCCGTGCGTCGTAGAAGCTGATCTCGCCATCGACGATACGGATTTCGCGGAGATTGGTTCGCGAGACATCGATCGCCGGCTCGCTGGGGCTGCTCGGCGGCGGCGTTGTGCTTGGCGGGGCGCGGCGCGGCGTCAGCACCCAATTCGGCGCACCTTCACTATCGACTTCGAGCGCGATGCGGGGGCGCTGCAAAACCAAACGGCGCACGACCACCTGACGATCGAACAAGGGCCTGATCTCGACACCGATGTCGATCTCGTCGGCCGCAATAAACGCAGGCGCACGCCCGCCTTCGACATTCGTCAGGGTCGCATCCTCGGCGCGCAGGCCAAGCACCGGCCAATAGCTGACGCCGACATCGCCGGAGATGGTCAGATCGCGTCCGGTCGCGCTTTCCACTGCCCGCTCAACTTCGCCGCGCACGTCGAGGCGGGTGACGAGATAGGCCAAAAGCCCCGCGCCCAGCAGAGCGGCGGCGACCAAGCCTCCGCCGATCAGCAAAACCCAGCGCATCCAGCCCTTCATGGCCGTCTCCCCACTTCTGGCGGCAGCCTAGCGGCTGGCGTACGCGTCCGGAATAGCTATCTAAGGGGCCATGTCCCAACCCGTTCCCGTTACGGTGCTCACAGGTTTCCTAGGCGCCGGCAAAACCACCCTCCTGAACCGCATCCTGACGGAGCAGCACGGCAAGAAATACGCCGTCATCGTCAACGAGTTTGGCGAGATCGGCATCGACAACGATCTAATCGTCGATGCCGATGAAGAAGTGTTCGAGATGAACAATGGCTGCGTCTGCTGCACCGTGCGCGGCGACCTCATACGCATCATTGAAGGTTTGATGAAGCGCAAAGGCCGCTTCGATGCGATTCTCGTGGAGACCACTGGTCTCGCCAAACCGGCGCCGGTGGCGCAGACGTTTTTCGTGGACGCCGATGTGCGCGCGAAAACGAAACTCGACGCGATCGTGACGGTTGTGGATGCGAAGCACGTGCTCGAACAGCTGAAGACGTCGGAAGAGGCAGCCGAGCAGATCGCCTTTGCCGACGTGATCCTGCTGAACAAGACCGATCTTGTATCAAAGGACGAACTTGCCGCCATCGAACGGCAGCTGCGCACGGTCAACGCCACGGCGCGGCTCCACAAGATGATGCGCGGCGACATTCCGCTGGACGCCATCCTCGATCTCGGCGCCTTCGATCTCGATCGCGTCACCGAAATCGATCCGCACTTCCTGCCCGATCACGATTGCGACGACGCCTGCGCGCATCATGACGACCACGATGACCATGATCACCATCATGATCATGGTCACCACGAGCACGATCACGTCGCCGCCGCGGGCATCACCAGCGTTTCGATGTCGACGGAAAAACCGATTGATCCGCAAAAGCTGCTGCCCTGGATCAATCAGATCACGCAAGAGCGCGGGCCTGACATTCTTCGCCTTAAAGGCATCATCGCCTTCCCGGATGAGCCCAAGCGCTTCGTCATCCAGGGCGTCCACATGATCGTCGAGGGCGATACGCAGCGCGTTTGGCGCGACGATGAGAAGCGCGTCTCGCGCCTCGTCTTCATCGGCCGCAATCTAGACCGCGCCGAACTTGAGGCGGCCTTTGCGGCGTGCGCGGCGTGACGGCGCAAGTCTACACAAGCGGCCGCAGGATCGCGCTCGGCGCGCCCGCTTCCAGCGTGCATTGGAGCGGCGATACTGCACACTTCGCGCTGGGTGACGGGACAGTGCGCGTCGCGTCCGCCACTGAAGATGCGCGGACCATCCAAGCGCACGACGGCGCCATTCTCTCCGCCGCTCTCCACCCCGACGGCAAACGCCTCGTCACCGGCGGCGATGACGGACGCGTCGTGCTGATCTCTCCGCAAGGCGGCGCCGAGACTTTCGCCGAACTCGGCAAGTGGGTGGATCACCTCGTCGCCAGCCCCGCCTCCGGCGTCATCGTCGCCGGCGTTGGCAAGAACGCTATCGTGTTTCGCGAGGGGAGAGAGGCGCATCGCTTCGCCTATCCCTCGACGGTCGGCGGCTTGGCGCTTGATGCGAAGGGCCGGCGGTTGGTTGCTACGCACTATGGCGGCGCGACGGTGCGCTACGTGTTGATGGCGGACGACAAGGGCGTGGCGTTGCCATGGTCCGGCTCACACTTGGCCGTCACCATTTCGCCGGAGGCGGAGTACGTCGTCACCGGCATGCAGGAAAACGCGCTGCACGGCTGGCGGCTGCCGGACAAAATCGACCTCCGCATGGACGGGTACCCTTCCAAGACGCGCAGCTTCTCATGGGATAGACGCGGCCGCTGGCTGGCGACGTCGGGCGCTAACGCCGCCATCGTCTGGCCGTTCGTCGGCAAACTCGGCCCGCAAGGCAAAGCGCCCTTGCAGCCGGGCGAGCGCGAGGCGTTAGTGACCGCTGTCGCCTTTCACCCGAGCGAAGAAACCCTGGCCATCGGGTACGCGGACGGCGCCGCCATCCTCGTTCGCTTTAGCGATCAATTGGGCATGGAATTGGACGAGCCCGGCGAAGGCGCGGTGACGGCGTTGGCGTGGGGCGCGGACGGCAAACACCTCGCCATCGGCGATGAAGCCGGGCGCGGCGCGATTGTGACTGTCAGCGGCTCATAGCGAGCGCGTCTCCCAAGCCAACCACACCGCCACCACTGCAATGCCGACAGCCATCACGCGGTGCGCAGCCAATGCGTACGACGATGCGGCAAGAATGCGTCCCGCGCGCGCGGCGCCGATGACAATCGTGCCGTGGATAACAACGCTAATGAGCAAATGCGCCGTGCCAAGGATCAACGCCTGAGCCCAAAACGGCGCGCGCTCCGTCATGATGAACCCCGGCAGTAGGGCGACGTAGAAGACCAACGCTTTCGGATTGAGCAGATTGGCGATGAGGCCGCGCCAGAACGGCGCATGATCGACATCGCGCGCGTGCCCCGGCGACGTCGCGCGCGCGCCACGCCAGGCTTCCCACGCCAGATAAAGCAGAAACAGCACGCCCGCCCAGCGCAACACGCCAAGCACGATCGGCGCGGCGGCGATGATTTCGGCGACGCCAAAAACCGCCAGAAACATATAGAAGGTGAGACCGAGCGTGATGCCAAGCACCGCTTTGAAACCCGCAGTGCGGCCCTCGGACGCCGACAGCGCCGCGAGATACCCCATGTTCGGTCCCGGCGTGAGTTCAATCAGAAACACCGCCAGCAGAAACGGCAAAAGCACGCTGGGCTCGACCGGAAGCCGGTCCATCTCAAGGTCGCTGCGCTTGCGCGGTCAGCACCTGATCCATCACTTTCACCACGCCTGCGATCTCATCCAAGATGCGCCGCGCGCGTGTGGGATCGACCAGCGGCTTGAACAGATCGCCCGGCTCAAACAAATTGCCGCCTTCCACCGCCACCAACAGATCGCCGCCTTCGAAGGCGCAGCGGATGCGTTTGCCTTTGAGGCCCCGCTCCAATTCGATCAGCCGCTCCATCATCACTGGATGCAGCAGATAGCGCGCCTCGACTTGATCGGTGCCCCAGACTTCGAACGCTTTCTCGAACTCGGAGGCAACGAGCCGAACGCGTTCGAGCTTACGCCCGCCATTGTTGCCGCCGCCGAACACGTTGAACACGCCGGCATCGCGGCGAACGATTGTGACGCCTAAAAACTCGCGCGGGAAATGCATGCGGATGAGCTGGCCGCGGAAGACGGTGCTGTAACGCGTGCGCCCCTTGCTGTCTGTGGTGCGCTGTTCGAGGTGTCCCTCATAGAGATCGAAGCTCGCGCCCTTATGATCGCCGTGGAAGAGGTCCTCGAAGCTTGAGCGCTGATAGCTGGGCAGCAGGCGCAAGTCTTTCAGGCGGTCGAGCGATGGCGGATCGAAGCCGCCCATTTGAAAGCTTGCCCCCATCGCCTCGGCGATGGCGCCGCAATATTCCTGTTTCAGCTTCTTCCCGAGCTTAGCGAGCGGCTGATACGCGATGATACCGGCCCCGATCGCGCCCATAAGGCCAAGCACCAACCCAAGCTGCGCCTCGCGGCTCCACACCCAGGCAATCGCAGCAATCGCCAACACAACGGCGCCGCCGATCCAGGCGCGCGTCTGAAATTGCTTCACCGCTTCGATGCGGCCTGCTTCGTTCGAGGCGAAGCAAGGCTCGATGCGCTCGCTGTAGAGCCGCTGAAAAAGAGTGTCGTCCAGATTGGCGAGGTCGACGATTTCAGTCACGCTTTAGCCTCCGTGAAGCGAGCGGGAAGATGCGCGGGCGCGGCGGCGATTGCAACGCGCGGCGCGTCGTCGGATGATCGCCGCATGACGATCCTCGACCGCCGCACTTTCGTTGCAGCTTCGATACTGGCCAGTGCGGTCTCGCCCGCTGCCGCGCAGAGTGCGCCTATCGCGCGCACCCGCCACGGCCGCGTGCGCGGCGCGGCAGAGGGCGGCGTGCTGAACTTCAAGGGTGTCCGCTACGGCGCGCCAGCGCGAAGATTTCATGCTCCGGAGCGCCCACGCGCTTGGCGTGGCGTTCGCGATGCGTTGGCCTTCGGAGCTGCATGCCCGCAGCGCGGCTTGGCGAACGAAGCACAAAGCGAAGACTGCCTCTTCCTCAATGTCTGGACGCCCTCGCTTGCCGGCGCGCGGCCAGTGCTCGTTTACATTCACGGCGGCGCCTACAACACCGGCTCAGGATCAAGCGCCGTCACCGATGGCGCGCGACTCGCGGCTCACGGCGATGTCGTTGTTGTCACGCTCAATCACCGGCTCAACGCGTTCGGCTACGCCTATCTCGCCGCTCACGGCTTTCCCGACAGCGGCAATGCGGGACAGCTTGATCTCATCCTCGCGCTCGAATGGGTGCGCGACAACATCGCCGCGTTCGGTGGCGATCCGTCGTGCGTCACCGTGTTCGGCCAATCCGGCGGCGGCGCCAAGATCGCGACCTTGATGGCGATGCCCGCGGCGGCGGGGCTCTTCCACCGCGCCTGGACGATGAGCGGGCAGCAGGTCACAGCCTCGGGCCCACTCAACGCAACGCGCAGGGCGGACGCCTATCTCGCCGCGCTTGGGCTGGCTGCGCACAATGCGCGCGATGTGGCCAACCTGCCCGCCGAACGTCTGATCGAAGCGCTGACGCCGACTGACCCGGTCCTCGGCTTTGGTTCACTCTATTTCGGCCCGGTGCTCGATCAGCGCCATCTGCTCCGCCACCCGTTTTATCCAGACGCGGCCCCGCAATCGCTCGGCATCCCGATGGTGATTGGCAACACGCATGACGAAACGCGCGGCTTCGTTGGCGCCGATCGCACGATATTCGCGCTGACGTGGGATGATCTGCCCCCACGGCTCGCCGCCAACATGCGGGTCGACATCCTGCCGGCGCATGTCATCGCGACCTATCGAGCGCTCTATCCCGCCTATTCGCCCAGCGACGTCTATTTTGCCGCCACCACCGCCAGCCGATCCTGGCGCGGCGCGCTGATCGAATTAGAAGAGCGCGCCCGCGCCGGAGCGCCAGCTTACGCCTATCAGCTCGATTGGCGTGCGCCAGTGGAGGGCGGCATTTTCGGCGCGCCGCATACACTCGATATACCGCTCGTGTTCGGCAATCTCGAAGCGTCGGAATGGATTGGCGCGCGGACGAACGATGCGGAAGCGATGTCGTGCACAATGATCGATGCGCTGCTGCGCTTCGCACGCAGCGGCGATCCAGGCTGGGCGCCCTACACGCTCGCTGACCGCGCCACGATGATTTTCGACAATACGACGCGCGTCGAAAACGATCCACGCCGGGCCGAGCGCGAACTGTTCGCGCGCGTGCCGTACGTGCAGCCCGGTACTTAGAGCGCGCGCATGCCGTCTTCGACGCTGATCACCGGCCGATAGCCCATCTCGGCGCGGGCCTTATCATCTTTCAAGACCGCGTCGCGCGACATGATCATGGCGCTGAAGCGCGTCAGCGGTGGCGCACCGGAGAGCGGCAACACGCTCCAAAGCGTCTCGCAGGTCGCGCCGACTGCATCCGCGACCCAACCGGGGATGGACTTGTCGGGCAGCGTGATGCCGCGCGATGCGGCCATGCCCGAGATCATCTCGCGCATCGTGCGTACGCCGTCGTCGAGGATAAAATACGCCTCGCCGGGCCGGCCCTTCGTGAGCGCCAGTTCGATGGCGTGGACGAGGTTGGCGATGTGCGTTGTGGAGGTTTGCGCGGCGCCGTTGTTGATCCAGGCAAACTTGCCTTCGCGCGCCATGGTTTCGATCACTGGCAGGAGCGTCGTATCGCCCGGCCCCCAGATAAAGCGCGGGCGCAGCACGATCGTCTCAAAGCCAGGCGCGTTGGCGTCGCGCACCAGTTTCTCCGCCTGCGCCTTGGTGGCTGAATACGGATAGGGCGAGTTGGGCGCGAGCGGGTACGTCTCATCGACGCCGCGCAGATGCTGGCCGTGAAAGAGCGCCGCCTCGGTGCCGATGTGGATGAAGCGCTTCACGCCGGCTTGGCGCGCCGCCGCCAGCATGCGCGCCGTGCCATCGACGTTGAAGCGCTGCCACGCATCGCGCGGCCCCCATTGCTCCACGAACGCCGCGCAATGGATCACTGCTTCCGCGTCGCCGATCTGCTCGGTTGTTACAGTCTCCAGATCGCAGCGCACCGGTGTCGCCCCGCGCGCGGCGATCCCAGGATCTGACTTCGGCGCCCGCGACATCGCCCGCACAACGTGCCCGGACAGCCCCAATGCGCTTGTCGCCGCGCCGCCGACAAAGCCGGATGCGCCGGTGACGAAGATGCGCATCAGCTTTTGATCTGCTCGAGCGCGTGCTTTAGCTTCGTCGATGAAGCCGCCGCATCGGCGCGACGCTCGCGCAATTCGTCGACGACCTCGTCCGGCGCCTTAGCGACGAACTCGGCATTGTTCAGCTTCGCGTCCATCTTTCCGATCTCGGCGTCTAGCTTGGCGATGTCCTTCGCCAGACGCGCCGCCTCGGCAGGCAGATCGACCACGCCTTCCAGCGGCAGCGCCACCGTCGCGCCGTCGAGCACGAACGTCACAGAGCCGGCCGGCGCCGCTTTGGCGCTGGTCGAGTATTCGAGCCGCGCCATGCGATCGATCAGGTCTTGGTAACGCTCAAGCCGCGCTTCGCTCGTCGGATCAGCGCCGATCAGCAGCAGCGGAATCTTCGCGCCAGCCGGCACATTCAGCTCGGAACGGGTCGAACGCGTCTCTTCAATGAGATGCACCATCCAGTCGATCTCAGCCTCGGCGGCGGGATCGATCAAGTCTGCATTCAGGTTCGGCCAAGCTTCGACAATCAGCATGCGTTCGCGCTTGGCGCCGAATTCGCCGAGCCGCGTCCACAGCTCTTCTGTTATGAACGGCATGAACGGGTGCAGCAGGATCAGGATTTGATCGAGCACCCACGCCGCCGTACGGCGGGTTTCGATCTTAGCTGCTTCATCATCGCCATTGAGCAACGGCTTGACGAACTCAAGATACCAATCGCAATAGATGTTCCAGACGAACTTGTAGAGCGCGCCCGCCGCTTCATTGAAGCGCCGCGCTTCGAGCTCGCGCGTCACCGCCGCCGCGGCTTTCGCAGTTTCGCCGATGATCCACTTGTTCACGGTCTCATTCGGCGAGCGTGGATCGAACTCATCCCACACCGCGCATTCGTTCATCTGCGCGAAGCGGGCGGCGTTCCAGAGCTTAGTGCCGAAGTTGCGATAGCCTTCGATGCGCTGTTCGCTGAGCTTGATGTCACGGCCCTGCGCTGCCATCGCGGCGAGCGTGAAGCGCAGCGCGTCAGCGCCGAATTTGTCGATCAGCTCCAATGGGTCCATCGTGTTGCCCTTGGACTTCGACATCTTCTGGCCCTTAGCGTCGCGGACCAGAGCGTGGATATAAACTTCGTCGAACGGCACTTCCTTCATGAAGTGCAGACCGAACATCATCATCCGCGCGACCCAAAAGAAGATGATGTCGTGCGCAGTGACGAGCGTTGAGGTCGGATAAAAACGCTTCAGCTCAGGCGTCTTCTCCGGCCAGCCGAGCGTTGAGAACGGCCACAGCGCCGATGAGAACCAGGTGTCGAGCACGTCCTCGTCTTGGCGCAGCGCGACGTCCTTGCCGTAGTGCTTGCGCGCAGCACTCTTGGCCGCACTCTCGCTCTCTTCCACGAACACATGATTGTCCGGCCCGTACCAGGCTGGGATGCGGTGCCCCCACCAAAGCTGGCGCGACACGCACCACGGCTCGATGTTGCGCATCCATTGGAAGTAGGTCTTCGACCAGCTTTCAGGGACGATTTTGGTCTTGCCGGTCTCGACCGCTGCAATCGCGCTCTTCGCCAGTTCGCCAGCGTTGACGTACCACTGATCGGTCAGCATCGGCTCGATGACGACGCCGGAGCGATCACCGAACGGTTGCATGATCTTCTTGTTTTCGACGCGATCGAGCAGGCCGAGCGCCTCAATATCGGCGACCACGAGCTTGCGCGCCTCGAAGCGATCGAGCCCGCGATACTTCGCCGGCACGTGCTCGGCGTCGGCCATGCGGCCCTTCGTGTCCATCAGCACGTAGAGCGGCAGGTTGTGGGCGCGGGCGACTTTATAGTCGTTGAAATCGTGCGCGCCGGTGATCTTCACCGCGCCTGAGCCGAATGTGGGGTCGGGGTATTCGTCGGCGATGATCGGGATGTAGCGATCCGCAAGCGGCAGCAGCACGCGCTTGCCGACAATTGGCGCGTAGCGCGTGTCGCTCGGATGCACGGCCACGGCGCCGTCGCCCAGCATCGTCTCCGGCCGCGTGGTGGCGATGGCGATGTAGTCGCGCGTTTCCCATTCGGTGGGATTGCCAGCTTCGTCGTGGGCGATCGGGAACTGATACGTCTCGCCGTGTTCGAGCGGATATTTGAAGTGCCAGAAGTGGCCGTTCACTTCCTTGTTCTCGACTTCGAGATCGGAGATCGCCGTTTCGAAGTGTGGGTCCCAGTTCACGAGGCGCTTGTCTTTGTAGAGCAGGCCTTCTCTGTGCAGCTGCACGAAAACCTTGAGCACCGCGGCCGACAAGCCTTCATCCATGGTGAAGCGCTCGCGCGACCAATCGCACGAGGCGCCAAGCCGGCGCAGCTGATTGAAGATCATGCCGCCGGACTGTTCTTTCCACGTCCAGACGCGCTTGATGAATTCCTCGCGCCCTAACGAGCGTCGATCTTCGTTGGCGCCGGCTTCGGCGAGGCGACGCTCCACCACCATCTGCGTGGCGATGCCGGCGTGATCCATGCCCGGTTGCCAAAGCACGCTTTTGCCGCGCAGCCGCTCGAAGCGGATCAGGACATCCTGCAGCGTGTTGTTGAGCGCGTGCCCGATGTGCAGCGAGCCGGTGACGTTGGGCGGCGGGATGACGATGCAGAAGGAATCCGCCTTCGGGTCGTTCGTCGGCTTGAAGGCGCCGGACTGCTCCCAAGCCTCGCTCCAGCGCGGCTCGACTTCTTTTGGATTGAATGTGGTCTCGATCATTGCGCTGAGGGCTATAGCAGGGCCGAGGGCGGGTACGCGAGATGGCTTTTCGCAGGTGCACACCACACAAACGCAAAACGCCCCGGCGGTGAGGCCAGGGCGCTTCGTATTCTCTGATTTTGCAGCTTAGCGCGCCAAACGGGCGATCCGCTCAAGTTCCGCTTCGACCCGCGCCTCGACGATCGATGGCAGATTGCGGTCCAGCCACTCCTTCAGCATCGGCTTCAGCAGTTCGCGGACAACGCCTTCGACCGTCTGGCCAGGCTGTTCGGAGATGCGGAGCGTGCCCGCGAGCCGCGCCAACGCCGCGGCCGACGCATTCGTCGTCGGCGTGGCGAGAAGCGAGTCGGTCGGATCGGAGACATGCGCGCGCGCCGTCGGCGCTGGCGTCGGTTCGACATAAACGGGCGCGGCTGCTGGCACGGGCGTTTCCTCTGCTACGGCCTGCTCGACCGCTTCAAAAACGATGTCATCGTCCGCGCCGCCTGTCGGCTCGTCGGTTTGCGTGAGATCGAGCACAGGCTCCGCTGTCGGCGCCTGCTCCTCCTCGGAAATGATCCGGCGGATCGACGCCAGAATCTCTTCCATCGAAGGTTCGGCCTGCGGGTCTTGGAGCGCCATCTCGAGCCTCACGAATACCAAACGAGTCGGTTGCGACTCGAACGTTAGAGTTCACAGTGATTCCCGTCCACACGAGCGCGAGCGCGTTGCAGCGGAATCAGCTGCGTAAGTTCGTGTCCATGCTGTGTTGCAGGCAATAAAGGAACGTTAATGCAGCGCACACTCTCGTTCCGTGCGCGCAATACGCTTCAGAGCGCGAACGTGTGAGGACGCGTCAGGCCTGGTGCTACGGCGGCGAACGAATCGAACGCCGTGCGGTAAGCCACCCCATCACCTGACCGCGTGTAGATGCGTGCAGCGCCCGCAGGGCCATCGCGCACGATGACGCCGAGCCGGCCGCCTGGCGCCAATTGCGCGAACCACGCTTCCGGCACGATTTCGGCGGCGCCGTTGAGCAGGATCACGTCATACGGCGCATCATCGGCCCAGCCATCGACCGTCGCCGTCGACACCGTTCTCACATTGGTGACGCCCGCAGATTCCAAAGCCGCGCGCGCTGCGAACGACAGATCGGAATCAGGATCAAGTGCGATCACGTCTTTGCAGCATGCGGCCAGCACAGCCGCGCCGTAGCCGGTTGCGCCCGCGATCTCTAATCCGCGCTCATGGCCCTGTGGCGCCAACGCCTGCAGCAGCTTAGCCAGGTCGCGCGGGCGCAACAGCGTGCGGCCAGGCGCAACTTCGAGCTCAAGGTCCGCATAAGCCAAGGTGCGCTTATGCGCCGGCGCGAAGCGCTCACGCGGCAGCGAACGCATAGCGTGGATAATGCGCGTGTCCGTCACATCGCTGGTGCGGACTTGGCTTTCGACCATGATGTCGCGGGTGCGCGCGAAATCCATGAAGCTCTCCTAGTGCGGCCCCGGTTAAGCCGCCCCGGCCCAGCCCGCAAGCCGCCCATTGCCGCGCCTCAGCTGCAAATGTCGTAAGCGCCCATGTCCAGGTGCAGGTGATCAGCGTGGGCGCGGTTATAGTCGGGCGAAAGAACGCCCTGGAACGTCTCGCAAGCCCCATCCCGCACGGCGCGCAAGAACGCGGCGTCCGGCCCGCCCTCGGCCCAGCCGTCCAGCACGCGGACCACCCGGCCGTTCTCCAGCCTGAAGCCGGCGATATCGATGGAGTTTGCCGTCGCGTGCTCGCTCAAGCGCCCTTCTGAGCGACCGTAGACGTTGCGGCAGGAATAGACGCCGATCATCTCAATGCGCGCGACGGGACTCTCCAGCCACTGCGCCGCCGCTGTCGCCACCACCTCGCGCTCCCACACATAAAGCGCCGCCGCAACCGGGCAGCTGGAGCGGACCGGCGCTGAATATGGAAACAGGCTGCGCTCCAGCGAGACGGCATTCGCAAACCCACATTGGCCAGCGTCGCCCTCGACTCGATCTTCGATCGGCGAGGTCTCAATCTCGGATGCGGAGAGTGCAGCGGTACAGGCGAGTGGGTCGGTGCGGATGCGGTCGAACTGCATCCCCGTCGCCCAACCGATGGGGCGCTCAAGGTCCAGGGTCGCGAACGGCGATTGCTCGGGCGGCAGATTGCGCACCCACTCAACAGCGCGCCATACGGCAAGCGCCGCCACGATCAAGATAGCCGCCGTGATCGCGGCGCGTTTCCACCACTGCATCGAACCTGATCTGGCGCGCTCGGCGTGCGGCTCAAGGCCCTGAATTCAGCGGCAGATATCTTCGCGGCCGAGATCGAAGTGAAAATGGTCGCGGTGGGCGCGATTATAGTCGGGCGAGAGCACGGTGGTGAAATGGTCGCAGGCGCCGTTGCGGATCGCACGCAGGAACGCCCGCTCCCGCGCCGTCCCGCGCCAGCCTTGCTCGACCCGCAGCGCACTGCCGTCGGCCAGGGTGAAGCCGCCAATGTCGACGGCATTGGCGCTGGCGTGCTCGCTCAAGCGCCCGTCGCCGCGGCCGGCTATCGGGCGGCACTGGTACGAAGCGCCCGCAAGCTCAATGCGCGCCACCTCTTGCCCAAGGTGCCGCGCCGCCGCCGGCGCCACCACGTCACGTTCCCAAAGCGCCAATGCAGCAGCCACGGCGCAGGTGGTTGCAACTGGCGCGGAGTATGGATGGGTCGACTGGGTCAGTTCGACCGCATCACGATAGCCGCAGCGCCCCTCCGTTACATCCGCCACGCGCTCCGTCACAAAGCCCGCGCCAGCCAGCGCCGCACGGCAAGCGCTCTTATCGGTCCTGAACGAGACCAGCCGCTCGACCCGCAGCGGCGGCGGCATCAAATCGGCCTCTTCCGGCGGCGGCGCGCCGATCAGCAGCATCAGCATCAACAGCGCCAGCGCCGCCAAAGCGGACGCCGCCCAGATCCGGGCGCGTTCGTGCTCGTCCTTCGAGGGCGGCGGAAGGATTCCGAGTGTGCGCATAATGAGGAGTGCCGCGCCTTGACCGATTCCGGGCTTCGCGCCTAGGACTGCGCCCCCGGCGTACCCAGCTTGTACCCCGGGTCAGAGGCCTCGTGGCGGAGTGGTGACGCAGAGGACTGCAAATCCTTGCACCCCGGTTCGATTCCGGGCGAGGCCTCCAAGTTTTTCCGCCGCCTTCTCAACGCTCTCGTAGCATTGGTTGACGAAAGGTTGGCCGTTTACGGTTCCTTTACCGGTTAGTGGGAAATTCACCTTGTCTTCCCTTGGAGACACCCCACCATACCCAACGCCTTCGAGGGCCCCGCAAGGGGCCCTCGTTTTATGTTGGGGTGCGCACTGCAGGTCTTTCGCCTTGGCGCCGAACTTGATAGTAACCGCCCCGCTGACGCCTCCGGGCGTGAGAAGTGTTCCTCGGTAGCTCAGTGGTAGAGCAACCGGCTGTTAACCGGTTGGTCGTAGGTTCGAATCCTACCCGGGGAGCCATTCTCCTTTCCTCATTCAGGGTTTTCGCCCCGCAAGCATCGGCTCGCGGGGCTTCTTGTTTAGGCATTGGGGCACGACGTCGCTTTCCATAGTGACGAGCGTCACGTGCTTGCGATCGCTGCTTTCCCAAATCTGGTGAGGCGGCGGGATCGAGGACTTGGAACGCTGGCGTTGGGAAACCGCGCAAACGACCACCGTCTCTCCCTCGATCCCGCAGTCGCTCTCGCGGGTCAGTTTGTGGGCGCTTCTTCGCTCATGCCGGCGTCCACCCAAGCAAAGAACGTATCCAGGCAGGCGCGATGTTCGGGCGCCATGTATTCGAGGTTCGAGCCTCGATCGATAATCTCCCAAAAATCCTTCGTGTCGGTGCTTTGAAGCTGGCGCTTGATGTGCGCCAGGCGATCGCGTGGTTCGTCGCGCATGTCGGCGGCGATCGCGCGCGCGCGGCCTTCTTCGCCATTGGCGATATAATAAGCCGCGAGCTTCACTTGCGCCTTGCGCACGCCCATCAGCGCCTTCTCCTGATCGCGCACGAACGGCGGGCGGTCGAGTTCTAGGAATTCACGAAGGATCTCGCCCTCAAGCGGTGACGCGTGGTGGTGCGCCAGCTCCGTCAGCGCGGCCAGATCGTACGCCACCGTCTCGGTCACGAAATTGAGCTTCAACTCGAAGCCGACGAGGCCATAATACTTCATGTGCCGCACGCCATCGAGCGCGGCGCGATGGCGGCCGTTCTCTAGCATGAACTCAACCAGCATCCGATACTGATTGAGCACGTTGTAAGTGGTGCGCACGTCCTTGGCGTTCAGCGTCGCGCGCAGGTACGAGTTCATGTATCGATAGGTGAGCGCAATCAGCTCCGCATCGTCCACTTTGGCGGCGGCTTCGCCGATATAGCGCGTGTCGATAGCGATCAGATAGTTGACGTCGCGCATCGAGGCGAGCGCCTCGTTGTAGATGGTCAGATACTGCCGCATCACCTGCCACTCGACCCAAGTGCGGCGCGTTTCGAGCGCGGCAAGCGATTGATCATCCATCGCCACGAAATCTGGGTTGAGCCGAATGCCCGGTCCGATCAGAAACCATGCGGGCTTAGCCTGCGGCTTCCACGCCATGTAGCCGACCGCGAGATCCTTCAGCGCATCGACCGCGGCGCTAGCGATGATCTTATCGCGTCCGGCGATCGAGTTGTTGGCAATGTCCGTCAACTCTTCCAGCGCGAACAGGATTTGCGATTGGGCTATGAGGTGTCCGTCATCCTCCTCCGCGTCGATTGCGCCCTTCTCGGCATACCTGACTGCGGTCTGGCGGATGCGCTCGATGATATTTTGCGGCTCCAGGAACCAGAACACGTAGCCAAAATACGGCGCCATGATCACGAGACCCGCCGAGGTCAGCGAAAGCATCGCCACCAATGCCGCCGTCGGGATGAACCCGTCCTTCAGCGACGCCGAAAGCCATATGGTGGCGACCGTCACCACGACAAAATAGCCGATCACGAACGTGTTCACGCGGTCGCGCACGAACATCCGCGTGACCCCGGTATAACGTTCCGCCGACAACTGCACGATGATGCTGACGACGGTGATGACGATACCGAACACAGCGACATTCACGCTGGACAGCGAACCGAAGGCTTCGCTCACGCCACCTGAATCGAACGCGACGTATTGCTGCAGCACGCCTTCGCGCGCAGCGGGGCTTTGACCGCCAAAGAATGTGAACACGTCGAACGTGTAGAACACCCAAAACAGCGTCATGGATGCGCAGGCCAGCACCGCCGTCTGCAGCGCCCATCTGCGCGGCATGTTTCTGGGGCCTTCGCTCATTCCCGTCTGCCCGCCATCTTTGCCCGCTCTCATAATGAGGCCGCCACGCGATCAGCGCTAGAGCCGCCGACGCGATAGGCGAACACGCGCTGCCGCACACGCCTCGACTCGGGCGCGCCCCTAGCCAAGCTTAGCGCCTTCGGCCATGAGGGCGCTCGGAGAGCGGCTTTGCACGACGTCGTCATCATTGGCGGTGGCCATAACGGCCTGACCTGCGCCGCCTATCTGGCCGAAGCGGGCCATAAAGTGCTGGTGCTGGAACGGCGCGAAATCGTCGGCGGCGCGGCGGTGACGGAAGAATTCCACCCAGGCTTTCGCAACTCGGTGGCGAGCTACACGGTTTCGTTGCTGAACCCAAAGGTTATCGCCGACCTCGAGCTTCATCGTCACGGTTTGCGAATCGTTGAGCGCAAGGTGTCGAACTTCCTGCCTTTGTCCGGCGACGATTATTTCATGTCCTCGCCGGGTATTACGCAAGCGCAAGTCGCACGGTTTTCAAAGCGCGACGCGGAGCGGTTGCCGGAATACGAGCGGCGGCTTGAGGCGATTGCCGATGTTGTGCGCACGTTGCTGCTCGAACAGCCACCGAACCTGATCGAAAGCGGCATCCTGCCAGCGATCGAAGAAAGCCTGCGCGCGGCGCAGCTCGCTGGCCGGCTAAACAAGCTCGACCTCACCGCCAAGCGCGATCTCCTCGATCTCTTCGCAAAATCCGCTGGCGATTGGTTGGACGGCTGGTTCGAGAGCGACCCGGTGAAGGCGCTGTTCGGCTTCGATTCGGTCGTCGGCAATTACGCCAGTCCCTACACGCCCGGCTCCGCTTACGTGCTGCTGCACCATGTCTTCGGCGAGGTGAACGGCAAGAAGGGGCTCTGGGGCCACGCCATCGGCGGCATGGGCGCAATCACGCAGGCCATGGCCGCCTGCTGCCGCGAACGCGGCGTCGAAATCCGCACCGGTGTCGCGGTGAAGGAGTTGCTGGTGGAGCGCAAACCGCGGCGCGCCGGCGGCGTCGTGATTGATGAGACGCACATTGCGCAGGGCGTGATGACGGAGAGCGGCGAGAGCCTGCGCGCCAAGGTCGTCGTTTCGAATCTCAATCCCAAACTGCTTTTCGGCAAAATCGCGCCACAGGATTCGCTGCCCTCGGATTTCCGCGAGCGCATTGCGCGCTACAAAGTCGGTTCCGGCACCTTTCGTATGAACCTCGCGCTCTCGGAGCTCCCCCGCTTCACCGCCAAACCCGAGCTCGGCGATCACCTGACCGCCGGCATCATCATCGCCCCGACACTCGCTTACATGGAGCGCGCTTACGACGATGCACGCGCCCATGGTTGGTCCCGCGAACCGATCGTAGAGATGCTCATCCCGTCGATGCTCGACGACACGCTTGCGCCCGCCGGCAAGCATGTCGCCTCGCTGTTTTGCCAGCACGTACAGCCACAACTATCCGGCGGCCGCTCGTGGGACGATCACAAGGAGGAAGTCGCAGACTTGATGATCGCCACCGTCGATTCCTTCGCACCGGGTTTCGCCAAGAGCGTGCTGAGCCGGCAAGTGCTATCGCCGCTCGATCTCGAACGCACCTTCGGCCTCGTCGGCGGCGACATCATGCATGGCGCACTGACGCTGGATCAGCTGTTCTCAGCGCGCCCAGTGCTGGGGCACGGCGATTATCGGACACCGATCGACGGGCTCTATATGTGCGGCTCAGGCACGCATCCAGGCGGCGGCGTCACTGGCGCGCCGGGTCACAACGCTGCTCAAGTCGTCAAACGCGATCTAAGGCGAGGGCGCGCCTAGGCGCTGCGGCGCTCTGGCGCCGTTCCAGCGATGCGCTTGAACATCGGCACCAATCGCCCGCTCCACATATCGAGCCGCGCACCGCATTCTTCGCAGTCGAACACGCCGATGTCTTTGATCGGCAAACGCTGTTCGCTGCGCTCATAGCTCACGCCACAGTTGCAGGAGATGATGCGCGTTTCAGTGTTCATGCCCATGAGTTTTCGCGGGAGATGCCTAAGCGTTGCTTAATGCGAACGCGTACTCCGCGTTACAGCTCTATTCCGCCGCCAGCGCCGGTTCTTCGGCTTGGCGTTTCCACAGATCGGCATAAAGACCGTCCTGCGCGATGAGTGCGGCGTGCGTGCCGCGCTCGACGATTCGGCCCTGTTCGAGCACCACGATCTGATCGGCATTGGCGATGGTGGAGAGGCGGTGCGCAACCACAAGTGTCGTGCGCCCGCGCGAGGCTTCCTCAAGCGCGCCCTGCACTTCGTCCTCGGTCGCGCTATCGAGCGACGATGTCGCCTCGTCGAGGATCAGGATCGCAGGGTCTTTGAGCACGACGCGCGCAATGCCAACACGTTGCTTCTCACCACCGCTCAATTTCAATCCACGCTCACCGACGCGCGTGTCCCATTGCTGCGGCAAGCTCTCGATAAAGGTGAGCAGCTGTGCGCGCGCGGCGGCTTGATCCAACTCTTCCTGCGTCGCATCGGGTTTGCCGTAGGCTATGTTGTATCGGATCGTGTCGTTGAACAGCACGACGTCCTGCGGCACGAGCCCGAGCGCGCTGCGCAGCGACGATTGCGTCACTGTCCGCAGGTCCTGCCCGTCGATGAGAACGCGCCCCTCGCTCGGATCGTAAAACCGGAAGAGCAGCTTCAAAACGGTCGATTTGCCTGCGCCGGACGGGCCGACAATCGCCGTCGTCTTGCCCGCAGGCGCCATAAACGAGACAGCATCGAGCCCGACATCGCGGCCTTCGTGTGCGAAGCCGACATTCTCGAACACGACCTCGCCACCCTTGGCGACGAGCGTTGCCGCGTCCGGCGCGTCGGCGACATCGGGCGACTCGTCCAGCAACGTGAACATCTTCTCCATATCGATCGAGGTCTGTTTGATCTCGCGATAGGCAAAGCCGAGGATGTTCAGCGGCGCGTACAGGTTAGTCATGATCAGAATGACCGCCGTGATGTCGCCGGGCCCCATCGGGCCGCTGGCGACGAGATAGCCCGCCGCGATTACCATGGCGACGAGGCCGATATTCATGATCAGAGTTTGGAGCACGTTGAGCAGAACGAGCGATGTGTTCGACCGCACGGCGGCGTCCGCGTACGACGCCAGCGCCCGATCGTAGCGCGCACTTTCGCGCTCCTCGGCCGCAAAGCTTTTCACCGTCTCGAAGTTCAACAGCGAGTCCACGGCGCGGCCGGCCGCTTCGCTATCGGCCTCGTTCATTTCGCGGCGATGCTTCAGCCGCCACTCCGTCACGCCGAACGTGATCCAGGCGTAGATGAACACCGTCGCGCCGGCGATGAGCGAGAACTGCCAGCCATAGCGCACGCCGAGCACAGCGGCGGCAAGCAGCAGCTCGATCACGGTAGGCGCGATGTTGAAGGCAAGAAAGCGGAGCAGGAAGTCGATTGCGCGCACGCCGCGCTCGATCGTGCGATAGACCGCGCCTGTCCGTTTCGATTGGTGGAAGCGCACCGACAGCGAGTGCACGTGGGCGAAAACATTGGCGCCGGCGCGACGCTGCGCCTCTTCGCTGATCGGCTGGAAGATCGCGTCCCGCACCTGCGGACCAGCGGTCGACGCAAAACGAAGCCCAGCCCAAAATCCAGCGAGCCCCAGAAACGTCGGCAGCGCGCCGGCGGCGTCGCCCGCGCTGAGCGCATTAATGCCGTCAGCCAGCACGAGCGGCGAAAACACCGCCAGCACCTTGCCGAAGAGGGTGAGCACGAAGGCGGCGATCAAGCGCAGCCGATAGCCAGGACCTCTCAGGCCGCCAATCAGCGCCATCAACCGGCCGATCGTGCGCGGCATGGCCGGCGACACATCAGCGCTCGGTTCCGCCGCCGACACTGTCCTGCCCTCACCGCGCGCCATTTGGAACAATCCTTGAAGGCAGCACTTAAGGGCGGGGAAATTCCCCTGCAATGCGCCGTATTAGCTTAGTCTGATCTCACCCATGGCTGATTCCAGTCCCCTCCAGCCGCCGATCCGCAGCATATGCGTGTATTGCGGCTCGTCCGAGAGCACGCTGCCTGCCTATCACGAACTGGCGACGCGCTTCGGCGAAGCGCTGGCGGCGCGGGGGCTGCGCATGGTGTATGGCGGCGGTTCGATCGGTCTCATGGGCCGATGCGCGAAAGCCGCCCACGCTGCCGGCGGCGAAGTGCTTGGCGTCATGCCGCGTTTCCTCGAACGGCGCGAAATCGTGCTCGATAGCGTGCCGCACCGCATGGTCGACACCATGCACGAGCGCAAAATGATCATGTTCGAGGAGAGCGACGCCTTCGTCGTTCTGCCCGGCGGCATCGGCACGCTTGAAGAAGCTGTGGAAACGCTGAGCTGGCGGCGGCTCGACCTGCACAGGAAGCCGGTTGTGTTCTTGTCCGAGGACGATTTCTGGGCGCCCTTCTTCACGCTCATCCAGCACACGATCGACGCCAAACTCACGCCGGCCTCGTTCAGCGATGCGGTGGTGAACGCAACATCGATCGAGGCGTGCTTCGCCGCACTCGACCTCAAAGTTCCCGCCTGAACCAAACGTTAACGCTGCCATCGATAAACTCGCCCGGTCTTTCGGGGGCTGCCTGTGGGCTTTGGTAAACGTCCCGCAACTGCAACGGCCGCGCCGCCAAATCCGCACGGGCGCGCGAAAGTGTTTCCGGACGCGCTCTGGCAGAGTGAGACCGGCGGCTTGCTGCGCGATCTCGGCATGAGCCCAAACGACGAAAGCAATCTCGTCCCCAACGCCGCATCGATCGACTCGCGCATCCGATCTGGCCAAGCCGCTCTCGAGACTCGGACGCTGAACGCCCTTGTGAAGGCGCGCGCGCGCTTCCCGGACGCGGCGCTGAAACCCTTCTTCCTAATCCCCGATCCGTGCTGGAACGGCCCGCACGGCACGTTCCTGATGCGGAGCCTCGACCTTTATCCATTCGACGATTGGAACGTCATGTTCCTCGCCGCCGACGACGCCACCGCCGAGGCCCTGGAAATCGCCGCTCACCCGAACGGCAACGTGCCGGCTTTCGTCGAAGCCGCGGACAAATTACTCGGCCAGGTCAGTGTCACGATGGACCGGGCGCATGCCGAGGCCGGCGTGACCCACGATTTTGCCGGCTATCAGGAGTTTCGCGAGGACGTCCGCCTCAAGGTCAAAGGCCTCGCCATGGCGTTCGGGCGGGTCGTGGTCGAAACTTGGGAACGCCACGCCACGTAAGAAATCCAGCACCTGCTAGACTAGCAGGGCATGAGGGACGAACAGGACACCCGCTATTTGGAAGCCGCCGACGCCTACGGGCCGGCGCTCCAACGCTTGGCGCGAGCGACAGAGGCTAACGCCGAGCGCCGGCGCGATCTCCTGCAAGACATGCACGTCGCGCTCTGGCGCAGCCTCGCCTCGTTCGACGGACGCTGCTCCATGCGCACGTGGGTCTATCGCGTCGCACACAATGTGGCCGCCACCCATGTTGACCGCGAACGGCGTGGCAATCGCTCGCAGGTCACGTTGGAGGACATCGCTGAACTGCCCGACACGGCGAGTCTAACCGCCGCGCACGAAGCAAGCGACGCGATCGAAAAACTCAACAGCCTCATTCGCCAACTCAAAGCGCCCGATCGGCAGCTGCTCACGCTTTATCTCGAAGATCTCGACGCCGCCTCGATCGCCGAAATCATCGGCCTTACGCCCGGCGCCGTCGCCACCCGCATTTCGCGCCTCAAGGCGCAACTCGCCAAATCCTTCCACGAGACCGCACATGTCTGACCGCGATCCCCTTCAATCCCTTTGGACCAACCAAACCCCGGAGCCTTTCTCCATGTCGCTCGCCGAAATCCACACGCGCGCCGAACGCTTCCAAACGCGCATCCGCTGGCGCAACGCCGTCGAGTATGTCGCTGCCGGCTTCGTCGTGGCGGCCTTTGGCTGGATGGCGTTCGCTATCCCCTTACCGACGGTACAGGCTGGCGCGGCGTTGATCGCTGCTGGCGCGCTCTACGTGTGCTGGAAGCTCAATGAACTCGGCCGCGCTGCGAAGACGTCCGAGTTGGACCAAGCCGCGAGCCTGACCGACTTTCACCGCGCCGAACTCCTGCGCCAACGTGCGGCGCTCAGCACGGTGTGGCGCTGGTACCTTGGACCGTTCGTCCCGGGATTGCTGGTCTTCTTGGGCGGCGTCGCTTTTGCGCCGGAATTGGAAGCGCCTCTCGCTGCAAGGCTCTCTCTCTTCACCACCAGCCTGGGCTTTGTCGGCATCGTTTTCGCGGCGGTCGCGTGGCTAAACGCGATGGCTGTGAAGCAATTGGATAAGGAAATCACCGCGCTGGATCGGGCCAATTGAGCCTTAAACGTAGGAAACCAACACGGGGGGTGAGGGCCAGGAAGCTCAGAACCCGTGTTGGGGCTGCGGCGCCGGAACCGAATTTCATTGCTATTTGCGCCCTTGCGCTGTACACGCGGCCATCGAATTCGTTTTGGTTCGGTTGTTTTCGTCGCCTGTCGCCGGCTCATTGAGCCAGCCGCGGCCCCGGACCTTCCACTCGCCATTCTCGAGCTTGGTCACGCCACGCGCCTGCGTTGCGTGCGTTTTGTTATACGAAGGTACTCACATGACTATTGGAACCGTGAAGTGGTTTAACGGCCAAAAAGGCTTTGGCTTCATTCAACCCGACAACGGCGGCCCGGACGTTTTCGTCCACATCTCAGCTGTCGAGCGCGCCGGCTGGACCTCACTCGCTGAAGGCCAGAAGGTCAGCTTCGAGAACGAGAAGGACAGCCGCAGCGGCAAGATGTCCGCGGGCCAACTCGCAAACGCCTAGAGCGCACTTGGCGCCAACGCTCAGGCGTTAGCGCCGTGCCAGCTATCGTGCGGGCGGGTCGGCTTGGTCGATCCGCCCGCATCTTTTTTCACTCAGATCACGGAGTAGCCCCATGACCACACCTCGCTTCGCTGTAGGCCAAAGCGTTTCGGTCGCCGTCTCAAAGCGCTACCGCTATCCTGAGGGCGCATATCACGTCGTCAGCGCCATGCCGGCTTCAGGCGGCGCCACTCAATATCGCATCAAAGGCGATCTCGAAAAATTCGAGCGCATCATCGATGAGATGCATCTCTCCGACGCCTAAGCGCGCCCGTTAGGCCGCCTCACCCATCAGACGCTTGCGCGCGCGCTCTTCGCCGATCAACGGGAAGAGCGCAGACATTTCCGGGCCATGGTCCATGCCAGTGAGTGCTTGGCGAAGCGGCATGAAAAGCGCTTTGCCCTTGGCGCCAGTCTTTTCCTTCACGGCATTGGTGAAGGCTTGCCACGACGTCGCGTCGTAGGCGCCTGACGGCAGCAACTCAGCGGCAGCTGCGGCGAAGCTTGCATCGGCGATAACTGGCGTGATCGGCCCATCGACGATCTGCGCGTACTCCTTCACGTCCGGCAGTAGCGCCAGATTGGCGCGTACCGCCATCCAGAACGCTTCACCCTTGTCAGCGCCGAGTGCGGCCAGACGATGCTTGACTGCAACGTAGTCGAGCTGGTGCACGACTGCCGCATTCACGCGCTTCAGCTCTTCGGGATCGAAGCGTGCAGGCGCGCGCCCGATCTTCTCGAACGCGAATTCCTCGGCGAGTTGATCGATAGTGAGCCGCGCTTCCACCGGATCAGAGGTGCCGATCTTAGCCAGGTGCGACAGCACCGCCATCGGCTCATACCCCTCCGCCGCCAGTTCGCCGACGCCGAGCGAGCCTAGTCGCTTCGACAGCGCGCCGCCGTCTGCGCCAACCAACAGTGGAAAGTGCCCAAACGCCGGCACATCGCCGCCGAGCGCTTCGAAAATTTCGATCTGGACACCGGAATTGGTGACGTGGTCCTCACCGCGCACGATGTGCGTGATCTTGAAGTCGATATCGTCGACGACGCTGGGGAGCGTGTAGAGGAACGCGCCATCTTCACGGATCAGCACCGGATCGCTCAGCGAAGCCGTATCGATCGATTGCGGCCCGCGCACCAGATCGACCCAATCCTTGCGCGCGCCGGAGAGCTTGAAGCGCCAATGGGCTTTGCGGCCCTCGGCTTCGAGGCTGGCCCGATCAGCATCGGTGAGCTTCAGCGCCGCGCGATCATAAACGGGCGGCTTACCAGTCGCTTGCGCGATCTTGCGGCGGCGATCGAGCTCGTCCTCGGTTTCGTAGCAAGGATAGAGCAGCCCCGCCGCCTTCAGCTTGTCGGCCGCCTTCTCATACACATCGAACCGCGCCGATTGGTTGGCGCGGTCGTGCCACGGCAAGCCCAGCCATTTCAGATCGTCCTCGATCGATTGCTCGTACTCTTTGGTCGAGCGGGCGATGTCAGTGTCGTCGATCCGCAGCAGCACCTGCCCGCCTTGCCGCAGCGCGAACAGCCAGTTCATGAGCGCGGTACGGACGTTGCCGACGTGAATGCGGCCCGTCGGCGACGGTGCGAAGCGGAGGCGAATGGACATAAGGTTAGAATTCTATTCTGGGAGCGGCGCGTTATGGGGCGGTGCGGGCGGGCCTGTCCAGCGCCGCCCTGCGCCTAATTCCCGCCTAGCGCAACCTTCCCCCGCCGGACATTTCGGCTAAGGTCCCTCCTTCCAGAGCAAGGATCACGATCATGGCCACCAGGTCGCGCGAAGTTCGTTTGAAGAGCCGGCCCGTCGGCATGCCAATGGCGGAGAATTTCGAGGTCGCGGCGGTGGATCTCCCCGATCCGGGGCCCGGTGAAATACTGGTGCGCAATTCCTGGATGTCCGTCGATCCCTACATGCGGGGGCGCATGTATGACCGGCCGAGCTATGTGCCGCCATTCGCGCTTGGCGAAGCGCTGCAGGGTGGCGCCGTTGGAACGGTCGTCAAATCCAACGATCCAAAGTTTTCACCCGGCGATCTGGTGGAGAGCATGTTCGGCTGGCGTGAAGCTTTCGTGGCCCCCGCTGCCGCAGTGACGAAACTGCAGAACGCCGGCGTACCGGCGCAAGCCTATCTCGGCGTGCTCGGCATGCCGGGCATGACAGCCTATTCGGGTTTTCATCGCATCGGTGAGCCGAAAGCCGGGGAGACCGTGTTCGTATCTGGCGCCGGCGGCGCAGTCGGCGCCACGGTCTGCCAGATCGCCAAAATCCGAGGCTGTACCGTCGTCGCTTCGGCGGGCTCCGATCAAAAGACGGCTTGGCTGCGCTCGGTCGGCGTCGACGCGACGGTAAACTACAAGACTGCCGGCAACCTCTTGAAGGCAGTGCAAGAAGCTGCGCCGAAAGGGATCGACATCTATTTCGACAACGTCGGCGGGGCTCATCTCGAAGTCGCGCTCGAAGTCGCGCGGCCGTTCGCCCGTTTCATCGAGTGCGGCATGATCTCGATCTACAATGCCACCGAGCCGCCACCCGGCCCGCGCAACATGTCTTACATCGTCGGCAAACGCATCCGCATGCAGGGTTTCATCGTTATCGATTACATCGACATGCGCGAGCAGTTCTACGCCGACATGACGCAATGGGTGAAGGAAGGCCGCATCAAGTGGGAAGAGACCATCGCGAACGGCGTGGAGAATGCGCCAAAGGCCTTCTTCAATCTCTTCACCGGCGGCAATAGCGGCAAAATGCTCGTCAAGCTCGACTGAAGATGAGCACTCGTCTGTTTCAAGCGTACGTCATGGTGGATTGGAGCGCCGCGGCGAAGCCAACCAGTGGCGCCGATTCCATTTGGATCGGCGTGCTGAAGCGCAACGTGCGTTTTCAGATGGCGTTCGAAGCCCACAATCCAGCGACGCGCAGCCAAGCCGAGCAAATGCTTGAAGGCATTCTCGAAGACTTGCGCCGCAAGCGCGAGCGCGTGCTTGTCGGCTTTGATTTTCCGCTGAACTTTCCACGCGGCACAGCAGCGGCGCTAAAACTTGACGGCGAACCTTGGCGCGCGATGCTCGATTTCGTCGCCAAGGAAATGAAGGACAAGCCCGACAACACCAACAACCGCTTCCAAGTCGGCGCCAAGATAAACCGCCTGATGACCGGCGAAGCGTTTCCGTTTTGGGGTGCGCCCGCGCGCGACGAACAGACCATGCTCTCCGCCAAACGCGTGCGTGAGCATGGTGAAAGCGACCTGCCGGAATTCCGCCTGACCGAAGAAGCAACTAAGGGCCCCTCCTCCATCTGGAAGCTTTATTATCAAGGCTCCGTCGGTGGTCAGGCGCTGACAGGCATGCCGGTGATCAAACGCCTGCACGAAAAGCGCGCCGCTAAACTTTGGCCGTTTGAGACCGGCTGGATGCCTTTGACGCCTGCGGACCTCGATGGCGTCGAAGCGGTCTTCGCGGAAATCTATCCAAGCCTCTTCGCCACCGCGCCGAAGGCCGGCGAAATCAAAGATCAGACGCAAGTGCGCGGCGCCTGCGAGCGCTTCCATGCGCTCGACGAAAAGGGCCAACTCGGCGCGCTTTTCGGTCCCGCGAAAGATGATGCGCGCCGCGTTGTCGTGGAGCGCGAAGAAGGCTGGATCCTCGGCGTGAACCCCTAAACGATCTCGACCGCTTTCGGCAGCCTGCGCGCCACCACCCACCAACGCGCCAGCAGTACGCCAGCACTCAGCACGCTCGCCCAAAAAATCGCGAGTATCAGGCCGGCAACGCCCATTCCTTGCTGCTCCGCCAGCCAGAATCCCAGCACCGGCATCACGCCCGCATAAGCGAGGATGTGACTAAACGTCGGAAACCAGTTGTCGCCACGCGCGCGCAGCGCCGAGGCCGCCACCACTTGTGCGCCATCGGGATGGAGCACGATCGCCGCCACCCACATTAAGGAAGCAACAAGCACCGCAATAGCGACGTCCGACGTGTAGGCGCGGCCAATCGGCTCGGCGAAAGCCAGAATCCCGATAGCGGCGAGGATCATGCCCAGCGCGTTAATGCCGAGACCGGTCCATCCCGCGCGCTGTGCATCTTGCGGCGCTCGGCGACCGATCGCTTCCGAGACCAGCACTGCGGTCGCGGCGCCGACGCCAAGCGCAACCATGAAGACAAGCGCCATGATGTTGAGAATGATTTGATACGCTGAGACGACATCTGCACCGATGCGCGCAGCAATCACAGTCATCGCCGAGAACGCGCCCGCCTCGACAGCTTGGCTCACAGCGGCGGCGATCCCCACTGCCAACAAAGCGCGATAGCTCGGCCCCACCGCGTTTTTCGCCAACACGCCATAGTGCACGCGGTCACGCAGCAGAAAGAAAATCCAGAACAGGATGACGCCGGCAAGGAACACACGCGCGCCAACCGTCGCCCACGCCGAACCGATCGCGCCGTGCTCCGGCACCCACCAAAGGTTCAGCGCCAAGTTCACCACATTGGCGGCCCACATGATGGTCATGCCGATGCCGGGCTTCTTGATCGCCTCCAGAAAAAAAGTGCCGGCGACGTAAAGGAGATGCAGCGGGATCGAAAGCGCTAGGATCGCCATTACCGGCGTTGATGGCCCGGCAAGCTCCGCCCCTATGCCGAACGCTGTAAAAAGTCGTTCGCCGCCGAGCCACATCAGGCCCGCCGAGATCAAGCCCGCGACAAGCCCCAGCACGAGGCCACGCCGCAGCACCACGCCTGCACCGTGCGGATTGCCCTCGCCCAAGGATCGCGCCGCGAGCACTTGCACGCCTTGGAGCAACCCAATGGCTGCAACGAGAAACACGGCGGTCGGCGCCCAGCCGAGCGCCTGGTGCGGCAGTTCATCCGGCGCAAGCTGCCCAACCACGATCACATCGACGAGGCCCATTCCGATAATGCCGAGCCGCGCAAGCGCGACCGGACCGGCAAGGCGCAAGACGTCGCGCACATAAGGGCGGAAAATGGCCATGGGGAGGCGCTCTTAGCCTGCGCCGACGAGTCGGTCGAGCTTTAGGCGGCGGGCGGCGCCGGCGCAGGCTTCAGCGCGCGATAGATAGCGGCAGAAAGGCCCGCCTCCAGTGCATTGTAGAGCACGAACGTCACGAACGCGGACGCGGTCGCGTACACCAAAAACGCAACCGGATTAACCATCGCAACCGCAGCAATCGCCGCGGCGTTGGTCGGGTCGATGCCGAAGCCGTATCCGATCAAATAGCTCAATGCGAATGTCAGTAGGTACGCCGGCACGAGCAGCATCAAGCGCGCGCCGACGATGCGCAGCATATTGCCTTTGGTCCATGACCAAGTCTCGAAAGTCATCACGCGCTTCTGATCGACGCTCGCGGGCGCTGCCAGATAGAGCCGCGACGTGAGCAAGAACCAAACGGCGAAAAAGAAGAGCGTCACAAGTAGAACCGCGACAGGATTCTCCTGCATGAAACGGAGCATGACCGTCATCACGGCAGCTTGGTCCGAGCCAGCGGTCTGCAACTCGCCCGCATACGGTCCCAACGGCCCCGCAATAAGCGTGATTACCACTGGGATGGAAACCACGAAGATCACGATGCCCATCAGCACGCCGATGATGGCCATCGCCAGCCACACGCGCCCGCCGTCACCGACAAGCCGCCCGCGCACAGCAGCCGCGCCGAACAACATCGCCGCCGTTAGCGCCGCATAGACGAAGGCTTGCAGGACTGTGGAAGCAATGCTCGTCAACAGCCCGATTTGCGGCACGGCCGCGGCGGCTGCGGCAATGACGCCAGTGCCGAGCGCGCCGACGCCGGCCACCGTCGCCACAAAGCGCAGGTTCTCGCGCACGAACCGCAACGCCGCGCCGACGCAATCGCGAACTGAAAACTGCGCTGTCATACTTGCTCCTAGCGGCGCTTATGCCCGGGAATCGCTCGCACCGCGAGACTTGAAGCATAAGCCCGGGCGCGGCATGTGATCGCCTATGAAACCTGTTCACGTTGTCGGCGGCGGTTTGGCCGGTTCGGAAGCGGCCTGGGCATTGGCGAACGCCGGTGTGCCCGCCGTGCTCCACGAAATGCGCCCAGTGGTCAAAACCGACGCGCACCACACGGACAAATTCGCGGAACTGGTCTGCTCAAATTCGTTCCGCAGCGACGACTGGCGGGGCAACGCCGTGGGCTTGCTGCACGAAGAAATGCGGCGCCTGGGTTCGTTGGTCATGGCCAGCGCGGAACCGGCGCAGGTGCCGGCCGGGAGCGCGCTGGCAGTAGACCGCGACGTGTTCAGCGACGCGGTGACGACAGCGCTGACGGCGCATCCGTTGATCACTGTCGCGCGCGAAGAAATCAAATCTCTCGACCAACTTCTCTCCGTCATCCCGGACGCACAGAGCGCGATCCGGGACCCAGGGGCAAACACCATGCTCGACGATCCCCTGGGTCCCGGCTCTACGGCGCTGCGCGCCTCCGGCCGGGATGACGAGAGCATTATATTCGCCACGGGACCTTTGACGTCGCCAGCGCTCGCCGACTCCATCCGCAATCTCACCGGCGAAGACAGCCTCGCCTTCTTCGACGCCATCGCGCCAATCGTGCATGCGGACTCGATCAATTTCGACATCGCCTGGAAGCAATCGCGCTACGACAAAGAAGGCCCCGGCGGCGACAAGGCCGCATACGTCAACTGCCCAATGGATCAGGCGCAATACGAAGCCTTCATCGCCGCGCTGAACGCGGGCGCCAAAACTGAGTTCAAGGATTGGGAAAAGAACACACCCTATTTCGAAGGCTGTTTGCCGATCGAAGTGATGGCCGAGCGTGGGCCGGAGACATTGCGCTTCGGGCCGATGAAGCCAGTCGGCCTGATGGACCCACGCGTCGGCAAGCGGCCTTATGCTGTGGTGCAACTGCGCCAGGACAATAAGCTCGGCACGCTGTTCAACATTGTCGGCTTCCAGACCAAGCTGAAATACGGCGCGCAGGAGGAAATCTTCCGCATGATCCCCGGCCTTGAGAACGCGCGCTTTGCCCGGCTCGGCGGCATTCACCGCAACACGTTCCTCAATTCGCCAAAGCTGCTGGATTCAACGCTGCGCCTTCGCGCCCAACCACGCGTGCGCTTTACGGGACAGGTAACCGGCGTTGAAGGCTACATTGAAAGCGCCGCGATGGGCATGCTGGCTGGCCGCTTCGCGGCAGCCGAGCGCTTAGGCCGCCCGCTCGAACCGCCGCCGCACACGACGGCGTTCGGCGCCCTGCTCGCGCATGTCACAGGCGGCCACATCGCCGACGGCAAAGGCTCGTTTCAGCCGATGAACGTAAACTTCGGCCTCTTCCCTCCGATCGAGGCGCCGACGCATGGCGCCGACGGCAAAAAGCTCAAAGGCGAAGAACGCGGACGCGCGAAGAAGCTGGCGATGGCGGAGCGGGCGTTGGGGGATTTGGCGGGGTGGTTGGGACAGCACGGCCTTCGGTAACGTCGGCTACTTAACGCAATGTTTCCGGCTCTCTGTCCATGTGTCTGCTACGGAGGCGGCCTTGACTATCGTCATTAGCGAGAACAGCGAGCTCAAGTTGCACGTTGTCCGCTTCCAAGCGCGTGTGAGCTTCAACGAGCTTTGCGAACTCGGCGCGCGTCACCGCGAGCGCCAAGACTGGGCCGCCACCGACACATTCTACATTGTCGATGAAGGCGCCGATCTATCCGATCTGACCGAAGGCAAGCTCGATGTGCTGCGCGCGCATTACCGCGCCTTGCATGAAGGCCTGGATCTTTTTCTCCTCCGCCGCTCCGTTTGGGTGTGCCGCGATGCCGCCGCGTGCCGGATCGTGGAGTATTGGCTGAAAGACCGCCACTCCAGAGACGGCCAAGGCACAGACGTCATGCTCGTCGCCGACCTAAATGACGCGACCGACCTATTCACCGATGAGGAGGTCTCGGCGGCGCAGTGCGATGCCGGTTTTGTGGAACTTGTTCGCCTCGATGATGCACAGCGTGCAGCGGGGCAAGCGGCCTAGATCAGCCCACCCAGCGGCGAGCTGGGATCAGCGTATTTCTTCTTCCCCATTCGCCCCGCCAGATACGCTTCGCGCCCAGCAATCACCGCGTGCTTCATCGCGCGCGCCATGCGGATCGGGTCTTTTGCCTCGGCGATGGCGGTGTTCATCAGTACGCCGTCGACGCCGAGTTCCATCGCGATCGCCGCATCGCTTGCTGTGCCAACGCCGGCGTCCACGATGACCGGCACGCGTGATTGCTCGACGATCAGTCGGATATTCACCGGGTTCTGCACGCCGAGGCCGGAGCCGATCAGCGAACCCAGCGGCATGATGGCGACGCAGCCCGCGTCCTCAAGCTTGCGCGCATAGACGGGATCGTCGCTGCAATAGACCATCACCTGAAAGCCCTCGGCGACGAGCACTTTTGCGGCGGCGAGCGTTTCTTCCATGTCGGGATAGAGCGTCTTCTGGTCGGCCAGCACCTCAAGCTTCACCAGCTTCCAATCCCCCGCCTCGCGCGCGAGCCGCAGCGTGCGCAGCGCTTCGTCAGCGGTGAAGCAGCCGGCCGTGTTAGGCAGGAACGTAACCTTCTTCGGATCAATGTGATCGGTGAGACGCTCTTTGGTCGGATCGGAAAGATTCACCCGCCGCACCGCAACCGTGACCATATCCGCGCCGCTCGCTTCCAGAGCAGCCGCGTTTTCGGCGTAAGATTTGTACTTGCCGGTGCCGATGATGAGGCGAGAAGCGTAGGCCTTGCCGGCGATATTCAGTGTATCGGTCATTGAGAGCGGCCTTCCAAGCATGGGCCGAAAACATCCGGTGAAACGATTGCGAGGGGGCTAAAGCCATTGTCCGCTTCAAGTAGTCGGCCCTTCTCAGCAAGTGCGCGCGCATCGCGGCGCGGTATCTCGGAGGAGTGGCGCTCTGCTTGTAAATCCGCCTCGGCGCTCGTGCGGTATGGCCAGCCCTGATAAATCGCTCTTACGCCACGCTGGGTATCGTAGAAGAAGACCGTGTTGTAGCCGTCCGTGGCGACCGCGAAGGCGTGGTCTGGGTCTCCCATATCATGGGGACCGCGGGTGAGCGGGATACGCGCAACGACGCGCGTTGTCGTGGCGCCCACTGTCCATGCATCGCCGACTTCAATGGGAGCGCACCGTTTTGGCAGCACGACGCTGAACCATTGTTCGCGCAGGCAATAGAACTCCTCCGTCGAACAGTCCACGAGCGTCGAAACCATGTGCGACCCGGCAGGCGCGGACACGCCGCGCCAGAAATCGAAATAGTAGGAGCCAAACACAAATACGCCGCGCTCGGACCACCCGTTCTCGCGCGCCCGCTGCGCATCAGCTGTTGGCGCAAAGGCAAGGATGAGCGTCAACACCGCCAAAAAAAACGTACGCATCACCCGCCCCCCACGAACTGCACGATCTCCAGTTGATCCCCGTCAGCCAGAACAATCTGCGACCACAGGCTCTTGGGCGCGATTTCGCGGTTGCGCTCAACCGCCACCCGCCGCCCGTCTATCCCCAGGGAGGCGAGCAGGTCGGCGAGGGTCGCCGAATCGGGCGCCTCGCGCGTTTCTCCATTGACGATCAGACGCATGGGCCTTCCTATCCGCCCGACTTAGAGCCCCTTGAGCCGGGGTTCAACGGAAGCCCCCACCCGCCCGTGCCGAGGACGATGCCGGACGCTAAACCGATCTACGTGCTGAACGGTCCCAATCTGAACCTATTGGGAACGCGCGAGCCGCATATCTACGGCCATGTCACCCTGGCCGAGATCGAGCAGGCCTGCGCCGCACGAGCGGCGCAATTGGGCCGCACCATCGTTTTCAGGCAATCAAACATCGAGGGCGAACTGGTCAATTGGCTGCAAGAGGCCAAAGACAAAGCCGCCGCGATTGTTTTAAACGCCGGCGCCTACACTCATACCTCGGTCGCTTTGCACGACGCCATCAAGGCGATCGGCGTGCCGGTGATCGAGACCCACCTCTCTAACCCCGCTGCGCGTGAGGAATTCCGTCACGTTTCGTTAGTGGGCCAGGCCGCAAAGGGCGTCATCGCCGGCTTTGGGGCGACCTCATACCTACTGGCCGTAGAAGCGGCCGCGTTGATTGCACAAGAAAGCCAGACGTGAGCAGGAAACCGCAGGCGATGAGCGACAAGAAACAGACAATCGATCCGGCCCTTGTGCGCGAGCTTGCACAAATTCTGGACGACACCGGTTTGTCGGAGATCGAAGTCGAGCACGGTGAGTTGCGCCTGCGCATCGCGCGGACGCTCACCGCCGCCGCCGCCCCTGCCGCGACACATTACGTTCAAGCAGCCCCGGCGCCAGTCGCAGCTGCATCCGCGCCCGCACCTGCTGACGCCGCCGCACATCCAGGCGCCGTGCCTTCGCCGATGGTTGGCACCGCATATTTGTCCCCCGAACCTGGCGCGCCAGCCTTCATCAAGGCGGGCGACACGGTCGCCGCAGGGCAAACCATGCTGGTCGTCGAAGCGATGAAGACCTTCAATCCAATCCCCGCCCCGCGCGCCGGCAAAGTCGTCGCGATCCTGGTGACCGACGCGCAGCCCGTCGAATACGGCGAGCCGCTGGTGATTTTGGAATAGGCGATGTTTGAAAAAGTTCTCATCGCCAATCGCGGAGAAATTGCGCTGCGCATTCACCGCGCGTGCAAGGAGATGGGCATCTCCACCGTCGCGGTGCATTCCACCGCCGACACTGACGCGATGCATGTGCGCCTAGCCGACGAAAGCGTCTGCATCGGCCCGCCGCCGGCGCAGAAAAGCTATCTGCACATCCCAGCGATCATCGCCGCCGCCGAAATCACCGGCGCACAAGCGATCCATCCGGGTTACGGCTTTCTTTCCGAGAACGCCAAATTCGCCGAAATCGTCACCCAACACGGCATGACCTTCATCGGCCCCACGGCCGAGCACATCCGGCTGATGGGCGACAAGATCGCAGCCAAGCAAGCGGCCATCGACACCGGCATGCCAGTGGTGCCTGGCTCCGACGGCGGCATCGCGACCGAGGAAGACGCCAAGAAGTGGGGCAAGAAGATCGGCTACCCGGTGCTGATCAAGGCTGCTGCTGGCGGCGGCGGGCGCGGCATGAAAGTCGCGCGCACCGCAGACGATGTCACCGAAGCCTTCTCCACCGCGCGTGCCGAAGCCAAAGCGGCGTTCGGCAACGACGAAGTTTATATGGAGAAGTATCTAACGCGCCCGCGTCACATCGAAATCCAGATCGTCGCCGACAGTCATGGCAACGTCATCCATTTGGGCGAGCGCGATTGTTCGCTGCAACGCCGCCACCAGAAAGTTTTGGAAGAAGCTCCGTCACCCGCGCTCAACGCCGAAGACCGCGCCAAGATCGGACGCGTCACGGCGGAGGCCATTCAAAAACTCGGCTATCTCGGCGTTGGTACGGTCGAGTACCTCTACGAGGACGGCGAGTTCTATTTCATCGAAATGAACACGCGCCTGCAAGTCGAGCACCCGGTCACCGAGATGATCACCGGCATCGATCTCGTGCGCGAGCAGATTCGCATCGCCGACGGCGCGCCGCTTTCGGTGAAGCAGAAGGACGTGAAGTTCAACGGCCACGCCATCGAGTGCCGCGTCAACGCCGAAGACCCCGCCACCTTCCGCCCATCACCCGGAAAGATCACCGGCTTCCATCCGCCCGGTGGCCTGGGCGTGCGCTTGGATAGCGCCATCTATGCTGGCTACTCGATTCCGCCGAACTATGACTCGCTTATCGGCAAGCTCATCGTCCACGGCCGCGACCGCGCCGAATGCCTGATGCGCCTGCGCCGCGCGCTGGGCGAAATGGTCATCACCGGCGTCGAAACCACGATCCCGCTTTTCCGCGACCTGATGAACGAGCCGGACGTGATCAACGGCGACTATTCGATCCATTGGCTCGAACAAAACCTGAAGGCGAAAGCCGAAGCGGAGACGTGATCATGCGTCGTGTGCTGGCACTCGCGGCGTTCACCATTCTGGCCGCCTGTACGCCGCCGGCGCCGTCCGCGCCAAGCGAACCGGGCGCTTCCAGCCCAGGCTCGGTCGCCGAAGCCACGACAGATCCGCTCGCCCTGGCCGCCGCCCCGGCAATCAGCACGGCGATCGGCGTACCCGTCGCGCTCCACCCAAGCATCAGCCGCACCGATGGCGAATGGGGTTGGCTGGTGGCACAGCCATGGACGCCCGAAGGCGCGGCGATCGACTGGTCGCAAACCCAGTACGCCCAACGCGCCGCCGACGGCGGGCTCGACGGCGATGGCACGACCTATGTGCTGCTACGCCAACAGAACGGCCAGTGGACGGTGGTCGCCTCTGCTGTTGGGCCCACCGACGTCGCTTGGGCCGGCTGGGCTCAGCAGTATGGCGCGCCGGAATCGCTGTTCGCGACCAACTAGGTAAACGGCCCGTTCATTGCAGACTGCGCCCTGAACTCGATTTCAGGGCCAATTCTCCATGGGTAACCAAGCCATTTCAGGCCTCGCCGCGTTAGTGGTGTTGACCTTCCTCGCGCTCGCGCTCGCCGCCTGCGCCACGCCGGAACAGCAACCGCCGACGCAACTGACCGCGGTCGACACAGCGGGCTTGCCCGGCCAGCCGGAATTCCACGGCGCCGGCATCGGCAGCGACAACCTTCGCTCGCGCGTGCCGTCTGAGAATTAAGCCTTCTAGCCGCGGTTGAGCAGATCGCTTAGGCTCGCCTCATCGGAGGGGAGTCATGAGGCGCATCATAGGCATCGCAGCGGCATTTTGCTTTTTGGCTGCCTCGGCCTCCGCGCAGACGCCAAGCCCCATCGTGGCGCACTACCGCGCCTATCAGGCTGCCCTCGAGCGCGACGATCTCGCTGGCGCGGAGACAAGCGCCACCGAAGCGCTTGCCGCAGCCGAGGCTGGGAATGATGCACGCATTGGCGCGCTGGCATTTAATCTCGGCGCGTTACGGCTCATGCGAGGCAACGCATCAGGCGCTCTAGCGCCCGCACAACGCGCCCTCGCCTTGGCTCATCAATATCCCGGCAATGGGCTCTCGCCCACGCTCGCCAACTTGCTCGTCGCCCGCATCGAACTCGCGCAAGCGGTCCCGGACGCCTCTGCGCGTCTCTACGCAGCCTTGGATGCGGCCCAGACCGCGCAACTTCCGGCGTCCGAGATTTCCGACGCCGCTATCGAACTCGCGTTGTGGAGCGAAACCAACCAACGCTACGATCTCGCTCTCACCACCTGGAGCATTGCTGACAACTTCGCCGAAGGCTCTCGTTATCCAGAGGCTTTCGCCCGCGCGCGTGCAAAGCTCGGCCAGGCGATCGCCATCATTCAAGCGGAACTGAGCGACGGAAATCGCAGTCACTTCGACGCCGACAACACGGCCGACGCGTTGCATCAGCTCTACGAGGCTTGCCGCCTGCTGCAGGATCTCGCCGCTCAGGACTTGCCATCCGGCGAAATAACTCTGGCGCAGCAAACATATGCGCAAGTGCTGGCATGGAGTGCGGTTCTGCGCTCGAAAGTCCGATCCGATGGCATGCGCTTGCCCGACTTTGCGGTTGCACAAGGCGATGCGGATGGGATGGTGGAAGATATCGGGGCCCCTGCGTCGTCGGCGCGCCCTCGCTGCATGATCCAAACCGCCTTCCTTCGCGAGATTGAATTTCCCTCCGGCGCCGCTGCGAGAGGCGAACTGGCAGGGGCTTCGGTACGCCTGCGCATCAACGAGGCGGGCGAGCTTGTAGACGCCACGGTCGTCGCGATCGTCGGATCGCAAGCCTTTGTCGATGCGATCAACCGAGCCCAATGGAGCGTTCGCAGGCGAGCAGATTCCGATCCCAATTGCCGCATGGAAATGTCGATTATCCGCTCGATCGCATTCTCGATCGAGGGCAATAGCGGAAGGCCGGGACGCCGGCCGATGCGGCCTTAGGATTATTGGCCGTCCAGCTGATGCAGCAGCAGCGGGTTGCCTTCTGAATCTTGGCACATAGCCATGCGGCAGTGCGGGCCATGGACGATGTCGCCGTTGATGGCGACGCCATTTGCGCTCAGGTGCGCGATGATCGTGTCGAGGTCTTCGACTTCCAGCGCCAGCGTTGAGCCCTTGCCGGAGGGCGTTTCCTTGCTGAAATTGGAAAGGCCGATGCAGCCGCCTTGCGGCAGATCGTATTCGATCCACCAATTGTCGCCGTGACTGCCATGGCTGCCGACTTGGAGGCCCAGCGTCTCCTCGTAGAATTTTCGCGCGCGCGGCACGTCAGTCATGTGCAGCATCGTGAACGCCACTTTCTTGATCATGCCCGTCTCCCTATTTGCCGGCCTTATCGAACGCCTTCATAGCAACGCGTCCGACCCATCGCTCCGTTGCATCTTCCGAAGTGCTGAGCTGCTCAGCTAACTCACGCGCCGCGCTCCGCAACTTGGGGCTCGCTTTGCCGCCGATCGCGCGCAGCGCCCAATTCACCGCTTTTCTTACGAAGTTGCGCGGGTCGTTGGCGTGCGCCTCGATGAGTTCAAGCCCGCGCAGAAACTGTTCGTCCGTGCCTTGCTTATGCACGGCGCAACTCGCCAGCAGCGCAAACGCCGCGCGCTTCGTGAACTCAGGCTTCGCCTTGGCCCACTTCTCGATCTGGTTATGCGCGTGCGGCGTGCGGTCCCAATAGTGGAAGCACGCCGTATCGACGATGCCCCAATTGTCCATGTCCTTGACCCACCGCTCCATTTGCGCCGTGGTCACGTCCGCGGGATCGTCCACCATCGTCGCCAACATGCGTGCATCATGGATGCCCCTCGCCCAAAGCGCCGCCGCCAGCGCGTGGTCGTAGCCGATGCTTTTGGCCATCGCGCGGAGCTTCGCCACCGGCACGCCGAACACGGGCGCTTTCGTCACGATGCCGTAGCGCGCGGCCATGTCGGCCTTGTAGCTCGGCGAACCCGCGCGCCTCAGCGCGGCAAGCACGGACTTCGCATCCGCCTTGGGCGCCGCCTTCGCGCCTCGCGCGACAACTTTCTTCTTCGCAAGCATGTCAGACGTATTTGATCGACTCCCGCACGATCGCGGCAAGCGCTGTTCGATCGGCGGGACTTCCGCTCAGCGTCGCCATGGCGCGATCATCGCCGAGCCACTTCAGCAACCCTCTCGGATCGGTGATGTCTGGGCGCTTCTGCTTGGCGCGCACCTTAGCGCCGAGATGCAAGATTACCTGCATCCCGCCCTTGCTCCGAAGATTGACCGTGGCGAACCACTCAGTCGTCCGGAAGCTTGGGGCATTCCATTTGACGCCTTCAGCGATCGACTTGTCGGCGCCGCGTATGGCCTTGCGCACCGCATCGATCGCCGCGCGTTGCGGGTGATTGATGCGGTCGAGCAGGTCGTCGACGGACTCAACGGTTTTGGCGGCTGACATGAAATCTAAGCCGCTTGCGCTTTGAACATCTCGTCCAAACGCGCGTAACCCATCTCCATGCCGTCCGTCATGCCGGTGCTGAACGCGTCGTCCCGCGCTTCCTTCGAGGGAAAACGGATCGTGCTGGTCAGCGTGGTGACGCCGCCGGATTCCGTCAGCTCCAGCGTAACCAGCGCGGGTTCGCTCGCGGGCATCGGCCCGCCTACATTGCCCGGATCGTAGTTTTCCGAGTGGACGATCTTCACGGGCTCCACCACCTCTTCAAACGTGCCGAAGAAACCAAACTCCTTGGCGCCGTCTTCACTGCGCCAGCGCCACCGATACAATCCACCGACGCGCACATCCATTTCGCACACTGGCATTGTCCAACCGGGCGGGCCCAGCATCCACTTTTGAACGATCACAGGATCGGTGTGCGCTTTGTAAACAAGCGCGCGCGGCGCATTGAACTGACGCGTGACACGAACATCGCGATCGTTCGGCAGCGTAGCTTGAGCGGGTGCTGGCATTGTCATTCTCCTTTTCGTCGCGACACGCTGCCGTTGTTACGCTGCTTGCGCTTTGAACATCCCGTCAAGGCGGGTGTAGCTGAACTCCATGCCGTCGGTCATGCCGGTGGAGATTGCACCATCGCGATCTTCCTTCGACGCGAACTTCATAGTGCAGACGAGCGTCGTGACACCGTTCTGTTCACTGAGATCGAGTGAGACGATGCAAGGGTCGCCAGTTGGCATGGCGTAATCCATATCGCCCGGGTCGTAATATTGCTCGTGGGCGATTCTCGACGGCGCGTTGACTTCGGTAAACGTGCCGAAGAAACCGAACGTCTTGCCGTCTTCGCGGTTCTTCCACTGCCACTTGTATGTGCCGCCGACGCGGACATCCATGTCGCGCACCGGCATGTCCCAGCCCTCATAGCCCTGCCATTTATGCACGAGCTCTGGCTTTGTGTGCGCGTCGTAAACGAACTGACGCGGCGCGTTGAACTGGCGCGTGACGCGAACCTCGCGATCGCTTGGCAGCGTGACCTGAGCTGGCGCCGGCATTGTCTTCTCTCCTTGTTATCGCGACGTTCGTTCAAAGGACGAACGCCTCCCCACCCACGCCGACAGCGGCGCTATTTCTTTTTGCGTTTTGGTTTGCTTGGCTCTGCGGCCGCCTCCTGCTTCATAATCTCGAGCAGATCGTCGAGCCGCGCGTAGTTCTGCTCCCAAATCTCGCGGTAACGCTCGAGCCAAGCGTTGGCGGCTTCGAGCGGCGCAGCTTCGATCCGACATGGACGGCGCTGGCCATCGCGACTGCGGCTGATCAGGCCGGCATGCTCCAACACGCGCAGATGTTTGGAAACGGCCGGCTGGCTGAGCGCGAATGGCGCCGCCAAATCCATGACCGACACCTCCCCCTCGGCCAGCCTGGCTAGAATGGCGCGCCGCGTGGGGTCTGCGAGGGCGGAAAAGGTGGCGTCGAGGTTCATATATCGCCGTTCAGTTATATCTCCAGATGGTTATATATTGCACAAAGCCGCTGTCAAGCGCGCTGTAACGAGGTGATTTCAACCGTCACCGGTTCTTGGCATCCTGCGCGCGTGAAGCCGTTCACAACCGAAGACCTGCTCGCCTGCTATCGGCGCGGCGTGTTCCCGATGGCGGAGAGCCGGGAAGACGAAGGCTTCTTTATTGTCGATCCAGAATGGCGCTGCGTGTTTCCGCTGGACCGCTTCCACGTCTCGCGCCGTCTCGCGCGCACGCTGCGTTCAGATCGCTTCAGCTTCACCGTCGACCGTGACTTCGCCGCCGTGATCGACGGCTGCGCCGCACCCGGCCCCGACCGCGAAGACACCTGGATCAATCCCGACATCCGCGCGCTCTATCTCTCGCTGCACGCGCAAGGGTCGGCCCACAGCGTCGAAGCGCGCATTGATGGCGAACTGGTCGGCGGCCTTTACGGCGTTGCGATCGGCGGCGCGTTCTTCGGCGAAAGCATGTTCTCGCGCGTCACCGACGCCAGCAAAGCCGCACTCGTTCACTTGGCGGCGCGCTTGCGCCATGGCGGCTTCAAACTGCTCGACGCTCAATTCATCACACCGCACCTGGAGCAGTTCGGCGCACAGACACTGCCACGGCGGATTTTCCAGGCGCTCCTGAGCGTGGCGTTGGAAACGCCAGCGGATTTCGCCGCGCTGCCGGAAGCGTCCAGCGGCGCCGACTTGCTGCAGATTTTGCGCTAGCGCGCGATCCGCTCCAGCCCGCCCATGTATGGCACGAGCGCTTTCGGCACCCGGATCGAGCCATCGGCATCCTGATAATTTTCCAGCATCGCCACCAATGTACGCCCCACCGCGAGCCCAGACCCGTTCAGCGTGTGCACGAACTCGGTCTTGCCATCCTTGTTGCGGAAGCGCGCATTCATGCGGCGGGCTTGGAAATCGCCGCAGTTCGAGCATGAGCTGATCTCGCGATACTTGCCCTGGCTCGGCAACCAGACTTCGAGATCGTACGTCTTGCGCGCGCCGAAACCCATGTCGCCGGTGCACAGCAACATCGTGCGGAACGGCAGTTCGAGCCGCTTCAGCACTTCTTCCGCGCACGCCACCATACGCTCGTGCTCGTCATGGCTTTGCTCTGGCGTCGTGATCGACACCAACTCTACCTTCCGGAACTGGTGCATGCGGATGATGCCGCGCGTATCGCGCCCCGCCGCGCCCGCTTCAGCGCGAAAGCACGGCGTATCGGCCGTCATGCGTAGCGGCAGCGGCGCTTCGTCCAGGATCTGCTCGCGGACCAAATTGGTGAGTGCGACTTCCGATGTCGGAATCAGCCAGAAATCCTCACGCGTGGGCGCCTGCTCCAAGATGTCGTGCAACACTTGCGTGGGCTTCGCGCCCGGCCCGCGCTTCTCGAACTCTTCGTCGAAGCGCTCTAGCGCTTGGTTGAGCAATTCCTGACGGCTCACCGTGCGCGCGGCGGTGAACTGATCATCGACGAACTTCGGCAATTGGCCAGTGCCGAACATGACATGGTCTTTGACCAGCAAGGGCGGCGCAGTTTCGGTGTAACCGAACTCGGTCGTGTGCAGATCAAGCATGAACGCCGCCAGCGCGCGCTCCAACCGCGCCAGCTGTCCGCGCAGCACGACAAAGCGCGAGCCCGAGAGCCGCGTCGCCGCTTCGAAATCCATCATGCCGAGCGCTTCGCCGAGCGTGACGTGATCGGCCGTTAGGTCGAGCGCCGGCGGATTGGCGCCCGATTGAATGTACCAACGGCGCACTTCGATATTGCCATGCTCGTCGGCGCCGTCGGGCGCATCGATGGCGGGCAGATTGGGCAGCCCCGCAAGCAGATCGTCGCGCGCCGCTTGCCACTTGGCTTCATCGGCGCTCGTCTCTTCGATGCGCAATTTGAGCGCCGCGACTTGCGTGATCAGCCGATCGGCTTCGGCGTCGTCCCTCTTCGCCTTCGCCGCACCGATGGCTTTCGAGGCCGCGTTGCGTTGCGCCTCGGCCTCTTGCTTGGCGGTGGACGCGGCGCGCAGCTTGGCATCGAGATCGATGATCTTCTGCGCGTGTGGCGGCAAGCCACGGCGCGCCCAGGCGGCGTCGTAAAGCGCAGGATTATCGCGGATGGCGCGGATGTCGTGCATCGTGTCTTTCCCGTTTCGCGCCCCGCTTAGCGGAATGGACGCGCTCGCGCTACGGGGCCGGCGGTGAGGCGGCGACGGCGGCGGCTTCGGCTTTTTCCTGAGCCTCGCGTGCTTTTTCCATCGCGGCGACGATCCAGATAGAAATTTCGTAGAGCAGGTAAACCGGCACAGCCATGACGAACATGGAGATCACGTCGTTCGGCGTGACCAGCGCGGAAAAGGCGGCGATGCCGACGATGGCGTAGCGGCGCCCCTTGCGCAGCAGCGAAGCCGAAACAACGCCGATCTTGCCCAAAAGTGAGAGCACCACCGGCAACTGAAACATGAGCCCGAACGCCAAGACCAGCGTCGTGACCAGCCCCATATATTCCTCGACCTTCGGCAGGTAGGTCACCTGCACCGGCCCTTCCGTCACCTGCTGGCCCAGTGCAAAATTCAGCGCGAACGGCATCGCGACGTAGAACACGAACGACGCGCCAAGCGCGAACATGATCGGCGCGGCCAGCATGAACGGCACCGCCGCCGCGCGCTCGCGCTTATAGAGGCCCGGCGCGATAAACGCGTAAGCCTGCCACGCAAGAACTGGAAAGGCGGCCACGATGCCGCCGAACAGCGCGATCTGCATCTTCACGGAGAAGAAGCCGAAGGCGCCGGTATTGATCAGTTGGATCGCCTCATCAGCCGGGCGGTCCGGCTCGACATGCGCCATCGCCGTTTGAAACGGTTGAACCAGGAACATGAAGATGTGATCGACGAAGATAAAGCAGACGATAAAGCCGATCACGATGGCAATCATCGATCTGAAAAGCCGATCGCGCAGCTCCGACAAATGGTCGAGCAGCGGCGCGCGTGAGGCTTCGATATCGTCGTCGTCGGCGGCCGCACTCATGGCGCGCTCCGCGAGATCGGCGTTACGTTCGAGGGCGCAGACTCTTCCGCCGGCGCATCATCATCGGCGCTATCTTGGACCGCGTCAGCTCCACGGTCCGTCTGCACCATGGCCCCCGAAGGTCCGCGCGCAGGCGCACTGGGCGGTGCGAGCGCGGGCGTTTCCACCGGCGCTGCGATCGCGGGCGCCGAGTCTGGCTTCGCGACGGCCGGCGGCGACGGCTTGATGCCGGCATAATCTTCCAGCGTGCCGAACGGCTTGGAGAGTTCGGTGCGGATGTCGTGCAGCGAGGTCGTGCGCCGCAGCGAATCCACTTCGCGCTTCAGTTCATCGAGTTCGGCTTGGCGTGCGAGATCATCGAAGCCGGTGCGGAATTCCTGCGCCATGCCGCGCAGCTTCGCCGTCCACCGTCCGAGCTTGCGGAACAGCAACGGCAAATCCTTCGGCCCCACCACCAAGAGGGCGAGGATGCCGAGGATGATAATCTCGTTGAAGCCGAGGCTCGGCAGCATAGGCGTTCACCCAGCGCGCTTAGTTCTGCGCGCTGTCCCTCTGCCGTTCGCTGGCCTGATCTTGCACCTGAGCCGGCGGCGGCCCGGGCGGCTGCGCCTCGTCGTCCTTGTCGCTCAGACCTTTGCGGAAGCCCTTTATGCCTTTGCCGAGGTCTTCCATCAGGTTCGAAATCCGTCCTGGACGGCTGAACAACAAGAAGGCCAGCGCCAAGACGATGAGGAGCGGGATCAGCCCGGGCATGTGCATGTGAAGAGAACTCCAACTTGGGACGTGCGCGCGAGCGGCTTATTCGTCCTTTTCCATATGATCCACGAAAAAGCTTGCCGCGTCGTCACCTTCCGACAGCGGTTCTTCGTCACTGTCCAAATCCTCACTGGGGCGCGGGATATCAAGTTGGCTCGCCGCGCGCGGATCCAGGAGGCCCAGACCCTTGAGATCGTCCTTGCCAGGCAGAGCGTCAAGCGAGGCCAAGCCGAACTGGCTCAGGAATGCGTCGGTCGTGCCGAACGTCAGCGGCCGGCCGGGCGTGCGCCGCCGCCCCCGCGGCTTAATCCAGCCGATCTCCAGCAAGAGCTCCATCGAACCGCGCGATAGGCTGACACCCCGAATATCCTCGATCTCAGCCCGAGTGATCGGCTGATGGTATGCTATTACCGCAAGCGTCTCCATCGCCGCCTTCGGCAGGCGCTTGGGGGCCTCGCGGGTCTCGGCAAACAGGCTCGATAGGTCCGCAGCCGATTGGAACCGCCAGCCGCCGCCCGCCTCGACCAATTCGACGCCGCGGCCGGCATAGTCGCTCTTCAGCTTCATCAGCACCGCCGCGACATCGACCGCCGGGCCCAGCTTCTCGCCCAGCGCCTTGGCGCTAATCGGTTCACCGCCGGCAAAGAGCAGCGCCTCGGCGGCGCGGATGGCATCCGGCGACGGCTCGGCGCGCGGACGCTCACCGCCTTCGACGAAGGCGTCTTCGATGCGGCGCATGGCGTCGGCCAGGGGCGGATCGGGCGTGTTCATGCCCCGCCTTTATGGACCGGGCGGGCGCGCACGAACAGCGGCGCGAACGCTTCCGTCTGCTGCAATTCCAGCTTCCCTTCGCGCGCGAGTTCCAGCGAGGCGCCGAATGTCGACGCCAGATAGCTCTCCGGCGGCGGCGCGTCGGGCCCGGTTTCGCCAGCCGGCGAAAGGCTCGTGATCGAGCGCCAGTCTTCGAGCTTAGCCAGCGCCTGTTCGAGTTTCTTGCGCGCCGTCTCCAGCGGATAGGCGCGGCGCACCAACGTCTTGTAGGCGCGCTTGCGGATACTCTTAGAGCGATCGGCGCAATAGGCGTTGAGCAATTCGTAGAGATCGGCGCGCCACACGGTGTGCTTAGTGAGCACCGTCGTTTGCGGCTGACCGTTCAAGAACACATCGCGCCCCAGCTGCGGCAACTCCTCCAGCCGCTTCGCCGCCACGCGTGCTTGCGCCAAGTTCATCAGCTTCTGGCGCAGCGCCGCTTCGAGTTGCTGCGGATCGGGCTCATCCGCCGCCAGCTGCGGTTTGGGGATCAGCAGCCGCGACTTCAGCAGCGCCAACCACGCGGCCATCACCAAATAGTCGCCAGCGATTTCCATGTTCGCTGCGCGCGCTTCGGCGATGAAGGCCAGATACTGATCGGCGATCTCGCCGATGGACACCTTCGCCACATCGATCTTGCGGGTGCGCGCCAATTCCAAGAGCAGGTGCAACGGCCCCTCGAACGCGTCGAGCGCCAGCACGAGCGCTTCGCCCTCGTCCGCCTGCTCGGCGGCGAAGAGATCGGCCTGGATGGTTTCTGCGTCTTCGGTCATGGGAACGGCGCTTATACTAGGTTTTCGGCGCTTTAGCCCACCAACTGCTGAAACCGCGCCCATGCGGCTTCGGCGTCAAATTCGCGCGGCGGGCGTTTTCCGAAGCTCTCCACCGCCCGCGCCCGCACCCACGGCAGGCCCGACAGCGTCGCGCAGCCCTTCGCCACCACCTGCATGTCCTTCAGATCGCCGGAGCATTGCAGCACAATATCGCACCCAGCTTTCAGCGCAGCATCCGAGCGCTCAGCCAGGCCGCCGTTCAGTGCAAATTGCAGCGCCTTCATGTCGAGATCGTCGCTCATCAGCAGACCGGCGAAGCCGATGCGCGTGCGGATAATGTCCTCGATGACAATCGGCGAGCATGTCGCCGGACGATCAGGATCCCAGGCTTCGTAGACGATATGCGCCGTCATCGCCGCTTCGGCGTCTGCATTCTGCGCGAACGGAAACACATCCGCGGTCAGATCAAGTTCGCTCGCAGCGACTCGCGGCAGCGCGAGGTGACTATCCGCCGTAGCGCGGCCGTGCCCTGGCATGTGCTTGATGCACCCGGCGACGCCGCCATCGTGCAAGCCTTCGAGTGCTGCGCGCGCCAGCACCGCGACCTGCTTCGGATCAGCCGAGAAGGCGCGGTCGCCAACAATCTTGTCGCTCCCGTCCACGGGCACGTCGAGCACCGGCGCGAAATCCGCATCGATGCCAATGGCTCGTAATTCGTGGGCGATGAGGCGATGGCCGAGATAGGCCGCTTCCATGCCCTCGACATTGTTGCGCGTAAACACGTCGCCATAACGCGCACACGCGGGCCAAACCGGCCATTCCGGCGCTTTGAGACGCGCGACGCGTCCGCCTTCCTGATCGATCCACACCAGTGCGTCATGGCCCGCAGTCTCGCGCAGATCAGCGCAGAGCGCGCGCACTTGCTCACGCGACACGCAGGCTTCGCGGAATAGAATAAACGCCCAAGGCCGCGCGTCGCGGAAGAACGCACGCATGTCCGCGTCGAGCTTGGGTTGGCGGACGCCGAGGGCGCAGGAGAGCAAAGCTGTCACCGGCCGCTCCTAGCGCGCCGCGACGATGCAGTCCTGGCCCATTTGCCGGATGCGATCGCAGAAACGCGCGGCATTGGCGCGGTCGGCGAAATAGCCGGCGCGAACGCGATAATAGATGCCGCGCTGGCCGAGATCGGCGCGCTCCACGTCGAGTTGGGCTGCGGCGAACAATTGCGGCGCGCGGGACGACAATCTCCGCCAAGCCGGATCGACAGCTGCTTCCGATTGCAGCGCCGCCAGTTGCGCCACGAACGGGCCGTTAGCCGCAAAGCTTGGCGCAGCACCTGGCTGCGGCGGGCCGACCTCAAGCGGCGCCTCGGCTTCGACAATCGTTTCTTCTTCCGGCGTGATCGTCTCCGGCACGGTCAGCGCCTCTCCTTCGACATTCTCTGTCACCCCGCCATCAACTGGCGGCTCGATTTTGTAAGGGCCAGAAGCGGAGATGCGCGGAATTTCAGGGACACTGTAGAGCTGCCAGACGAAGCCACCGAACGCCAGCGCCACGACGAGCATCAGGATGTAAAGCGTGCCCGCGTGGCGCGTCTGGTCGTCATACGCATGCATGCGCGGGTCGAAACTTCTGCTCACAAGCGCCGCTCCCGGAATCGCTATTCAACGCTGCTTTACCACGACGCCGCTTCATCTCTGCTTAACGGCGCAGCGGTGGTCAGGCGGAATCCATAATTCCGCAAGCGTAACGGAAGCCTTACCGGTCGAGCGTGTGCAGGCGATGATGTTCGTCGATGGCGAAATCGTCTGTCATGCCGGCAATGTAATCACAGACCCGCCGCGCCGTGCGCTGGCCGTTTGGGCCGTCGCCGCCCTGTTGCCAGGCAGGCGGCAGCAGTTCCGGTTCGGCAATGAGCAACGCAAATAACTCAGCCAAGATGCGCTTGGCGTGGCTGCGCGAGCGATTGACCTTCCAGTGTCGGTACATGCGCGCCATCAGAAACCGGCGCAGCACCGCCTGGTGTTCGTTCATGACATCGCTGAAACCAATCAGCGGCTTGCCGGCGGCGCGCACGTCCTCGGCGCTTTTCGGGTTCGCAGCGGCGATGCGATTGCCCGACTCCCAAACCAGATCGTCCACCCAAACACCGATCAAGCGGCGCACGGTCTCGGCAATCAGCCGGAACTCATCGAGTTCCGGATAGTCGCGCTCCACCTCACCCAGCACGCGCGCCACCATCGGCACCTCGTCACGCAACTCTGAAAGCGTGAAGAGGCCGGCGCGAAGCCCGTCATCGATGTCGTGATTGTTGTAAGCGATGTCATCGGCGTGCGCGGCGACTTGCGCTTCAGGGCCCGGCCAGGTGTCGAGTTCGAGATCGTGTGTGGCGACGTATTCCTGAATGGCCACTGGCAAATCAGTGAGCGCCGCGCCGAAGCGGATCAGCGGGCCATTGTGTTTGACCACGCCTTCCAGCGTTTCCCAGGTTAGATTGAGGCCGTCGAATGTCGGGTATTTGCGCTCCAGCTTAGTGAGCACGCGCAACGTCTGTGCGTTGTGGTCGAAGCCGCCATAGCCTTCCATGCACGCGTCGAGCACGTCTTCGCCGGTGTGCCCAAACGGGGGATGGCCGAGATCGTGGGCGATGCCGAGCGTCTCTGCCAGATCGTCGTCGAGCCCCATCACCCGCGCCACCGAGCGGGCGATCTGCGCGACCTCCAGTGAGTGTGTGAGCCGCGTGCGGTAATGATCGCCCTCGTGGGCGACGAACACCTGGGTCTTGCCCTTCAGACGCCGAAACGCGCTGGAATGGACGATGCGGTCCCTGTCTCTTTCGAAAGGATTGCGGGTGCGGCTGCCCGGTTCCGGATGCAGCCGGCCGCGCGACTGAGCCAGATCGGTGGCGTAGGGCGCGCGGGGTGGACGCATGAAAACGCCGCTGTCGCCCGGTTTCGGCTTGGCGCCTTTCACTGCTTTCTGCCCGTCAGCCACGAACTCGCTTCTCCTTATCGCCCGGATGGGACCATATATGGGCCCTGTCGGCTTGAGAAAGCGACCAAGGATCATTGTTAACGCATGGCTGACATCGCCCTCACCCCCGCCGCCGCCGCCCGGATCAACGCCGTCGTGGCGTCAGAACCGCCTGGCGCGGGCCTGCGTGTAGCCGTCGATGGCGGCGGCTGCTCCGGCTTTCAGTACGAGATCGCGATCGCGCCCGCCGCCAGCGCCGACGATCTGGTGATCGAGCGCGACGGCGCGCGGCTGTTCGTGGACCCCGTCTCTTTGCCGTTTCTGCTCGGCTCGGAGGTGGATTGGGTCGATGAGCTGATCGGCGCTTCGTTCAAGGTGAAAAACCCCAACGCCAGCTCCAGCTGCGGTTGCGGCGTGAGCTTTTCCATCTGACCCATGTTTGGCGGCTCAAAACTCGACCGCGGCCTGAACGCTTTCGAAAAGCAGCAATGGAAGCGTGCGCGCCAGCTGCTTGAGGAAGCGCTGCAAGACGAAGAGCGGCCCAACGGCTTCTATCACCTGGGCGTCCTCTACTGGCGCGGGCTCGGCGGCCCTGTCGAAAAGGTGGCCGCCGCCGAATGCTTCGAGCGCGCCGCTGAACTGGGCCATGTCGGCGCCGAGACCGCTTACGGCATCGCTCTGCGCTCAGGCATCGGCGTTTCCAAGGATAACGAAAAGGCGCGCGCGCTGTTTCGCTCCGCTGCTGGCGGCGGCGATCGAGACGCCATGATTGAACTCGCAGCGATGAGCGAGCCGGAGGATGCCCGCCGCTGGCTGCTCCGCGCGGCTGAGTTGGGCCACGCGCCGGCCATGGTGCGCCTCTCCGACACGCTAATGCATAAGGATCCGGTCGAGGCGCTCTCTTGGCTCTACGCAGGCGTTGCGCTCTCCGGCGACGATATTGCCCGTAAACGCGCACGCGAACTGGCGCGCGAGATGACGGCGGCGGAGATCGACGCCGCGCAGAAGGCCGGGCGTGTTTACGCCAAGGATATTCAGCAGCGCGCGCATGAGGGGCGGCGCTGACACTGTCGCGGCGTCAGCGTTGACGGCTGGCCGCGTGCGCCTGACTACTGCCACCCATGAATGTCACCGAAGCGCTCAAATCACGTATATCGATCCGCGCCTTCAAGCCTGATCCCGTTCCCGAAGCGTTGCTGCGCGAGATCCTAGATGTTGCGCGCTTTGCGCCCTCGGGTGGCAATCTGCAGCCTTGGAAAGTGATCGCCGTCGCTGGCGCCGAACGCGATGCGGTGGTGGCGCTCGCCAAAGCGAACCTACCCGGGACCGAAGATGATCGGCCCGTCTATCCCGCCAATCTCTGGGAGCCCTATCGTTCGCGTCGCTACAAGCTCGGCGAGGACCTGTACGCGCTGCTCGACATTCCGCGCGAAAACAAAGCCGGGCGCTTGATGCAGCTGGCGCAGAATTTTGAGTTCTTTGGCGCGCCGGTCGGGCTCTTTTTTGTGATCGAGAAAGCCATGGGCCACGGCCAGTGGGCGCACCTGGGCATGTTCATGCAATCTATCGCGCTCGCCGCGGTCGAGCGCGGACTGGGCACCTGCATGCAAGAAGCCTGGGCCCGCATGCGCGCACCGCTGGCTACGCACTTTGCACTGCCGGCGTCAGAGATGATCTATTGCGGCATGGCGCTCGGCTATGCGGACGTGGGCAATCCCGTCAACACGCTCCGCAGCGACCGCGCCGAAGTGGATGAGTTCGCGACGTTCAGAGGCTTCTAGTTGCGCCGCGCATTTCCCAGCACACCGTCCTCGGCGAAATCCACTATCGCAAACACGAGCCCCATGAACACCAGCCACAGGATCGGCGCTATAATCATGGTGAGCGCCAGCGGATGCCCGGCGTCGTAAGCTGACCAAGCGGACTTCGCGCCGACAAAGGCGGCGATCGGGTAAATCCAGCACAACAGTTCGGCGATCAACAGCGCCAATGGCGATTGCCAATGCGCGCGCTCAGCGGGTGTCAGCAGGCGTAGCGCCAGGCCCAGGCTCGCCAGCCCGACCACAAGATGGAACAAGGTGAAGGCCCAAAGGATTACAACCATGAGCGCCCCTTAACATGGCGCGGCTGTTTTGGCTTGCCCATGCGCGATCGAAACGAGCTCCACCGCTCTCGCCCGGGCCTTTCAGGAGATCCCCATGAGCCCGCGCAAGGTCGACGATCACGTCGAAATCGAAGCCGAAGACGCCCGCGCCGGCCAGACCGGAAATCACCTCCGCTATATCCTGATCGGCGGCCTAGTTTTGGTCGTTGTTGGCTTTGCCGCCGTCGCCATGGGCTGGTTTGGTTGAACGCGCGCGCCGGCCCCGCTAAGCCGGGGCCATGCCTCTGAAGATTGCCGCCTGGAACGTCAATTCCATCCTCGCGCGCCTGCCGACGGCGCTGAAAGTGTTCGAGGAAGTGAACGCCGACGTCTGGTGCCTGCAAGAGATCAAGTGCGAGGATCCGCGCTTTCCGCGTCTCGAATTCGAAGCGTTGGGTTACAACATCGAGACCTTCGGCCAGAAGAGCTATAACGGCGTCGCCATCCTCTCCAAGCATCGCATTGAAGAGTGCATTCGCGGCGTGCCCGGTCTTGAGCACGAGCAATCGCGCTTCATCGAAGCGGTGATCGCCGGACCCGATGGTCCTGTACGCATCGCCTCGATCTACGCACCGAATGGAAACCCGATCGGTACGGAAAAATTCCAGTTCAAGCTGGCGTTCATGGAGGCGCTGCGCGCCCACCTGCGCGGCCTTCTCAGACAAGAAGAGCAGGTCGTTGTCGCCGGCGACTACAACGTGATCGTGCGCGACGTCGATTGCCACGATCCGCGCGTGTGGACGGGCGATGCGCTCTTCCAACCCGAAACGCGCGCGGCTTACCGGGCGCTGCTCAATCTCGGTTACACCGACGCCTACATGCAGGCCGACGGCGCCGCCCATAAGTACACGTTCTGGGATTACCAAGCCGGCGCCTGGCAAAAGGACAATGGCATCCGCATCGACCACCTGCTGCTGTCACCACAGTCGGCCGACAGATTGATGAGCGTGGAAATTTTCAAGAAAGCGCGCGGCCTGGAGAAGGCTTCAGATCACGTGCCGATCGTCGCCACACTCGGCTAGCGGAACTTCACGCCCGGCGCGTCGTTTTCGATGCATGGCCAGCCGCACCGAACTCGCTCAACGCTTCCCAACGCTGCAAGCGCGCGAAATCTCGGATGTCTCCGACATCCGCCGCCTCGCCGATTGGCTCGACACACGCTTCGTCATCCCGGGCACGACCATCCGCTTCGGCTTCGACTCGATCTTGGGTCTCTTTCCCGGCGTCGGTGACGGCATCTCCGCGCTGATGGGTCTCTACATCCTCTCGCGCGCCCGCGATCTTGGCGCCCCGCCGCTTCTGCTCGCACGCATGGGCGGAAACATCGCGCTTGATGCGATACTCGGCTCAGTGCCGCTGCTCGGTGACATTTTCGACGTCGCCTTCCGCTCAAATACCAAGAATGTTCGCCTGTTACTCGCACACCTTGAGAAGCAGGGGCGCTAGTCGACGCAGATAGCCGCTTCAGCGCGGCCGTTACGCACCGTCGTGTAGCAGCCGAACGCCATGTTAGAGGCTTGGCACGCGCCGGTGACATTGGATTGCCCAGAAGCTTCAACCGACCCAAGGCATCGTCCAGAATCGCACTCGCTGCCATCGCGGCAGGCGTCGCCGCCATCAGCGAACGGGATCACGCATTGCAGCGTCTGCGCGCGGCCAACGCGCTCCATGGCACCGCCGTTAGCGCTGCACGACGCTTCCGTGGTCGGCGCTTCGGTAGCGGGAGCTGGCGCGGCGACCGGCGCACAAGCGCCGAGGCCAAGCGCAAACACGGCGGCAAATAGCTTCTTCATTGTTCGCGCTCCTCAAAATCGCTCGCGTCGTCTTCTTCGACCGCCGGAATAGCATAGCCGCCCGAGAACCAGCGGTTCAAATCGACATCAGCGCAGCGCTTTGAACAGAAGGGCCGCAGTTTCAAATCCTGTGGCTTGCCACAAATCGCGCATTTCGGTTCGCTCATAGCGCCCTCGCGTCGATGCGATCGCGCGCGCCGGGCGCCGCGTCGAGCGTCCAGCGCATGCCGATGCTGTTGGAAAGCTGTGCGCGCCAATCGATCTCGGCAGCATCGAGCCACGCCTTGATCTCTGGCGCCACGGTGCAGGCGATCTGCCGGCCAGTTTGCGCGCGGCCCTCGCGTTCGATCGCACGCAGCGCCATCAGCGCCACGGTCTCCACACTCAGCCTGCCATCCGGATCGCGGAGTTGTTCGTGCAGCGGCGCGCGCAATTGCGACCGCGCCATATCAAACACGCCAAAGCGCGACAGACCACCGAACTGAATGCTCCACGGATCGCCGGCAAAGGCATCGCGCACCGCGTCTTCCAGCTGCTTGTTGTGGCTCTTCGCGCGCATCGACACAAAATCGATTGCGATCAGGCCAGCCAGACTGCGAAGCCTGATCTGCCTCGCCGCCTCGTGCGCGGCGGCGATATTAAGATCGAGCGCAAAGCGTTCCGGATCGCCAGATCCTGCGCGCGCGCCTGAATCCACATCGATCGCCACCAGCGCCGCTGTCGGTTCAATCGTCAGCGCGCCGCCGCCGGGAATGGGCGCGGTGCGCGCCAGCGCATCCTCGATCGCCGCATCCAGCTTGCCACGCATCGCCGCGTCAGCCGGCCGCGCGAGCACCAGCGCCTCATCGGCTTCGTGCTGCGCAATCCTGTGCGGCGCTTCGCCGTCATGGCCAGTTTCGGACAACTCCAAAACGGGGTTCTTGCCGCGCGCCGCCTCCCGCGTCACCGAAACAACGACGCCCTGGCCTTCACGCAAAGCCACACGCTCGCGCCGCATGCGCACGCGTCCATCGTCGCCGATCGGCAAGAATCCTTGATCGTCGCGCAAGCCCAAATCCAGAAACGCCCCGCGCCGTCGCCGATCGATCTCGCGCACCCGCGCGCAGTAGAGTTCGCCCCACCGTGCGCGACGCCCTTCATCGCTCGCACGCGCAATGCGCAGCGCAATCGGCCGTCCATCACGCACCAACGCTTCGCGCGTCTCGCCAATTGCGGCGTCTATCCACATCTCGAGCGGCTCGCTCATCGCGCGCCCTCGATCAAGTTCGCCGTTTCATAGAGCGGCAGCCCCACGATCGCGGAGTAGGAACCCACGATGTTGGTCACATAGCGCCCGGCCAAACCTTGAATGGCATAGCCGCCCGCCTTGCCGCGCCATTCGCCGCTCGCGATATAAGCCTCGACCTCCGCATCCGAGAGCCGCTTGAACGTCACGCGCGCTTCGGCGAGCCGTGTGCGCACCTTGCCCGCCGCAAGAAGAGCTACGCCAGTCAACACACGATGTGAGCGCCCAGAAAGCAGCGCCAAGCACGACCGCGCTTGCTCTTCCGTTTCCGCTTTCGGCAACACGCGCCGACCTACGGCAACGACAGTATCCGCCGCGAGCACCACCGCGCCGTCAGCCTTCACCGCGTCAGTTTTCGCCTGCGCGAGCCGCAGCGCCAGCAAACGTGGCGTCTCGCCTTTGAGCGGCGTTTCATCGATATCGGCGGCGACGATGTCGTCCGGCGTGATGCCGATCTGCGCCAGAAGCGCCAGCCTGCGCGGGCTCGCGCTCGCCAGCACCAGCCGCATCAGCGCTTCGTGAGCCCGAGACGCTTAGCGATAATGCGGTCGACCGTGCGCGGGTTCATCAGCCGCGGCAGCGTGCGGTCCATGAAGGGCCGCCGCAGAATCGCGTAGCGGGTTTTGGGATTGGCTTGCGCGAGGCAGCGCCAGATCAGATCGCCGACATCGGACGCCGGCAGACCTTCGCGGCCCTGCTTCAGCATATAGTCGGCGACGCGCTCGGTCGCAGCCGCATAGGGCGTGTTCGAGAAGCGCTTCAGATCGTTTTGCTCGGCCTTGTCCCAGATCGGTGTCGCGATGGCGCCGGGGCCAACCACGATCACATCGATCCCAAACAGCATCAATTCGCGGCGCAGCGATTGCGAATAGCCTTCGATGGCAAACTTCGACGCCGCATAGGGCCCAACGAACGGCGCGCCGTTCTGCCCGCCGACAGAGGAAATCATCACGATCCGACCAGGCGCTCCGGCGCGCTCGCGATCAGCGCCGAGCAGATCGGCAAAGGCGCGCGTAACGGTGTGGACGCCGAAGAGATTTATCTCGAATTGCCGGCGTAGATCGTCTGTGTCGAGATGCAGAAGCGGTCCCGGCACGGCGATGCCGGCATTGTTGACGAGCCCGAAGAGTTTGCGGTTGCCGAGCGCTTGCGCGACTTGGGCCGCACCTGCCCGCACCGCCGGCTCGTCGGCAACATCAAACAAGAGCGGCGTCACGCCCTCGCCGAACTCGGCCTTGAGGCTATCGGCGTCGGCTTGCTTGCGCACGCTTGCAAACACGTGCGAGCCCTCGCGCACGCATTTCGCCACGGCGGCGCGACCGATCCCGGTCGATGCGCCAGTAACGACAACAGCGCGCTCAAGCGATCCTCTTGTCATTTGAATCTGTACGTGATCCGACCCTTGGTCAGATCATACGGCGTCATCTCAACCAGCACCTTATCGCCGGCCAGCACGCGGATGCGGTTCTTGCGCATCTTGCCGGCAGTATGAGCGATGATCTCGTGGTCGTTTTCGAGCTTCACCAGGAACGTCGCGTTGGGCAGAAGCTCAACGACGGTTCCGGCGAATTCCAGCAGTTCTTCCTTGGCCATTCGGTCTCCTGAATCGGGCAGCGGCGGGGCCTTATAGGCGCATGCCCCTATCCCGTCGATGGGCGGGCGAAACGTGCGGCGATCCGCTTTGCCAGGGCGTCCCGGACACCGCGGAACTCCATAAGCACCTGATCGCGCGAGCCTTCCGCCAGGGAGGGGTCGAAGGTTGGCCAATACTCCGCTTCCGCCCCTAAGGCGGGGATCAAGTCGAGAACGGTGTGATGGGCTTCGGGGCTGAGCGAGACGATGAGGTCGAACGGCCCATCTTCATAATACTCGCTGGCAAAGTGGTCGAAGCCCTTGGGCGCGTAGTTGGAGATATCGGCGCCAAGCTCCTCCATGACGAAGGCGGCCATCGCCGACACTTCTTCACCGGGCCTCAAGCCCACGCTATCCACACGCACGAGCGGCCCAAACTGTAGGCGCATGAGCGCTGCCGCCGTCGGCGAGCGAATGACGTTATGGGTGCAGGCGAACAGCACCGAGGCGGGCGGCCCATCCGCCATCGCATCTAGACCCGCACGTGCAGCGCGCACACAAGCGTGAACAGCCGCCGTGCGGTTTCGAGATCGAGGGCGAAGCGCTCTTCCAGTGCGCTCTGAAGAATCTCGGCGCCATCATTGTGCAGTCCGCGGCGACCCATATCGATCGCTTCGATCTGACTGGGCGAGGCCGTTCGAATGGCGTTGTGATAGCTCTCGCAGATCAGCACGTAGTCTTTGATCAGCTTACGAACTGACGACAGCGCCATGTAGTGCAAGACCACGCGCTCGCCATCCTCGGCCGTCACGTCGAACGCCAGTCGCCCTTCGATGTGAGCGATAGAGAGAAGGTACGGGCCCCGATCTTCGCCGATGACGGCGAAGGAATTGGACTCCTTCAGATCGAATAGCGCGATACGCCGCTCATGCTCAGCATTCGGCGAAGCGGGCGCGAGCGAGCTTTCGTCGAGCGTGACGTCGACGAGGCGGTTGCGCTCGTCGCTCATGGCTGTTCGTGATCGGGCCGGCGCGGCGTCCGCCACGTTTCACCGAAATCCAACAGCGTCGCGTCCAGGCACTCGACGGCGATCTCGATCTCGCCGCCACCCGCCAGAACGATGCTCACGATCCCGCCCGGCGGCTCCTCGTCCGGCACAAATTGAACCGCCAGCAGAGCCGCCAGCGCATCCGGCGCATCGGTGCGGATCTTGCGGCTTTTCACGCTGAGCACGCTCTCGAACGCCAACGCCGCCCGCACGCGCTCATACGGCCCAGTCTCGCCAGCCGTTTCCCAGCGGAAGCGGTTCATCATCAGCGCAAAGCGGCGCGCGCGTTTATCGACGCTGATGTCGCCGACGCGCACCAGCGCGTCCTGCACAGCCGCGGCGATGATGTCGAGGTCGGCTGCGTCCTCGGCCATCAATTTCAGCAAGCCCGCCATCAGCCTCAGTCTTCTCCTCGCTGCCGCGCAATCTGCGCGCCGCACGCGGCGAGCTTGGCCTCCAGCCCTTCGAAGCCGCGATCCAAGTGATACACGCGGTTGACGATGGTTTCGCCCTCCGCCGCCAGCCCCGCGATCACCAAACTCACCGAAGCGCGCAAATCCGTCGCCATAACTGGCGCGCCAGCCAGTTTCTCAACGCCGGTGACCACGGCTTCGTTGCCATGCACTTCAATCTTAGCGCCGAGACGCGTCAGCTCGGGCGCGTGCATGAAGCGGTTCTCGAAGATCGTTTCCTTGATCCGCGATTCGCCATCAGCGAGGCACATCAGCGCCATCGCCTGTGCTTGCAGGTCGGTGGGAAAGCCAGGGAAGGCAGCGGTTTCGAAGCTCGCCGCCTTCAACCGCTGGCCGCGCTTGCGCACCACGCGCAGACCGCGCCCCTCAGCATCGACCTGAACGCCCGCTTCGCGCAGAAACTTGATCATCGCGCCCAGATGCTCGAACCGAGCGCCGGCCAGCAGCACGTTGCCGCCCGCCGCCGCCGCCGCCATTGCGTATGTGCCCGCTTCGATACGGTCCGCGACCACAGCGTGCTTGGCGCCCTTTAGCGACGTCACGCCTTGGATGTGAATCTCAGCTGTACCCGCGCCCTCGACCCTGGCGCCCATCGCATTCAAGCAATCGGCGAGGTCGGCGATTTCAGGTTCGCACGCCGCGTTCTTGAGCACCGTCTCGCCCTGCGCCAGCACCGCCGCCAGCATCGTGTGCTCGGTCGCGCCAACGGAGACGAACGGAAACTCGATCGCCGCGCCTTTCAACCCGCGCAGCGCCGCAGCCTTCACGTAGCCTTGCTCGATATGAATATCGGCGCCCATCGCTTCGAACGCCTTCAAATGCAGATCGACCGGCCGCGCCCCGATCGCGCACCCACCCGGCAACGACACCGTCGCGTGCCCAGCACGCGCCAGCAGCGGCCCCAGCACGTTGAACGAAGCGCGCATCTTCCGCACTTGATCGTAAGGCGCGATGGTCGACAGAATTTCCGCCGCATGCATGCGCAGCGTGCGGGTTTCCTTGATCCAGGTGATCTCGACGCCGAGGCTCTGCAGCAGCTGCGTCATGAAGCGCGTGTCTGCGAGGTCGGGCATGTTTTCGAGCATCAACGGCTCGGCCGAGAGCAGCGACGCGGCTTGCAGCTTGAGGGCCGAGTTTTTGGCCCCGTAGATCGGGATCACGCCGTTAAGGGGCGCGCCCCCAGTGATGACAATGCGGTCCATAAACGTCTTTCGCGAGGCCCCGGCCCCAGAGCGGATTTAGCGCCGGTTATGGGGTGCGCCCCGGGCGTAAGCAAGGCGAGCGCCGGGCGCCAGCCATGCCCGTCAGTCCTTCTTAGGCGCCGGCTTTTGCACAGCCTTTCGGCGGGCGATGTTGCGCTTTAGCGCCTCAGCCAGGCGCTTTTCGCGGGCTTTGGGAGGCGGCGGCGGTTTGGCCTGCATATCGCGAATCGACCCAAGCGGCGGGCGCGGCTAGTCTGCCGGGCGGGGAGACGACATGACGCTCGAAGCGGCGCCGGCGCAATCTTTCGCGCACACTGGCAGGTTTTTCAACGTCCTCGGCTTGGCGTTGAAGAATGCGGGGCTGACGGTTGTCACGCTCACGCTCTATCGGTTCTGGGCGCGCACCTCGATGCGCCGCCGCCTCTGGTCGCGCGCGTGGGTGATGGGCGACGCGCTAGAGTACACCGGCACCAGTTGGGAACTCTTTCGCGGCTTCCTGATCGCGCTGCCGTGCTTCTTTTTGCCCGCGACCTTCATCCTCTATATTGCGCCCTTGATGATGGACCCGGCGACGGCGGGTTGGCTCACCTTCGGCTTCTATGTCGCGCTCGTGCCGCTGATCGCGGCGGCGCGCTACTGGATGCGCCGTTATCAACTCTCGCGCACGCGTTGGCGCGGCATTCGTCTCGGTCTCGCCGGTTCGGCCTGGAGCTTTGCCGCCGCATCGTGGGGCTGGTGGATCCTGCAACAACTCTCGCTCGGCTGGTATACGCCGGCCGCGCACATGAACCGCGCACGGCTGATGTGGAACAACACCCGCTTCGGCGATCAGCCGTTCCAATTCATCGATGACGGCGACTCGCCGCAGAAAGGCTTATGGGCGCCGTTCGCGCTCGGCTGGTTCGGCACCATCATCGCCATCTTCCCAGCGATGATGCTGGCAGGGCTCGTCACCGCCATCCTTGTCGAACAGGGGCTCTTCGAAGCGCCGGCGCCGGGCGCGGAGCCGGGCTTGGCCTTCTCCATCACGTTCGGCTTGCTCACCCTCGTCGGCGCCGTGGTGCTGGCTTATTCGTTCTGGGCGCCCTACCGCGCCGCCGCCATGAACCGCGTCGCTTCGCTCATCACACTCGATGGCGCGCGCTTTCAACTCAAGGCCCGCACCTTCTCGCTGCTCTTCGTGCAACTGGCCGGATGGATGCTCACCATCTTCTCCGTGTTCTTGCTCGCGCCAGTGGCCGGTTTTCTACAGCTTCGCTACGTGCTGAACCGGCTGGAAATCATCGGCACGCCGCGCTTCGCTGAGATCGGCCAGGACGTGATCGGCGAACCGAAAGCTGGCGAAAGTCTGGGTGACGCGTTCGATCTTGATATGGGCGTGGGGGTGATCTGATGCACGCCCGCTACGCCGATGGCCGCGCCGCCATGCTGCGCGACGCACAGGTGGATCTCGGCCCCGAAGGCCTCACGATCCGCGTTGGCGATGTGCAGCACGCTTGGACCTACGCCGAACTCCGCCGCGGCGACGATGGCAATGGCCGTATCGTGCTCAAGCGCAAACCCGACACCGGCGAACGCCTGCAGTTGGACATCAACGCCGCCGGCCCGCTACGCGCGGCCGCGCCGAAACTGTTTACACCGCAAGCGCAAGGCGTTGAGCGGCCTCTTGTCGTTGGCGGCGTCATCGCCGGCGCTTGGTCGCTGGCGGCGGTGTTCTTGGTCGGCATACCGTTCGCCGCCGATCCGATGGCGCGCTACATGCCGCCGCAATATCGCGAGCAGATCGCCGACATTTCGTGGTCGCAGGTCAACACCATGGCGGAGTATTGCGACGACAGCGACGAGGCGGCGGCCATCCTCAACGATCTCGCATTCCGGATCATGGAGACATCCAACGTCCCGCAGCGCGACGCCGTCTGGATCACGCTGATGGACGCCAACTTCCCTAACGCCTTCGCGCTGCCGGACAATTCCATCGTCGTCACCGATGAGTTGATCGCGATGGCCGAGCACCCCGACGAACTCACCGGCGTCATCGCTCACGAGATCGCGCACGTCGAACTCAACCACGTCATGCAAGGCGTCATCCGCCAGATGGGCGCGGGCATCTTCTTCGATATTGTCTTCGGCGGCGCCGGCGCCGGCCAAGCCATCGCCATCGCCTCGGTCAATCTTACCGGCCTGCGCTACACGCGCGACGACGAAACCGAGGCCGATACGCGCGGGCTCGATTTTCTCGACGCCGCCGGCATCGACACCGGCCCGCTAGCGCGCATGTTCGACCGCATTCAGGAGATGCAGCAGGAAGAGGTGGGCGACATACCCTCCATGTTGTCCTCCCATCCCGCCAACGATGAGCGCGCCGCCGCCGCCCGCGGCCGCTCGCGCCCCGGTCTTTCGCCTTCGCTCAACGACCGCGACTGGGCCATCGTCCGCCAGGCTTGCGGCGGGGGCGATATGCAGGAGGAAGCGGCCGAAACACCCGCAGCCAGCACCGCACCCGCCGCAAGCGCCCCAGCGCCATCCGGTCCTGAACAGGCTCAATCGGGTGCGGCGAACCCGCCCTGACATCGCCCGCCGGGCGGGCTTCCATCCCCGGGCGACGCGGGCTAGAAGCCCCGGTCTTCGGACGCCGCGGTAGCTCAGTGGTAGAGCGCACCCTTGGTAAGGGTGAGGTCGTGAGTTCAATCCTCACCCGTGGCACCATCCTACGCTCGCGATAGCGCGCGTAGGATGTCCTTCGGAGCCTTGGCGTAGGAGGACGGTGGTCCCATCCGCGAGCTACGGATGGCTTACGCCACTCAGCATCACCCGCCTAAGCGCGCTAACGCCGCCTGATAGTTCGCCAGCTGCGCAGAGTAATATTCAGGCGCAGCGCCCGCCGCCGCGCGGCGCGCTTCCAGCGCTTTCTCTTCTTCCGTGAGCTCCTTGGCGTTCGGATTGAGCAGCGCTTCGTAGGCTTGCCGCACAATCGAGATCGCCGCCGAGAGTTCGGCTTTGGTGCGCGCGATCGCGTCCTTGCTGTCGAGCTTTAGATCGGCGGCGACGAGACCCAACCCATAGGTCTTCAGCGCCGCGCGGCCGCCGCCATTGGTGCTGACAATGCCTTGCGTCAGCCCAAGCGCGCCCAGCGCGTCCCGGCCGGCACGGCCGGGATCGATGCGCAGCGCCTGGCCGTCACGTGGCGTGATCTGGATTCGCTCGACGCCACCTTCGCGCAGAATCTGAGCGCGGCCGGCTGAGCCGATAGCGCGATTGATGCTCGCCACCAGCGACGCCATCGTGTCGGTAGCGCTGATCCGTATTGTCGTCAGACGCCGCCCGTCAGCGCCGATGCGAAACTCATCGCCGACGCGGAGCGCGCTGCGCTCCACCAGCGGCGCCGATTGCGTCACGCCAACGACGCCGCGCGGCAGGCCAAGCACATCGAGCGGCGAGGCCCCACTCTGATCCACCGCAAGCCCGGTTAGCGCCACCACGCCGCCCGACGACGTGAACGTCCGCGTCCAATCGACTTCGCCGCCATCATCAAGCCGCGCCAGGAAACCGCTCTTTGCGTTTGCGCCGCCGGAGCCCGCCAGCACGCCGCCATTTTCACCCGCCGCGTAAACGACGCCATCGACGATCGCGATGGTCTTCACCGCGTCATCCTGCGCCGAGCCCAAATAGCTGGCGCGATCGAGCGCCGTGGAACTTAAATCCGCATCGAGCCGCGCAACGAACCCATCCTTGCCTGCAACGCCGCCACGCGCCGTCGCGCCCAACGTCAATCGATCCGCGCCAACAGCGCCGCCGACATAGAGCGCGGCGCCGTCAGCCGCGATCGTGTTGATGGCGCCGCCGTGGAAGTAGCCGATGTCGCGCGTCGCGCCGACCGTAAGGCCCGCGCCGGACGAGTAAGTAAAGCTCCGCAGCACGCCGCGATTGTCTTCAACGCCGCCGGTGAAAATCTCGAGCCCGCCGCCGCCATCGTCGCGCACCAGCAACGCACTCGCGGTATCCGCAAAGCCGGTGCCGAACTGGCGGGTGAACAGTTCCGCGCCGCTCGCCGAATAGCCGCGCACGTAACCGTCCGAACCGCCGAGCGCAACGTTGCCGCCGATCGAGCCTTCGGTTCGCCCGGCGACCACCAAGCTCCCGTTCGGCGCAAACGCGATCGCCAGCGCCTCGTCATTGCCGGTCGCGCCGCGCCGCGCCGTCCATAATTCTTCGCCGTCGGCGGCAAATACGGTGACGAACGAATCCGCCGCGCCTTTGGCTGACGTTCCCGAGAGCGCGCCCTCCACGGAACCCGCAACCGCCACTCTGCCATCGGCGCCCACGGCCAGCGAAAACCCGCTCGCCGATTGGCTGGCGCCGAGCATTTGCGTGAAGGCGAGCTTGCCGGCGCTGTCGTACTTCAGCAACGCCACATCGCGCGCGCCCTTGATCGCGCTCGTCGCTGAATCGCCTGAAAGATCAGCCAGCACGAACACCGAACCATCCGCCGCCGTCGCCACCGCGCGCGCGGTCGCCACTTTCGCGCCGCCGCCAACGGCGATGTCGAACGCCCGCCCCGGAAACCAAGCTGAGGTATTGGACGAGGGCGCGACGAAGTTTGAGACGGCAGGGATTGTCTCCGTCACCGCGGCGCCACGGCTGGCGCGCTCCGCCACGCGCAGCGCGCCGATCGGATCATCCGCGTTGCTCGCCACGTCGATCGGATCAAGCGTCGCGCCATGCGTTGCACCGCCGAGCGCGATCGCGCTGACGCCGCGGATGGTGTGCGAACTGCCCGTCACCACACGCAAGCCAGCAACACCGCCGGACAGCGCCGTCGCGACGACGCCGAGATCGTACCCTTGCGTGGCCAGCGCTTCGTTCAATCGCAGCGCCGCGCTTTCCAGCGTGCGCGCATCGCCCGGCTCGAGCACCGCGCTCACAGTCCGCTCGCCCCAAGGCGTCGTGAATGTGATCGACACGTTCTGATCGCTCAACAGCGCAGCGACATCGTCATTCACACCGGTCGCCGCTTGCGCGCTGGTGAAGCTGCGTTCCGCCGCGTGCGCGCCGCCCAAGCCAAGCGCCGGCGCTTCAGCTTGCAAAGCCAGCGCGTCACCGTTGACGCTCACCGAGAGCAGGTGATGGCCGGCGCTTTCCGCCACCGACCATTCCGTCAGATCACCACCACTCGCGCCAACATAAACGCCGCCCGCATTAAGCGCCGCGTCGAGCCGGTCTTGCAGCACCGAGCTCCATTGGCCCGGGGAAATGTCCGGATTGTCGGCACGCTCTTGCGCGCTGATCGACAGGCTGATCGTTTTATCGCCAGTCGGCGTCGCGACCACCACTTCGATATCGAGCGCGCCCGTATGCGTCAGTAGTGGTGAGGCCGCGGCATTCCACGTCCGCACAGCGTCGCCATAAACTTGCCCCGCGCCAGCACTCGGCAAGCCACCGCTTGCCCAAGGGCCGGGCGCCTGCAAGTCGCCCTCAAATGCATCGCCGTTCAACGTGGCCGTGATCGCGGTGACACTATGCAATGCGTCCATCCGCAACGTGAGCACCCCGCCATCATCGACGAGCGAGACCGCAACGGACACGCCGCGTTCGCGCAGTTTATCGTTAAGCTGCTCGGCCAGTGTCGCGGCATCGATGCCGTCATCGCCACCGTCGATGCTGATGCTCTGCGCTCCGCTCGCTGTCGTAATCACGAACGTCTGCTTGCCGACGAAAAGATCGCTCGCGGCCGCCACGCCCGCCGCTTCGAACCGCCGCGCAAACACGCCGTCGCGCAGGCCGCCGACCATGCCGGGCTGCTCCACCGCCTCCAGGCTTGCCGCCTTGCCGCTAATGGTCACTGCCGAGGCTTTGATTTCGCCCGCGCCGAGCACGCGAAAACCGAGATTGCCGTTGTCTTCCCAGACATCGACGCCAGCCGCGACGCCTTGCTCATGCAGCAATTGCGTCAGCCGCTCGGCCACGTCGTCGAGCATGGCGCGATCGTCGCTCTCGCCGCTGCGCGTGCGCCAGCCTTCCAGATCGTCGCTGCGCCATGCCGTCGTCACCGAAATCGTGCGTCCATCGCCCATATCGAGCTTCAGGATCGCTTCGCCGGCGGCGCGCAATTTGTCTTCGAACGAATTGGCGCCATCGGAGACGAGCGCATTGGTGCGCTGCTCATTGTAGGAGCCGCTGGGCGCGCCATAAGGATCGCCCGGCCCTAGCCAGCCATCGGAAACGTAGGCGCCCGTTGCATCGGCTGTGGCGCCAGGTCGATCCAGCCATTGCGCTTGGCCTGCTGCGTCGCCGACATCTTCAAGCTTGATCAGCCGCGCGCCATTGGTGGTCGAGCCTACCACGTAGAACGCCGGATTGGCGCCAACAGCTTCGAACGAGACCTTCTCATTGCTGCGCACATCGACCTTGAGCGCATATTGCCTAGGCCCCGTGTATTTCGATTCCACCGCGCGGCCCGCAATCACGACGGTGTTCGTCTTCGGCGTTTGGTCCACAGCTTCAAGCCGCGTCGCAGCGCCCGCGGCGGCCAGCCGGCCATTGACGAAGCTGATCACAGCCCCGAGCGAACGCGTAACGGAGCCCATCTGTGAGAGATCGATATCGACGGTGCGCACCGTCCCGCCTGCGGAGGTCGCCGTGATCGTGAACTTCGCATCGGCGGCAAGGCCGGCGACTTTTTCGTAGAGCCCGCCTTTGTGAACGAGGCCGGTGAGATAATCTTCCGACTTCGTCGGGAGCGCCAAGGTCGTCTGCGCCGCGTCAACGCGATCACCTTGGGCTAAGCGCATGTCCTCGAACTGCTGCTGCGCAAAGAACGCTTCGAGTTCGGTCAAGCCGCGCGTGAATTGCGCGGTGGTGCGCGCCAGATCGGCTTTGCTGATCTTTTCGTCCTGCGCGTTTGTCGCCAAGGCCTGCAGCGTCGAGATGCCGGAATAGAGCGCGAAGAGACGCTTATAATCGCCGGTCGCGCCGAGGTCCGAGTAGAGCTTCGATTCGGTGTCGAAGAACGATTTGTTGGTCAGCGCCCGCTGCACCAGTGCCGCCGCACTCGGCGACACGCCCGGCGTCCACACCGGCGCCAGCGGCGCATTCGGGTCTTGGGTCACCGAACTCGTGTCGGCGCCGATCCCAGCCCGCGCGCGTGCATAGGCCACCAACATATCGGCACTGATCGTCGACGACCCGCTCGACGATGTGCCGAACAGGGCCGAGGCGACACCGGATGTGATGGAATTGACCAAAGCGCACTCCGCGAAGCGGCTAGCTTCGCAGATGGGTCGTAAACGCGCGGTTGGCGCCTAAAGGTTAACGGACGAACGCCGCCTGCTCGGCGAACTCACGGAAGACCGGATACTCGAGCAGCCGAGGCCATAATTGGATGCCCTGCCAGATTGACAAACCGGTCACCAACACGGCCGCCGCCGCCAATAGGAGGCGCGCCGGGGCAATCTTGGTCACGTATCCCGCCAAAGGCGCTGCCACCAAGCCACCGATGATCAGACCGCCCAGCGCCGCGCCGCCAGCAGCCAGGCCGCCCTCAAGCTCAAGGCGGCCAGTGAACAAGGTCCAGATAAAGGTAAGCGAGATCGCAATCGTCACCACGAACTCCGCCGAGTTAACGCTGCCGATCACGTAACGCGGCGGATGCCCGCGGCCGAGCAAAGTCGATGTCACGATCGGGCCCCAGCCACCGCCGCCGCTCGCATCGAGAAAGCCGCCAACAACACCGACAGGCACGACATATTTCAGATGCGGCGGCTCTTCGCGCGGCCCGCGCATCGCCCGTGTCAACATGAAGAGGCCGAGCACGCCGAGGTAAGCGACGACGACGGCCTTGATGAATGTCGGATCGAAACCCGTCAGCAGATAAGCGCCGATCACGCCGCCGACGACGCCAGCCGGCGCCAAGCGCCAGAACAAAGTCAAATCGACGTTACGGTGAACCAAGTGTGAAGCGCCGGATGCGCCGGTGGTGAAACACTCCGCCGCATGGATGGTCGCCGACACTTGCGCCGGCGGCACGCCGAACGCCAACAGCACGCTCGACGAGATGACGCCGTAAGCCATGCCCACCGCGCCATCGATCAATTGTGCCAAGAAGCCGACCAGCAAAAACAGGCCGAACGTGGTCGCGAGAACAGGCCAGGACTCGCCGTAAATTTCCATGCGCCCTCAGTGCCTTGCGGCAGCAGCCTAACCCCTGGCAAGCCAATGCGGCTAGAGCGCGGCAGTTCCCCTGTGCTCAGGCGCCCAAAATATCAGCGTCGCGCAGTTCGCGAGCGATCCGCGAAACCCACGCCTTAACAGACGGATAAGGGCCGAGATCGAACCCGCCCTTGGGCGCGTTGCGGGTATAGGCGTAGAGCGCGATATCAGCGAGCGTAAGCGCCTTGCCGACCAAATATTGCGTGGTTGTAAGCTGAAGCTCCAACCTCGCGAGCGCCGCGTGACCTTTGGTCAGCAAGTTTGGATCGAGCTGATCCTCTGGCGTCTTCATGAAATGCAGTCGCGCGATGCGCACCGCGATCGCCGGCTCGTGACTGTACTGCTCCCAGAACAACCACTCGAACATCTTGGCGCGCTCATACGCATCGCGCGGGATGAGATCGGAGCCTTCCGCCAGATGCAGCATGATCGCGTTCGATTGCGCGAGCAGGCGCCCGTCGCTCAACATCGCCACCGGCACTTGGCCAGCCGGGTTCAGCGCCAAGAAGTCCGGCGTGCGAGTTTGGCCCGCGAACGTGTCGATCTCTATCCACTCGAACGGCAGCCCCAGTCGCTCCGCCACCCAACGCGGCTTCAAGCAATTGCCGCTATTGGAGCTGCCGTAGAGTTTCATCGTCACCGGCCGGACGCTTCGCGCGCGGCGCGGAATTCCGCATTCGCGCGCCATTGCGGCCAGCTGGAGCCATCGGCGAGGCCGCGCCCGACATCGTACAACAATTCCAGATCCTGAATGCCGCCGGAGACATCCCACGCATCCGTCACTTCGTCAGACGGCTTATGATAGTCGTTCGCGACATAAGCTGCGTTCAGCGCCTGACCCCGCTCGCGTCCGCCTTGCAGCATGTCGATGCCGTTCGAGGTGTAGAGCACTGGAATGCCCAGCTGCGCGAAATGCAAATGGTCGGAGCGATAGAAGTAACCCGCCTCCGGCGATGAGTCCGGCTCGACCCTACGGCCACGCGCTTCAGCCGCGCGCACGATCAGATCGTCCATCTCGCTCTTGCCGAAGCCGACGACCTCAATGTCGCGCGTCGGCCCCATGTGATTGATGCCGTCCATGTTGATCGCGGCAACCGTGTTGCGCGGCTCAAAGACGGGATGTTGCTGATAGTAGAGCGCGCCGAGCAGGCCTTGCTCTTCAGCCGTCAACGCGATGAACGCAACCGAACGCTCGGCGCGACCAGCCGCGGAGTAGCGGCGCGCAAGTTCGATCAGAGCGGCCGTTCCCGTCGCGTTGTCGAGCGCGCCGTTGCAAATGTCGTCGCCATCGATTGGCGAGCAGCGGCCCAAATGATCCCAGTGCGCAGAGTACAGGATCGTCTCGTCCGGACGCGTCGTCCCAGGCAACACGCCAACCACGTTTGACGTGCGCGTTGTCTCAAGGCGCGTCTGCAGCGCGATGGAGCCGGTGAGCGAACCGAGACGGACAGGGCGGAAGCCTTGCGTTTGCGCACGTTGGCGCAACTGGTCGAAGTCGAGCCCCGCGCGTGTGAACGTCTCACGCGCCAAACCTTCCTGCATCCAGCCCTCAAAGCCCGCACGCGAAGCGCCGCGATCGGCGCGGACGATGTCGAAGCGCGGCCCGCTCACCCGGCTGCCAATCACGGCCCACGGATAGGAAGCGGGCGCGGTTTGGTGCACGATGATCGCGCCAGCCGCGCCTTGGCGTCCGGCTTCTTCGAATTTGTAGGTCCAGCGGCCGTAATAGGTCATAGCGCGGCCGCCGAAGCCGCGATCGTCGCCGGTATCGAAGTCAGGATCGTTCACAAGAATGACGGCGATCCTGCCGCGCATGTCGATGCCTTCGTAATCGTTCCAACCCGCCTCAGGCGCCACGATGCCGTAACCGACGAACACCAACTCCGCGTTCGCGATATCAACGTTCTCTTCCAAGCGGCGCGTCCACGCTGTGAAGTCTTGTCCGTATACATACGGCCGCGCGCCATCGGCGCCCGCGATCGTCAGCACTGGTTCGTTGAGCAGGGTCGCAGCACTCAACTCGGCCTCCTGCCGCCACGAGCGTTGCCCATTCGGCAAACGCACGCCCGGCTCAAGACCAGCCGCGGCGAACATGCGCTCGAGATATTCGACGGTGAGCCTTTCGCCATTGCCGCCCGGCGCGCGGCCCTCGAACTCATCCGATGCAAGCGTGCGCACGTGCGCGAGATAGGCCTCAGCCGACAGAGGCGGCCCAGCGAAAGCCGAGTTGTCGACGGTTGGCGTGGCCGACGTGGCGCACGCGCCAACAGCGATCACAGCAGCGGCGAGCAAATGGCGTAAGATCATGCTGTTCCCCAAGTTTTCGCCACTTATACGGTGTTAGACGCGACGGTCCATGGGTCGCACGCGTCGCTGATCGCAAACGAACTAGCCGGAGACGCCGAGTTTCTTTTGCAGATCGGTCGAAGAGGTCGTGTAGAGGAACACCAGCCGCTCGCCTGGCCGTGCGATTCTAAACGCCGCTTGCGCCATGAGCGCGCCCTCATGGAACCCGCACAGAATGAGCTTCAATTTGCCCGGATAAGTGTTGATGTCGCCGATGGCGAAAATCCCCGGCTCGCTGGTTTCGAACTTCTCCGTGTCGACCGGAATCAAATTCTCGTTGAGGTTCAGTCCGAAATTGGCGATTGGCCCCAGCTTCATCGTCAAGCCATAGAACGCCAACACTTCGTTGCACGGAATCTCGTAGACGCCCTTTTCCTTGGTCGAACAGCCAATCGCCGTCAGCTGGCCATCGGCGCCGACGAGGCTCTTCAACTCGGCGGTCTCCAAGCGCACTTTACCTTCCGCCACCAGCGCCCGCATCTTCGCCACCGAATGCGGCGCAGCACGAAAATCGTCGCGGCGATGGATGAGCGTCACCGATTTCGCAATCGGTTGCAGGTTCAGCACCCAATCGAGCGCGCTATCGCCGCCGCCAGCAATCACCAGATCGCGATCACGGAAGCGATCCATCCGCCGCACCGCATAGTGCAGCGACTTGCCCTCGAATTGTTCGAGCCCTTCGATCTTCGGCTTGCGCGGCACGAATGAACCGCCGCCCGCCGCGATCGCCAACACCGGCGCCGTGATCGTGGTGCCCAGTTCGGTCTTTAACCTGAAACGGCCGTCCGGCAGGCGCTCCAGCTCTTCGGCCATCTGCGCCAGGTGAAACGTCGGCGCGAAGGGCGCGATCTGCTCCATCAGCCGGTCGGTCAGCTCCTGACCGGTCACAACCGGCAGCGCTGGAATGTCGTAAATCGGCTTCTCGGGATAAAGCTCGGCGCACTGGCCCCCCGGCCGGTCGAGTACGTCCACCAGATGCGCCTTCAGGTCGAGCAGCCCCAGCTCGAACACCGCGAACAACCCCACCGGCCCCGCGCCAATAATAATGACGTCGGTTTCGTAGGCGCCGCCTGCCGGCGCGGATTCTGTTCTGGTGGTCATTGAGCTTGGCCTCTTAGAGCCTGCTTAACCGCAAAGGCCCCGGCCCGTCAGCCCCGCCGATGGTCGCTGGGGCTTCATGAATAACCTGGCGGAGACGCAGGGATTCGAACCCTGGGTACCCGGTTAGAGTACAACGCCTTAGCAAGGCGCCGCCTTAAGCCACTCGGCCACGTCTCCGGCAGGGCCCTCGCTTAGCCTTACCGGGGCAACCCCCGCAAGGGCGCATTCTCTCGCGCTCGCCCTGGTTAACTGGCGCGGGCTTTGCGCGAGCCCGCCTCAAGAACTTAGTGCGAGGGGCGAATTTTCCATGTCGAAGCCTGCATTGCAGCTCGTCGGCGCCGAATTGGAGCAGGCGGCGCCGGTCCCGGCGGCCCCTTCCTCCACAATCCATGACGAAGCCCAGGCCATGGCGGCGCTCGCCGGCCAGTTCGGCCTCTTTGGGCTTTTGGTAAACGGCAACGACGAGCGCCTTTGGACGCCCTCGGCCGAAGAGCCCTACCTCGTCGAAGCCGATGCCGAAATCACCCCGGCAAACGACGTCCGCGCCGCCTTCGCCTTTCCCACGACTGGTAAACGCGGCGCCCACATCGATCCCACCGCCCCGATCCGTCTGATCCAGGCGATCGACTGGCTCGCGGTCGTGGTCACGGCGCAATTGGCGGCGCTTTGGGGCGCGGGCTTCGGCATCGCCGATCTTTCGATCAGCGCGGCTCTTGGTTTCCTCCTCACAGCAGGCGGACTAAAGGTTGGCCTTTGGTTGACCGAAGCCTACCGCGTCAGCCCGGCCCGCGTCAAAGCCGAGCGCGGCATTGGCGGCTTGGCGTTGGGCGTCATCCTTGCGCTCGGCGCAAGCGCCCTGCTGGCGCCCGACGCCCGCTCCGCCGCGGCACTCTGCGCCATCATCCCAGTGACGGCGATCATCCTTGCCGGCATTCACGCAGCACTCGCCGTCTGGATCCGCGCCGCGCACCGCGCCGGCATCTTCTCAGAAACTATCGTTCTCGTCGGCGCCACCGAAGCTGCCGAGCGCATGGCCAAGCGCGCCGCCAAGACCGGCGAAGCGCGCGTGCTCGCCATTGTCGATGACCGGCTCTCGCGCTCGCCCTACCGCATCGGCGACACGCCGGTCGGCGGCAACATCGATGCGCTGCTGGCCTGGGAGGACCTCCCGCACGTCGATCGCATCGTCATCACCGTGACGCAAAAAGCCGAGGGCCGCGTCAAGCACATCATCGAGCGCCTGCGCGTCGCGCCGAACCGCGTCGATCTGCTGCTCGACTATGAAACGCTGAACGTACGCGGCGCCCGCGTCGATCGTCTGACTGGCCACGCAGTTGCCTGCGTTTCGGGCCGTCCGCGCAATCACCGCCGCGCCATGGTCAAGCGCGCCCAGGACGTGATCATCGGCGCCGGCCTCGCACTTGTCTTCGCGTTGCCCATGCTGCTCATCGCCGCCGCGATCAAGCTCGATAGCAAAGGCCCCGTGCTCTACCGCCAGCGCCGCCACGGCTTCAACAATCGCATCATCACGGTACTCAAATTCCGCACCATGCATCACGCACCGGACGCGCCGTTGAGCCAAGTCGTCGCCAACGATCCGCGCGTCACCCGCCTCGGCGCCTGGCTGCGCCACACCAGCCTCGACGAACTGCCGCAGCTCTATAACGTGCTGCGCGGAGAGATGAGCCTTGTCGGCCCGCGCCCGCACGCTGTCGGCATGAAGGCGGCCGAGCGCGATTTGCAAAACATCGTCGCGGAATACGCGCACCGCCATCGCGTCAAGCCGGGCATCACCGGTTGGGCGCAGATCAACGGCTCGCGCGGCCCGGTTGAAACACCCGCCGCCGTGCGCCGCCGTTTGAAGCTTGATCTCGAATACGTATCGCGCGCCTCGCTCTGGCTCGATCTGCAAATCCTCATGCGCAGCGCGCCGGTGCTCCTAGGCGACGATAAGGCGACGCGGTGAAGCTGACGCGCGCCCTCAGCCTCGCGCCATTGCAGATCGCCCAAGCCCTCGTCGGGCTTGGCGCGATCGCCGCATTTACGCGCCTGATGAGCCCCGAGGAATTCGGCCGCTATGCGCTGGCGCTCTCGGCCTCGATGCTGGCGCACACGTTGCTCTTCACCTGGGCTGAAGCGGCGGCCTTCCGCTTCTTCTCCGCCGCCCGCGCCGAAAAACGCCTCGCCGACCACTTCGCCACACTGATCGCGCTCGCATTCGCCCTCGGCGCCATCGTCCTGGTCGCGACCGGCGCCTTGCTGGCTTTCGTCGGCGTACGCGAAGACGTGGCCGCACTTTCTGCGTTTGCCGCCGGCGCCGCCGTCTTCCGCTTCCTCACCCGCATCACTCGCGAAAGCGAACGAGCCGCGTTCGATATCGGCCGCTACGCCGCGCTCGAGACCGCCTATCTCGCCGTCGGATTTGCCGCGGGCGTTGCATTGCTGACGCGCTTCGACCTCGGCGCCGCCGCGCCGTTCGCGGGCCTCCTGCTCGCTGGCGCCATCATCGCCCTGATCGACGCGCCGCGTCTCATCACCCGCGCCAAAGGCGGCGCGCCGTCGCTCAACCGCGCCACCACTTATGCGTCTTACGGCGCGCCGCTGGCGCTAGCGCTCGCGCTCGATCTCGGCGTCCAAACCATCGCCCGCTTCATCCTCGCGCACCAAGCCGGCGTCGCTGAGCTCGGCGCCTTCGCCGCCGCCTTCGGCCTCGCACGCCCGCTCGATCTGGTGTTCATCGGCACAGGCGCCGCCTTTGCACCGCTCCTGCTCGCAGCATTCGAAGATCGCGGCACAGAAGCCGCACGCGAAGTTGCTGCAAAGAGTTTCACGCTGCTGGCCGCGCTTGCTCTGCCCGCCGCTGTCGGCCTCGCGCTCGTCAGCCAACCGCTCGCGGCTCTGCTCGTCGGCGAAGCGCTCAGCGCCGGCGCCGCCGCCGCGATGCCGTGGCTCGCGCTCGGCGGCGTCTTTGCCGGCTTCAATCTCTATTATTTGTCGGAAGCGTTTCAGCTCACGCGCCGCACCGGCCGGCGCGCGCTCATCATGATCGCGCCGGGCGTCGTCCAGATCGCACTCACGCTGATGCTCGCAGCACCAATGGGCGCAGCCGGCGCTGCAATCGCCGGCGCAACAGGCGCGATCTGCGGCAGCGTTCTGCTCGGCGCTTTCGGACGCCGCCTCTTCGCGCTGCCAATGCCGCTCGGCGAACTCGCGCGCATCACTACTGCCACAGCGCTGATGGCCGCCGCAGTGCTCTGCCTGCCTGCAATGACCGGCATCGCCGCCCTCATCGCGAAGGCGAGCGTCGGTGCGCTCTCTTACGGCTTCGCGTGCGTCGCGCTTGACGTCTTCGGCATGCGCGCTCGCCTTACCAGCCTCATCGCCAAACTCGCACCGCGTGCACAGGAGCCATCCCATGTCGCGTGAGCGCATCATCACGTTCGGCCCGCCAATCGCAGCGCCACAGCTTAGCGTTCTGACGCCGTTTCATCGCGACGATCCGTCAGCGATGCTCGCGCGCATGGCCAACGCGCCCGCTGGCGTGGAGTTTGTTCTGCTTGACGACGGCTCCGCCGATATCGACCTGCTCGCGCGCGTCGTGAAGGCGGCGGGCGCATTGAGCGCACCTGTCCGCATCATCGTGCGCGAACGCAACGAGGGCCGCGCCGCCGCGCGTAACCACCTGATTGCCGATGCACGCGGCCAGTACGTGCTCTTCCTCGACGCCGACATGCTGCCGGATCGCCCGACCTTCCTGCTGCACTGGCTCTCGGTCACCCGTTGCCAACAGCCAGACGTCGCCTTCGGCGGCCTCTCCCTCCGCCACGCTCAACGCACGCGCGGCACCGCGCTTCATCACAACCTCTTCGCCGCCTCCGACTGCCGCAGCTTGGAAGTACGCGAACTTGCGCCGGCGCAATCGACAGCCTCCGCAAACCTGCTCGTCCGCCGCGCCTTCCTCGACGCGCACCCGTTCGACGACGGCTTCACAGGCTGGGGCTTCGAAGACACCGATTGGGCGCTGACCGCCGCGCGCGACACCGAAATTCTGCACGTCGATAATCCCGCCACCCACGCCGGGCTCGACAACGCCGCAACTTTGCTGCGCAAAAGCGCCGAGGCAGGCCCAAACTTCGCGCGCCTCGCCGCCAAACATCCACGCGCCGCCAAACGCTTCGCCGCCCATGGCACTGCCCGCGCACTGCAGCTTACGCCGCTGCGTCCGCACCTTGCGCAAGCGTGCGCGTGGCTCGCGCGCGATCCGCTGGGCGCCGCACCTATGCCGCTCCGCCGCGCCGCGCTGAAGCTCTATCGCGCCGCTCACTATGCCGAGCACCTCGCATGAGTGTCTTTGCTTACACGCCGCCGCGCGATGCGCTGAGCAAGGTCCGCCGTCGCGCCACACAATGGCGCGCCGCGCGTCCGGCTAAACTCCAGTTCGAACAACCGCTGCTCTCAATCTGCTTCGACGACTTCCCCGTCAGCGCATGTGAAGAGGGCGCGCGCATCCTCGAAGCGCACGGCGCGCGCGGCACGTTTTACGCCGCCGCCGGCATGGCGGCCACGGACGGCCCGTGCGGCCGCAACTTCAGCGCCCCTGACATCACACGCCTGCTCAATGCGGGCCACGAAATCGGATGCCACACGTTTGAGCACGCTGATTGCGCGCGCCGGCCGACATTCGAGTCGTTGCGCAGCTTCGCTAAGAACCGCGACACGCTGAACGAAATGGGTGCGCGCGAGCCGGCGCGCAGCTTGGCCTACCCGTACGGCGAAACCACCTACACTCTGAAAAAAGGCCTGCCGCCGCGCTTTTACAGCGCGCGCGGCGTGCTCCCGGGCGTCAATGTCGGCCGCGTCGATCTCGCCCAGCTGCGCGCGCACGCGCTGTTCGGTGAAGGCTGGCGGGCGCGCATGAACGGCGCCCTGAAGCGTGCCGCCAAGCGCAAAGGCTGGGTGATCGCGTTCACGCACGACATCGCCGAAGCGCCCTCGCCATGGGGCACACGCGGTCAGGACCTCGACGCGCTGTTGAAGCAGGCTCACGCGCTGGGCTTCATCGTGTTGCCCGTCACTGCCGCTCTCGAACGGAGGCTGCCATGATCCTATCCGTCGTCATCCCCACTTTTCGCCGCCCGGCATCCTTCTTACGCGCCGCGCGCAGCGTTGCCGGCCAGATCGGCATCACGCATTTCGAGATCGTGGCGATCGACAACTCGCCGGAAGGTTCGGCGCTCGGAGTGTTCAAGCAATTCGCCGAGGAGACCGCGATCCCATTCCGCTGGACGCACGAGCCGAAGCCGGGCGTCGCGCGCGCGCGCAACGCCGCGTTGAAGCTCGCGACGGGAAAATTGGTCGCTTGGCTAGACGACGACGAAGAAGCGCCGCCGCACTGGCTCGCAGCTTTGATCGCCGTGCGTCAGCAAACTGGCGCCCAAAGCGTGTTCGGTCCGGTACGCGCACGCGCGCAGTCCGACGATGATCACATGAGCTTCTACGAAACGCTCTATTCGCGCCAAGGTCCGGCTCTCAGCGGCGCGAGCCCGCGGGCATATGGCATCGGCAACTCGTTGCAGCCGCGCGCCATGTTCGAGGAAGAGGCGCCGTTCGACGTCCGCGCCAACCAAACTGGCGGCGAAGACGACAAGCTCTTCGCCTCATGGGCCGAAGCGGGCGCGTCGTTCGCTTGGGCCGCCGACGCTTGGGTGATCGAACATCTCGGCCCCGAGCGCACGCGCTTCGCGCATGGACTGAAGCGCGCGTTTGCCTACGGCCAAGGGCCCTGCGAACTGGCTTGGGCCGCGCACAACCACGCCGCACTGTTGCGCCACATGGCGATCGGCGCAGCGCAGGCGGTGACCTACGCCGCCGCCAGCGCGATCGTGATTGCCGGATCGACCCCACGCGCGCTCATGCTGCTCGACCGCGCCGCGCGCGGGGCTGGCAAAGTGTTCTGGTTCATGGAGCAGCGCTTCTACGGTGAAGCGCTCGCGCGTCAGCCGGCCTGACGCAACAGCCGGTCGATCGCGATCACTGGCGCGCTCGCGCCCGCATAAACAAGCCCCATCACATTGGCGCCCGCCGCCGTCAGCGCATCTTTCGCAGCCGTCGCCGCCGGCGCGTCGCCCGGCTCACCGCCAACCACCAACACGACGCCATCCATGTTCCGCGCCACCCGTAGAGCAATCTGGCTGCGATCGAGCGACGGCGCATCCACCACGGCCATCGCACCGCTCAGCCGCACAGCATCCCAATAATGCGGCGCTGAGGACACCACGACGCGCCCGCCTTGCGGCAATGCTTTCGCATCGAACACGCCGGCAAACACACGCGTCCCGACGACTTGGTGATAGGAAAACGCAGGTTTGTTCTCTTGCATCAGCACGCCATGCGCGCCGCGCACGCTGTAAAACGTCTGCCCAGCAATGCGGCCATCTTGGCGCGGGCCAAGCCGCGCGCCGCCTGCAAGCGCCCGCGCCAGAGCGTTACGCTTGAGATCGAGATCGATCGCATAAATCGCGCGCGCGCCTGCGGCTTGCGTCACCGCATGCGCCAGCGTCGTCACGCCGGTTCCGCGCCGGCCAGAGACAAACATGATCGCGCGGCCTTCGCCACGACCGGGCTGCATCGCCAGCGCATCGAGAATGCCCTCGACAGAGAAATTCGGCTTGCTCATGCGCCGCCCTCCACGACCACAAGCTCAGGCTTGCCCTTCGCTGGCTTCGGCGGTTTTGCGGGTTTGGGCGGTTTCGCCGCTTTTGGCTGCGATTGACGCGGCATTACAGCCAACACCGGCGTGTTCAGCGCGCGCGCGGCACTCGACGGCGTCGGGAATGAGCGCCGCATCAAGCCGCGCGACAAACCCGCCGCAACCGCCACAATAAAGGCAATCAGCAGCGTCACGATCATGATCGGCCAGCGCAGGCTCTTGCCTTGCGTCGGCACGGCGGCGCGTTCGAGCGGGCTGATGTTGTCCGTGGCGCGGCCCAGCATCTGACTGCGCGTACGCGCATCCTCGGCCCGCGTGGCGATCGCGGTGGCATTGGTTTCGACGATACTGCGTTCGCGCAACAGAGCGCGGAAACGCGGCTCCAACGCTTGCATCGCGCGCAACCGCGCGCGCACCTCATCGCGCTGCTGCGTCAGCGCCGTCTCGCGGCCACGTTGCGCGCGCGCTTCGGCTTCAACCGCGAAAAGCTGGCTAGCGATATCTTGGCGCACCGGGTTCGGCCCGCGCCGGGTGACGCTTGGCGGATCGCCCCCGGCTAGAAATTGCTGGAGCTGCGAAATCCGGCGATCAACTTCGCGCACCGGCATCGCGTCTTCCTGATAGCGCGACAGCAACCGTTCGCGCTCCATCTGCGCGTCGACCAGTTCACGCCGCGCGTCGCTTTCCGAATAAAGCTCGATCTGCTCTGGCTCGGACTCGTAACGCGCCCTCAGCGCGCCGCCCCGGGCTTCCGCTTCACGCCGACGCGCCTGCGCATCCAGCAATTGGGTTTCAATATCGCCTGCACGCGCCGCCAGCGCCGCCAATTCGCTCTCGAAGTCGCCAATCTGGTTCTCGGTCAAAAATGCCGACAACGCAGCGCTGGCCGTCGCTGCGCGGGTGCTGGCATCTGTCGTTTCCGCCGTAAGCGCCTCGAACTCACCACCAACGAGCACGTCGCGGCGATGCTCAAGATAGCCATCCACCAGCGCATTCAGCGCCAATGCGGCGACTTCGGGATCGCGGTGTTCGAAAGAGAGCCCAATCGAAGGCGTCTGTGGCGCCGTCTCGACCGTTAGGTGCTGCGCAAAGGCGCGCTCAGCCGCCGCCAATTTTCGCGCATCCGATTCCGGCGCGCGCGCGATATCAGCATAGAGCGTCATCAAGCCCACCGCGTCGATCGCGCGGCGCACCACCGCGCCTGAGCCGATCATCCGCATTTCGGCGTTCACAACCGCTTGCATGTCCGGCGTCGCGCCCGCGCCGGCGCCGCCAGCGGCGGTCGGCTGATAAACATATTCCTCGCCCATGCGCACCAGCAGCTCGGTACGCGCGGTGTAAGCACGCGGCGCGGCGATCGCCGCGATCAGACCAAGCGCGCAGATCGCGGCGCCGACGCCCACCACCAGCGCGCGCTCCGCCCATAACATCGCAAGCAAATCGGCTGCGCGGACGCGCGATACGTCAGTCCAGCCGATTCTCGGCTGTGCCGCCTCATTGCTCGTATTCATCGCCGCTCCTTGCCCCTGGGTCGCGACCGTGGGCGGAACAAACTTGCCTGAATTTGGTAAATGATCATTCACCAGCGCCGGGCAGACTGCCCTCGTCAGCGCACGCACCGTTAACGGCCGGTGCGCTAACAAAGCGTTGGAGTTTGATGATGCGCAGCGCGTTCGCCGTACTTGCCGCCGTAACGGCCCTGGGCCTTGGGAGCTTTGCCTCCACGGCTCAAAGTCAGGAGCAACCGACCGCGCTCACCTATTCCGATGCGGAACCGGAATATCGCTTCTTCCCGGGCGACGAGATCGAACTCATTGTCTTTTCGGCGCCGGAACTAAATCGAAACGTCACCGTCGGCCCGGACGGCCGCATCGTGCTGCCGTTGATCGGCGCCGTGCGCGCCGCCGATTTGAGCGCCGACGAATTGCGCGACGCGCTCGTCGTCGCCTACTCGACCCAGCTGCGCCATCCAGAACTCAGCGTCATGCCGCGCACCTATGGCTCGCGCCAAGTGTTCGTAGGCGGCGAAGTCGCGCGGCCGGGCATCTACGAAATGCCCGCCAATATCGACGCCTTCCAGGCGGTAGCACTCGCGGGCGGCTTTCTGCCCTCAGCGCGGCGCGGCGATGTCTTGGTGCTCTCGCGCGCTCATGGCGAAACGCGCGTGACAGAAGTCGATCTATCGTCGCGCGCCATGCGCGCCGGTTTCCCGGACGCGCAAGTGTTGCAACGCTACGACGTAGTCTACGTCCCGCGCTCACCGATCAGCCAGGTGAACTTGTTCATGCAGCAATACGTCCGCGACGCGCTGCCGGTGCAGTTCAGCTTCTTCTACGACCTGAACGGCGACAGCCGGAACTGACCTGCGCTCGGCGCCCTGAAAAGCGGCGCCCCGGCCCGCCAGAGTACGGAACTTAGGCTAAGGCGCCGTCTCCAGACGCAAAACCACTGGCGCCGCCGCCCAAAAACCGCGCATCATCGCGCCGATGCGTGAGTTCTTTGACGAGATGTACGGCGCCGACGGCGAGGTTCGCGCCGCTTATGCCGGCATCGCCGCATGGCTCGCCGAAACGCCGCCTGCCGTTCTGGAAACGAAACGCGAGGAGGCGGAGCGCCTCTTCCGCCGCGTCGGCATCACCTTCGCCGTCTACACCGAAGGCGGCGACACCGAGCGGCTGATCCCGTTCGACATCATCCCACGCGTGCTCGACGCCGATGAATGGGCGTTCCTGGAGCGCGGCCTAGTTCAGCGCGTCACCGCGCTCAACCGCTTCCTAGCCGATGCGTATGGCGAGCGCGAAATCGTAAAAGCCGGCAAGCTCACCGACGACTACATCGACACCCACCCCGCCTATTGCGCCCAGATGCAAGGCGTCACCGTCCCAAGCGGCATCTACACCCATATCGCCGGCATCGATCTGGTCCGTACCGGTGTGAACGATTTCTACGTGCTGGAAGACAATTGCCGCACGCCGTCCGGCGTCTCCTACATGCTGGAAAACCGCGCCGTCATGATGCGGCTCTTTCCCGAACTCTTTGCGCGCGTCGGCGTGGCGCCCGTCGCGCGCTATCCGCAGGATCTGCTGGCGACACTGCGCTCGCTCACAACGCCGATCGGCGAAGAGCCCTGCGTCGTCGTGCTGACGCCCGGCCAATTCAACAGCGCCTATTACGAACACTCCTTCCTCGCCGACGAGATGGGTGTGGAACTGGTCGAAGGCGTCGACATCATCGTCCGAGACAAGAAGGTCTATATGCGCACCACGGACGGGCTGAAGCGCGTCCATGTCATCTACCGGCGCATCGATGACGACTTCCTCGATCCGCTCGTGTTTCGCGCAGACTCGGTGCTCGGCGCGCCAGGGCTGATGGAAGCGTACCGCGAAGGCAATGTCGCGCTCGCCAACGCGCCCGGCGCGGGGCTGGCCGACGACAAAGCCGTCTATATGCAGGTGCCCGAGATGATCCGCTTCTATCTCGGCGAAGAACCGATCCTGAAAAACGTACCGACCTGGGATTGCGCCAACGAGGGCGCGCTCGCTTATGTGCTCGATCATTTAGACGAACTGGTGGTCAAGGAAACGCGCGGCTCCGGCGGCTACGGCATGCTCGTCGGCCCGCACGCCACCAAGAAAACACGCGACGCCTTCGCCAAGAAGCTGCGCTTGAACCCGTCAGCCTACGTCGCCCAGCCCACGCTTGCGCTCTCCACTTGCCCGACCTTCGCCGGTGATAAAGCCGCCGGCCGCCACGTCGATCTGCGCCCGTTCGTGCTCTCCGGCGCCAATGGCGTGCGCATCGTACCGGGCGGCTTGACGCGGGTGGCTCTGCAAGATGGCTCGCTCGTCGTGAACTCGAGCCAAGGCGGCGGCACCAAGGATACATGGGTGCTGCATCGCAATGGCGGTGGCCGCTAATGCTGTCGCGCGCCGCCGACGCTCTCTTCTGGCTCGCCCGCAACATGGAGCGCATGGACAATCTCGCGCGCTTGATCGAAGCGGCGCAATCCATGGCCGGCGTTTCCAGCGAAGCGGAGGAATGGCGTTCGGCGCTCGCCGCCGCCGGCGTCGATGAACTTTATGACGAGACGTACAACGCCGTGACGCCAGACCTCGCGGCGCGCTTTCTTTCCAGCGGCGGCGCCAATCCATCCTCGATCATCAACTGCCTTGAGAACGCCCGCGTCAACGCCCGCGCCATGCGCACTGCGCTCACACGCGACATGTGGGAGGCGGTCAACCAAGGCTGGATCGAATCGCGCAAGCTCACGGAGAACAACTTCTCACCCGCGCTGCTGGCCGAAACGCTCGACTGGGTGCGCACGCTCTCGACGCGCTTCTCCGGCGCCTACGAAACCACGATGCTACGCAACGAGAATTACTGGTTCGTACGCCTTGGCACATTCTTGGAGCGCGCCGACAACACCGCGCGCATTCTCGACGTGAAATACCATCTGCTGCTGCCGCAGGAATCCTCCGGCGTCGGCGGCATGCTCGACTATTATCAATGGACCAGCGTCTTGCGCGCGGTGTCGGCCGTGCGCGCCTATCAGTGGGTGTATCGCGAGGAGGTGCGGCCCTGGAACGTGGCTGAGCTGATGATCCTGCGCACCGAGATGCCGCGCTCATTACGCGCCTGTTACGACCACATCACGTATTGCCTCGACCAGCTCGCCGAAATCCACGGCGGCAAGCGCGGCGAGGCCCACCGTCTTGCCGGCGCTATCGCTGCGGAACTTCGTTTCGGCCGGATATCGGACATTTTTCAGACAGGCCTGCACGAAACGCTGACAACTTACATCGACCGGACGAAGGAACTAGGCGATCAGATTTCAAATCTGTACATGCGCTGATCCGGGGAGCAGACCAGTTCGATGACATATTGCGTTGGCCTTTGCCTGCAGGACGGCCTCGTCCTTCTTGCCGACACCCGTACGAATGCGGGTCCGGACAACATTGCAAGCTTCGGCAAATTGAGCGTCGTCGCGCCCGGCGATCGCGTGATCGCGATGATGAGCGCGGGCAACCTCGCCGTCACACAAGCGGTGACGGCGCGCGTGATCGACGCCGTGGGCCTCGATCCCAACGAACCAATCAACACGCTGCTGACTGTGAAGTCCATGTACGAAGCCGCCGAGCTTGTCGGCGCGGCGGTGAAGCGCGTCTATCAGTCGGTTGCGCCATCCTACAACATGCAGAGCTTCATGTTCGATGCTTCGATCATCCTTGCCGGACAGATCGAAGGCGACCGCATGCGCATGTTCCACATCTATGCCGCCGGTAATTTCATCGAAGCGACGCCCGACACGCCGTTCTTCCAGATCGGCGAAACCAAATACGGCAAGCCGATCCTCGACCGCGTCGCCCGCTACGACACGCCGTTGGATGGCGCGGTCAAACTCGCGCTGATCTCGATGGACTCGACGCTGCGCTCTAACTTCTCCGTCGGCTTGCCGGCTGACCTGCTCGTCTATCACCGCGACACCCAGCGCATCGAGGTGCAGCATCGCATCAGCGAGGACGACGAATACTTCCAACAAGTCCGCACCGCATGGTCGGAAGCGTTGCGCAGAGCCTATCGCGATCTGCCTGCGCCGCCCTGGATGAGCTGAAGCAATCTCGAACTCGTGATCACGCTCTCGCGGGCGTGATTGGCGCCATAGCTGAGGCGCGCGCACTCTGATCACAACAGAGGGAGGCGGCGATGGCGGCTCTTGCACTGAATGCACGCAGGCAAAGGCTGTCCGAGTCGGCCGAGCCGAACGTCGTGCCGTTCATCGATGTGCTGTTGGTGTTGCTGGTGATCTTCATGGTCACCGCGCCCATGCCGACGACCGATCTCAGGCTCGATTTGCCGCGCGCTGGCCCAACCACGCCTGTGCTCATTCCGCCGACCATCGTGGAGCTACGCGCGGAAGCCGGCGGCTACGGGCTATATGTCTCCGGCGCGTCCAGCACGCTGGCGAGCGTCGGCGATGACGCACTGGCGCATATTCTAGCGGCTCAGCCGGCGCTCACGCCTGAAGACGCGTTCCTAGACGCCCGCCTCCACATCCGCGCCGACATGGCCGTGCGCTATCAAGATGTCGTCAGCGTGGTGGAGCGACTGCAGGACGCGCGCTTCGAGAAGGTCACCGTGCTCGCTCAACGCGCGGACTAAGTCCAAGCCCTGCAGGTCGCACAGGCATGCGGCGCGCGACCTGCGCGCGATCGCCACGAGGCCGCCCTTCCGACCGCACCAACGAACGCGCTTGCCCCGCCAAGGGCGTGCTAAGCCGCGCGCCATCAAAAGTTCGCCGAGGTCAGCGCCGTCGCCCTGCACGAACGCAACCCGACGACCGTAGCGGTCGACACGAAACGTCCAGCGCACCGTGACGGTTTGCGCTTTGCTGACGAGATAGGCGGCGGTGGCGGCGGCTTCTTCGCCGCGCTCGCTCTCACGGAAGCACTTGGCGTTGTCGCCGGTTTCAGGAGCATCAATGTTGGCGAGGCGATAGCGAATGCCAGTGGCCGCGTCGTCCAGCGTATCGCCATCAACGATGCGCGGCGTCGCAACGGGGCGGATGCGGCGCTCGGCCATCAGGTTCGAAAATGTGTGCCAGGCGAAAGTCGCGAGCCCCGTGGGGACGAGCGCGCCAAATAGGATGACTACGCCGGCAGCGGCCGCCATCGCAGTCATTTCCGTTTGCGTCAGCGCCAACGCGCGCCAGGCGCTTGCGATGTCGATCGTGTCGATCACCGCCACTAGCAGCAACAAAAGGCCGAGCGGCGCAAGCCACCCGCCGCGCCGCCAGCGCGGATATCTGCGCGAACGCGCAGATCATCCTTGAGGAAATGGGGTCGCTATCGCCGCAAGCGCGCCGCTTGCGCGGCGCTCAGCGTTTAGTGGTGCTTAACCGAGAGCCACTCGCGCGCGCGGCGCTGGGCTTCGGCGACCAGGTCACGCGTCATCATCTCGGCGAGTTCGCGGCGGCACTCTTTGGCCGATTCCGAACCGCGCGAGGCGGCCAGGTTGAACCACATGTGCGCTTGCACGAGATCAATCTCTTGGCCGGTCGAATAGATCAGACCCAGCTTGTAGAGATTGTCGCTGTCGCTTTGCTGACGCACCGCTTCGTGCGCCTCGGCAATTTCAGAATCTGTAAAAGCCATAATGGCCGCTCCCTTGTACCACTTGGGAACGTCTGGCTTTAGCCATATCCGTTCCACCCCATTGACGTGCATTTTTCGCGCCGTCGGAGTGGAGCAATATCGTGCATAACTTGCGATAAGCTTAAGCGCCGCTAGCTTTGATTTGATTTCGCGGCGTTCACCGAAGCAGAGGTTTGGCCGAACAAGTTCTTGGCCATGTCGCGCACTTGATCCTTACTCAAGTCTTGCTTTTGCCGGAGCTCGTCGCCCGCCTTCAGCGCGCGCTGCACGGCCGGGCGTTCGTAAATGCGATCGACCCAGGCTTTAAGCTTTGGGAAATCATCGAAGCCTTGTCCAAGCTTATGCGCGATACGCAGCCACGGCCATGACGCCATGTCTGCGATCGAGTATTCGCCCGCGAGATACTCGCTCTCGCCAAGCTGGCGCTCAGCCACGCCACACAGACGGTTCAACTCGTTCACGTAGCGCGCGCGGCCGTATTCAATCAGCGCCGCATCGTCGACGATCTTCGGCGCGTAGTTGATGAAGTGACTGGCTTGCCCGGCCATTGGCCCCAGGTTGGCGACCTGCCAGATCAACCACTCATCGACCTTGATCCGCGCGCGTTCATCGGTTGGATAAAACTGCCCGCTCTTGCGTCCGAGATACTGCAGGATCGCGCCCGACTCGAACACGGAAATCGGCGCGCCGCCCGGACCATCGGGATCGATGATCGCCGGCATGCGATTGTTCGGCGAGATGGCCAGAAAGCTCGGTGCAAATTGTTCGCCCTTGCCGATGTTCACCGCCTTCAATTCGTAAGGCAGCCCCATCTCTTCGAGCGCGATGGAAATCTTCCAGCCATTCGGCGTCGGCCAGAAATACAGCTCAATCGGATTCGTCATATCAGCCCTCGTTCGCGCCAAGATGGGGCCTTACGCGCCATACTGCTAGCTGCCGCAGAGTGACACACGTTTAAGGCGAGACTTCACACCCGCGTGAGATTTCAGGCTTCCACGCCTTGGCGCCTGCGGCCAAGTATTGCGCGGCGCGTGTTTGACAAACTCTGCCACACATCCGTGCAGCAGTTCCTCATCCATTCAGACACAGTTCAGTCACGCCCCGACACACTCGCAGGCGATTGAGGGACCTTCTTTTGAACGGAGCCGTTCAAGGGAAGCAGGAAGGAGACCTCGCATGAAACGCCTTGCTATGGCGGCCCTTGCCGCTGCTACCTTTGCGGCCCCGTTGGCCCTGCCCACGGACGCCGCTGCGCAACATCGCGGCGAACGCCACCGTGATCGCGACGATCGCCGTGACGACCGTCGTGACTACCGCGATGACCGCCGTGATGACCGTCGCGACTATCGCGATGATCGCCGCGACGATCGCAGAGATTACCGCCGCGAAGCCCGCCGCGACCGTTGGGATGATCGCCGCTATAACGGCTACCATTACCAAGGCCGCTGGAATTACGGCCCGCCGCCTGCCGCGTACCGCGACCATGTCCGCTACGATTATCGTGGCTGGCGCCGTGGCGAACGTCTGCCGCGCTACTACCGCGACCGCTACGTCGTCGTGCGCGACTATGATCGCTACGGCTATCGCCACCCGCCGCGCGGCTACCACTACGTCCGTGACGACCGCGGCGATCTGCTGCTCGTCGGCATCGCAACGGGCGTGATCTTGGGCATCATCGCCAGCCAATAACCCTCCCTGGCTGAACGACGTGTCCACAAGCGTCCCGGAGATCCTCCCCGTCTCCGGGACGCGACACGCGTTTCGTTAACGCCCGCGAAACCAAACTGAACCACGCTTCACCCGGGTTAAGGGAGAAGCGCTGATGTATGCACTGGTTTGGTTCTGGGCGCTCGCGTCCGCATTCACCCCCACAAGCATCGCAAGCTTCTCCAGCCACGCCGTCGAAGCGCAGATCGCCACCGTGGAAGCGGTCGCGCGTCCGCTCATGACGCTGGGCTGGGTCGATGAAGACGACGCCGCGATTTTCTGAGGGGACGCCAATGCTGCTCTACATTTGGTTCGCCGTCATGATGCAGGCCTTCGTGCCCGGCGGCGATCGCATCGCTTCGCTGCAGGCCGGTTCATACGAAGCGCATCTGCGCGCCGAGATTGAAGGCCCGGCCGTCATCGGCGCCGCCGGCCACGTCGCCCGCTACACGCCGCTGGCTGCGCGGGCGCGCTAGACCTGCGACACTTGCCAGAGTGCCGACGCTTCACCACGTGCTGAGCTTCAGCATGAGGGACAGTCATGGCGCTCAATCTACCCGCTCCGATTGCCGCATATTTCGAAGCCAAGGCGCGGCACGATATTGACGGCATGGTCGCACCGTTCGCTGAGAATGCGTGGGTGCATGACGAGCACAACGATCATCGCGGCCGCGCCGCCGTTCGCGCCTGGATCGAAGATACACAGCGCAAATACGCCGATGTCGCCACGCCGGAGGAAGCGTCAGAGGAAAGCGGCTCGGTGATTGTGCGCGCCCTGGTTTCAGGCACATTCCCTGGCAGCCCGATCCGGCTCAACCATCGTTTCACGCTTGTTGACGGCGCCATCGCCGAACTCTCGATCGGCTAACGCCGCGCGATATAGACCCAAGCGCGCAAGCCTGACGCCAGAGCCGCCTCCACGCGCTCACAGTCCGCCACTTCGTACGCATCCGCGGCCGCTAGCTCATCCAATGTGACGAGAAACACCGTACCTTCTACGCGGTCGGCCTCATCGCCAGAGCGCGAAACAATCGGATGAAAGCGCTCGCCGCTCTTAGCCAGCACGTCCGGATCGGTGATCTCGACCATATCGCGCCGAAAGCCGACCAGCGCATCCGGCGCGCCTTCCAGGAGTCGGCCAAACGTCTCGCGCTGCACCCGCTCGAGCTGCAGCGTGCCATAGGAGAAGAGGCGTTCCATCAGAACGCTGTGACGTTCACAGCCGCACTCGCGATCAGCCAAGTCAGCGCGCCCGCGAAGACGATGCCGACAAGGAGGATGCCCGCCCGCCAGGCCATGCGCGTGTCGCGATAAGCCGATGCCTGCACGAACAGGTCGATCGGATAGGCGGCGCAATAGGCGACGTTGGCCAGCACCGCCATCACGATTAGCATCGGCGCCGACACCTGATCGAACGGCACAGCGCCCGACATGAGAGGCGGCGCAAGGATCACTGCACTGATGGTCGCCAAGACGAGATTATAGACGATCCGCGCCGGCTCCCAGAACCCCAGTGCGTCGGTAATGTGGTCGCGGTTCAGGACCTCAAACACCGAGTTTCTTCTTCAGGATCTCGTTCACGACCGCCGGGTTCGCCTTGCCGCCAGTCGCCTTCATGGTCTGACCGACCCACCAGCCGAACGCCTTCGGGTTCTTCTTCACATCATCGACCTTATCGGGATTGGCGGCCATCAGCTCATCGATGGTCTTTTCGATCGCGCCCGTATCGGTGACCTGCTTCAGCCCTTCGCGCTCCACGATGGCGCCCGGCGCTTCGCCGGTTTCGATCATCTTGGCGAACACGTCCTTGGCGATCTTGCCGTTGATGGTGCCGTCCTTGATCAGATCGAGCAGCGCGCCGAGATGCTCGGCCTTTACCGACGAGGCGCCCAGCTCGAGGCCCTTTTTGTTCAGCGCGCCGAACAGCTCTTGCGTCACCCAGTTCGCCGCAGCCTTGCCGTCGCGGCCCTTGGCGACCGTTTCGAAATACGCCGCCGCATCACTATCGCACGCGAGCACGCCCGCGTCATACGCCGTCAGCCCATAGTCGCTGACGAAGCGCTTCTTCTTTGCGTCCGGCAGTTCCGGCAGCGACGCTTTGATCTCGGCGATCCAGGCTTCTTCCAGCACCAACGGCAGCAGATCGGGATCGGGGAAGTAGCGATAATCGTGCGCATCTTCCTTCGAGCGCATCGTCCGCGTCTCGCCCTTGTCTGGATCGAAGAGGCGCGTCTCTTGATCGATCAAGCCGCCGCTTTCAAGAATTTCGATCTGCCGGCGCGACTCGTACTCGATCGCTTGCATCATGAAGCGCGTCGAGTTGACGTTCTTGATCTCACAGCGCGTACCCCATTCTTTGGTGCCTGCGCGCCGCACCGAGACGTTCACGTCAGCGCGCATGGAGCCTTCTTCCATGTTGCCGTCGCACGTGCCGAGCGCGCGCAGAATGGCGCGGAGCTTGTTGAAGTAAGCCGCCGCCTCTTTCGCCGACCGAATATCCGGCCGCGACACGATTTCCATCAACGCGACGCCAGCGCGGTTGAGGTCGACGTACGTCTCGTTCGGCGAGAGATCGTGAATCGACTTGCCGGCGTCCTGCTCCAGATGCAGCCGTTCGATGCGGATCGTGATCGGCTCTTCGCCGTCCGGCTCCACCTCGATCTCGCCCTCGCCGACGATCGGCTCTTTGTACTGGCTGATCTGATAGCCTTGCGGCAGGTCCGGATAGAAATAGTTCTTCCGATCGAACCGGCTCCAGCGATGGATCTCCGCATTCAAGCCCAACCCGGTGCGGATCGCCTGCTCGACGCAGAACTTGTTGATCACTGGCAGCATGCCCGGCATCGCCGCGTCCACGAGTGAGACATGCGCATTCGGCTCGCCGCCATAAGCGGCGCTCGCGCCGGAAAACAATTTGGCTTGCGAACTCACCTGCGCGTGCACTTCCAAGCCGCAAATGATTTCCCATTGCCCCTTATCGCCAGAAACAAGCTGGTCAGGGCGGGCGGATCGAACGTCGAGTGATGTCATGGACCCGAGATAAGCGGATCGGCCAAGGCGCGCAACCGCGTGGCAGCCAGCCTCCCCACAAAGAAAAACCCCCGCTTTCGCGGGGGCAGGCCGAGGGGATGGCCTTGAGATCGGAATTGGGTGGAGCGGAAAGTTGAAGGCGTTCAGTACACGCCTTGGCCGACGCCGCCGTCCATGAGCATCGTTCCTTGGAATTGGGTCTCACTGATGGCTTCGCGGGTTTCGGTGTCGCGGATGCGGATCAGCTTGTCGCCAGCGCCGAAGCGGCGGAGCAGCGAGCGTTCATTGCACTGGCGGCGCGCGATCTGAGCGCGGCACTCAACGGCGCCGTTCTCGTACCAAAGCGCTTGGCCGGGTTCGCAATCATAAGAGCGGCCGTCCATTGTGTAGCGCATGCGCGTGCCGGCCATGCAGCGATAGAGTTCGCCGCGGTGGCTTTGCGCAACAGCTTGGCCGCCAAAGGTCTGCGACGCTGGATGCGGGTTGCCGCTGGAGTCGATGCAGATTGCCTGCACCAACAGATCGCGTTCGCGCGTCACGCTCTCCATCTCGACCGAGCCTTCAGTGATCGAGAAGGCCGAGGAGGTCGCCGCGGCGGAGGCGCCGGCTTCGACGATCGTGTTGGAGCGGATGATGGTGTCGCCGGTGCGCACATTGGCGATGGCGATCGCCGTCGCGCTGGCGCTGGCTGCCGCGCGCGCGCCTGCATTGACGATGACGATGTTCGGCGGCGGCACATGCGGCGGCGGCACCACCACAGCGGGCCGCTCGCAGCAGACGGGCGGCGGCGTGTTGCAGCCGCTCTGGCATGTCGGCGGCTGCGGACGGTGACAGCCGATGCAATCGGCAGCCGCGTCCGTCGGCAGTAGGAAAAGTCCAAGGGCAGCGACGCCGAAAGCGATCGCGGCCAGAATGTACCGGGCTGGAACGGTCATTTGCCGTTTCTCCTGAATCTCGCCCAGCGTGCTGCAAGGCAAGGGCCAGACATCGCCCAGCGCACGAAAGCGACCCGGCAAAACACGCAATTCCCCAAAAAATCCAAGCGCCGCTTGGGCCCGAGGCTTGCGTGACACCGTGCGCATTCGAAGGACGCCAAGGCGCTTAAGCATTAATGTTGGGAGAAGAGACCTTTCATCCCGATACACGGGCCCTGCTCGCGTACGGACGCGCCCTAGCTGGCGCGGCGGCGGCGCCCAAGAAGGGCGGCGCCGATCAAGTGCTGGAGCGCCTCTTCGTGATCGAACGCGCCAAAGACGGACGCATGCCGATCCGCACCTTCGGCAAGGACCTCGTCGCCCTCTTCGGCCGCGACTTCAAAGAGCACGACTTCGCCCGCTTCTTTCTGGGCCCCGATCTGGCTTTGGTGAATGCGCTCATCGACGCCAGCGCCGCCGCGGGCGAGCCGGCCATCGCCCGCGTCACCGCGGTTACCAATTGCGCCAAGTTGCTTGGCGCTGAAATCCTGCTGACGCCGCTCAAAGTCGATCACGCGCTTGGCAATCGTTTCCTTGGCTTGTTTCAGCCGCTCGGCGGCGAGACCTTCCTGGACGGCGCGACCATCCAGCTCCTGCGCCTAGGCTCGCTGCATCCGCCGGCCGCCAAAGCGCCGAAGGGCATGCGGCTTGTCGTGGTGAACGACTAACGCAGCCGGCGCACGATGGTGCGGTTGGCGAACACCAAGACCGCGCCGCCGAAGACAAAGAACGCCAGCAGCAGAATAAGGTTCATGGCGATCCGCGGCAGCGACAGCACCGTCGGGTCCATGAAGAAGTATGGATAGAAGCCGTCGAACGCCCCACGCGTCAGCCCATACACTGCATAAGCCAAAGGCCAGAGCGCGGCGAACAACGCGAAGCGCCAGCGCAACGGCGCCCGCTGGCGCAGCAGCCAGAAGAGCGCAAACAAAGCCGGCGTGATGTCGTGCAAAATGAGATCAGCGACCTTCTGCCAGCCGCGCGGATCCCAACGCGACGCCAGCAGCACGTTATAAACGATGCACACAAACAGGATCGACGTCACCGCCATCAGTTCGATGCGCGGGGCGTTCAAGCCCACCTGGCTCTTCGGCAGCACTGCCGCACGCACCATTACGAGCGTGACGAACGTGTTGGTGAGGATGGTGAAGTAGGCGAAGTAGCGCCACGTCACCCAAAGCGGTGAAGCGCCGTCGCCGGTCATATCGACGTACATGAGCGCGTATTGGAGTGCTAATCCGAAGAGGCCTACGCCGGCCCCCAATATGGCCGCCGCATGATCGAGGCGGACCCGGATTTTCACACTGCGCCCGCCATTTCATCTTCGGCGATCCGCGCATCCTGCGGCGGCAGCAGCGGTTTGCCGCGCAGAATGTCGGAGAGCTTTTCGGCGATCATGATCGTCGGTGCATTGGTGTTGCCGCCGATCAAAGTCGGCATCACGCTCGCATCGATGACGCGCAAACCTTCGACGCCGCGCACGCGCAACTGATCGTCCACCGGCGCTTTCGCGTCCGCGCCCATGCGCACGGTGCCGACGGGGTGATAGATCGTCTCGGCATTTTGGCGCACCCAGGCGTCGATCTCAGCGTCAGTGCGAATATGCGCACCCGGCGCAAACTCCGCCCCGCGATAAAGATCGAGCGCCTTTTGCGCCACGATATCGCGCATGATCCGGACCGAATCCCGCATGGTGCGGCGATCGTTCTCTTCGGCCAGATAGCGCGGATCAATCGCCGGCGCATCGAATGGGTTCGACGAGGCGAGCTTCACGGTGCCCCGGCTTTCGGGCCGCAGCTGGCAGGCGTGAATGGTGAAGGCGTCGCGATCGGCTTTGATCCGGGCGTGGTCGCGCATCTGAGCGTTGACGACGTGCAGCTGAATATCCGGCCGGTCGAGTTCACCGCGCGTCTTCAGGAATGCGCCAGCGTGCAAGTGATTGGTGCGCCCGGGGCCTTGCTTGGAGAGCAAGTATTGCAAGCCGATCATCGGCTGTTTCAGGCCCTTCGTCTTCGAATACATCGAGATCGGCTTGGTCATCTCGTTGATCAGGCAAACATCGAGGTGGTCCTGCAGATTGCGCCCGACCTCCGGCAGATCGGCGACGACCTTGATGCCGTGCTTGGTGATCTCATCCGCCGGCCCGATGCCCGACAGCATGAGCAGTTGCGGCGACTGAAACGCGCCGCCGCACACCAACACTTCACGCGCCGCACGCACGGTCTGCACCGGCTTGCCGGGACCCGCCGAAAACTCGACGCCGACGGCCTTGTTGTTCTCGATGACGATGCGCCCCGCATGCGCGTTCGAGATCACACGCAGGTTCGGCCGGCTCGCCAATATCGGGCGCAGATACGCCGCCGATGCGCTCCAACGTTCGCCATCGCGAATGGTGAGATGGTAGGGCCCGACGCCTTCTTGTTGATAGCCGTTGAAGTCGCGCGTGACCGGAAAGCCCGCCTGTTTGCCGGCTTGGATAAAAGCTTTGTAGATCGGATCGCCGGGCGGGCCGCGCGAGACCCAGAGTGGTCCGCCTTCGGCGTTCCACGCATCGGCGCCGTCTTCGTGGTGCTGCGCGCGTTTGAAATAGGGCAGCACGTCGGCATAGCCCCAACCGGTCAGCCCGGTCTGGCGCCACTGATCGTAATCGCGCGCGTGGCCGCGGATATAGATCATGCCGTTGATCGCCGACGACCCGCCCCAGCCGCGGCCGCGCGGCTGATACAATCTACGGCCATCGAGGAATTGCTGCGGGACGGTCTCGAAACCCCAATTGGTCGCGCCTTTGGTGGCGATCAGATTGCCGACGCCGGCCGGCATCTTCACCAGCAACGACTCGTTCTTGCCGCCGGCTTCCAAGAGCGCGACTGTGATGTTCGGGTCTTCGGTCAGCCGGCTCGCCAACACGCATCCAGCGCTGCCCGCGCCAACGATGACGTAATCAAACCGGCTGCCGCTCTCGATATCCGCCACGGTCTCACTCCCATCGCCGGCTCTGACGGCCAGCGTTCCGGTTCCAGGTATCAGCCCGATGCCGCCTCGGTCGAGACTGACGCCCCGTCACCTTGTCGATTGATCTCACACCCGCCCGAAACCTTAAGCAAACGTTTACAGTGAACAGGGCATTTATGGTGTCATGAACACCGCCTCTAAGGTCGACCTCGCCGCCGCCGCCCGCCGCCTGACTGCCGCCCAAGTCGGCCTGCGCGAGCGCCGCCGCTTCCGGCGCATGCCGATCGAAGTGAGCGGACGCCTACTCGACCCGTTCGGCCGCGAACTCGACTGCCGCACCGCCGACATCTCTCCGGGCGACGTCCGCATCGCCGCCACCCAACTCCCCAATATCGGCGACCGCGTCGTTATCTATCTTGAGGGCATCGGTCGCGTCTCCGGCAAGGTCGCGCGCAGCTGCGGCGAAGGCGAAGTCGCGGTGATCTTCGACTTCTCCGCCCACAAGCGCGAGAAAATGGCCGAGCAGCTGACACTTCTGATTAACCGCAATCTCGGCATAGAAGAGCCAGTCCGCCCAATCCTCCGCGACGGCGCCCAGCACGTGCGGCTCGAATTCGAGACCGGCGAAGCTTATGAAGGCGAGGTCGTCGATTTCTCACTCGCCGGCATAAGTATAAAGTCGAAACGTCCGCCGCCCTTGATCGGCATGTGGGTGCGCGTCGGCAACGTCTATGGCCGCGTCGCGCGTATCATCGAAGGCGGCTTCGCCATCGACTTTCAGACCTGCGGCATCCAGACGCCGCCGCCTGAAAGCATCGATTAACTAAAACAATGCTCCGGCACGGCGATTGCAGCCGTCCGTTTTCGTCGGTGAGGCGAGTGCTTCACCGTCACGAAACGGAGCAATGCAGTGAACGACGCCGTCTCTTCCAAGATCGCCACCGCCTCGACCTGGTGGGTGCAGATCCGCGACAAGGCTTTCGGGCCGTACTCGCTGGAGCAAATGGCGCGCTTCCTCGCGGAAGGCCGCGTTCGCCCCTCGACCATCGTTTCCAACCAACCCGACGGCGGCTGGACCGAAGCGCGCCGCGTCACCGAATTGCGCGGCATGCGCACGCCGCAAGCCAGCAACGACGCCGCGATCGATGGCGCTAACCTCTTTGTTCACGCTGAAATCATCTCCGGCTCGTGGATGTCGTTCATGGCCGCGCTCGAAAGCATGGGCTACGTCTGCGACCTCGCGCCGGGCCTCTGGCTGGTGCGCACGAAATTCTCCGCCGGCGTTCTGCGCAACACGCTCTCGCAAACGCTCGAACGCGGCGACCGCTTCGTCGTCATCGACGCCACACGCGATCGCCTCGCCTGGTTCAACCTCGGCCCCGAGACCGATGTCCGCATCGGCAAAGTCTGGAACGGCCCGGTGCGCGCTGAGCCCGAGAACGCCTAGGCCGGCGGCTGCCCGCTGATCAGCAGCGGATAGGGGTTGAGCGCGTCGGCTTGCCACCAATTGCGCGCCGGCGTCAGCCGCTGCACCTCGAAGTGCAAATGCGGCGTCGTCGCATTGCCCGATCGGCCGACGTAGCCAATGACCTGCCCTTGCCGCACCTGATCGCCTTCAGCCAGGCCAGCAGCGCGCGCGTTCAAGTGCGCGTAATAATAAACGAAGCGCTCGCTCTGATCGAACTGGTAGATGGTGACGCCGCCGCGCTCGCTGTCGAAGAATTTGACGATGCGCCCGTCAGCGACAGCACGCACGCGTGTGCCCTGCGGCGCCATGATGTCGATGCCTTGATGGCCGCGGCCTTCTGAGCGCGCGTGGCCCCACGTGTCTGTCAAGCCCTCGCGCGTCACGCCGTCGACCGGGATCACCAGCCGCGCGCGCAGGCGTTGCTGCGGTGGCGTAGGCCGCGATGCGCCCTCACCGACAATCTGCGCGCCCGCTTCCGGCGCGCTGGGGGCCGCGCGCTCAAGGCGCCCAAACACAAAGCCGATCACGAGCATGGCGACCAATGTCAGCGGGCCAAACGTGATGCGCGGGCGTTTCATACTACCGCAACACCCAGCGATTGACTGAAGTTCCCACTTCGCGGGCGCCCTAGAGCGCCCTAGTCTCGCCTCAACACACCGCACAATGACTCTCAGATCGGACGGAACAAACGGGCGAGGCGATGAATAGACGGAATTTGCTTAAGGCAGCGGGCAGTGCGCTGCTCAACGGCGCGGTCATCGGCGGCGGCGCGATCGCCACCCTGCGTCCCGCCAATGCAATCCCACAAGCACCGCGCGCAGCGAATGACGCACGACTGCTTAGCTTCGTGAACACCCACACAGGAGACACTTACGCCGGCGCCTATTGGCAGAACGACGCCTACGCTCAGGAAGAGCTCGCGGCCATCAATCACGTGATGCGCGACCATCGCTCCGGCGAAGTCCGTGACATCGATCCGCGCCTGCTTGACCAGTTGCACACGCTGCGAGGCGCAGCGAACGCGACAAGCCCGTTTCAGATTATCTCAGGCTATCGCTCGGCGGAATCCAACGCTTCGCTCGCGGCCGCGTCCAGCGGCGTCGCCACGCGCAGTCTGCACATGCAGGGCCGCGCTATCGATATTCGTGTGAGCGGTGTTGACTTGCCTCGTCTGCGCGACGCCGCCCTTGCGATGAACGCGGGCGGCGTCGGCTATTACGAGTCGTCAAACTTCATCCACATCGATACTGGCCGCGTCCGCCGTTGGTAGTCTAGCCACGACCGTCGCCTTCCGCTTCCGCCAAGCCGGCGTCCTCGCCGAAGGTCACGGTGACGCCAGCGCTAACAGCGCGCGCAAGCTCCACCGCGTCCCAGTTCGTCAACCGCACGCAACCATGCGACGCCGACTTGGAGACCAGTTGCGGCTGCGGCGCGCCGTGAATGCCGTACGTATCGGCGCTCAACGCGATCCACACAGCGCCCACCGGATTGTTCGGGCCAGCGGCAATCGTCAGCGCGCCATGGTCACGCTCACCAAACGTCGGCAAACGAGCCGGATCGTAGCGATATGTCGGATCGAACGCGACGGCGCGCACGGTGTGCTCGCCGGTTGGCGAAGGCGCTTCGGCTGAACCGACGGTGGCGGGATAATAGGCCACCAATTGGCCCGATGCATCGAACGCGCGCACGCTTGAATTGCGCGTATCAATTTCGATCGACGCCACATCAGCCGTCAGATCGCCACCCGCATTGGCGACCACGATTTCCGTGCCTGCCGCGCTGAAGTCCACGCCGGGGTTCAACGTGCGCAGCAGATCTTCGTCCATATGGAATTTCTCGGCCAGCGCTTCAGCAGCACTCGCGTACCCGACACTCTCAAGCTCAGCCATCGCTTCCAGGCCCTGCGGCACGTCCACGAACGGACCGGCCACGTCTTCAGCAGTGATGACGTAAGACACAAGCGCCGGCGCTGCATCCGCTTGTTCGAGCCGCGTAAGCAAAGCTTCATCGGCCAAGCCATTCACCGGCAATTCGTTTGCGTGCTGATAGGCGGAAACTGCTTTGCGGACATTCTCGCCGTCGAAGCCATCAATGACGCCGGGCGAGAAATGCGCGCGGTCGAGCAGCACTTGAATGCGCACCAAGCCCGCATCGAAATCGATCTCCGTGCCTGGCGTCGCCTGCGTTGGCGTCTCTCCGGCAGGGCCAGCGGCGGGGGTCCCGGGCGTAGCGTCTGCCGCTTGCTCGACGAGCGTTGGCGACATGGGCCGCGTAAACCGCGCAGCGTTGATCTGGTCCATATGCGAGCGCGCGTCGGCGCTCATTTCAACGCGCTGAGGGCCGGCATCGGTTTGAGCGGGCGGGGAACAAGCCGCGAGCAAAAGCAGTGGCACGGCAAAAGCGGCAAATTTCATCGGTCTGATCCCTGAGCGTCCCGTTGGTGCTCAATGGACGAGACGCCGGATCGTTCCTGCGCTTGCTCAGCCGGCGCGGAATGAAAGCGGTAAGATCAGATTGCGCCCGGTCGCGGAACTTCCGTCAGACAGGCGCGTGTCCACGCGCAGTTGGCGCGATATGCTGATCGCCGCGCGCCCGAAGCCGTAGCCACCGGGGCTTTCATTGGCGACGGAACAAGCGAGCCGCCCGCCGCCGCCCACGATACAATCGAGCGTCACGTTCCCTGACAGCCCGTTATCAAGCGCCGAGTTCGGATAGAAGCGGGCGAAATCGCGCGCGTTCGGCGCGCGCACCCAGTTCACGTCGCCCATGCTGAGCTGCCCCGAAGGCACGAACGGCGATTCCGCCACCGGCTCGCTCTCTTCGCCGAGCGGATCGGGCTTCAGTTCCTCAACCAGGATCTCTTCCGGCTCGCGCTCGAGCACGATCGGCACAGGCGGCGCGCCGCTGCCGGCGCTGGTATCCTGCACGCGCACGAACACCGTGCGCTCGTTCCAGCCGACCGCGTACCAATCATTGCCGAGCCCACGCGCCACGCGGCCCGTCACGTTCAGCGTTACGCCCGCGCCAAACTCCACCGCCACCGGCGCGCCCGCATCCGGCGCCTCATGCCCGCGCACCCGTTCGCTGGCGCTGATCAGTTCCGACGGCGGCGTGTAGGGTTCGACCAAATAGGCGTCGTCCGCCGCGCGCCCGCTCTGCATCCGCCACGCAAAGAAGCCGGCCACAAGCACCGCCACCACCGCGACGCCGATCAGGATCGGCAGCCACGGAATCTGCGGGGCCGGCGGCTGGCTTGGCCGAATGGTCTCGGTCTCTGTCATTGCGGTAAGGCTATGCCCGGATTTTTGGCGATGAGAAGGCCTAAGTACGTCGGCTAGGCCGCAAGTCGCGTTTGTAGCGCTGCCAATTCTCCACGTAGTGGTGCGCCGAGAACTGAATTACCTGTCTTTGTTGTTCCTCGAGCTTGCGCGCCGCCCGCGCCGGAACCCCGGTGATCAGCGAGCCTTCTTCGAACGTCTTGCGCTCCGTCACCAGCGCGTGCGCGCCCACCAGGCAAAAGCTCGGGATCGTGGCGTGGTTCAGCACCGTCGCCTTGATGCCAATCAGCGAGGTGTCGGCAATGGTGCAGCCGTGCAGCATGACTTGATGGCCGATGGTTACGTCTTTGCCGATGATCAGCGGCGCGCCCATGTCTGTGTGCAGCACTGAACCGTCCTGCACGTTGGAGTTCTCGCCCACGACGATCGGCTCATTGTCGCCGCGCAGCACCGCGCCGAACCAGATGCTCGCATTCCGCTTCAGCACGATCCGCCCGATCAGCACCGCCGACGGCGCGACCCAATAAGCGTCCTCATCCTCGACCTCGAGATCGGCGTCGGCCAGGGCGTAGATCGGCATCGGAATGATCCCTCATTCTGCGAATTGTTTGTGACGTTCCGCTTCTTCAACGCGTCGTTAACCGGTTCAGCGCTTCCTTGAAACATCGGATCGGAATTTTCCGGTCCACCCGTCTCCAGGGCGCTGGTAGCCAGCGCTCGCTTGTGGGGGAGCACGTGGGCGAACGGCGCAAGATCCGCGCATTCGACATACCGCCGCCCGGCGCTCCCTTCGACGACTCACCCGATCAGTTCTTCGACCACCCGACCGGCAGAAGCCGTGCGGGCGATGGTCGTTCGCGTAAGGAGACCTCCTCGATGGCCAAGCGCACCACCACGAAGCGTCGTCACGCACAAGGCGTGCTGAACGTGCAGGAATTCCAACGCGATGATCGCCGGCAGCGAAATCTGCAGGTGCTTGATGGCGGTTATAGCCCGGCAAACGACGCCGGCCGCGATGCGAGCTTCGTCAAAAATCTGCGGCCCAAATCCAAAGGCCAAACGGCTCTGATGGAGGCGATCGACACGCACGCGCTCTGCTTGGCGCTCGGCCCGGCCGGCACCGGCAAAACCTACATCGCGATTTCCAAGGCGGTGGAAGCGCTCGAAGCCGGCAAAGTGGGCCGCATCGTCCTCTCGCGCCCCGCCGTCGAAGCGGGAGAATCGCTCGGCTATCTGCCCGGCGCCATGGAAGACAAGCTCGCGCCGTACCTGCGCCCACTCTACGACGCGCTCACCGATCGCCTCTCCGCCAAGCGTCTCAAGGCGCTGATGGCCGAAGGCCTCATCGAAATCGCGCCCGTCGGCTTCATGCGCGGCCGCACGCTCAACAACGCCTTCGTCGTCATCGACGAAGCGCAGAACTGCACTTACGGCCAGATCAAAATGCTGCTGACGCGCTTGGGCTGGCATTCAACCATGGTCGTCACCGGCGACCCGGCTCAAACCGATTTGCTGCCCGATCTCTCCGGCTTGCACACGGTCGCCGACAAACTGGAAGCCGTCGAAAACATCGCCGTCATCCGCCTCGGCGACTCCGACATCGTCCGCCACCCGCTCGTCGCCTCCATGTTGGGTGTCTTATAACGCGCGGCTTCCCACCGCTTCCTCAGCGGTTGCTCGGTTGGATTTAACGAAATGACTCTCGCCCCGGCCTCATGCCGGGGCTTTTCTTTGAGCGCTACTCTTCGCCTTCCAGATCGATATCCAGAATGCTCATCGTCAGCACCTGGCCCTCGTCTTCATCGGCCGAGACAGTGCCAACAAATTCGTCGTGCACGTACACTTCAGCGCTGTCCGTCTTGCGCGGGCGCGCGCGCACGTCGAGATCGGCGGCGTGCAGGGTCTTGCGCAGCTCGCCCTGCAGACGCGCACGCTCGGCTTCGTCAATCGGCGCATTCTTCTTGGCGCCGGCGGCGCGGGGCACGGTGAGGCTGATCGAATAGGAGAGTTCGCCCTCTTCGTCGTCGCGCAACAAAGTGGCGACGGCCTTGCCGTCGACCAGCACATCCGCCTCGTCAGCGCTCTTCGACACCACCGACACAGTCGGCGAGCCGAGCAATTTGCTCAGATAAGCGCCCAGGCGCGTGCATTCTGCTGCGTTCAAGACCGGCTCCTTCACGATGGCCGCAAACTCGGCTCTCAGCGGCGCCCGGTCAAGGGCAGGATTAGTCGAAATCCCAGTGCGTGGCTTCGCGCCGCAAGTGGCGGCCGAACAGGAACGCCGCCAGGCCGATGACGCCGAACGTGCTCATCACAGCGACATAATCGTACATGCCGTCATTGATCGCGCCCATCAGCGTAAACGGCGTGTAAAGCGCGATCAGGCCAAGCGCCACGCCAACCGCGACGCCGGTCTTGATGAAAACGTCACCGAAGAAATAGTTGCGGTCGATCTCCTTGCGGGGACGACGCTGCGCGCGCGGGGCGGAAGCTTTGCGTTTGGCCATGGACGCGATCTTACCGGGATTCGCGCGCTCGCGCCGCCGTGGTTCAGCCGAAGACGTTTGCACAGCGTAAAGAATGCGCCCATCGATGCGCGGCGGAAACAATTGCGCCGGCGAAAGGCGTCTCACGCTAGAGCCACCACTTCGCCGCCTTCGCCTTAAAGCCAGCCGCGCGTTCCAATTCGGCGCTCACCGCAAATACGCTCTCTTCATCAAGCGCCTTGCCGATCACTTGCAGCCCGAGCGGCAAACCGTTCGCATCGACAGCAGCGGGCAACGCAAGCGCCGGCAAGCCAGCCAGGTTCGCGGTCACCGTGAAGATGTCGTTCAAATACATCGCCACCGGATCGCCGCTCTTTTCGCCCAGCGCGAACGCCGCTGACGGCGTCGCCGGCGTCAGGATCGCGTCCACCTCAGCGAACGCATCACGGAAATCCTGCGCGATGCGCTGGCGAACCTTTTGCGCGCGCAGATAATACGCGTCGTAATAGCCAGCGCTCAGCACATACGTGCCAATGAGAATGCGCCGCTGCACTTCCTTGCCGAAGCCCGACGCGCGCGTGTTTTCATACGTCGCGTTCAAATCACGCCCGGCGACACGCGCGCCGTAGCGCATGCCGTCATAGCGCGCGAGGTTCGACGAAGCTTCCGCCGGCGCGACGATGTAATAGGTCGGCAGTGCGTACTTCGTGTGCTTCAGGTTGATCTTCTTGACCGTCGCACCCGCCGCCTTCACCCATTCGATGCCCTGCTGCCAGAGCGCCTCGATCTCTTCCGGCATGCCGTCGACGCGATATTCCTCAGGCACGCCGACCACCATGCCTTTGATCGAGCGCTTGGTCGCGGCGCGGAAATCCGGCAGCGCATTGGTGAGCGAAGTGGAATCCTTCGCGTCATGCCCGGCCATCGATTGCAGCAGCATCGCCGCATCCTCGACCGTCTTCGCAATCGGCCCGGCCTGATCGAGCGATGACGCAAACGCTACGATCCCCCAACGCGAGCAGCGCCCGTAGGTCGGCTTTATCCCAACCGTGCCCGTAAACGCCGCCGGCTGCCGGATCGAGCCGCCCGTATCCGTCGCTGTTGCGCCCAAGCATAGATCAGCGCTCACCGCTGACGCCGACCCGCCCGACGATCCGCCAGGCGTCAGCTTCGCGTCCTCATTGCCGCGCCGCCATGGGCTGACCACAGGACCAAACGCGCTCGTCTCGTTCGACGAACCCATTGCGAACTCGTCCATGTTGAGCTTGCCCAACATCACCGCGCCATCGCGCTTCAAATTGGCGCTGACTGCGCTCTCATAAGTCGGTGTGAACTCGCCCAAGATGTTCGAGCACGCCGTGGTGCGCACGCCTTCGGTGCAGAAGAGATCCTTGATCCCCAGCGGCGCGCCTTCCAGTGCGCCAGCCTCGCCAGCCGCCCGCCGCGCGTCGCTCTCCTTCGCCCGCGCCCGCGCGATCTCCGGCGTCACCACGACGTAAGCGTTCAAGTGCGGATTGGCCTTGTCGATCGCGTTCAAGAACGCGTCGGTGATTTCGAGCGAGGAGAAGTGCTTCTTCTCCATGCCATCGAGCGCTTCGGCCAGTGTGAGGGTGGTCAGATCGGTCATTCAACACTCAATGATTTTGCATAGAACGCGGTCCACGCGCTCGGCGGATAATCCAACACAGGCTCGCACGCTGCGAAGCCGCCGCGCTCATACACGCGCTTGGCCGCATCGAAGTTCGAGCCCGTTTCCAACACCACGCGCGACAAGCCCTCGCTGCGCGCCAAATTCTCGATCGCCGCCAGTATGGCCCCGCCGACGCCGAGCCCACGCGCTTCCGGCTTCACGAACATGCGCTTCACTTCGCCGACGTCGCCATGGCGGCGCAACGCGCCCATGCCCAAGGTCGCGCCGCTTTCATCGCGCGCCACGAACAAGGTCGTATCCGCACCCGCCATCTGCTCGGCCGTCATGTGATGACGATACTCGGCCGGCGTCAGCGCGTACGTGTACTTGTTCAACGCCTGCACCAGCGCGCGAACATCGTCCGACAACGGCGTTTCGGTGGCGATGGTGAAGCTCATGGCGCTACGCGCACGGCGGGGCGCTGGAGAATGGCCAGCGCGATCAAGTGCGCCGTTGCGATGAGCGCCAACTCCGCCCAGATGCCAATCCCCACAGCCTGAAGCGACACGACGTCATACTGCGCACCGTTCACGCTCAGTCTGGCGAATACGGCGTCCAGCGCGGCCCACGCGCCGAAAGACATCAGCGCCGCGATCACAAGATGCCGGCCTGGAATGAGCGCGCGAACTCCGCCGATGGTCAGATATACCAACGGCGTCATCACCAATAAGGCGACGGCGATCGCGAGCGATGCAATGGCGATTGCCAAGCGCTACTCCACCACTTTCGGCACCACAAAGAATCCATCTTCCGACTTCGGCGCGTTCTTCAGCACCTTTTCCGGATCGTCGCCGGCCGTCACCACATCCTCGCGCATCGGCAGGCTCATGCCCTCAACGGCGCTCGTCATCGGCTCGACGCCCTCGACGTCGACCTCGTTCAGCTGCTCGATCCACGCCATGATGCCGTTGAGCTCGTCGGCCATCGGCTTGACGCGCTCTTCCGGCAGCGCCAGGCGCGCGAGCTTGGCGACCTTGCGGACGGTTTTTTCATCGATTGACATGCGTGCGGGCTAGCAGCGCCCGGCTACAGCTTCAAGAGCCAGCGGCGTTACAGGTCCCAGTCCAAACGCCGCCGCCTTCGCCTTCGGCTAACGTAAACGCCCGCAGATCGCGTGAGATCTCCAGGTTGGCGTTGTAATTGGTGCGGTCGTTCGTCCGCATCACAGCGGTCCAGCCCAAAGCGCGTGTCAGCGTCGGTTCGAACGTCGCAGCCTCGCAACCCGTCATGATGCAGAACTCCCCAGCCCCGCCGCGATCCGGAACCGAGAGCGAGATATGGAGCGTGGACACCTCGCCGTTCGGCGCGCGCTGCTCGCTGGCGTTGCAGCTGAGATCATGCCCCAGCGCAAAAGCCAGATCGGGGTCGGGCGCATCGGTCGTGGGCGAGGCGCAGGCGGCGAGAACGGCCAGGGCGGCGGCGAGGAGAGCGTGTTTCATCGCCCCATTGAAGACCCCGGCTTGACCCGGCGCAAGCGCGCGCCGAAGGGACTCATTCATGCCCATGCTCGACCTCCCCGAATTCGCCGCCGCCCTGCCAGCGCGCGCCGCGATCCTCGGGGTCGATCCGGGCGAAAAAAGGATCGGCATCGCGATTAGCGATCTGACCCGCATGATCGGCTCCTCGCTCGATACCATCTCGCGCGTGAAATTCGCCGTCGACGCCGAGGCCTTGTTCAAAATCTATGACGGGCGCCAATGCGCCGGTCTCGTCATCGGCCTGCCGCTCAACATGGACGGCTCATCCGGCCCCTCTGCGCAAAGCGCCCGCGCCTTTGCCCGCAACCTCCTCACCAAGCGCGACGTGCCGCTGCTGCTGTGGGACGAGCGCCTCTCCACCGCCGCCGTGACGCGCACGCTCCTCGAAGGCGACGCCACCCGCAAACGCCGCAGCGAAGTGGTCGACAAAATGGCCGCCGCCTACATGCTCCAAGGCGCGCTGGATGCGATGCAGGAGCGGCGGGTGTGAACGTACGAGTCTGGACCGCCGGCGCCCTCGCCAGCATACCGCAGCTTGAACACACGCTGGCGTTTGTCGGTAGCAGTGGCGCCGTGCCGGCGAGGGCGCCGGCGGTCCAGACCATGGCATCGCCCGCATGAGCCCCCTCATCGCAGGCCTTGCGCCGGTTTTCATTCTGATCGCCATCGGCTGGGCCGCGCGGGCTGGCCGCATCGCGACGCCTGAAGCCTTCGGCGCGGTCAATCGCTTCGGCTATTTCGTGCTCTACCCGGCGTTCCTGTTCACGCTGACCGCCCGCGCCGATTTCAGCGCGCAAGGCTCGGCGCCGTTTCTGATCGGCATTCTTGGCGGCGTCCTCTCTGCGATCCTGCTAGCGCTGGCGACGCGTCTCATCTTCCGCGCCGACGGCCCCGCTTTCACCAGCGTCTTCCAAGGCTCGCTGCGCTGGAACGGTTTCGTGCTGCTCGCGGCCGCGCTGCCGCTCTACGGACAAACTGGCCTCGATTTGATCGGCATCGCCTTCGGCCCGCTTGTGCTGACCATGAATGTCGTCTGCGTCATGGTGCTGGCGCGTTGGGGCGCCACACGCGCCGCGTCCTGGCGCGCCGTACTCGACCAGATCGTCGCCAACCCGCTCATCCTCGCCTGCGCCGTTGGCCTCGCCGTCAACGCCGCCGGCTTCCATGATTTCGGCGCGCTTTCGAGCGCACTCGATCTGCTTGGCGACGCCGCCATGCCGATCGCGCTCATTTGCGTCGGCGCCGGCCTCGACTTCACGGCGCTGCGCGCCTCCGGCGTGCGCGTCGCGTTCGCCTCGGCCTTCAAGCTGCTGCTGATGCCCGCGATCCTGTTTACCGCCGTCACGCTGACCGGCGCGGGCCCGCTTGCCGCCGCTGTCGCCGCCGGCCTCGGCGCCACGCCAACTGCGGCCGCCGGCTACACGCTGGCTCGCGAAATGGGCGGTGACGCACAACTCGTCGCGGCCATCATCACGGCGACGACGCTGCTCTCGTTCCTCACAATGCCGCTCGTCATCGGTCTTACCCTGCCTTGAGTACGCTATTGCGGCGTCGGGCAGCGTTCGGCGGCGAACCGGTCACTTAGCGCCATCATGCGCTGAAGATCTATTCCAGCCGTTGCATCCGCGACTTGGCCGCCGATGGTATTCACGCGCTGACGATTGGCTTCCGCCGCAGCGGCCTCCGTTCCACGGGCCGGAGCGCGTCCGTTTTGAACCTGATCTTGGAGCGCTTGCGCATTAGCCGCAAAGTTCGGATCGAGTTGGCTGTTCATCCGCTGACCAGCCACCATCATCTCCGCCGTCATTTGATCACACGTCAAAGTCTCGACCGGCGGCAGCGTCGTATCGACGGGCGCATCCATTCGCGCTTGAACGTCAGCCAAGCGATCGTCCTGCTGGGCCAAGGCGCCAGGCACAGCCAAGCAGGCGTAGGCGAGCGAAGCCAAAAACAGATTTCTCATGTTGACCTCCCGAGGCATCGAAACATGCACTCCGGGATTGTCCAATCACGAGTTCAGCGCCCGCCGAACGGCGCCACTGGTTCGCTTTCGCCGACGATCATTTCGGCGTCTTCCTCGAAGCCTGGATGGTTGGTCGGGTCGAGGACATACGTGTTGCTCTGGCCCGCCGGTTCCAGCGGCGCCTGCGTGCGCACTTCGGCGGCTTCCGCCTTGGCGACGCCAAGCCCGGCCACCACCGCCGCCAGCGCCAAACCCACCGGCTTCAAGGCCGGGCCCGAGTCATCACGTTTCAGGTGCGATTTCATATCCGCAGCTCGTCTTTCGTCCTGCAACCCGCCCTGTCCCAAGATTGGAACAAAAGCAGTACAGCACCGAGTCCGCGGCGCCAATAAGGTTGAAACGATTATCCCCGCCTTGTTGTCGCCGCGCTTGCGGCGAAGCAGACACAAGGCTTAACAAGCGGCATGGCTCAGCGACCGACTGGCGTGAAGAAAAACGAAGCTCGCACAACCGCCGTTCGATTCCGCCACAAGCACCTGCTGGCCATATCAGACCTCAATCGTTTCGAAGCCGAGAGCCTGCTCGATCGGGCCGAGACCTTCGCGCCTTTGGCCGAGCAGAAGATCAAGAAGCTCGACACCTTGCGCGGGCGCACTCTGATCAATCTTTTCTTCGAGAATTCCACAAGAACGCAAAGCTCGTTCGAACTCGCCGGCAAACGCATGGGCGCCGATGTCGTCAACATGAGCGTGCGCTCCTCGTCGGTGGCGAAAGGCGAAACGCTGATCGACACGGCGACGACGCTAAACGCCATGCGCCCCGATCTTCTGGTCGTGCGTCACGGCGCGTCCGGCGCGGTGGAGTTGCTCTCGCAAAAAGTGGGCTGCGCCGTCATCAATGCCGGCGACGGCAAGCACGAGCATCCGACGCAAGCCTTGCTCGACGCCTTCACCATCCGCGATCGCTTGGGCGGCATCGAAGGCCTCACCATCGCCATCTGCGGCGACATCGTCCACAGCCGCGTCGCCCGCTCGAACGTGGCGCTGCTTACACTACTGGGCGCGCAGGTGCGCCTGATCGGCCCGCCGACACTCATGCCCGCCGGCGCCGAGCGCTGGGGCGCGAAAGTGTTTCACACGATGAAGGACGGGCTTAAGGACGCCGACGTCGTCATGATGCTGCGCGTGCAGCGCGAGCGCATGACAGGCGGCTTCTTCCCAAGCCCGCGCGAGTTCTTCTGGTTCTACGGTTTGGACGAGGACAAACTGAAATTCGCCAAGCCCGGCGCACTCGTCATGCACCCGGGCCCAATGAACCGCGGCGTCGAGATCGACAGCTCCGTCGCCGACAATCCCAACGTCTCGCTCATCGAAACGCAAGTGCGCATGGGCGTGGCCGTGCGCATGGCCGTGCTGGAGGCGCTCGCCGAAACCGGCGCCAATGAGGAGCCCCGCTAATGTGGATGTTCCTGCTTTGGTGGGCGGTCGACGATCACCTCGCCGCCGCCCTCGAAGCACCGGGCCTCGGCACGCTGCCAATCTGGGTGCCCTTCATCATCGCACTCGCGTTTTCGACGACGCTCAACGTCGCGATGAAGCGGAGATGAGTGTGCGCCCCGTTCTCATCACCAACGCCAAACTGATCGACCCCGCCAAGAGCAAGGTCGAGACCGGCGCCATTCTGTTCGCCGACACCATCCTCGACATCGGCAATGTCACCAGCGCGCCCGACGGCGCCGAGATCATCGACGCTGGCGGCGCGCACGTAGCGCCTGGCTTGATCGACATGCGCGTCGTCATCGGCGAACCGGGCGCCGAGCATAAGGAGACGTTCAAGTCCGCCGGTCGTGCGGCGGCTGCGGGCGGCGTCACCACCATGGTGATGATGCCGAACACCACGCCTGTGCTCGACGATCAAAGCTTGATCGATTTCGTCCTTCGCCGCGGCATCGATAAATCCGGCGGCGTGCGCATCTTGCCGGCGGCGGCTCTCACCAAGCATCTCGACGGCGAACTGATGACCGAGATCGGCCTGATGGCCGAAGCCGGTGCGGCGTTCTTCACCAATGGCGACACGCCGATCGTCTCCAGCCGCGTGCTGCGCCGCGCGCTCTCCTACGCCAGCGCCTTCGACGCGCTGATCGCGCACCGCCCGGAAGATCCCTATCTCGCCGAAGACGGCGTCATGCATGAAGGGGATCTCGCCGCGCGACTCGGCCTGCCCGGCATTCCCGCCGCAGCCGAATACATCATGGCCGAGCGCGATCTGGCGCTCGCCGAACTCACCGGCGGCAAGCTGCTGCTCGACATGCTCTCCGCCGCGCAAACGCTGCCGGCGCTGAAGCGCGCCAAGGATCGCGGCGTCAAAGCCTTCGCCAGCGTCAACGTCCACCACCTCGTGCTGAACGAGCAAGACGTCGACGGCTATCGCACCTTCGCCAAGCTCTCACCGCCGCTGCGCAGCGAAGACGACCGCAAAGCTTTGGTTGAAGCCATCGCCAGCGGCTTGATCGACGTCATCGTCTCCGGCCACGATCCGCAACAGGCGGAAGAAAAGCGCCTGCCCTTCGAAGAAGCCGCGTTCGGCGCCGTCGGCCTCGAAACATTGCTGCCCGCCGCACTCACACTGGCGCACAACGAGGACGTCACGCTCAACACGCTCATCCGCGCCATGACGCTGCGCCCGGCGGAGTTGCTGAAGCTTCCGCAGGGCCGGCTCGCCAAGGGCGCGCCAGCCGACATCATCATCATCGACACCGGCACGCCGTTCCGGCTCGACTCCGACAAACTGAAATCCAAATCCAACAACAGCCCGTTCGACGAAAAGCTGCTGCAAGGCGCCGTCAAACGGACATTTATCGCCGGCAAAACTGTGTTTCCTCAGTGAAGGAGTTCGAGATGCGCGTTCTGGCCCTCAGCGTTTTGCTTCTTCTGTCCGCGTGCGCCAGCGCTGTGCTGCCGCCGCCTGTCGGCCCTGGCGATCCTGGCCCCGGCGGCACAGCCCCGCCGATCCCGCTCGACGGCCCCATCGCCTATCGCTGCAGCGACGGCACCCAACTCATGGTCGAAGCAACCGGCTCACAAGCGCGCGTCGCCATCGTCGGCGGCCCATCCATGGTGCTGCCGGACGCCGGCGACAATTATTACTCCAACGGCCGCTACGGCTTCCGCGGCGGCGGCGACACCGCCCAATGGGAAGTCGGCCGCGCCGCGCCGGTGAACTGCCGGGGGAGTTAGCACCCCCAAGTCAACAGTCAGGGATCGCGATAGCCTTCGGCATGGAGCTGCATCCCCAACGGGTCATCCTCAAAGAAAAAGCCACCATGGCGTTCTGAGTGCGGTGAGAGATAGTCGAACGACGCACGCCGCTCAGTGCCGTTCGCGAGCGTGGCGACGACCTCCACATCCGCCGCTGTCACATCGCCTCTGTTGCGCGCCGTGAACTCCGCCACGTAACCGCCCTCCACAGTGCGAATGTCTCCGATGGTCGCGACGATGTCCGGCGGCGCCTGGCCGCCGCGCACGCCGGTGCTGACGAGCACCACAAGCATCGCCGCAAACGCCAGCGCGCCTATCGCGCCCGCGATCCATTCGAGCAGGGGGGGGGCGTCCCGCGCCTTAGCCACGCCGCTCTCCCACGACAAAATGCGCCAAGCCCGCGCCCAACACGGCGGGAAACGCCAACACCACGATAAATTCCGCGGCTTCGGCCGCGCTCACGCCGTCCATGCGACCGAAGGTCCAGAGCAGAAACGCCGAAACCGCCAGGCAAACGCCGTAACCCGCGAACGAATAGCGTCTCAGCACCGAAACAAAGCTGGTGTCGCCACGCCGCGCTTTGCGTCCTGGCAAATCCGCCCAGAACAGAAGCGCGTGCAACAGCGCAAGCGAACTGCACGCCAGCAGCGCCGCCTGCAGTGGACTGATCTGAAACGCGATCAGCATCATCTCTTCCGTCGGCGCCGCATTGAGCGCCACGAACAGCGCACCGACGCCCATCAGAAAGAGCCGCCCCCAATAGCTGCGGTCGGCATCCGCATCCGCCGCGCACCCGCTCATCTGTTTATCGGCGAGCAGCGCTCCGAGTGCGCCGGGAAAAGCGAGCACTGCAACTTTGCCAACCCATTCGGTCGCCGGCTGATCAAAGCGCAGCACGCCGAACAAGCCCATGACGATCACGCTGGTCGTCGCGGCCACGGCGATTGCCGCACACGTGTCGAGCACATGCGCGACCACACCAAACGCGCGCTCGAAGCCCGCAAAGTACGACAACCCGATTAACACTGGGAACGTCACCGCCAGCAGCAGCGCAAGTCGCAGCCGGTCCATCGCGAACCCGAGCGTCCACATTTCCATGGTCATGTAGAGCGGCAACGTAAACAGCGCCGCACCGATAAAAGCCCGACCGAGCCCTTGCGCGTATGCAGCCTGTCCCGACATCAAAGCGGCAACCGCTGCCCGCGTCAGCGGTTCCCTATACTGCTCCGTCGAGGGCCCCGCTCCGCGCCAGTTCGCTGAACCAGCGATAGCTCGCCTTCTCCGTCCGCACGCCCGTCTCGCGATTATGCGCGACCAAGCCGAACTTGGAGCGATAGCCCTCGGCCCATTCCCAATTATCGACCAGCGTCCAATGGAAGTAGCCGCCAATGTCGCAGCCGCCCTCCATCGCGCTCTTCACCGCTTCCAAATGCTGGCGCAAATAGTCGATGCGGAACTGATCCTCGATCACGGCCGGCCCGTCGCTGAACGGATCGGAGCAACCGTTCTCGGTGATGATCACGGGCGGATTGCCGTATTGGTCGCGCACGCGCAGCAGCGTCTCATAAAGACCGGACGGATCGACGTGACGGTCGAACGCATCGCGCTCCGTACCGGACGGCGCAGGCGCGGGTTCGATGAAGCTCGGCGCGAACAAATTGAAGCGCATGTAGGACGGCGCGTAATAATTCACGCCCAGGAAACCGACCGGCTGACGGATCGTCTCCATATCGCCATCGCGCAGCACGCTCTCGACCATGCCTTGCGGCACGCTCGGATATGTCCCTCGAAACAGCGGATCGAGAAACGCGCCGTTCCACACTTCATCGAACCCGTTCGCGGCCTGCTCGTTGAACCATGACAGCACGCCGCCCTCGGCGCGCGAAGGCATCAGCGCCATCGTCGTGCCGACAATGAGATCGCTCTCAGCCGCGCGCAGCGCTTGGATCGCCAAACCTTGCGCCAAGTTCTGATGATGGATCACCGGGCCCAACACGCCGGCGTCCGTCAGCCCCGGCGCATGCATGCCGGTCACGTGCCCGAGTGCCGCGTGCACCGCCGCTTCGTTCAGCACGACAAAATGCTTCAACCGATCGCCCAGCCGCTGCGTCACGAGATCGGCATAAGCCGCGAACCGCTCCGCCGTCTCGCGGTTGGTCCAGCCGCCGCGCTCCTGCAGCGCTTGCGGCAAGTCCCAGTGAAACAAGGTCGCGTAGGGCGCAACGCCGCGCGCGAGCAATGCATCAACCAGCCGCGCATAATAATCGAGCCCCGCCTCGTTCACCGCGCCCGATCCGTCCGGCACGATGCGCGACCACGAGATCGAGAAGCGGTACGCTTTCAAGCCAGCATCGGCGAGCAACGCCACATCGTCGCCGTAACGGCGATACGAATCCGCGGCGACGCTCGCATCGGTGCCGTCATGAATGCGTTCGCGCGGAAACACGTCCCAGATACTGGGGCCCCGTCCATCGACATCGAGCGAGCCTTCGGTCTGAAACGCCGAGCTTGCCGCGCCCCAGATGAAGTTCGCTGGAAACTGCCGATCGCGCGGCGCCGGCATGTAAGGTTCTCCCGTTCGCGCGCAGCCGGCTATCGCCACAGCGCCCGCACCCAAAGCCAATTCCCGCCGCGTTATCCGCATCGCCGCATCCTCCCCGGCGCCAACTTACGCGCTCCGCCGCGAAAGTCGCCTCTCCACAGATGCGAACGCGCCTGCTAAGAGCCCCCGGTGTTGACATTGTATTTCATTCTCGCCGCAGCCGGCGGCTATCTCCTCGGCTCCATTCCATTCGGCCTCGTGCTGGTGCGCGCCGCGGGCCTGGGAGACATCCGCGAAGTCGGCTCCGGCAATATCGGCGCAACCAACGTACTGCGCACCGGGCGCAAGGATCTCGCGCTCGCGACTCTGCTGCTCGACGCCGGCAAAGCCGGCATCGCACTTCTGCTCGCACGCTGGATCGCCGGTCTCGTCGGCTTGGCCGAAGAGACGCAATTGCAAATGGGTCTGATCGCGGGCGCCGCTGCTTTCATCGGCCATTGCTTTCCGGTGTGGCTCGGCTTCAAGGGCGGCAAGGGCGTGGCGACCTTCTTCGGCGTGCTGTTCGCCGGCATTTGGCCGATCGGCTTCATCGCCGCCATCACCTGGCTCGCGATCGCCACCATCTTCCGCTACTCGTCGCTCGCCGCACTCGCCGCCGCCGCTGTTGCGCCGCTCGCTGCGCTCGTCGCGCAATTCAGTTGGTCCGAGATTGCGTTCACAGTCTTGCTCACCGCACTCATCTTCTGGCGCCACGCCGCCAACATCGCGCGCCTGCGCGACGGCACGGAGCCGAAGATCGGCGCCAAGAAAGAAAGCGCGGAAGCGCCAGCGCCGCCAACACCAACGCCCGCGCCGGTCGCGCCCGAGCCTTCGCCGGAAGCATGAGCCGCACGCTCTCGCGCCCCGAGCGGATCGCCTGGGCGCGGCTCGCACGTACGCCCCGAATTGGCCCGCTCACCTTCCATCGCCTCATCGCCCGCTTCCGAACACCGAGCGCCGCACTCGAAGCATTGCCGCGTCTCTCGAACGTCTCGCCGCCGCCGTCCGATCGCATTGAAGCAGAGATTGACGGCGTCGAAGCGCTCGGCGCCCGCCTCATCGCCTCCAGCGAGCCCGATTATCCAACGCTGCTGGCGCAACTGGATGCGCCGCCGCCACTGCTCGCCGTGCGCGGCGATACCAAGCTGATGCAGCGCCCGGCCATCGCCATCGTCGGCTCACGCGAGGCGTCGGGCGGCGCGCTTTTGTTTGCCGAACGGCTCGCGGCTGATCTCTGTGAAGCCGGTTTCGTCGTCGTCTCCGGCCTCGCGCGCGGGCTCGACGCCAGCGCCCACAAGGGCGCCCTCGCCAGCGGCGCCATTGCGGTGCTGGCGGGCGGGCTCGAACATCCATACCCGCCGCAAAACTTGAGACTGCACGACGCCATCTGCGCACGCGGCGCTGTCGTCAGCGAAGCGCCGCTCGGCACGATCGCCCGCGCCCGCGACTTTCCGCGCCGCAACTCGATCATCTCCGGCCTCTCGCGCGCCGTCGTCATCATCGAAGCGGCGCTGCGCTCGGGCTCGCTCATCACCGCACGCGCGGCCGCCGATCAGGGCCGCGACGTCATGGCCGTGCCCGGCTCGCCGCTCGATCCGCGCGCGCGGCTCCAATTCGCTGATCAAGCAGGGCGCGACACTAATAGAGAGCGCAGAAGACGTGATTGCAGCGCTCGGCGAAGCAGCGCCACCGCCGCGCCCGTTCTCGGCTGGTCCGCTGTTCGATGGTGGCGAGGACGCCGCACCGACGCCGGGCCTGCCGAAGAAGATCGCCGCGCTGCTTTCGCCGACGCCGATCCACGTCAACGATCTGGCCCGCCTCACGGAAGCGCCGATGGGCGATGTCGCCGCAGCGCTCACCGAACTCGAAATCGAGGGCCACGCCGCTTCGCTTCCCGGCGGCTACGCCGCGCGCGCGCACCACGCCTTCAGCGAGGACTAGAACTCCGCTTCCACCGCCCGCTGCGCCCGCGACAGCGCTTCAGCTGCCGCTGTCAAACCGAACCGCCAGGCCATCTCCGCCAGTTGCCCGGACATGTCGTGAAGATACTCAGCCACCTCGCTGCGGGTGACCTCGCGATCGTCATCATTCGCTGGTTCGTCCATAAGCCCGCCAAAGCCATGCAATTCCGAATTGCATGTAACATCCCTGAGTTGCAGTCAGCAATACAAATGCGATTGTGCTTAACCAGTTCTAAACACAGAAAAAATTAGCGCCCTCAGGGCATAAGGGCAGCCTTTAGGCAACCACGGCGCGTTGACACGCCGGGGGTCGCCCCCCAGTTTCCGGCCGCTTCGGCCCAGCCGAATTACCGAAAGCATCCCGCAAAACATGAACGTCGTCGTCGTCGAGTCCCCGGCTAAGGCCAAGACAATAAACAAGTATTTGGGTCCGGACTATAAAGTCCTGGCCTCCTACGGCCATATCCGCGACCTGCCCCCCAAGGACGGTTCGGTGAAGCCGGCCGAAGATTTCGCCATGGATTGGGAGATCGACGCCAAGTCCTCCAAGCACGTTAAAGCCATCGCTGACGCGATGAAAACCGCCGACCACCTGATCCTCGCGACCGACCCGGACCGCGAGGGCGAGGCAATTTCCTGGCACGTGCTGGAAGCGCTGAACCTGAAAAAGGCGCTGAAGGGCAAGACCGTTAAGCGCGTCACCTTCAACGCCATCACCAAACCCGCCGTGCAGGCGGCCATGGCGGCGCCGCGCGACATTGATATGGAGCTGGTCGACGCCTATCTGGCGCGCCGCGCGCTCGATTACCTCGTCGGCTTCGGCCTTTCGCCGGTGCTGTGGCGCAAGCTCCCGGGCTCACGCTCGGCTGGGCGCGTGCAATCGGTGGCGCTGCGCATCATCGTCGACCGCGAAGTCGAGATCGAGCGCTTCAAGCCGCAGGAATATTGGTCGGTCGATGCGCAGCTCGCAACGACGCGCGGCGACATCTTTCCGGCGCGCCTCTCCGCCTTCGAAGGCAAGAAGCTAAAGCGCCTCGACATTCCAAACGAGCAAATGGCGCACGCCGCGCGCGACGCGGTGAAGAAGGGTGGCTTCAAGGTCAGCGCCGTCGAGGCGAAGCCGACGAAGCGCAACCCGCCGCCGCCATTCACGACCTCGACGCTGCAGCAAGAAGCCGCGCGCAAACTCAGCTTCAACGCTTCGCGCACGATGCAGACCGCGCAACGCCTCTACGAAGCGGGCCACATTACTTATATGCGGACCGACGGCGTCTCGATGGACGAAGGCGCCATGGGCGAACTGCGCACCGCCATCGGCGCCCAGTTCGGCAAAGACTACGTGCCGTCAGAGCCGCGCAAATACGTGTCCAAGATCAAGAACGCCCAGGAAGCGCACGAAGCGATCCGGCCGACCGATCCGACCAACACGCCGCGACAGCTGCATCTCGATGGCGACCAGGCCAAGCTCTACGATCTGGTCTGGAAGCGCGCCGTCGCGTCGCAGATGGAATCGGCATCGATCGAGCGCACCAGCATCGATTTCACTGAGCCGACCGGCAAAGTGGAATTGCGCGCGACCGGCCAAGTCATTCTCTTCGACGGCTTTCTGAAGCTCTATCAGGAAGGCCGCGACGATGAAGAGGACGAAGAAAACCGCCGCCTGCCGCAATTAAAGCAAGGCGAAAGCATCAACGTCCACGACGTCAAAGCCGATCAGCACTTCACCGAACCGCCGCCGCGTTATTCGGAAGCGAGCCTCGTCAAAAAACTCGAAGAGCTCGGCATCGGCCGGCCTTCGACCTATGCGGCGATCCTCGAGAAGCTGCGCGAACGCAATTACGTCACCATGGATAAGAACCGCTTCATCCCCGATGATCGCGGCCGCATCGTTATTGCCTTCCTCGAAAACTTCTTCGGCAAGTACGTCGAATACGATTTCACCGCCGACCTCGAAGAGAAGCTCGACGAAGTCTCCGCCGGCAATCTCAAATGGAAGGCGCTGATGCGGGAATTCTGGAAGGATTTCTCCGGCGCCATCGCCGACATTGGCGACGTGCGCATCACGCAAGTGCTCGACACGCTGAACGAAGTGATGGGCCCGCACATCTTCCCGCCGAAGGAAGACGGCTCAGATCCGCGCACCTGCCCGCTCTGCGGCGTCGGCCAACTCTCGCTGCGCCTCGGCAAGTTCGGCGCTTTCGTTGGCTGCTCGAACTATAATGGCGATCCGCCGTGCAAGTTCACGCGGCCTCTCGCCGGCGGTGACGACGCTGAACAAGCGATCCCGTCCGATGGTCTTCTTGTCGGCGATGGCCCGAACGGGCCGATCGTTTTGAAGAACGGCCGCTTCGGCGCTTATTTCGAAACGCCGAACCCCGACGATCCGGACAAGCCCAAGCGCGCCAGCGCGCCGAAAGGCCAGGCGCCGACCGACGTCACGCTCGAACATGCGATCAAACTGCTCTCGCTGCCGCGCGAAGTCGGCATGCATCCGAGCGAGAACGAACTGATCGTCGCCAACTTCGGCCGCTTCGGCCCCTACATTAAAATGGGCAATCTCTACGTGAACCTGCCCGGCGCCGACGACGTGTTCGACATTCAGATGAACCGCGCTGTCGCCTTGATCGAAGAAAAGAAAGCCGGCGGCGGCAAAGGCCGCTTCGGCCGCGCCGCACCCGCGCCGATCAAAGAACTCGGCGAAAGCCCTGTGACCGGCAAGCCCGTCCGCGTCCTCAACGGCCGCTACGGCCCCTACATCACCGACGGCGAAGTCAACGCCAACGTGCCGAAGGACAAAAAACCGGAAGACATCGAGGTCGACGAAGCGCTGTCACTTTTGGCGGCGCGCTTGGAAGCCGGCGGCGGCAAGAAGAAAAAGAAGGCGCCGGTGAAGAAGGTGGCTGCGGCTGAGAAACCGGCCGCGAAGAAAGTTGCGAAGAAGCCGCTGGCGAAGAAAGCCGCCGCCAAGTCAGCCGTAAAGAAGCCCGCAAAGAAGAGCGCCAAGGCCTGACGCCACATCCCTTCTCCCGCTGCGCGGGAGAAGGCGGCCCGAAGGGCCGGATGAGGGCCCTACAGCGCTCAAAAGATCAGGCGCCGCTTGCCCTCACCCGATTTGCTCCGCAAATCGACCTCTCCCTTAGGCGTCGAAGAGGCGCCACATTGCTCCCATGGCGAAGAATCGACCACCTGCCCCCGAACCCCTGACCCGCGAGCGCGTACTTGAAGCCCTCCGCAAAGCCGGCGGCAAGGCGCAGAAGCGTGACATCGCGCGCGAGCTTGGGATCGGCCCGGATCAGAAGAAAGAGCTGCGCGGAATCTTGCGCGAGTTGGAAGAGTCCGGCGCGCTAGGGCGCGCGGGTCGTAAAGCCTACGCCGACGCGCAAGCGCTGCCCGAATCCGGCGTCATGGACATTGTCGATCGCGATCCCGATGGCGAGTTGCTCGCGCGCATGCGCGGGCCCGACGGCTATTTCGGCCCGACCGTCCGTTTAGCGCCCGGCGACTCGCGGCGCATGCGCGGTGAAGCGGCGATCGGCGTCGGTGACCGCGTACTCGCGCGCATCGCCCGCACCGACGACGGCGAATTCGAAGCGCGCATCGTCAAGCGCCTCGGCCAAAGTGCGCATCGCATCCTCGGCGTCTATCGCGCCAACACCGATCCGCGCGCGCGCTTCGGCGGCGGCCGCGTCGAACCCGCCGACCGCAAAGTGCGCCATCCGCTGATCATCGAAGCCAATGATGTGGGCGAAGCCAAGGACGGCGATCTGGTTTTCGCGGAACTTCGCCCCTCGGCGCGCGACCGCGCGCATGGTCCGAAGTTCGGCGCCATCAAAGAAATCATCGGCCGCGAAACCGATCCGCGCGCCGCCTCCATCCTCGCCATGCACACGCACGGCATCCGCGAAGGCTTCACCGAAGACGAAGAAGCGCAAGCCAACGCCGCGCAAAAACCGACGCTGAAAGGCCGCACCGATCTGCGCGACGTGCCGCTGATCACCATCGACCCCGAAGACGCGCGCGATCACGACGACGCTGTGTTTGCGACACCCGACACGGACGAGAAGAACCAAGGCGGCTGGCGCGTCTGGGTCGCCATCGCCGACGTGTCGGCCTACGTCACGCCGGGCTCGGCCCTCGATCGCGGCGCCTGGCGGCGCGGCAACTCGACTTACTTCCCCGATCGCGTGGCGCCGATGCTGCCGGAGTCACTCTCGGCCGATCTCTGCTCGCTGCGCGAACACCAAGAGCGCGCCTGCCTCGCGGTCGAGATGATCTTCGCAGCCGATGGCCGCAAGCTCCGTCACAAATTCGTCCGCGGCCTAATGCGCTCCGGCGCCAAGCTCTCCTACGAACAAGCGCAGGCCGCCATCAACGGCGAACCGAACGAGAAAACCGGCCCGCTGCTCGAGCACATCCTCAAACCGCTCTGGGCCGCCTATGCGTGCGTGTGGGCCGCGCGCGAGAAGCGCCAGCCACTCGACATCGACGCGCCCGAACACAAGATCATCTTCAAGGATGGCAAAGTCGCGGGCGTAAAGCGGCGCGAGCGTTTCGATGCGCACAAGCTCATCGAAGAATTCATGATCCAAGCCAACGTCTGCGCCGCAGAAACGCTAGAGCAGAAGAACCGCCCGCAAATCTACCGCGCCCACGATCGCCCCAGCGACGAAAAGATCGCAGCGCTCACCGACTTCCTGCCAACCGTCGATATGGCTTGGGCCAAGGGCCAAACCGTCACCGCCGGGCGTTTCAACCGCATCCTGCATCTGGCGCAAGCCTCGCCCAATAAGGACATCATCAACGAAGTGATCCTGCGCACGCAGTCGCAAGCGGTTTATACGCCCGACAATATCGGCCACTTCGGCCTGAGCCTGCGCGCCTATTCGCACTTCACTTCACCGATCCGCCGCTACGCCGACGTCACCATCCACCGCGCGCTCATCCGTGCGCTGAAGCTCGGCGACGACGGCGCGACAGACGCCGAAGAACAGCGCTACGCCGAAACCGCCGAGCACATCAGCGCAACTGAGCGCCAATCCATGGCCGCCGAGCGCGACGCAACGGCGCGCTTCATCTCCGCCTTCCTCGCCGACCGCATCGGCAACACGTTCGAAGGCCGCGTCACCGGCGTCACCCGCTTTGGGCTGTTCGTGCGCTTGGACGAAACGCAAGCCGATGGCCTCGCGCCCATCTCCACGCTCGGCAACGAGCGCTGGATCCATGACGAAGCCGCGCACGCGCTCGTCGGCGAACAATCCGGCACCCGCTATCCGCTCGGCATGCGCGTCGAAGTGCGCTTGGAAGAAGCAACACCGATCAGCGGCGGATTGGTGTTTTCCCTGCTCACCGACCCGCTAGAGCCGCTCCCCGGCTGGCGCAAATCACGCAGCAGCCGCCCGACGCAACACCGCGGCCGCGACGATCGCGGGAAGCACCGCGGCAAGAAGCGGCGTTAGGCTAAGGTTGGGAGCGCGGCGCTCCGCGCCGCATGCGCGGCGGAGCCGCGCGCTCCAAGCTCCAACGCCTGAGTCCAGTGGACTCACGTCTTGTTCCGATGGAATAGTCACATCGGGGAGAACTTCATGATCATCCGCACCATCGCTTTCGCCGCCGCACTCGCGCTCGCCGCATGCGGCCAAGCCGCGACGCCCACAGCGGAGACCACGACAGAAGCGCCCGCAATCGATCCGCACGCGCCGCCTGTGCCGAGCGACGACCCCGTCACTGCTGCATTCCTTGTCGGCAGCTGGGGCGACAATGGCGATTGCACATCGACCATCACCTATAACGCCGATGGCAGCTTCCGCATGGCGGACGGCTCGACCGGCACGTGGACGCTCGAAGGCGATCGCGTGACCATGAGCGGCGTGCGCGGCGATTTCGGCGTGAACGTCGCCAAGGGCAACGAGAACCAATTGTTCGTCGGCCAACCGGACGGCAGCTTCGGCATCTCGCAGCGCTGCTAGCCGTCTTTCTTAAAGGGCGCGTGCTCGGCAAGCGTCTCCGCTTCATCGACGAGCGCCGGCGTTTCCGCACTCAGATAGCGCGCCACGGCGTGGCGGAGGCCTTCGTGGGCGATCCAGTGGGCGCTGTAGGTGTGCGTCGGCACATAACCGCGCGCTAGCTTGTGCTCGCCCTGCGCGCCGGCTTCGACGCGCGGCAAGCCAAGCTGGATCGCAAGATCGATGGCCTGATAATAGCAAAGCTCAAAGTGCAGGAACGCCACGTCGGCGACGCGGCCCCAATAGCGCCCGTAAAGCGCCTCGCCGCCAATGAGATTGAGCGCCGATGCGACCGGGCGGCCATCCGCCTCCGCCAAGAACAGCACGCAGGTATCGCCGAGGCGTTCGCCGAGCAGTTCGAAAAAGTCGCGATTGAGATAAGGCGAGCCCCATTTGCGCGCGCCGGTATCTTGATAGCAGCGGAAAAAGAAATCCCAGTCGCGCGCTTTGATCTCCTCGCCGCGCAGGCGCTTAATCGTCAGCCCCTCGCAGGCGCGCGCACGTTCGCGCCGGATGGTCTTGCGCTTTTGCGATGAGAGATCGGCGAGGAAATCTTCGAAGCGCGCATAGCCGTGATTGAACCAATGATACTGGATGCCGATGCGCGGCAGAAAGCCCAGTGGCTTTAGCCGCTCGACCATGTCCTGATCCGCGAACGTGATGTGCGCCGATGACGCCTCGGTACGCTGCGCGAACGCAATCGCCGCTTGCGCCAGCGCGCGCTCGACATGCGGATCGGGCGCGAGGATGCGCCGCCCCGGCACAGGCGTGAACGGCGAGGCGCATTGGAGCTTAGGATAATACTGCCCGCCAGCGCGATAGAGCGCATCGGCCCAGGCGTGATCGAAAACGTATTCGCCGTAGGAATTATCTTTCGCGTAAAGCGGCATGACGCCGACCGCCGCGCCGCCGACATCGTGCGCGATCAGATGCACCGGCTGCCAGCCCGTCGCCGGCGAGGCGCAGCCGCTCTCTTCCAGCGCTTGCAGGAAATCCCACGAGATGAACGGGTCGTAGGGCTTGTCGGCGGGATTGGCGAAGCCATCCCAGGTGGCGCGCTCGATTTTGCCGAGTTCGCCCAACACCGTGACCGTTAGTGCGTCCGTACCGTCCATGGCTCAGGACTCTAGTCGGGCGCGTGGCGAAACCAAGTGGGCGATCACAGCAGTTTCAGTGTCTTGAAGCTCGCGACGCCGTTTTTGCCGATGATGAGGTGATCGTGCACCCGCACGCTGATCGCCTCCGCCGCAGCCACGATATCGCGCGTGATGGCGAGGTCGGCCGGGCTGGACTTGGGATCGCCCGAGGGATGATTGTGCACCAGGATCACCGACGCGGCCGAAAGCTCCAGCGCCCGGCGCGCGATCTCGCGCGGATAGACCGGCGCGTGATCGACCGTGCCTTCGTTCATGATCTCATCGGCGATCAACTGGTTCTTGGCGTCGAGAAAGAGCACGCGGAACTGCTCACGCGGCTCATGCGCCAGCGTCATGCGGCAATAGTTCACCAGCTGCGACCACGACGAAATCACTGCCCGCTGATGCAACGGCGTCTTCGCCGCGCGCTCCAGCATGGCTTGCACGATCTTCAGATCCTGCGCCACCGCTGGCCCCGCGCCTTCACCTCCGCGATCCTGCACCGGCGTCGCTAACAGAGCAGGCAGATCGCCGAACTTCGCCAGCAGCGCCTTCGCCAAGGGCTTCGTGTCCTGACGCGGAATGGTGCGAAAGAGCATGAGCTCCAACAACTCGTAGTCCGCCAGCGCTCCAGGCCCGGCCTCATCGAAGCGCTGACGCAGGCGGGCGCGGTGATCGTGATAGTGCGGCTTTTCCGGCGGCTTGCGCGGCTTTGCCTCAATCCGGATCGGCGGCAGCGCGGGGCTCGCGGCGTCGGCGCCATCGCGCTGAAACGGAACAGTTCGCCGTCTTCGACCGCGCGCGGCGGTTCAGATGTGGCGCGGCTTTTCGAGCGCCCCGCCATCGCGCGTCACGCCTTGATCGCGTGCGGCTGGTCGAGACCGGCCGGCGATTTGGTGAAAATCTCGACGCCGGTTTCGGTGACGCCGACCGAGTGTTCGTACTGCGCCGAGAGCGACTTATCCTTTGTCACCGCCGTCCAGCCGTCATTCAAAATCTTCACGGACGGCGAGCCCAGATTGAGCATCGGCTCGATGGTGAAAATCATGCCGGGCTTAAGCACCGCGCCTTGGCCGGCTTTGCCGTAGTGCAAAATGTTCGGCGCATCGTGGAAGACGCGCCCGAGGCCGTGGCCGCAGAATTCACGCACGACGCTGGTCCGCTCGCTTTCAGCATAAGATTGGATCGCGTGGCCGATATCGCCGAGCGTCGCGCCCGGCTTCACCGCCGCGATGCCGCGCATCAGCGCTTCGTAGGTAATGTCCATCAGCCGCTCGGCTTTGCGCGGCACGTCGCCGACGCCGTACATGCGGCTCGTATCGCCGTGCCAGCCATTGACGATGACAGTCACATCGATGTTGACGATGTCGCCATCCTTCAACGCGCGCTCGCCGGGAATGCCGTGGCAGACGGTGTGATTGAGCGAGGTGCAGATCGTGTGGCGATAGCCGCGGTAGAACACGCACGCCGGTATCGCGCCATGATCGAACACGAACTGGCGGGCGAGATCGTCGAGCCGACCTGTGGTGACGCCTTCGCGCACTTCGCCGCCGAGCATATCGAGGCACGCCGCCGCGACCTGCCCAGCCGCCACCATCGCCGGAAATGCGACGCTTCTGTCGTGAATCTTGATCTGGCCGTCCCGGAGGGGCGTGTCGATGGCGTCGGCGTACGTCATAGTCTCTCCAAGGGCGCAGGCCCCAATATATGGTCCTAGCATAGACAATCGACCACCGCCTCCAAGCGAACGATTGACGGCTGCGCCCTTCCTGCGCTCTTAATGCGGTTGAGGGAGCCAAAACGGGGGGTTCGCATGAACCGGATTATCTGGGCGGCGGCGTTTGCCGTCTTCGCGGCTGTAATCGGCGTCAGCGCCAATCAGCCGGCGCAAGCCCAAACCAACGTCATCATTTTCCGGGTGTGCAACAATACCGGCGACACGGCCCAGGTGGCGGTGTCGTATAAGCCGGTGAACGCCGACGCCTTTTACAACGAAGGTTGGTTCAATGTCGGCCCGCGCCGGTGCGAGGAGATTGCGCGCACCACCAACGCCTACATTTACGGCTACGCCGAAGTGGAAGGCACCGACGAGTTCTACTGGTCAGGCGATCACCCGCGCTGCGTCGCTTACCCCGGCCCCTATGCGTTTTGGGACACGCCTTCCAACTATTGCGAGACCAACCAAGAAGTCCGCGACTTCGTGGTGATGCACGCCAGCGATTGGGGCGTCTTCACATGGAACCTTGATCCGTCCGAGGGCGGAAAATAAACAAGCGATAGCGGCGCCATCTCCAGACGGCGCCGCTTTCGTCACGCCGCGCGTGGCGACGTCTTGCCGATGACGCGGTTACGCCCCGCGTTCTTGGCCTCATAGAGCGCCTCGTCCGCCCGCTTTAAGAGCGCATCGACGCTCTCGTCGCTCTCCTCCGACGCAGCGACGCCGATCGAGACGGTGACCTCAATCGGGTGCCCAAGCCCTGGCGCCACGAACGGCGAACCGCAGACCGAACGCCGCAAACGCTCCGCCGCCAAGCAGCCGATATCGCCGGTCGTGCGCGGCATGATCACGACGAACTCTTCACCGCCCATGCGGCAGGCGAAATCAGAGGGTCGCGTGTTGGTGCCAAGCCGCACGGCAAAATCACGCAGCACAGCATCGCCGACATCGTGACCGTAGGTGTCGTTCAGGCGTTTGAAGTGGTCGATGTCGACCACCATGATCGAAACGGCTTCGCCGCCGCACTGCGCCCGCTGCGCCAGGGGCGTCAGCTGGCCCATCAGGAAGCGGCGATTGTAGAGGCCAGTCAGCTGATCGGTGATCGCCAACTCCAGGCTCTGATCGAGCCGATGGCGCAGGGCGTCCATATAACGCTTGCGGCGCATGAGCGTGCGCGCCCGCGCCACCAATTCTTCTTCATCGATCGGGCGGCCAATAATGTCGTGTGCGCCCAGTTCGAGCGCACGGTTGGCGCGCTGCTTATCGTCCGGCTCCACCACCGCCAGAATCGGCAAATGCCGCGTCGCCTCGCCTGAGCGCATGCGTGCGATGACACGAAAGCCATCGAACGACCGCGCCGTCATCGAGACAACGCACAGATCCGGCGGCCCTTCCGCTTCGTCCTGGCCCATCACCGTAACGCGGTGCTCAACGCCGAGCGCGGCCTTGATCGATTTGATCTGGGTGAGGTTGTCATCGACCACCAGCACATTGCCGGCCACCAAACGGTGTTGCTCCAGCGGGTCGTTGCGCAAATCCTCATCGATGACGCCGAGGCGCTTGCCGTTGGCTTCACGCGCCCGCAATTCGTCGATGACGACCTTGAGGCTCAGCAGGCTTTTCACCCGCGCCATCAACTGCACGTCATCGATCGGCTTGGTCAGAAACTCTTCCGCGCCCGCCTGCAAACCACGCAGCTTGTTGTCGCGGTCGTCCAGCGTCGTCAGGATGATCACCGGAATGTGCCGGGTCTCCGGCATCGCCTTTAAGCGCCGGCACGCCTCATAGCCGTCGATGCCGCCGGGCATCATCACGTCCATCAAAATGAGATCGGGCTTTTCGCGCTTGGCCAGCTGCACGCCTTCTTCGCCGCGCTGTGCAGTCAGCACTTCGTAATAGTCCGCGCCGAGCTTCGCCTCCAGGAGGCGGCGATTGGCTTCAAGGTCGTCGACAACGAGGATGCGCGCGCTCAAGCGGCCTCCTCCTTATCCGATGAACTTGCGGATGGTTTCGAGAAAGGTCGTGACCGAGATCGGCTTGGAGAGATAAGCGTCGCAGCCGGCGGCCATGATTTTTTGCTCATCGCCGCGCATCGCAAACGCCGTCACCGCCACAACCGGGATCGACTTCAGCAGCGGATCTTTCTTCAAGCGGTCCGTAATCTCCAAGCCGGAGATTTCCGGCAGCTGGATATCCATCACAATCAGATCGGGTTTGTGCTCGCGCGCCAAAGGCAGCGCCTGGCGGCCATCGCGGGTCTTGACCGTGCGGTAGCCAAAGGCCTCCAACAGGTCGTTGAACAGCCTCATATTGAGTTCGCTGTCTTCGACGATGAGTACGGTCTTCGCCATCACCCGCTTCGCTTCCGCAACCCCGGCGCATTCTCGCGCTTATTTGCGCATCTTATAGCGCAGGCCCATTAACAACCCATCGCAAGACAAGCAGTTTGGCCCATCTCGTTAAGAAGACCTTAAGGATTGATTGATGCGGCTTGGCATTGATTTCGGCGGCACCAAGATCGAAGGCGCGCTGCTTGATTCAACGGGAGAAATCCTGAACCGGCAGCGCGTGCCCAACCCTGGGGATTACGCTGGCGCGGTGCGCGCGGTGGCCGATCTCACAGCCAAAATCGAATCGGATACGGGCCATCGCGCCACAGTCGTGGGCCTCGCCATCCCCGGCTCGCTCTCGCCCAAGACTGGGCTCGTGCGCAACGCCAACTCGGTCTGGATGAACGGGCTGCCGTTTCTCGAAGATCTCAAAACCGCGCTCGCCCGCCCTGTGCGTGTGGAAAACGACGCCAATTGCTTTGCTCTCTCGGAAGCCGTCGACGGCGCAGCCGCTGACGGGCGCGTCGTATTCGGCGTCATCTTCGGCACCGGCTGCGGCGGCGGCGTGGTGGTCGATCGCAAAGTCATCACCGGCGCCAACGGCATTGGCGGCGAATGGGGCCACACGCCGCTGCCGTGGCCGCGCGCCGATGAAGCGCCCGTGCGCGATTGGTGCGGCCGCTGGGGTTGCCTCGAACAATGGCTCTCCGGCACCGGCTTCAAGCGCGCTTTCGGCGTCAGCGCCCGCGAAGCCGACACGCGCGCGCAAGCCGGCGATCCGGAAGCCATCGTCATGCTCGATCTCTACGCCGACCGCGTCGCGCGCTCGCTCGCCATTGTGATCGACATCCTCGATCCCGACATCATCGTTTTCGGCGGCGGTGTCTCGAACGTGAAGAGCCTCTATCCAAGCGTCCGCGGCAAACTGCTCGCGCACATCTTCTCCGACGTGCTCCACACCAAGCTCGTCCAAAACAAACACGGCGACAGCTCCGGCGTTCGCGGCGCGGCGTGGTTGTTCTCGCCGGAGGAAGCGCAGTGATCTCGCAACTCTCCCCGCCCCCTTGTGGGGCGGGGTCGGGGGTGGGGGTAGCGGCGGTGTTCTTTCCGGATACGGCGCCGCCGACACTCCCCTCCCCAACCCTCCCCCACAAGGGGGGAGGGAGATGATTTTGTGCCGCGCCTGCGCACGCGAGATCACGCTTAAACGCTGCGCGTGCGGAGAAGATCAGCCGCTTGAGCACGCCGAGCTCAGCGCCCTCTCCATCGCCCACCTCGATTGCGACGCGTTCTACGCCTCGATCGAAAAACGCGACGATCCCAGTTTGCAGCCGCATCCCGTCATCGTCGGCGGCGGCAAGCGCGGTGTTGTCTCCACCTGCTGCTATGTGGCGCGCGCGTACGGCGTGCGCAGCGCCATGCCGATGTTCAAGGCGCTGAAACTTTGCCCGCAAGCCAAGGTCGTCCACGGCGACATGCGCAAATATGTCGAAGAAGGCCGCCTCATCCGCCGCATGATGGAGGACCTCACACCGCAAGTGCAGCCGCTCTCGATCGATGAAGCCTTCATGGACCTGACCGGCACCGAAGCGCTGCACCATGGCACGCCAGGGCAATCTTTGATCAAACTGCAAAACAAGATCTGGGAAGAGCGCCGGCTCACGGTTTCCATCGGGCTCAGCTTCAACAAGTTCCTGGCCAAAACCGCGAGCGATCTCGACAAGCCGCGCGGCTTCTCCGTCATCGGCCGCGCCGAGGCGCTCACATTCCTGGAAACCCGCGCCGTCTCCACGCTGCCTGGTGTCGGCCCCGCCGGCGCCACAGCGCTCGAACGCAACAATTTGCGCACCATCGGCGACATTCGCGCTGTCGGCCCGCAACGCATGCGCGCGCTTTACGGCGATTGGGGCGCGCATCTCTTCGCGCTTTCGATGGCCGACGATCCGCGCAAAGTCGATCCCGATGGCGAGCGGAAAAGCATCTCGTCGGAAACCACGTTCTTCGAAGACATCGCCGACATCGAAGCGCTCGAAGACATCCTCTGGCCGCTCTGCGAAAAAGTCGCCGCCCGGGCACGCGCCAGCGACACGGCGGGCATGACGCTCACGCTCAAACTCAAGGACACGAAGTTCAAGATCATCACGCGGCGCCGCCAATTGCCCGAGCCGACGCTGCTCGCTTCGCGCATCTTCGCCCACGCACGCGAACTCCTGGCCGGCGACGCCAACGGCAAAACCAAATACCGCCTCATCGGCGTCGGCCTCTCCGATTTCAGCGACGCCGCGAGCGCCGACAAAGGCGATATGCTCGACACGCAAACGCCAAAACGCGCAGCCGCGGAGGCCGCCATCGCCAAGGCGCGGGATAAATTCGGCAAGGACGCGGTGCAAACCGGGCGAGCGCTCAAGGCTGAGTGGGATGACGAATGAATCACCGTCATCCCGGGGCTCAGCGAAGCTGAGAGCCCGGATCCAGGGGCCACGGACAACGCGTTTGCCACTGGGTCCCGGATCACGCTTCGCGGGTCCGGGATGACGAGCGAGATTTGAGTCGCTAGTAGAAGGCTCACCACACCAGGGGAGCACACGCACATGGCCCGCATTGAAGCCCGCTTGCAGGAACTTGGGCTGACCTTGCCGACGCCGCCGGCGCCTGTGGCGTCTTATGTGCCGTATGTGGTCGTGGGCAATCTCGTCCACGTCTCCGGCCAGGTATCGGTCGACGCCTCCGGCGGCATCAAGGGCAAGCTGGGCGACGCCATCGAAGTGGAAGAAGGTCAAGCCGCCGCGCGGCTTTGCGCGCTCAATCTGCTGGCGCAAGTGAAGGCCGCATGCGGCGGCGATCTCGATCGCGTGAAGCGCGTCGTGAAGCTCAACGGCTTCGTCAACGTCACGCCCGAGTTCAGCCCGATCCCGCAAGTGATGAACGGCTGCTCGGACCTGATGGTGCAAGTGCTGGGCGACGCCGGCAAACACGCCCGCTCCGCCGTCGGCATGGCCAACCTGCCGATGGACTTCGCCGTCGAAGTCGACGGCCTCTTCGAAATCGCCTAACCGAGCGCAACGCGTCGTGTAATCCCGATCGCCTGCAAGAACGCCTCGTCGTGGCTGACAACGACCAGCGCGCCGTCATACGCGCGCAACCCCGCTTCCACCGCCTCGATTGAATCGATGTCGAGGTGGTTGGTCGGCTCATCGAGGATCAGTAGTTGCGGCGGGTTCGCGCGGCCGAGCACGCACGCCAAGCCAGCCCGCAACATCTGCCCGCCGCTCAGCGTGCCAACGATCTGCAGCGCCGCATCGGCGCGAAACATGAACCGCGCCAAAGCCGCGCGGCAGGCATTCTCATCCGCCTCCGGATTGATGCGCCGAAAATTGTCGCGGATCGAAAGCGCCGGATCGAGCAAGCTGACACGCTGATCCAGCATCGCAGCCTCAACCATCACGCCGACGCGTCCGCGCCATGGCTTGAGCGCGCCCGAAATCAGCGCCAACAGCGTCGTCTTGCCTGACCCATTGGGCCCCACCACTGCGACACGCTCTGGGCCCGTCATCACCACGCTCAGATCGCGCAACACCGGCCGCTCTTCGTCATAGCCCGCGGTCACGTCCTCCACGCGCAGCACAACCTTGCCCGCCGCCAGTCCCGTCGTCGGCAGCGTCACGTTCAGCGGCGCCAGCACCTCGATCCGCGCTCGCGCTTCGGCCGCATCGGCCTCCGCGTCCACGCGCAGCCGCTCAGCCAGGCGCGCGTTCTCGCCGCTCGTATTCTCCGCCGTGTTCTTGCGCGCGCCGAGCAGGATGCGCGGCATGTCGCCTTTCGCCGCTTTGCGCCGTCCGCCCGCATCGCGCCGCTCTTGCCGTTCGCGCGTCGCCTGCGCGCTTCTAGCGACATCCGCCGCCCGCCGCTCCGCGTCGGCCAAATCATGACGCGCCGCCGCCAGCTCCAGCGCTTTGCGTTCGCGATAATGGCTCCAATTGCCGCCATAGCGCGCGGCGCCCAACGACGTCAGCTCGACGATCGCATCCATCGCCTCAAGCAATTCGCGATCATGGCTCACCACAATCGCGCCGGCGCGCCATTCGCTCAGCAGTCGCGCCACCGCAGCGCGGCCCTCGCGATCGAGATTGTTCGTCGGTTCGTCCAGCAACAGAAAATCCGGCTCGGCAAACACCAACGCCGCCAAGCTCGCGCGCGTGCGCTGCCCGCCCGAGAGCGCCGCCAGCAGCGTATCAGCCTCGGCCACCAAGCCGACGCGCGCGAGCGCCGCCGCCATGCGCGCTTCCAGCGTCCAATCCGCGTCCGCCAAGTCGTCAGCGCTCGCGGCGCCCGCTTCAGCGCGCCGCAACACGGCGAGAGCGCCGCTCACGCCAAAGAGGTCAGCCACGCAATCATCGCCCGCCGCCTGCACATCTTGGCGCAGCACGCCGAGCCGCCCGCTCACCGCGACAGTTCCCGTCTGCGGCGTCAGTTCGCCGGTGATCAGCTTCAAAAGCGTCGACTTGCCGACGCCATTGCGGCCAACAAGCCCCGCGCGCTCGGCGCCGAAGCTCAGATCAAGCCCAGCGAAGAGCCCCCGCCCCTCAGGCGACGCCCATGACAAATTGGAGAGCGTGATGGAAGCAGACACAGGGGCACGCGACACGAAAACTAGCAGGCGCTCCAGATTGTGTTTGGCCCGCGCGGCGACAATAGCGGCGGCAAACCTGAATCCACCAGTCCCTCGGGGAAACGGCGTCTCAACTCCCCAATCAGCGTTCCGCGTTTGACCGCGCCGCGCAGCCCCGCCACAACAGCGCCCAACGACAAGCGGGGGAAACCATGAGCGACGCCACAGCGCCAGCTGCGTTTCAAGGCTACGGCAGCAAGTCCTATCGCGCCTACGTCCTCTTCGTCCTTGTCATCGTTTACACCTTCAACTTCATCGACCGCCTGCTGATCTCGATCGTGCAGGAAGCGATCAAGGAAGATTTCGGCGTCTCGAATTTCATGCTGGGCCTGCTCGGCGGCCCGGTATTCGCCATTCTCTACACCACACTCGGCATTCCGATCGCGCGCTTATCGGAACGCGCCAATCGCATCACCATCGTCTCCATCGGCGCCTTCCTCTGGAGCTTGATGACGGCGGCGTGCGGCTTTGCGCAGAACTTTCTCCAACTGGCGCTCTGCCGTCTTGGTGTCGGCATCGGCGAAGCGGCGTGCGTGCCGCCGTCGCAATCGGCCATTGCGGACTATTTTCCGGCTGAACGGCGCGCCTCAGCGCTTGCCATCTTCTCGCTCGGCATACCGTTCGGCACGGCGCTGGCGGCTGTCGGCGGCGGCTGGCTGGTCGCCAATTTCGATTGGCGCACGGCGTTCTGGCTGCTCGGCGCGCCGGGCATCGCTGCGGCCATTCTGCTGAAGCTCACGGTGCGCGAACCGCCACGCAGCAGCAAGGTCGAGCCGCCCAGCTTCAGCGAAACACTGAAATCGCTCTCGACCAAAGCCTCGTTCTGGCACATCGCCTTTGGTGGCGCGCTTATGAGCTTTGTCGGCTACGGCTCGTCGCAATTCCTGGTTTCGCACATGGTGCGCAATTACGAATTGGCGCCGACGCTGCCGCAGGAAATCGCCAACGCCTCTTATGCGCTGGGCGCCATTGGCGGCATCGCCACAGGCCTCGGCACCTTCCTCGGCGGCTTCCTCTCCGACCGCCTCGCGCCCAAGCATCCGCGCGTCCACACTTGGCTGCCGGCGCTCGGTATGAGCATCGCCATTCCACTCTACATCATGTCGTTCATTCAGACCGAGTTTGCGTTCGCGTTCGGCTTCCTGATGCTCGCGCCGATTTTCCACTACATGTATCTCGGCCCCATGTACGCGGTGACGATGGGCGTCTCCCAACCGCTGCAGCGCGCGACCGCGGTCGCCATTCTGCTGCTGATCGTGAACCTGATCGGCTATGGCCTCGGGCCGCCGTTTGTCGGCGCAGCCAACGACTTCTTCGCCAACCAAGTCCTCGCCCAGAACGGCCTGACGCTCGCCCAATGCGCCGACGCGGCCAACGCCGCGACCTGCGCCAACGCCCAAGGTCTCGGCCTCAAAACCGCGCTTGGCACCACGATGATCTTCCTCGGCTGGGCCGCGCTGCACTTCCTGCTGGCCGGACGCACAGTCGTGAAAGACCGGGTCGGTTGACGAACGGCATGGGCGGTCGCATCAACCGCCCATGATTCCGCGTTACGCACGCCCCGACATGGTGGCCATTTGGGAGCCAGAGAGCCGTTATGGCGTCTGGCTCGAGATCGAGACGCTCGCCATGGAGGCGATGGCGGAACTCGGGACCATACCGAAGAGCGCCGCCGCTGAATATCGCGCCAAAGGCAAGTTCGACGTGGCCCGCATCGATGAGATCGAGCGCGAGGTGAAGCACGACGTCATCGCCTTCCTCACCAGCGTCGCCGAACACGTCGGCCCCGAAAGTCGCTTCGCACACCAGGGCATGACATCGAGCGACGTGCTCGACACCTGCCTCGCCGTGCAGCTCACGCGCGCGTCCGACCTGCTCATCACCGGATGCGAACGCGTCATGGCGGCGCTAAAGACGCGCGCCATCGAACACAAAATGACGCCGACCATTGGGCGCTCACACGGCATCCATGCCGAGCCGACCACGTTCGGCCTCAAGCTCGCCGGCCACTACGCCGAGTTCGCGCGGAACCTTGAACGCCTGAAAGCGGCGCGCAAAGAGATCGCCACATGCGCCATCTCCGGCGCAGTCGGCACCTTCGCCCAAATCGATCCGCGCGTTGAAGCCTACGTCGCGGAAAAACTCGGCCTCGAAGTCGAGCCCGTCTCCACCCAAGTCATCCCACGCGATCGCCATGGCGCCTTCTTCGCCGCCCTCGGCGTCGTCGCCGCTGGCATCGAGCGCTTGGCGACAGAAGTGCGCCACTTGCAGCGCACCGAAGTTCTGGAGGCCGAAGAATTTTTCGAGCCCGGTCAGAAGGGCTCTTCGGCCATGCCGCACAAGCGCAACCCGGTGCTCACGGAAAATCTCTGCGGCCTCGCCCGCCTCGTGCGCAGCGCCGTCACGCCCGCCATGGAAAACGTCGCGCTTTGGCATGAGCGCGATATTTCGCACTCATCCGTCGAACGCGGCATCGGCCCCGACGCCACCATCCATCTCGATTTCGCGCTGCATCGGATGGCGATGGTGATTGAGAAACTCGTCGTCTATCCCGACAACATGGCGCGCAATCTGGCGCTACTCGGCGGCTTGCACAATTCGCAGCGCGTGATGCTGGCGCTGACGCAAGCGGGCGTCTCGCGCGAGGATGCCTATCGCCTGGTGCAGCGCAACGCCATGGCCGTCTGGCAAAGCCCGCCGCCCCGCAGCCAAACCGCCCTCATCGATAAACTCCGCTCCGATGCCGACGTAACAGCGAAGCTGGACGCCAAAGCGCTAGAAGCCTGCTTCGACGAAGCGCATCACTTCGCGCGCGTCGATGAAATTTTCAAACGGGTTTTTGGCTAACCCTCACGCTCCGCCGCCAAGCGCGCTTCCACCACAGCCGCGGCCGCTTGCATCTGCACTTGCGCGCGCTCCAGCCGCGCTTGCTGGCGGCGCACGCGTTCGGCGCCTTCAACGAACCGCAACCGCTCCATTTCCATCACCACGCGCGCCGCCGCCGTTTGCAGCGCCACCACTTCGGCGCACGCCACCCGCGCGCCCTCACGCATCCAGCGCATTTCCGGCCAGTGCGCGAACGAAAGCTCCGTCAACGCCGCGCGTGACGCGCCGCGAAAATCAGACGCCTCGACGAAACCAGCGGCAAACGCTACCAATACGCTGATATCCACCGCGCCCAAGCGATCCGGCGTCTCTTCGCTAACCGGCACGCTCGGCCACGCCACGCCGCTCACATCCATCGCCGCGCCATAGGCGCGCACGGCGCCGCGCAGCAGCGCCCGTCCGCCGGGCGTGCACACGTCAGCATCCGCGGCGCCCGCGGCGAAGCGTTCCAACAATTCGCTCGCGCGCGTCGCCGGCATTGCGACTGGCGCAGGCCCGCACGCGCTCGCAGCCGTCAGCGCGGCCAATATTGAAGCTCGCAGCATCTCGTCCCGCCTAAACCCAGGCGGAGCATGCCGCGCGCTCGTGCACGAAAAGTTCAGAAACGCCGTGAACCGGCGTTAGCCAAGAGCGCTCATGGCGTGGCGTTCGGCGGCAAGCCGTCACGCCGGCGGCGCTCGGCGTCGTACCGTTACTCACGCTCGGCGTCGGCATCCTGCTCAGCGCGGCAATAGGTGTTCTGATGCGGTTCGGGATACTCGCCGCACTACAGATCACGCTGATAGACGCACGCGCCGAGCAATGGCGCGGCGAGCGCGACTGTAACGGCCAATAGCAGCGCCCGGCGCATTAGCCCGCGGTGCGGAAGGACTCGCGCGCTTCGGCCAAAGCCTCATCCATCTTGGCCCGGATTTGATGGTCCGAGAGTTGGACGGCGTGGAGGTCGAGGTCGGCGCGGATTTTCCGGAACAGGTCCTCGGTGCCCGCCTCTTCGAGGTCGGCGACCACCACGGACTTGGCGTAGGCCTCGGCTTCCTCGCCCGAGAGCCCCATGAGGCCTGCGGCCCACTGGCCCACGAACTTCGCCCGGCGCGCCTGAGCCTTGAACTCAAGTTCTTGATCTAGCTGGAATTTTGCTTCCTGGCCGCGCTTTCTGTCGTCGAACTGGCTCATGCCTTTAGTGTCTCCTCGGTTCTTTCCATGAATAGGCGCCGGAACGCCTAGGATCAACCGCAGCTGCGACGCACCTCAACAGCGGCGGCCAATTGTGGCGCCGGGCCTTTGGCCCTAAGTTCTTGCCCGGCGTAGCGGCGATTCCGTGAAACGCCGCCCATGAGCCACTTGGCGCGATTGAGCCCGCGCCGCGCCCTCGAGGAGGGAGCACACCATGTCCACGCGTCGCAAGAAAATCTATGAGGGCAAGGCCAAGATCCTGTTCGAGGGTCCAGAGCCAGGCACCATCATTCAATATTTCAAAGACGACGCGACCGCCTTCAACGCGCAGAAGAAGGCGATCCTCGAAGGCAAAGGCGTCATCAACAACCAGATCTCCGGGTTCATCATGCAGAACCTGAACGCGATTGGCGTGCCCACGCATTACATCAAGACGATGAACATGCGCGAACAGCTGGTGCGCGAAGTCGAGATCATCCCGCTCGAAGTCGTTTGCCGCAACGTCGCTGCAGGCTCCCTCTCGACGCGTCTCGGCATCGAGGAAGGCACGCCGCTGCCGCGCTCGATCATCGAGTTCTATTACAAGAAAGATGAGCTCAACGATCCGATGGTCGCAGAAGAGCACATCACCGCGTTCAATTGGGCGAGCACGCAAGAGATCGACGACATCATGGCGCTCACTTTGCGCATCAACGACTATCTCTTCGGCATGTTCGGCGCCGTCGGCATCAAGCTGGTCGACTTCAAGATCGAGTTCGGCCGTCTCTATGAGGGCGACATGGTGCGCACCGTCGTCGCTGATGAAATCAGCCCCGACAGCGCCCGCCTCTGGGACGTCCAGACCAACGAGAAGATGGACAAAGACCGCTTCCGCCGCGATCTCGGCAACGTCACCGAAGCCTATGTCGAAGTCGCGCGCCGCCTAGGCATCGTCAAACAACAAGCCGCCGGCGGCGGCGGCGATAACGTGCATTGAATTAGGGATTAGGTTTTGGGGATTAGGGATTAGGGAAACGCGCCGGCGCTGACGCGCCCAACCCCAATCCCGAGAACCCAAAACCTAGTCCCCCAACGGGGGACCAAATGAAAGCCATCGTAACCGTCGGCCTCAAACCCGGCGTGCTTGACGTGCAGGGCAAGGCCGTCGCTGGCGCGCTGAAGGAGCTGGGCTTTGGCGATGTGCAGGACGCGCGCGTCGGCAAGCGCATCGAAATCACGCTCGACGGCAATCTCGATCCCGCCACCGCCGAAGCGCAAGTGCGCGAGATGTGCGAAAAGCTCCTCGCCAACACCGTCATCGAAAGCTACCGCGTCGAAATCGCGAGCTAGGCGCTCAAAAGCTTGCGCCCAGCGCCGCTCTGCGCTCTCATCGGCTCATGACAGCCTGGTTCAAACCTAAGCGCTACGGCTTCGGCGCGGCGCCTGCGTCCTGGCAGGGCTGGGCGCTGACGGCAGCTTATGTCGCCATCGTCGCGGCGTGCAGTGTTTGGCTGGCCAACAGCGCGGTGTCAGCCGAGAGCCGGATCACGCCGTTCATGGTGATCATCGCGGTCGTGACCATCATCTTCGTCGGCATCGCTTGGCGCACCACCGAAGGCGGTTGGCGCTGGCGTTGGGGCGACGACGAAAAGCGCTAAGCCTGCGGCATCATCTCGGGAAACGCCGGCATGCCTTCGCGTGGCTTGTCCCAGCTTGGCGCGCGGCTCGTATAGATCGACGCCATGGGTTTGAAGTACTCGGGATCGTCGAGCGTACCGGCCTTCAGCATGACGACGCCAGGGCGCCCGCCCTTCGACAGAATGGGCGAACCGCAGGTCGGGCAAAACACTCGCGCGACCGGATGGCCGCTGCCGCCAATCTTGGAGAACTCACGCGTTTCGCCAGTGATCGTGAGCGCCGCTTCCGGCACGGCCATTGATGCTGCGTGGACGCCCGAGCTCTTCCGGCAATCTGTGCAGTAACAGAAGCCGCCAAACAGCATCGGCGCGCTCAATTCGTAGCGCACCGCGCCGCACAAACACCCGCCCGTAATCGCCATGACGCCGCCTCCCTCGCGCGGAGGCTAGCCGTCGTCACCGCCAAAGTCATGGTCCCAGTGATCGTGGCCGGGGATGATCGGTCCGCCATTGCCGGGCAAACGCCCGCCTGGATCGCGCGGCCCGCGCAGTGAGATGATGGCGATCACTACGAGTACCGCAACGCCGACCGCTACAGCAAAAAAGCCTGTGGGCAGCATACACAATATATGGGGCGTGCCGCCCGCGTGCGTGAGGCGTCCACTGCTGAACGCCTCACGATTTCGCGTGTTATGTTATTGCGGCGCAGCCGGTGCGGCTGGCGCTGTCGTGCTAAGCGGGCGAGCGATCACTTCATCGATGCTCGCGCCAACTTCCTGGTGGCCGCCAAAGGCCGTGCCAGCGACACGGTCGCGCACGCGCGTCGCGAACGTCTCGTAGGCAGCGTCCGGCAGCGCGACATAACCGACTTCGCGCGCCAAACGCCCTGCATTGGCGACATAATATTGCGCCAAGCGTTGCACTTGCGGACGCTGCAGCGCGTCTGCGTTGACGTAAATGAAGATAGGCCGGGCCAGCGGATAGGACCCGTTGGCGATCGTTTCCGGACTTGGCGCCACACCATCAATGGTCAGCGCGTGGAGGCGCTCGCGGTTCTGCTCGTAATACGCATATCCAAAATAACCCATGGCGCCGGGATTGCCGACGACGCCCTGCACCGTGACGTTATCGTCTTCGGTCGGCGTGTAATCAGTACGCGACGACTTGGCGGTGCCAACGACGGCTTCGGTGAAAAAATCGAAGGTGCCGGAAGCGGTGCCGGCGCCGAACAATTGCAGCGGCAGGTTAGGCCAGCTCGGGTTCACTTGCCGCCAATTCGTGATCGTGCCCTGCGCCGCCGGCTCCCAAGCGCGGCGCAGCTCAGCGAGCGTCGCGCCACGCAGCGGGTTGGACGGATGCACGACGACGGTGAGGCCGTCGAACGCAATCGGCAGCTCGACGTACTGGATGCCGGCTTCAGCACACGCGGCCATCTCTTCGGCAAGGATCGGGCGCGAGGCGCCCTGGAATTGCGTTTCGCCACGGCAGAACTTGCGGAAGCCGCCGCCCGTGCCGCTTTCGCCGACAGTAACGCGCGCGCCGCCAGTTTGGCTGGCGGAGAACGCTTCAGCCACAGCTTCGGAGAGCGGAAACACGGTGGAGGAGCCATCGATCGAAATCGATTCCGACGACGAGCCGCCAGCAGGTGCGCCGCCTTCGCCGCCGCATGCCGCCAGCGCCAGTACGGCGATCGCCGCCACTGCGCTGCGCATCTCAAATCTCATCATAGTAAAAACCCTTGCTTGTTGTCCGCCCAAGAATCGCTAGCCGCGCCCTCATGCCACCGGCGCATGACGGTTTCGTCTCAATCGCCGCCACCGCCGCCGCCATCACCGCCGCCGCTATCGGAACCGCTGTCGGAACTATCGTTGTCGGTCTGCTGACGCCCAGAACCGGAGCTGCCGCCAACGGCCACGTTGACGTCGCCGCCATCACCTTTGCGGCGCTGTTTCGGCGCATTGATGCGGTGCAGCGCGCCCATCAGCAGCGCGGTGACGCCAATTGTCCCGAGGACGGCAATGATGAGCCAAGTCGCCATGGGGCGGGACTTAGCAATGTCAGCCGCGCGAGTCATGCGGCAACCCGCCGCAAAAGCGGTGCTTGGCGCTCCTGAAGCGCCTGAAAGCCTTGGCCTGAATCGCCGCAGCCTTTATCTAACCCCCATGAAATCAGCCGTGATCGTCTTCCCAGGGTCCAATTGCGACCGCGACGCAGCGCGCGCGCTCCATCGCATCACCGGCGCGCCGGCAAAGATGGTCTGGCACAAGGATACAACGCTGCCGGAAGGCACGGACTTGGTCGTGCTCCCCGGCGGCTTTTCCTATGGCGATTATCTGCGCTCCGGCGCCATGGCCGCGAAGAGCCCGATCGTGCGCGACGTCATTGCGCACGCGGAACGCGGCGGGCTGGTGCTCGGCATCTGCAACGGCTTTCAGGTGCTGACCGAAACCCGCCTCCTTCCCGGCGCGCTGGCGCGCAATGCGGGCCTGAAGTTCAGCTGCAAGGAAGTCCCGCTCGCCATCGCCAACGTCAACACCGCTTTCACGCGCGCCTATCGCGAGAACCGCGAAACCGAAATCCCGATCGCGCACGGCGACGGCCGCTTCGTCGCAGAGGATGACGTACTCGACCGCATAGAAGGCGAAGGCCAAGTGATCTTCCGCTATCTCGCCAACCCGAACGGCTCAGCGCGCGACATCGCCGGCATCATGAATGCGCGCGGCAATGTCATGGGCATGATGCCCCACCCCGAACGCGCGTCCGATCCCGAACTCGGCCGCACCGGCGGCACGGCAGTCTTCCAGAGCTTGCTGGAAGCGGCATGAGCGCGAAAAAACAACCTGCGCCGACTGGCGACTTCGACGCGCAAGTCGATTCCGCGCGCAAGCGTCTCGAAGCCGCGCTCTCGGAAGAAACCGGCTTCGACGATCTCGCCGCGCTGCAAGCGCTCGCGCCGATCCTCGCAGAGAAGATCAGCTCCCGCCGCCTCGCCTTCACCCTCGGCGACGACGACGACGATGAAACTCAGATCATCGTGCTCCACGTCCCAACCGACGAAGAACTAGGCTTCATCTTCGCCGAGGACGGCGAGTACGTGTTCGAGAGCAATCTGGAAGCCTACTTCGACGATTTCGTCGACGACGATCCCGAGCGCTTCGTGGAGCGCTTGTACGAAACACTGCGCGCCGATCTGCCGAAGTATGAGGTCGAGAATAAGGGCTAAAAGCCCTCACTCTCCGGCAAAAGCGCGCGCCATACTCCCCAAAACGAAACGCGCCATTTCCCGCCATCGCGTGAGTGCCTATAGCGAGGCACGGCTAGGCGAGAATCGCCCGGCCAACCAATTCGGGGGATTTCCATGCGCGCTGCGCTGCTTGCTCTTGTGCTTCTTGCCGCCTGCGCCACAGCGCCCGCCGCGACCGATCAAACGCTTGAAGGCGCCGTGACCGCGCAAGCCCCGCGTGCATCGTTCCCGATTCCGCTCGACGCCGGCCAGGTCGTCACCCTGACCACCACGCTCGAAGGCGATTTCGACAGCGTGCTCACGCTCATCGCCCCCAATGGCGAACAGGTCGCAGAGAATGACGACCAGGCCGAGGGCGATCTCTCCTCGCGCATCATTCACCGCGCCCGCACCGCCGGGACCTACACCGCAATCGTCACCGGCTATAACGGCGCAGCAGGCGAATTCGGCCTCAACGTCGCCTACGGCCTCGATCTCGGCCTCTCGCACGCCGCGCGCACGATCAGCGAAAACACGGTGAGCTTCGGCCCGCAACGGACTGAGGCGCGCTACGACGCGACGCTCGCTGCCGGCGACATCTTCGTCGCCTCCACCTTCGCCTTCACCGAAAATCTCGACACCACGCTCTCGCTGCTCGACGCCAGCGGCGCTGTGCTGCGCCAGAACGACGATCGCGGCGACGGCACCTTGAATTCGCAAATCGTCTATCAAATCGAAACCGCCGGCCGCTTCACGATCGTCGCCAGCACCTATGGCGGCAATGGCGTCGGCGACGCCGCCATCTCGCTCGCGGTCGACCCGCAAGCGCGCCCGCCATTTGATTTTGCCGCCATCGAAGGCGCGCCGCTCGCCACGCACGAAGGCGCGCTCAACGCCGAGACGCCCTCGCGCGAATACACGCTGCAGCTCACCGCCGGCCAAACCATCCTGGCGCTGGCCGACACCACCAGCGGCGATCTCGATCCGGTGCTGCGCTTGAACGATAGCGATGGCTACCCGGTCGCGCTCAATGACGATCGCGGCGACGGCTCGCTCAATGCCAGCTTTGCCTTCACCGCGCCGCGCACCGCCGCCTACACGCTCATCGTCGAACGCTATCGCGGCGCCGACACCAGCGGCGAATATCGCATCGCGCTGACCAATGTGGACGCATCAGTCGTCGCCACGCTGCAAGCGCTGCTGGAAGACGCCGTCCAACTCAGCGGCCCCGAGCTCCACATCCAAACCGAGGACTTCAACCTCTATTACACGACGGAAGGCGAGGACGCCTCGACGCACGAATACGCCCGCCTCACCGCCGATGCGCTGCAGAGCCTGTTCACGCGGCAAGTCCGCGAAATGGGCTGGGCCGAGCCGGTGCGCGACGAAGACGGCCGCTACCGCGCCTATGTCGCGCAAGCCAACGGCTCGATGGGCTACACCGCGCCGGTGCAGATCGTGTTCGATAATCCCAACACGCCGAACGTGCGCGAGCGCGCCGTGGCGCGCACCGTGTTCGTCATCGATAACGATTTCCGCGGCATGCAAAAGGAAGCGCCGCCGGAAAGCCTGATGCGCGCCACCGCGACGCACGAATTCAACCACGTCATCCAATTCGGCTACGATTCCGAAGAGGGCCTGAACTGGCTTTACGAAGCCACCGCCTCGTGGATTGAAACAACAACGGTCGGCGTCGATCAGGACGCCACCGAATACACCGAAACCGATTTCGCCGCGCCGCAGCGCTGCTGGACTACCAACACCGAAGGCCACGACTACGCCCAGTGGACGTTGCTGCAATCGCTGTCGGATCAACATGGCCCCGGCATCGTCACCCGCATCTGGGAAAACGCCGTCGCCCATGACGGCTTCGACACCATGTCGGTGACGCTGAGCGGCGTCCGCTCGACCATCCCGCAAGCCATCGAGCGTTGGCGCGCACAGAACTTCGCCCGCGACTATGCGCTGGCGCCCGTCTTCCCGCGCGCCGTCCATCTCGCGCGCACGATCACGGAAGTCGGTGAGATATCGCCCAAGAACGGCGTCGAACAGCTCGGCGCGGCTTATGTCGCGCTCGATCTCGACGGCCGTTACACGTTCTCTGTCGATGGCGATCCCAATCTCGAATTGGTCGGCCTCGGCCAGCGCAACGGCCAGATCGAAGTCGTCCGCCTCGGCCGCGGCGGTGTGTTCGATACGTCCGCGTTCGAGCATCCGACGCTGATGGTCTTCCACCGCGCCGTGCCGCAAGCGCCGGGCGACTGCACCGAAGTGCGCTACCGCATCACCACCGCGCCGACCACACGCGCCATGGGCCGCGCCGCCTACCAATTCAGCGCCGCCAACTTCCAGCCACCCGGCTGGGAGCGCGAACCAAGCACGGACGAGGAAGCCGAAGCCGAGACGGAATAGCGCAATCCAGAGGATCGATTGCGTGCAGCGTCCTTCTCCTGATCAAGGAGAAGGTGGCCCGAAGGGCCGGATGAGGTTTGCGGTGGCCGCCGCGAATGACGCAGTCCGATTCTGGCCCTTTGCAGCCGGTGGGCGCGTGCTGGTAATGACGCTGCATGACCTCGCCGCCTAACCACTCAGACGCGCTGCTGAAAGTCACCTGCTTTGTCACGCGGGCTTCGCGATCCACGGTGGCAGAGGTGCTGCTGATCGAACATCCGCACGCAGGCATTCAATATCCCGCTGGCACCGTCGAACCCGGCGAAGAGCCGACGAGCGCGGCCGCGCGTGAAGCGCGCGAAGAGACGGGGCTCGCCGAGTTGCCCGCGCCCCACTTGATCGATGTATTTGAAGAAACAATTCAGAGACCGGCTGCCACTACACTCAGCACGACGCCGGTATATCTGCGTCCCACGCTCGGCAGCGCAAGCTGGGCCACACTCCGGAACGGCATCGGCGTGCAGATTGATCGCGAACAAGATGATTTCGTCCAAGCGACCTACATCGAGCACAATCGGTGGCCCGACCCACAATACATTTCGGCGCAGATTACTGGCTGGGTTCCAAGACGCGCCGTTACCCAGAGGCGGCGGCGCTTCTTCTATCTCCTGCCATTCGAGGGCGAGACGCCGTCGGAGTGGATGGTTGCAGCGGACCATCATATGTGGCGACTATTTTGGGCGCCTGTGGAAGCGCTTCCGCAAATCGTCGCGCCACAGGACGCCTGGAGCCAGTACTTGAGGTTTGGCCTCACCAATCTCTGACGACAGTGTTGTGCCTCGGCGTATGTCCACAAACGGCGAAAAGCAGACCTCGTTTGCCAGTCACCTGGCGCGCCGCTCTGCGCCAGTTCTGCATCCTCCGGCAAACCTCCCCCGGCCCTTTGGGCCGCCCTCCCCTAACCAGGGGATAGATCGCGGCCAATCCGACCGGTCTCGCCCCGCGCTTATACTCGGCGCACATGTCCACACCCCGCTCCGCACCCTTGAGCCTCTGGCGTATCGCTGAAGCGTTTTTGCACACGCTCTACAATCTCTTCGGCGCGCCGGAGGATGTCGCGCGCCAGCACACGCTGACGCGGGCGCCCTATCTGCTGTTGCGCGAATGGCTGCGCGCCGGCGAAGCGGTCATGCGCAAGCTGTTGCTGATCGAAGCGGCGGCTTATCCGAAATGCGCGACGCGAACGGCGCATCGCGCGGCGCACAAACACGAAAGCCGCGCCATCGGCTTCGATCACGATAAGCCGGAAGACTGGCGGGTGAGTTTTCCAACTATGGAGCGCGGGCGTCCTCGCCCGCATGGACGGCCACAAGTGTTGCGGGCGGGGACGCCCGCGCTCCATAATTTCCACTCCGCATGGCCGCTGGCGGAGCGCTACGAGGCGCTCATCCGCGTTTTCAACGATCCGGCGCCATACGCCCGCCGGCTCGCCGCGCGCTTGCATGCGCGACCGCGCGCCGCCGACGCCGTGCTTAAGCATCCCAAAACCGCAGCCGCGCTCGTCGGCCATGTCGCCTTCGATACGCTCTGCGTCGCGGGCGTCGAAAAGTGCTGTCAGGCATGGCCCGAACGTCCGCGCTTGGTCGACACGAGCTAAACAAAACGGCCCCCGCCGCGAAGCGAGGGCCGTTCAGTCAGTGTTTTGAGTTCAGTTTATTCCACGTGGAAGCGATCGGTTTCCGCGCGCACATTGACGTCTTCTTCGCGCAGCGCCTCGATCGCCCGCTGCGTGCGCGGATCGGAGAGCACGCTGTTCAAGCGCACCAGCGCCTCAACGCTTTCCGACGACGCGCCAAACAACCGGCCGAACGCCTCGAACGGATTTTGCTCCGCCGGATAGTAGCGCAGCGTCACACGCGCATCGTCTTCAATGCCCGCCAAGGCCCGCGCCCGCGAAACCGCCACCTGGAAGCCGCCCAGATGATCGACCAGGCCACGCTCCAGCGCTTGCTGACCCGTCCACACCCGGCCACCAGCGATGGCGCGGACTTGGTCCGGCGTCATCTCGCGGCCTTCGGCGACGAGGCCGATAAACTGCACGTAAGCGCGATCAATGAAGCCCGCGAACGCAGCCCGTTCGGCCGGCGTGAACGGACGCTCCGAGCTGAAGCTGTTGATCAGCGGCGAGCCCATCGAGATCGTCTCGGTGTTGGTCGACAGATAATGATCCATCGCCGGGCCAATGATCAGCTTGCCGCCGAGCACGCCGATCGAACCGGTAATGGTCGAGGGCGAAGCGACGATCTCATCGGCGTAAGCGGAGACGTAGTAGCCGCCCGAAGCCGCGACATCGCCCATCGAAATGACCACACGCTTGCCACGCTCTTGAGCGGTGCGCAGCGCGGCCAGGATTTGGTCCGACGCCACAACCGAACCGCCCGGGCTCGACACGCGGAACACGATCGCCGCGACATCATCGTCTTCCGACGCTTCCAGCAGCGCTTCGGCGATGCGGTCGCTGTTGAACACGCTGTCATCGCCGAAAATGTCGCCACTCTCTGGGCCGGAGACGATGGCGCCTTCGCCTTGAACAACCGCGATCACTTGTCCGCCGCGATGGGCCGGGGCGTTGTAATGGCTGATCTCAACCAGCTCCGCCTCTTCGCCGCGCTCAAGCGCTGCACGCACTGCTTCCTCCGGACGGCCAAGGCGGTCGACCAGCTGAAGCTCAACGCCGCGCTGTGCGGTGAACGGCGTCGCCTCGATCGCCGCACGCGCCGCAGCCGGCGTGATGCCGCGATCGGTCGCGATGTTGGCGAGCATGTTGTCGTAGAGACCGCCCATCAGGCTCATCATCGACTCGCGATGCTCTGGCGTGAACGTGCGTTCCGTCAGCGTCGCCGCCGCGGTTTTATAATCTTCGCGCGTCTCGAACTGCGCTTGCATGTGATAGCGCTGCAGCGTGCCGGCGAAGAATGTCACCTCGGCCGAAAGGCCCATCGGCATGAACTCGCTCGACTCCTGCAACCACACTTCATCGCTATCGGCGATCGCCATGTAGCCCGGCATGCCCATGCGGATGCCGTCGTTCTGCAAGTGCGCGACCACGAACTTGCCGGAAGCGCGGAAGGTCGCGAGCGCTGCGCGAATTTCTTCCGCTTGCGCTGCCGGCATGCCGCCCGTGTTGGCGCGAATATAAAGGCCGCGCACGCGATCATCGGTGCGCGCTGCTTCGATGCGGTTCAGCGTATCGAGCAAGGAGGGCTCGCCGCCGAGCGCGGCGAACGGATTGGTCGGCCGCTGGTCGGTCATCGGTTCCCGCAAATCGATGGCCAGCACCATGCGGGACGGATGCGGCGCCGGCGCCGAGGCTGCGCCCAGCATGCCCATCAGCAAAAAGAAGCCGACAAAGAAGAAAAGGAAGCCGCCCACCACGACGCCGCCAACGGTAATCAAAAACTGCTTCAAAGCCCTACTCCCAGGGGTACGCGGAGGAATTTATCGATAAATGATATGGACGGGACCGGAAGGCAAGCGATTTTATCGATTAATGATAAAAGTACGCAGGTCGTGAACCTGCGGCTTGCCATAAGTCTCCGCTGCCACAGCTTATTTCCGGATTCCCCGGTTTAGCGCATGATGGGGCTCTGGAGGGTGCGCCGGATGACTGGCTCGCGTGCAAGACCGGCTATCGCCAGCGATGACTGGATGCATGAGCAACAGCTCCGGGCCGAGCTCGAAGCCGAGGCGTGGCGCAGGCTACGCTCGGATCTGGCCACCCCAGAGCCACCGCCGCCGGTCTATCTCTATCCGGCCCCAGCCGAACCGGCGCGCCAACGCTTCGATCATCACAAGGCCGGCAGCGCGATCCTGAAAGCGCTGGTGCGCTTCGGAATGGCCGCTTTTACTGCCTATTTGGCCTGGCTGGCCGCCGTCGATTCACAACTCGGCGCCTTCGAAATCTGGCTCGCGGTCGGCGGGACATTCGCGGTGACGCTGGCGCTCTCGATGTTCGGCTTCGCCCGCGAACTGGTTCACACGCTCGCCGAAGCAGCGCGCTGGGCGCTGCTGGCGGCGCTGGGAGTGGGCCTGATCTGGCTTCTCTTCAGCCAAATCGGCTGAAACCAAAACGCGGAAGCGGCCGTTTGGACCGCCTCCGCGAAACTTGGTCGGAGTAGCAAGATTCGAACTTACGACCCCCACGTCCCGAACGTGGTGCTCTACCAGGCTGAGCTATACTCCGAGAGGCCGGGCTTATAAGGCCGGCTTTCGGCCCTGGCAATCGGGCCAACCGGCGCTGTTGCATCGGCAGGCGGGCGCCTCTAAGTACCCGGCTCGCGCTTTTGGGGTGTCGCCAAGCGGTAAGGCAGCGGTTTTTGGTACCGCCATTCCTAGGTTCGAATCCTAGCACCCCAGCCACCTTTCGCACGCGAAGCGCGCGAAAGGTGTCCTCCCAAGCCTCGGCTGCGGAGGACTGGCGAAACCAACGCGCAATCGAAAGTGCAGCACGGCGTTTGAGAACAAACGTCAACGATGAAGCGTGGAGCAGGCATGCGAAAGAGCTACGTACCCGGGGATTTTGAATTGCGCGTCGGCCGCTCAAAGAGCGGCCTCGGTTTGTTTACCGACAGCGAAATTCCGAAGGGCGCATGCGTCATCGAATATGTCGGCCCAGTCGTGCCGAAGGACCAAGAAGACAAAATCAACTCGCTCTATCTGTTCGAAGTCAACGCCAAGAAAACCATCAACGGTTCGCCGCGCTACAACACGGCGCGCTACATCAATCATTCATGCCGCGCCAATTGTGAGCCCAACATTCACAAGGGCCGCGTCTTCATTCACGCGCTGCGCAAAATCAAACCGGGCGAAGAGCTGAACTACGATTACGGCGAGAACTATTTCAAAGAATATCTAAAAGACATCTGCGCCTGCCCCAAGTGCGAAGCCAAACGCGCCAATCCGCCTGCGAAAAAGAAAAAAGCGCTCGCCCGCAAAATGGCGACGAAGAAGGCCGGGAAGAGCAAAACCAAAGCCACCAAAGCGAAGAAGAAGAAGCGCGCCGCTTAATCTGGAGCGCGGGCGTCCCTGCCCACTTGGCTGCTTGACCCAAATGCGGGCGGGGACGCCCGCGCTCCATAGGCGCTAAAGTCGCTTCACTTCCGCGCCTTTGTCTTTGCCGAGGATCACGGTCTGCGCCAGGCCGATGAAAAGACCGTGCTCGACGACGCCCGCGATGCCCTGCAACGCAGCGGCCAAGGCTTCAGCGTTCACAATGCGCTTGGCGTGCGCGTCGAGAATGTAATTGCCGCCATCGGTGATCACCGGCTCGTTCGACTTGCCGCTGACCCGAAGTTCAACCTCATGGCCTGCGCATCCCGTCGCCCGCAACGCCTCCACGACCCGCGCTTGTGTCAGCGCAAAACCAAACCGCGTCACCTCAACCGGCAGCGGAAACGCGCCCAGAGTTTCAACCCACTTCGTCTCGTCCGCGATCACCACCATCTGCTTGGAAGCGGCAGCCACGATTTTCTCACGCAGCAACGCCCCGCCGCCGCCCTTGATCAAACGGAACGCCGGATCGACTTCATCAGCGCCATCGATACAAACATCGATCGCGCTCACCTGCGAAATTTCCAGCAGCGGCACGCCGACTTGTTCTGCCAAATTGCGCGTCGCTTCCGATGTCGGCACGCCTTTGACCCGCAAGCCCTGCCGCACCCGTTCGCCCAATTGCCGCACGAAATGCGCCGCCGTCGAGCCAGTGCCGAGCCCAAGCACCATGCCGTCCTTGACGTAATCGAGCGCGGCGTGGGCGGCGTTGAACTTGGCGAGGCTTTCGGTCATTCGGCCTGATCCTTCTTGGCTTTCTCCGCACGCTTCTTTTCGCGGTTCTTGTCGGCCCAGCCTTCGAGATTGGTTTGCCGTCCGCGCGCGACGCCAAGCGCGCCGTCAGGCACGTCTCTGGTGATGACGCTGCCTGTGCCGGTGTAAGCGCGATCGCCGATTTTTACGGGCGCGACGAGCGCTGTGTTTGAGCCGATGAAGGCTTCGGCACCAATGGTTGTGCGATACTTGTCGAAGCCATCGTAATTGCAGACGATCGTGCCGGCGCCGATATTCGCGCCGGCCCCAACGTCGGTGTCGCCGATGTAAGAGAGATGGCTGGCCTTCGCGCCGTCGCCCAGAACGGAGTTCTTCACTTCGACGAAATTGCCGATCTTGGTTTTCTTGCCGAGTTTGGAGCCGGGCCGGAACCGCGCGAACGGACCGATCTCGGCGTTTTCGCCGATCTCGGTTTTTTCGAAATGGCAGAACGCATGAACGCGGGCGCCCTTGCCGACTTTCACGCCCTTGCCGAAGAACACGTTCGGCTCGATCACAACGTCCGCCGCGATCTCCGTATCGTAGCTGAAGAACACGGTGTCCGGATCGATCAGCGTCACGCCCGCTTCCATCGCCGCGATCCGCGCGCGTTTTTGAAAGCCGGCTTCAGCGGCGGCGAGTTCGACTTTTGAGTTCACGCCCAGCGCATCGGATTCTTCGCCGATCAGCACATGGGTTTTGTGGCCAGCCGCACGCCCTAATGCCACCACATCGGTGAGATAGTATTCGCCCTTGGCGTTTTCGTTCTTCACCTGCGCCAGCAACTCAAACAGCAGCTTCGCATCGGCGCACATCACACCCGAATTGCACAGCCGATTTGCCCGCTCACTTTCACTCGCGTCTTTATGTTCGACAATCCGCTCCACCACGCCATCGGCGCCGAGCATCAAGCGGCCGTAACCGGTCGGGTCCGCCGCTTTGAAACCGAGCACGACGAGGCCGCCATGCGCCGCGCGCATCGCGAACATTTCTTCGATCCGCTCAGGCGGCACGAACGGCGCATCGCCATAGAGGATGATGACATCACCATCGAAACCGGCGAGCGCGTTTGCAGCAGCACGTACAGCATGCGCGGTGCCGAGCGGCGGATCCTGAATTGCAGACGCGCCGTCGCCCAAAACCTTGGCGACATGATCGGCAACGGCCGGCGAATGCTTGCCGGCCACGACAATAGTTTTCGCCGCGCCGGTGTTGGAGGCCGCCGCAATCGACCAATCGAGCATGGCCCGGCCGCCGACTTCGTGCAGAACCTTCGGCAAAGCGGATTTCATCCGCGTGCCTTGTCCCGCCGCCAGAATGATCGCCGCACGCGCCCGGCTCATGTGCGCTCCGCTTGTTCGAATCCAGGCCCTGTCTTAGCGGATTGGTTTGAACGGGGCATCCCATGAGCAGCGGCGAACTGGCCGGCGCGACCATCGTTTTCGACCTCGACGGCACGCTGGTCGATACCGCGCCCGATTTGGTGCGCGCGCTCAACGAAACGATGGACCTGGAAGGCCTGCCGCGCGTAAAGATCGAGACGGTCCGGCAAATGGTCGGCCAAGGCGCCAAGGTGCTGATCGAGCGCTCTTCGAAGCTGCATGGGATCACTTTCTCTCCGGCGCGGATCGATGAACTGACCGAAGAGTTCGTCCGCTTCTATGCCGCCGATATCGCGCGCCATTCGAAGCCGTTTCCTGGCGTCGTCGAGGCCATGGATGCTCTGGCAGGCCTCGGCGCGAAATTCGCGGTTTGCACCAACAAGCGCACCGGCCTCTCCGAACAGCTCCTGAAAACGCTCAAACTCGCCGACCGCTTCTCCGCCATTGTCGGCGCCGATGCGGTGGCGGAGCGAAAACCGCATCCGGAGCACTATCGCGAAACCGTCAGACGCGCCGGAGGCACGGTGCGCCGCTCGCTGATGGTCGGCGACTCGGTCGCCGATGTCGCCGCCGCGCGCGGCGCTGCCGCGCCGGTTATCGTTGTGAGCTTTGGCTATAGCGACGTCGGCGCCGAATTGCTCGGCGCCGACGTTTTGCTCCATCGATTTTCAGATTTAGCGCCGGCCTGCCGCCGCTTGCTGGCGGCGCGCCCGTAAACCCGCAGGATGCGGCGCTTACGCGACTTCCATCAAGCCGCGCCGACTAGGGCTTGAGCGTTCCCGCTCATTGGCGTCCCGCTTGGTCGGGAACCCGTTGACCATATCGCTTCGAACATCGGTTCGCGCAGAACGCATGGCCGCAACGAAGCCCGCTTCAATGAGCTTCACATCGACCGTGAACCCACGCTCACGCCAATATTCCTCGATCCGCTGCTTCAGGCGTCTGGCGCCGTCGACGTTGCAGAAATCGTGATCCATTCAGCTCCACCACTTCTCTCGTTCGGTTCCGGGGTTGGGCTCAATGGCCCCGGGACCGGTCACGCGGTAAACGCTCCGCGCCTTGCGTCAGCCCCCTGATCGCTTCGCAGCGGGACCGTTATGGACCCCGAGCGAGGCGCGGATATGGCGGTCTCGCGACAGAGGCGCAATCCGGATCACGAATTCCTGAACGGGACGAAAGGTAGCGGAGGCGGGTCGGCCCAAGGATTTCAGAGGGCTAGGCCGGTCCGTCTGAGCTTGCTCAGACAATCGCGTCGCGTAAGGCCGCTAGGCTTGAAGGAATATTTATGGCGGGCCGACCCGGCGGCAAGGCTTGGAGCGCCGGTGGCTGGTCGATTTTTCGCCCGATGAGAGGCTCGACGATTTCGGCGAACTTCGCGGCATGAGCGGTCGCCGCAATGACCCAGACACCCTCGCCGCGCTCGCTCAACCGGGCATAGGCTTCGGCCGCGGCGGCCGTGTGCGGGCACCAGATTTGGCCGTGCTCCGCAAAGCCGCTTCGGATGCGGGCGGCGATCGCCGCATCTTCGATGACATAAGCGCTGACCGCCTGGCGGAGATCGTCAAGCTTCGGGAAGAGATGGCGCAGGCGTTCGCCATTGCTGGGATCGCCGACATCCATGGCTGAAGCGAGCGTCGCGATGGTTGGCCGCGGACGCCACTCGCCGCCTTCGAGAAAGTCCGGCATCGTGCGATTGGCGTTGTGGGCGAGGACAATGCGATCGATCGGCAAGCCGATATGCCGCGCCCAAACGCACGCGGTGGCGTGACCGAGATTGCCGCTGGGGATGACGAACGACGCTGGAGCGCCAGTTTCGTTCCAAATGGCGAGACTCGACGCCGCGAAATAGCTCATCTGCGGCAACAGACGCGCGATGTTGATGCTGTTGGCCGACGAGAGCGCAAAGCGCTGCGTGATCGCGCGATCGGCGAACGCCTCTTTGACCAGCCGCTGACAATCGTCGAAAGCGCCCGCCACGCGGAACGCACGCACGTTCCCGTCCCAGCATGTGAGCTGCCGCTCCTGCGCGGGCGAGACCATGCCAGCCGGATAAAGAATGCTGACGGAGATGCCCGGCCGATTGTGAAACGCAGCGGCCACTGCGCCGCCCGTATCGCCGGAGGTCGCGACAAGAATGTACAAAGGCCGATCATCGTCGCGCGGCGTGCGTGTCAAGCAGGCGGCGAGAAAGCGCGCGCCGAAATCCTTGAACGCCGCCGTGGGGCCGTGGAAAAGCTCGAGGACGCGGGTGTTGCTGTCGAGCGCCGTGAGCGGGGCGGGGAAGTTGAAGGCGTCGGCAGTGATCTCCGGCAGCGAAGACGCTAATGGGTCGCCCTCGAAAAACGGCGCGAGCAAGCGTGCAGCGAACGCCGGCAAGGCTTCCGGCGCACTGCGATCTTGGAAGCGCGGCCAAGTTTCGGGAACATAAAGCCCGCCATCTGGCGCCAAACCTTGCGTGAGCGCCGCACTCAAGCTTGCGGGAGCGGCGCCGCCGCGTGTGCTGACAAAGCGCATCTCAGACCAGCCGCGCGCCGGGGCTATCGATATCGATCACCCAGCCATCGGTTTCGATGCCTTCGACGGCGAACTGAGATTCTATCGCCGCGCGTACGGCGTCGGCTTGGGCATCGAGCGCCCAAGCGAAAATGCTCGGCCCCGCGCCAGAGATCGAGCAACCCAACGCGCCCTCCGCCATGGCGGCGGCGCGTGCGGGGGCGAATCCGGGAATGAGCGACTGGCGTTGGCGCTCGATGATCACGTCTTCGAACGACTCGCGAATGAGATCGAGATCGTCCGTGTAGCAACCAGAAATAAAGCCAGCGAGATTGGCTGTCTGCCAGACAAAGTCCGACATTTCGACGCTCCGGCTCAACACGCCGCGCGCTTCCCGCGTCGCCAGAAACATTCGCGGATGCACGACAACCGCGCGCACGCCAGCCGGCACCGGAATTTGCTTCACACGCGGATGATCGATGCCGACTGTGAGCACGAGCCCACCGAAAAGCGAAGGCGCGATATTGTCCACGTGCAGCGCGCCGCTGGCGACGGCTTCGCCGTGCATGGCGCATTTCAGCAGATCGAGTTTGCTCAGCGGCGATGGCAGAAGCGCATTCGCCGCTACAACGCCGCCCACTGCGGACGCCGCTGAACCGCCCAGGCCGGAGCCAAGCGGAATGCCTTTTCCGATTGCGAGCGCAATACCAAAACCGGGCGCGGCGCGCTCAAGCAAAGCTTGCACGGCGCGCCCGGCCGTGTTCAGCGCCGCATCCTTTGGCAGATCGTCCACCACGCCCGAAATGGACGTGATTGTAACGCCGGGAGCGTCAGTTATCGTCGCAGTAACGCGATCACCCAGCACATCGACGGCAAAGCCCAGAATATCGAAGCCGACGGCGACATTGCCCACCGACGCCGGTGCGAACGCGGTGGCGCTTTGGGCGCTCACATGCGCGCTCCGAGATAAGAGGCGAGCCGCAGCAGATCGGCGAAGACGCCGCCCGCCGTCACCTCAGGTCCCGCGCCCGGCCCTTGCACGATCAGCGGATTGGCGCTGTAGCGGCGCGTGGTGTAGCGGACGATATTGTCGGTCAGCGCCGTGTTGGCGAGCGAAGCATTTTCGTCCAACTCGACGATGCCGACGCGCGCCTCGCCGGTCGCAGTCACGCGTCCGACATGGCGCAACACTTTCCCACGTGCGCGCGCCGCATCGAAACGCGCCTGCATCTCGGCATCGAACTCCGGCAAACGGCGCATGAACTCCTCGACGCTGACATGGCGCAATGCTGCGGGCACGAGGCTCTCAATCTCGACGTCCGAGAGATCGAGCACAAGTCCCATCTCGCGCGCGAGAATGATCAGTTTGCGCGCCACATCGAGGCCGGACAGGTCATCGCGCGGATCGGGCTCTGTATAGCCCCGCGCTTTCGCATCGCTCACCACCTCGGAGAATGGCTGTGTTCCGTCATAAACGTTGAAGAGGTAGGCCAGCGTGCCGGAGAAGATGCCGTCGATACTGGCAATCTCATCGCCAGTTTCGCGCAATTCCCGCGCCGTGCCGATGATCGGCAGGCCCGCGCCGACGGTGGCTTCGTAGAGGAAGTGCGCGTTGCCACGCCGGCGCGCTTCGCCCAGTTCCTGGTAATAGGCGTAGGCGCCGCTGTAGGCTTTCTTGTTGGGTGTGACCACGTGAATGCCGCGCTCGAAAAAGTCCGCATAACGCAGCGCGACGGATTCGCTTGCGGAACAATCGACGATAACGCTGTGCGGCAGATGGTCGGCGCGGATGTGATCGCGGAAGCGCTCGATATCGAGCGGCTCAGCGGCCGCTTCAAACTGCGCGCGCCAGTTGGCGAGATCGACGCCACGGTCAAAGAGCGCCATGCGCTTCGACGCCGCGATGCCACGCACGCGGAGATCAAGGTTGAACGCGTCGCGCAGCCGGCCTGTCTGCGAGCCGAGCTGATCGAGGAAGACGCCGCCGACTGAGCCCGGCCCGATCACGCCGAGCGAGAGCGTGTGCGGCGAAAGATAAAAACTGGCATGCGCAGCCCGCAACGCGCGGGTGACGTGCGCGGCATCCACCACTGCCGAGATGTTCCGCTCCGAAGCGCCTTGCGCGATGGCGCGCACGTTCACGCCGGCGCGGCCGAGCGCTGAGAAGAGTTTGCCCGCAACGCCGGTCGTGCCGGCCATACCGTCGCCGACAATGGCGAGGATGGCGAGATCGCGATCGACGGCCACGTCCTGGATTTGCCCGGTGCGCAATTCGCGGTCGAACGCTTCGCGCACGATCGCGGCGGCGCGGTCGACTTGTGCTGCGGGAACCGCGCAGCAGATCGAGTGCTCCGAACTACCTTGCGAAATCAGGATCACCGACACTTCCGCTTCGCGCAGCGCGCCGAACAAGCGATGTGCAGTGCCGGGCACGCCGATCATGCCGGCGCCTTCAAGATCGATCATCGCAACGTTCTCGATGCTGGTGATACCTTTAACCGCTACGTTCGTCTGCGGCTCGGCAGAGATGACCGTGCCGCGCTCGTCGGGCGCGAAGGTGTTCAAGATGCGGATCGGAATGCCGCTGGCGACAGCGGGGCCCATGGTCTGGGGATGGATGACCTTTGCGCCGAAATAGGCCAGCTCCATCGCTTCATTATAAGAGAGCGCATCGATCACCGCCGCGCCCGGCACGCGGCGCGGATCGGCCGAGAGAACGCCATCAACATCCGTCCAGATGCAAATCTCGCGCGCCGCTAGCAGCGCGCCGAAGATCGATGCGGAAAAATCGCTGCCATTGCGGCCGAGCGTCGTCTGCGCGCCGCGCGCATCGGCGGCGACAAAACCGGTAATGACAAAGAGCTGGTCGGCGCTGGCGTCGACCGTATCGGCCAGCCCTTTGCGCGAACGCTGCCAATCCACCATCGGCCCAAGCGGACCGCTATCAACGAAGACGATCTGTCGCGCATCCACCCACGCGACTGCCGAAGACACGTTGCCGCGCTCGCGCAAGAAGGCCGCAAACAGCTTCGACGACCAGATCTCGCCATAGCCCGCAACGAGGTCGCGGACATTCGGCGCGGCCGTTCGCGTCAGCTGGACGGCGTGCTGGACGCCGCGAATGTCATTGAGGTCGTTCTCGAGTTCGTCGGCGTAGCGTGCTGCTGCGCTGGGCGAGAGCAATTCTTCGGCGATGTCTGTGTGGCGGCTGCGCAGGGCGGCAATTGCTGCGGTGATGTCCTGACGCTGCTCGGCGAGGTCGACCAAGGCGTAGAGCGCATCGGTCACGCCCCGGCAAGCGGAGAGCACCACAGCCGAACGCTCATCGCGCCGCGCTTCCACGATTTCGGCGACACGGCGGAAACAGTCAGCGTCAGCGACACTGCTGCCGCCGAATTTATGCACCACCCAGGCGGGCTTCCCCGACATAACGTCCTCTTCTGTCGTCTCGACCAGTTAGACAACGCCTCAACGGCGCGCAATTCACCTCGCCCGCGCCGCTGCCTGCGTGAGCGCGCGATCCAGGTCCGCGGTCAGATCGTCCTCATGTTCGAGGCCGACGGAGACGCGGATGAGATTATCGCCAATACCGGCGGCGCGGCGTGCTTCGGGGCTCATGGAGGCGTGCGTCATGGTCGCCGGATGCGCGACCAGGCTTTCGACACCGCCGAGCGACTCCGCCAAGGCGAAGAGGCGCACCGCGCGCGTGAACTCGCGAACGTCCGCGCCAGCGGCCAGTTCGAAGCTCAGCATTGCGCCTGCGCCCTTTTGCTGGCGCTGCGCTAAGGCATAGTCGGGATGGCCTTCGAGCCCCGGATAGTGAACCGCGGCGACCGCCGACGACTCGGCCAAGCGCTTGGCAATGCGCCCCGCCGTCGCTTGCTGGCGTTCGAGGCGAACATGCAGCGTGCGCAGGCCGCGAAGCGCCAGCCAGGCATCGAACGGCGCGCCGGTGACGCCGGTGCAATTGGCCCACCAAATAAGCTCGTCCAAATCCTCCTTCCGCGCCGCCACCACGGCGCCGCCGACGACGTCGGAATGGCCATTGAGATATTTGGTCGTGGAGTGGACGACATAGTCGGCGCCCAGCGGAATCGGCTTTTGCAGAGCCGGCGACAAGAACGTGTTATCGACCGCCACCCGCGCGCCAACCGCTTTTGCCCGCTTAGCGAGTGCTGCGATATCGCTGACGCGCATCAACGGATTGCTGGGCGTTTCGATCCAGAGCAGCGCCGGTTCTTCTTTGAGGGCGGCGCCCACCGCATCGCTATCGCGCAGATCGGCGTAGCGAACGCGGATTTGCTTTTTGCGCGCGCGCGCTTCGAACAGGCGCCATGAGCCACCGTAGCAATCGTGCGTCGCGAGGACGAGGCCGCCAGCCGGGATTTGGTTCAACACCAGATCGACGGCCGACATGCCGGAACTGGTGATCACGGCGCCCGCGCCTTGCTCGAGCTTGGCGATGGCCTCGGCCAGTAGCGAGCGCGTCGGGTTGGCCGAGCGCGAATAGCCATAGGCGCGCTTCTCGTTGAAGTCGGCGAAGCTGTAATTGGCCGAGAGAAAAATCGGCGGCATCACCGCGCCGTACGCGGCATCCGTATCGACGCCAGTGCGGCTGGCGATGGTTTCGTCGCGGTCGGTCACGGTGCGTTCTCCAGGCATTGAGCGATAATCGGGGCGATGTCGGCCGGCGCCTTGAGGAAGGCGTCGTGGCCGTAGATCGAGTTGATGATGTGCAAACCGCTCGAAATCGGCAGCGCGGCGCTGAGTTCTCGGATCAGCGGCAGCGGCACGAGTTGATCCTCGGCGCATGCGATGAGGGTTGTGGGCACGCGCACGGTGTTGGGACCAACGCTGGCGCGATCGATGGATTCGCTCAGCGAAAACCAACGGCGCGGCGCTGCGGCATAAGCCCGGCCGCGCGCTTCGAGGTAGCGATCGATCTCGCCGTGGCCTTCACCGTCGATGCCAGCGCCGAAGCGGGCGTCGAATTCATCGCCGGTGCGATAGGTGATCATGGCGAGCTGCCGAGCGAGGGCGAGGCCCGCCTCGGGCTCGCCTTTCTCCGCGGCGTAAGCGAACACGCGCCGCTGCACGCCGCGCCAAGCCAAGGCTTGCGCCGATTGCCGGTGCGCGGCGGAGATAACGCAAAGCCGCTCGACACGTTCAGGCGCCAGCGCCGCTAAAGCGAGCCCAACCAAGCCGCCATAAGACGCGCCGATAAAGGCGTGCAGCGCGCGAACGTCCAGAGCATCGAGCGCACTTAGAATGAGACGCGCCTGATCGCGCGGGCAGATGCGGAGTTTTGCATCCGCCGTGGGCGCAAAATCGAGGCCGACGAGCGTGAAGCGCTGAAAATCAACCGCGCCCCGCCCAACAATGGTGTCGCTCCACCAGCCGTTCGGGCCGCACACGTCGCGGCCGGCAGAAATGCCGCCGAGCGCCAGAACCAAAGGCGCGCCGCGCGCGCCGAAGAAGCGCAGACGGGTGTGCGTATCCGGCAATGAATCACCGCTTTCGAGTTGGAACCCGGCGGGGATCGAGACGTCCAAATCCTCGATCGCAAGCGGATCGGCGCGCTGGCGCGCTAACGCAGTCATCGCGCCGCCCCCGCCGCCAAGAGTAAGTGCTCGACCTGCCCGCGCCGCGCGACGCCCGCCTCAAGCAGGTCCGAGACCAACGCTCGCGCCTCACCAGATGCAATCCGCGTCAGCCGACATCTGAGGCCCAAGCCATCGCCATCGGGCGCGATTTGAAGTGCGCGCACCTCGGCGCGCGCCGCCGACAAACGCTCCGCAATCGCTGACCATGCGGTCAGGTCTGGGAGCGCCAAAAACAGATCGTGTTGAATCTCGACGCCCGGAAGATCGTCGAGCGCGTACTCCGCACTCGCTTCATAGGCGTCCTGACAAGCTCGCATAGCCGCGCTCCAGCGTTCAAACGGTGCGCGTTTTTGAGGATTGCTTGCGGGCTGAGGACGATGCGGAAACCCGCAATCATCTTCGCTTTAGCTGTATTTTTAACGCGCCCGCAAGCTGAGATCAAATCGGCGCAACGACGTTCATAGTGCAGCGCAGCGCGTCTGTCACCTCCCCAAAACGCGACAATCGCTTCACACGCGCGTGTACGCGGAAGGCCGCGAACTGCCTGAACTTACGGCGCCGCTTTAGCGGGCGCCGCTGACTCTTCAGACGACATCAACGCTTCGTTCAGCACCTCAGAGCATTTTCTTATTGCGCACCGCACAAAAGTCCGTTCTAGTTTTCGACGGAGCACATACACATCGTGACGTCGACCCGTCCTCTCGCCGCCCGCAAGACCGCGACTGCTGTCGCGGTGGACGTGCGCGCGCTTGGCGTCGTCGTACTCAACGTAGTCCTTCTTAGCCTCGCGGTCATTCTTACCGCCGGAGCGGAGTGGCTGAGCGTACCCTGACCCAACCAACAGGATCGCCCGCAACACCCCGCTCCCTCCGGAAGCGGGTTTTTTGTTGCGCGCGGTCGGCCTCGAACGGACCCGAATGTCGCACGAAGAGCCGCCAAACACGCGAAAAGCACATCGCAGCGAAGTCGTCACGCGCGGCCCATCGCGCGCGGCTGCACGCTCCTATTTGCGGGCGGCTGGCCTCGGCGATGAGGATTTCGCGCGGCCTCTGATCGCGGTGGTGAACACCTGGTCGTCAGTCACGCCGTGCAACATGCATCTGGGCGATCTGGCCGAATACGTGCGCCGCGGCGTGCGCGAGGCCGGCGGCGTGCCGATCGATTTCAACACTATCGTCGTCACTGACGGCATCTCGATGGGCACGCCCGGTATGAAGGCGTCGCTGATTTCGCGCGAGATCATTGCCGATTCCATCGAGCTGGCCGTGCAAGGCCATCAGCTGGACGGCGTGGTTTGCATTGTCGGTTGCGACAAGACCATTCCTGCCGCCGCCATGGCGCTGGCGCGCATGGATCTGCCGGGATGCGTGCTCTATGGCGGCACCATCATGCCGGGTCGCCACGCCGGCAAAGAAATTTCGATCCAGGACGTGTTTGAGGCAATCGGCGCGCATGGCGCAGGCTCACTGGATGATGAAGGCCTGCGCGACGTCGAAAAGGCAGCTTGCCCCGGCGCCGGTGCGTGCGGCGGCCAATTCACCGCCAACACCATGGCGATGGCGCTCTCGGCGATGGGCCTGTCGCCTATGGGCGCCAATGACGTGCCTGCGGTTCACAAAAACAAACCAGCCGAAGCCGAACGTTGCGGGCGCGTCGCCGTAGAGCTGACACAACGCGGATTGAACGCCCGCCGCTTCATCACCGCCGCTTCATTGCGCAACGCCGCCATAGCCGTTTCCGCCAGCGGCGGCTCAACCAACGCCGTGCTGCACCTAACCGCAATCGCCGCCGAAGCGGGCATCGCGTTCGGCGTCGAGGATTGCAACGAGGCTTGCGAGACCGCACCCGTGATCTGCGATCTGAAGCCGGGCGGCCAGTTCTTGGCGCACCATTTGTTCGAGGCTGGCGGCACCCGGCTCGTCATGCATCGCCTGATGCAAGCCGGCAAAATCACCGATGCGCCGACCGTCTCCGGCCGCACCATGTTCGAGGAAGCGCGCGAGGCGGTTGAAACCGGCGGCCAAACCGTGGTCCGCACCTTCGCCAAGCCGGTCATGCCGCGCGGCTCCTACGCGGTGATCTACGGCAACGTCGCCCCCGATGGCGCGGTAATCAAACTGGTCGGCCATGACACCGCGCACTTCGAAGGTCCAGCCCGCGTGTTCGACAGCGAGGACGCGGCGTTCGACGCGGTGCAAGCGGGCGCCATCGCCGAAGGCGATGTGATCGTCATTCGCTACGAGGGCCCCAAGGGCGGCCCCGGCATGCGCGAAATGCTGCAAGTCACCGCCGCGCTCAAAGGGCGCGGCATGCAAAACGTCGCGCTCATCACCGATGGGCGCTTCTCAGGCGCATCGTATGGCTTCGTCGCCGGGCACGTTTCCCCCGAGGCGGCGACGGGCGGTCCGATCGCCTTGCTGCGCGATGGCGACATCATCCGCATCGATGTCGCCGCGCGCAGCATCAATACAAGCGCCGATCTGAGCGCACGCACTGCACAGCCGCCGACACGAGAAGCGCCCGTCGGCGCTTTCGCCAAATACGCCGTCCTTGTCGCGTCAGCGTCGCAGGGTGCGGTCACCATTCCCACCCCCCCCCCCGGCGCAAACCCGCGCGCCGGCGCAACGTGAGGCCTGACGATGAAAGTGTATACGAACGACGACGTGCGCGGCGAGGCGCTTGAAGGCAAGCGCATCGCCGTCATCGGCTATGGCAGCCAAGGGCGAGCCCACGCACAAAATTTGCGCGATAGCGGCCATGATGTCGTCGCCGGCGTGCGCAAGGGCGGCAAAGGTTGGACCAATGCAAGGGCCGACAAAATCGACACCGCCGAACCCGCCGATGCTGTCGAAGGCGCCGACCTGATCGCCTTCCTGACGCCGGACATGGCGCAGGAAGCGATCTATAAAGAAGTGATCGAGCCGAAGGCGAAGAACGGCGCGACGCTGCTGTTCGCGCACGGCTTCAGCATCGTCTATGGCCGCGTCGCGCCGCGGGCTGACATGGATGTCGTGCTCGTCGCACCGAAAGGCCCGGGCGATCTCGTGCGCCGTGAGTTCGTGCGCGGCCGCGGCGTGCCCTCGCTGTTCGCCGTGCATCAAGATGTCAGCGGCAAAGCGCGCGACAAGGCGATGGCCTACGCCAAGGGCAATGGCGGCGCGACCGGCGGCCTGCTGGAAACCACGTTCACCGAAGAAACCGAAACCGACCTATTCGGCGAACAGGCGGTGCTCTGCGGCGGCGCCAAGGAATTGGTGATCGCCGGTTATCAAACCTTGGTCGACGCCGGCTATCAGCCCCAAGTCGCGTACTTCGAGTGCCTGCATGAGCTGAAGCTGATCGTCGACCTTTTCTATGAGGGCGGCATTTCGAAGATGCACGATTTCATCTCCGAGACCGCCAAGTACGGCGCCGTTGTCTCCGGCCCGCGCATCATCACCGATGAAACGCGGGCGCGCATGCGCGAGGTGCTGAAGGACATTCAGTCGGGCGCCTTCGCGCGTGACTGGATCTTGGAAAACCAAGCCGGAAAGCCCCGCTACAATGCACTGCTGAACGCTGACCGCTCACATCCGATTGAAGAAACCGGCAAGCAACTGCGCGAGCGCATGGCCTGGCTCAAACAACCGACCAACGCCTGAGCGATCTGATGACCGCGACCAGCAACATAGCGCAAATTCATCCACCCACGCCTGCCCCGCAGGCTGGGGTCGAGATGACGGGCGCCGAGATGGTGATCCAGGCGCTGCGCGATAATGGCGTCGACACGTTGTTCGGCTATCCGGGCGGCGCTGTGCTGCCGATCTATGACGCGCTCTTCGCCAATGATGACATGCGCCACATTCTGGTGCGTCACGAACAAGGCGCCGGTCACGCGGCGGAAGGCTATGCGCGGTCGACCGGCAAGGTCGGCGTGGCGTTGGTCACCTCCGGCCCCGGCGCCACCAATATGGTGACGCCGTTGGCGGACGCACTATTGGATTCCATTCCGCTCGTCGTCATCACCGGTCAGGTGCCCACGCATCTGATCGGCACTGACGCGTTCCAAGAGTGCGACACGGTCGGCATCACGCGCTCGTGCACGAAACACAATTGGTTGGTCAGCGACATCGATGATCTGGCGGCCATTCTGCACGGGGCGTTTTACGTCGCGCGTAGCGGCCGGCCTGGGCCTGTCGTGGTCGATATTCCGAAGGACATTCAGTTCGCGCAAGGCACGTATCTGCCCCCGGGGCAGTCACCGCGTCGCTCCAAACGCACCACGCGTCAGGTCGATCAGACGAAAATCGCACAAGCCGTGGAGATCATGGCCCGCGCCAAGCGGCCAATCCTCTATACGGGCGGCGGCGTCATCAATGCCGGGCCTTCCGCGAGCGCGGCGTTGCGCGAACTGGCGCGGGAAACCGGCTTTCCGGTCACCTCCACCTTAATGGGCCTCGGCGCCTTTCCCGCCTCCGATCCGCAATGGCTGGGCATGCTCGGCATGCACGGCTCGTGGGAAGCCAATCACGCCATGCACGATTGCGACGTGATGATCTGCATCGGCGCTCGGTTCGACGACCGCGTCACCGGCCGCCTCGACAAGTTCAGTCCGAACTCCATCAAGATCCACATCGATATCGATCCATCATCGATCAACAAGAACGTCCGCGTCGATGTCGCCATCATCAGCGACGCTGGCGAAGCTTTGCGTGCGATCCTCAGCGCTTGGCGTACGCGGCGGGCGCCTGCGCCGTCCATCGACGCCTGGTGGCAGCGCATCGATCAATGGCGGGCGCGCAAGTGCTTTTCATACGCGCACGACACCGACGTGATTAAGCCGCAGTACGCGATCGAACGCCTGTTCGCCGCAACGCGCGGAAAGGACGTCTACATCACCACCGAAGTCGGCCAGCATCAGATGTGGGCGGCGCAGTACTTTCACTTCGACGAGCCGAACCGTTGGATGACGTCCGGCGGGCTCGGCACCATGGGCTACGGCCTGCCCGCCGCGCTCGGCGTCCAAGCCGCGCACCCGGACGCCCTAGTCATCGACATTGCCGGCGAAGCCAGTGTTCAGATGACGATGCAGGAGATGAGCACAGCCGTGCAGCATCGCCTGCCGATCAAGGTGTTCATCCTCAACAACGAATGGATGGGCATGGTCCGCCAGTGGCAGCAATTGCTGCACGGCGAACGCTATTCGCACTCCTATTCGGAAGCGCTGCCGGACTTCGTGAAGATGGCGGAGGCTTTCGACTGCACCGGCATCCGCGCCAACCGGCCCGAAGAACTCGATACCAAAATCGCGGAAATGATCGCGGCGCCCGGCCCCGTTCTGTTCGATTGCCGCGTGGCGCGTGAGGAAAACTGCTTTCCCATGATCCCGTCCGGCAAGGCGCACAACGAGATGATCTTGGCCGACGACCTCGCCGCGACCCGCATCGACGACGCCGGAAAGAAGCTGGTCTGATGACGCATTCCGCCCGCTCCGAAGCACGCACGCTGGCCATCTTGGTGGACAACGAACCAGGCGTGCTGGCGCGCGTCGTCGGTCTGTTCTCGGCGCGCGGCTACAATATCGAAAGCCTCACAGTCGCCGAGACCGACACCGCGGCGCACACCTCGCGCATCACGGTCGTGACGCGCGGCGAGCCCGCCACCATCGATCAGATCAAATCACAGCTCGACCGCATCGTCTCGGTGCGGCAAGTCATCGATGTCACCGATGACGCCGCTGGCGTGCTGCGCGAACTGGCTCTGGTGAAGGTGCGCTCCAGCGGACAGGACCGCATCGAAGCGCTGCGCGTGGCCGATATTTTCCGCGCCAAGGTGATCGACACGACGCTGGAGAGCTTCATTTTTGAGGTCACCGGCGCGAGCGAGAAGGTCGACGCCTTCATCGATCTGATGCGCCCCATCGGCCTGACCGAGATTTCGCGCACCGGCGTTCTGTCGATCCATCGCGGCCCGCATGCGGATCGACTTATGGGGGGCGACGCCGAGCGCTCGCCCGAACCCCTTGCTTCTTAACAATTCTCGGAGCTCCCGCCCCATGACGCAGTTTTCTCTCTCCGCCGCCCGCTCGTTCAAAGTCGTGCAGACGGGGATTAGTGTATGACCGCCCAGTCCAACGCCGCCACGGTCAAGATCTTCGACACCACGATGCGCGACGGCGAGCAATCGCCGGGCGCCGCCATGACGCTCGAAGACAAAGTCGAACTCGGCCGCATCCTCGAACAGATGGGCGTCGATATCATTGAGGCCGGGTTTCCGGCCGCCTCCAATGGCGATTTCGAAGCTGTCCGCGCCGTCGGTGGCGTGCTCCAGAACTCAATTCTGTGCGGCCTGTCGCGTGCGAGCCCGAAAGACATCGAACGCTGCGCCGAAGTCATTCGCTCAGCCCCGCGCGGTCGCATTCACACCTTCATCTCGACCTCGCCAATCCATCGCAAACACAAGCTCAACATGTCGCAAGAGCAAGTGCTCGACGCGGTGACGGCAAGTGTGACGCTGGCGCGCAATTTCACCGACGACGTCGAATGGAGCGCCGAGGACGCGACGCGCACGGAACGCGACTTCCTGCGCCGCTGCGTCGAAGCCGCCATCAAGGCCGGCGCCGGCACGATCAACATCCCCGACACCGTCGGCTATTCGTTTCCGGACGAATACCGCGCCATCTTCGAAGATCTGATCGCCAATGTTCCCGGCGCTGACAGCGTCGTGTTCTCTTCGCACTGCCATAACGATCTGGGCCTCGCCGTCGCCAATTCGCTAGCCGCGGTGCAAGGCGGCGCACGCCAGATCGAGTGCGCCGTCAACGGCTTGGGCGAACGCGCCGGCAATGCAGCGCTCGAAGAGATCGTGATGGCGCTGCGCGTGCGCGGCGAAGACTTGCCGTTCCAGACCGCGGTTGATCCGGCGCACCTCATGCGCGCGAGCCAAACCGTCTCGCGCATCACTGGCTTTCCGGTTCAATACAACAAGGCGATCGTCGGCAAAAACGCCTTCAGCCACGAAAGCGGCATCCATCAGGATGGCATGCTGAAGAACACGCAGACCTACGAGATCATGCGGCCCGAAGATGTCGGCCAGGGCGCGACCAGCCTGGTGATGGGAAAGCTCTCCGGCCGTCATGCGTTCAAAAACAAACTGGAAGAGCTCGGCTACGCCTTGAGCGACAATGCGCTCGCCGACGCCTTCCATCGCTTCAAGGAACTCTGTGACCGCAAGCGCCATGTCTTCGACGAAGACATCATTGCGCTGGTCGACGATCAGATCGCCCATGCGGACGCAGCGATCCAGGTCACCCGCCTGCGCGTTGTGGCCGGCACAGACGGCCCGCAAACCGCCGAGATCGATTTGCTCGTCAATGACGAGCAGGTTTGGAAAACCGCGCGTGGCGCAGGCCCGGTTGATGCGATCTTTAACGCCATCAAGGCTGCCGCGCCGCATGAAGCGACGCTTGAGCTCTACCAGGTACAGGCCGTCACCGAGGGCACGGACGCGCAAGCCACGGTGAGTGTGCGTCTCTCGGCCAACGGCCGCTCCGTATCCGGCCGCGCATCGGACGCCGATACGCTGGTCGCCAGCGCGCGCGCTTATGTGGCCGCGCTCAACCGGCTAGTTGCGCTGCAAGGGCGAAGCGGAGACGCCAATGCCGCCGCCTGAGCCGCGCACGCTGTTCGACAAATTGTGGGACGCCAATCTGGTGGAGCCGGAGAGGGCGGATGCGCCGGCTATTCTTTATGTCGGGCTACACCTCGTGCACGAGGTCACCAGCCCGCAGGCATTCGCCGAACTCAATCAGCGCGACCTCCGCGTGCGCCGCCCCGACCGCACCTATGCCACGCTCGATCACTCGACGCCAACGTTGCCGCCAGCGGCGAGCGGAGCGCGCACTTACGTAACCGCCGCCGCGGCAGCTCAGGTGGATCAGCTGCGCGCCAATTGCGAGCGCCACGGCGTGCGCTTGGCGGATTGGGACAGCCATGATCGCGGCGTGGTGCATGTGATGGCGCCGGAGTTGGGGCTCACGCAGCCGGGCATGGTCGTGGTTTGCGGCGACAGTCATACCGCCACGCATGGCGCGTTCGGCGCGCTGGCGTTTGGCATCGGCACTTCAGAAGTCGCACACGTGCTGGCGACACAGTGTTTGTTGCAACGCAAGCCGAAGCAGATGCGCGTCACCGTCGATGGCCGCTTGGGGCCGGGCGTTTCGGCGAAGGATCTAACGCTTGCGGTCGTCAATCGCATCGGCTTCGGCGGCGGCTCGGGCCACGTCATCGAGTACGCCGGCGACGCCATCCGCGTGCTCGGCATGGAAGGGCGGATGACGCTCTGCAACATGTCGATCGAAGCCGGCGCCCGCGCCGGCATGATCGCCCCGGACGAGACGACCTTCGCCTATCTGCGCGGCCGCCGCCACGCGCCGGAAGACTTCGAAGCCGCCGTCGCGAAATGGCGTGCGTTCGTGACAGACGATGGCGCGCGCTTCGACAGCGAAATCCAGATTGACGCTGCCACTATCTCGCCAATGGCCACCTTCGGCACCACGCCCGACGCCTCCATCGCTATCGGCGCACCGACCCCGTCCGCGCGCGACGACAGCGAACGCCAAGCGCTCCACTACATGGGCTTCGCCGCTGGCGCGCCGACGACGGATCATGCGATCGACGTCGTCTTCGTAGGCTCGTGCACCAATGGCCGCCTTACGGATTTGCGCGATGCCGCTGCCGTCCTGCGCGGACGGCGCGTGAAAGAAGGCGTGCGCATGCTGGTCGTGCCCGGCTCCGAGTCGGTGAAGCAGCAAGCCGAAGCGGAAGGCCTGGACCGTGTGTTCATCGATGCCGGGGCCGAGTGGCGGCTGCCGGGTTGCTCCATGTGCATCGCCATGAACGGTGATTTCGTCGGCGCCGGGCAACTCGCGGTCTCGACGTCGAACCGCAATTTCGAAGGCCGGCAAGGCAAAGGCGCGCGCACCATTCTCGCCAGCCCCGCCACCGCCGCCGCGAGCGCCGTCACCGGCAAGCTCACCGATCCGCGCGCGTTTCTGGAGGCGGCCCATGCCTGAGCAATTCACGCGCCTCACCTCGCGGACACTGGTGCTGCCGCAGGCGAACATCGACACCGATCAGATCATCCCGGCACGCTTTCTCACCACGACGACGCGCGATGGTCTCGGCTCGGCCGCTTTCTACGATTGGCGTTACGGCCCCGATGGCGCGCTAGTGCCGGACGCGCAACTGAACACGATCGATCCAGCCGAGCACCGCATCCTTGTCGCGGGCGACAATTTCGCGTGCGGCTCTTCGCGCGAGCACGCGCCGTGGGCGCTGCTCGATTATGGCTTCCGCGTTATCGTCTCCACCGGCATCGCCGACATCTTCGCCTCTAATGCGCTGAAGAACGGCTTGGTGCCGGTCATCGTTGACGCCGACACGCATGCACGCCTGCTGGCCGATCCCGGCGGGCGCGTGACGGTCGATGTCGAATGCTGCGAACTCATCGCCGGCAACGAACCGCCAGTGAAGTTTGTCATCGATCCTTTTGCCCGGCGCTGCCTGTTGGACGGCGTCGACACCTTGGGCTGGCTCGTGGATCGCCTGCCCGCCATCGACTCCTTTGAAGCGAGAACAGCATGAAGACGTATAAAATTGCCCTCCTGCCCGGCGACGGCGTGGGGCCCGAGGTCACCCGCGCGGCGGTTGAGGTGCTTCATGCCGTCGCCGATCGTTTCCAGCATCGCTTCGTGTTCGACGAACACCTGATCGGCGGCGCATCGATCGACGCCACCGGCGAGCCGCTGACGCAGGAGACGCTGGTCGCGTGTCGTGAAGCGCAGGCGATCTTTCTGGGCGCCGTCGGCGGCCCGCGCTGGGACAAAAGCCCGCGCCGGCCGGAGCAAGGCTTGCTCGAACTGCGCAAAGCCTTCGGCCTCTTCGCCAACATCCGCCCAGTGCGCATCTATGACGCGCTGATCCCGGCCTCGCCGCTGCACGCCGACATCGTGGCCGGCGTCGATCTCGTAGTGTTCCGCGAACTGACCGGCGGCGCCTATTTCGGCGAAAAGCGCCGCGGCGAAGACTTCGCCAGCGACCAGTGCATCTACACCGTCATCGAAATCGAGCGCATCGCCCGCGCCGCGTTCCAAGCCGCGCGCGCGCGCGAAGGCAAGGTGACCTCCGTCGACAAGGCCAACGTGCTGGAGACGAGCCGGCTTTGGCGCGAAGTGGTCACGCGCGTGCACGCGGAGGAGTATCCCGACGTGCGCCTCGAACACGCGCTGATCGATTCCACCGCCATGCAACTCATCCGCAAGCCGCGCCACTATGACGTCATCCTGACCGAGAACATGTTTGGCGACATCCTCTCCGACGAAGCGTCCGTGCTCGGCGGCTCGATTGGGCTGGCGCCATCCGCCTCGCTCGGCGCCGAGGGCCCCGGCCTGTTCGAGCCCGTGCACGGTTCGGCCCCGGACATTGCCGGGCGCGATCTCTGCAACCCGATCGGCGCCATCCTCTCGGCCGCGCTGCTGCTGCGCTATGGACTGAAGTTGCTCGACGAAGCGAGCGCGGTTGAGGCGGCTGTCGAACACGTGCTGGATCGCGGCGCGCGCACCGCCGACCTTGGCGGCGACATCGGCTGCCAAGCCATGGCAGAACTGATCGCCGACGATGTGCTCCGCTCGGTCTCGTTCTCGCACCATGTCCAGATGCACTGGGGCTGACCGCGATGGCGCCGAAGTAACCCCATCGGCGAATCGCGGCTCCGCCGCGGGGCCTACTACGTTCGCGCTAGTGGATGGCTACACGCAAACGGTACACGGATTCAGATACACTGACGCTCGCCAGCACCGGATCCCCTTCGGTCAACCGCGTTACTGCGTCCTTTGGTTAGCGACAATTCACTGCACACCATGCCGCACGGATACTTCATCCTTTGGGCGCTTCCATGGGCCCGATCGCGCCCGGCTCCCCCGCACCCATAGGTCGCATTCTCAGGCCATTGAGGTATGCAAGCCGTTGGCGCTATTGCATGATGGTCAAACGGGACTGGAGGAATGTTTTGGTGGCTAAGAACGCGGGCACGCGGATCGCCTCGCGGACGGCGGGCGAACTTGACCGGCAAATCGGGGCGCGCGTGCGGGAACGGCGTCTTGAGGTTGGCCTGAGCCAGACTCAACTGGCTGAGGCGCTGGGCATCACCTTCCAGCAAATCCAGAAGTACGAAAAGGGCGTCAATCGCGTGGCGGCGGTTACGCTCTATCAGATCAGCCGCGTGCTCAACACACCGCTGATGTCGCTCATTCCGCGCAGCGGAACAGCGGCTTCCTCACAAGGCTCAAATGACGATCCTGCCAACAGCGAGATCCTAATCCTCAGCGCCCGCCTCAACCCGGAGGGCCGGGCGGTCCTGGTGGATGTCGCGCGCGCTCTGGCCCGTCAGCAGAGCCTCTTGAAGAAGCGCTAGTCAGAAAGCAGAACCCGCCTGGGCGGCTTTGACTCAGCGTGAGCCACCGCCATCTAGGCGGATGACGCAGAGTTCGCTGAGCGCAAGACAGTCCAAGAGTTCCTGCTTGGCCACAGGGTCCACATTCACCAACGCGTGGGCGGTATTCTTCGCCGTTGCGATCAGACGCGCCAATGCGCGGAGTGACTCCGCATTTGCTTTGACCGCGGCATTGGCCGCCGCTATCGGCCGCCTCGACTTAGTCACGTGCGCCAACGATCCAGACATACCACATTCTCCCCCCAACTTGCCTCTAGTGCCGCGTGTTTTGCGCCCCTTGCGGAAACGCTTGAGTTCGCAAGATCTATAATCTGTGCTGCACGCGCCCCGTCGAAACAGGGCGTGAAGCAGGCCTTAGCCAAGATGGCGACGTCGATGCCCTGCTCTTGCGCAGCCAACGCACTCGCGAGCCCCGCCCGTGAGAAGACGCCCCCCGCCAACAGCAGTCCGCCCGCGCCATGCTCGAGAATCGCAGGCTCGGCTAAAGCCGAAAGGCCCGTGAGCGCGAAAACAGGTTCGTCCGCAAGCGGTTCAAGGCCTGGCAGCGCGCCGTAGCCGCTCTGGCTCTTGCGCGGCACACGGGCGTAGGCATGCAACACGGGCGCGCCTCGTTGACGCGCCTGGCGCAGTACTGCGGCGAGTTCGACAAGGGCGGCGCTGACATCGCTCGAGAGATGTGCGTGCTCGCGCCTGACGTTGAGGCAGAGCAGCGCAGAATGTTCGACCTTAAGAAGTACAGAGTTCATGACGCACGCAGCATGGGCTGTGGCGAGGCGTAATCGGCGTCGCCTTCAAGCAATATGGCCGCAGGCGAATTGAGGCAGATGGCCTCTGGATGAGGTGGGAGTTCTGCAATCGCTTCCAGGAATTCGCGCTGATTGAGCCAGTAACTCGCGCGATTGGCGCGCGCCCTGAAGCCAGCCGCGCGTTCCCAGAACGGCAGCAGCCTGCGCTCAATGTGCCCCAGCATGAGCCGATAGCCCTTGCGTGAGGCCAGTTCCGCGCCCGCGCGCCAAAGCGCCCGCGTCACCCGGCCGGAGCGTTGCGCACGCTTGACCGCGACGCGCTCCAGCTTGGCGAAATCAGCGTACCAACGGATGCGGCACGCACCGACTGGCTCCTCGCCTTCGAGCGCCAGCAAGTGGGTGGCGCCGGCGAGGTCTGCGCCGTCAAACTCTTCGCCGATCGAATAGTCTTGCTCGCCAATATAGACGATCGCGCGGATGGCGAGCGCCGCCAGCCATCGGTCCAGGCCGCGGACGACCTCGACACGCAACGCCCCGGCCTTCATCAGGCCGCCGCCTTGCCGGCATCCAGCAGGCCCTCGAACGCGCGCGCGCGCGGGAAGTAGCGCGCCAAGGTGGGCTGGTCTGGAACCGGCTCAAAACCCAACGATCCGAAAATCAGCCGCGCGCCGTCATCAGTCGCCGCGCGCGTATAACCCGGCAAGGCCCAGAGCAACGCCTCTCGGATGAGGAGCGAAGCCTTCACCACCCGCCCGGCGGCGCGGTCGTTGCTCGCGACAAAGCCCCACGCATAGCCCCCGGCTGGCGTCTCGCGCGGACGCCAGACGAAATCGAGATTGACGTTCACCGTGTCGAAGACACCATCGTCGAACGCCTTCATGCCCGCCGCGCGCAAAAGGAAGAACGCGGTCAAGCCCGTCACCTTGCCCCCCTCCCGCACCACAAAAACGCTGGAGCCTGTGATGTCTTGTACGGCCTTGAGCATTGCGGCCGACACCACCTCGCCGCCGATGCGCTCCTGCGCCAGCGCCTGCCCCTCGACAATCTCAGCGTCGCTTGCCAGCGTTACCCCGCAGTATGCGGCGACCGCATTGATCATGCGGGGGTTGCTGCAACGACCGGTCGGATCGGCGAAGCGAGAGAGTTCATGCATATCCATGGCGGCGCTCCTCGGCTGCAATGCATCGACGATGGACCGTTCAAGGCGGTTCGGCTGCTTCAAATCTCGCAACATCCTGTTGCGTGGAGTGAGCGGCTAAGGACCGGGGCAAGGCCAACTTGGCGACCACGCTGAACGGGGGAGCGAACCCGCAACCAACGAACCCACTTCATTTCGCAGGCGGCTGGCTCTAGACTGCAACTGGGCTTTGACGGCGAGAGACGGGGGCACTTGGCTAAATCCAAACATCGCGACGAGCGTCCGCGTAGCCGGCTCGACTGGGAAGCAGTGCGGATATTTGCGGCGGTCGCAGAGGCAGGCGGCGTCAATCGAGCGGCCGAGGCGCTAAAGCTGCGCCCTTCAAGTGTAAGCCGACGCATCGATGAACTGGAAACGCGGCTTGAAGTGAAGCTGTTTCACCGGCGTCGCAGCGGCACGGCGCTCACGAGCGCTGGCGAGGATCTTTATGAGCGAGCGCGCTCCATGCAACATTTCGCCGATGACATCGAGCGGAGTGTGCGTGCGCGCGACCAACGCGAAGAAGGGCTCGTCCGCGTCGCATCGCCTGATGGCGTTGGATCGCTTTGGGTGGCGCCGCGGGTCAGCACGTTCCTAGAGCGCAATCCGAGAATCCAGCTCTCCTTGGATTGCCTGATCGGTCCAGCCGCGCCGGATTCGCAGGCTCGTGCCGACATCACGATCGCGCTCGACAAGTCACGCGCTGAAATCGGCGATGACACATCAACGCTCGCTACCCTGCACTACGTGCTCGCCGCGGCGCCGACTTATGTCGAGACATACGGCCTGCCTGCATCGGCAGCCTCCGCCGCCGGCGACCATCGCACGCTCCGCCAAACCGGACAGATTTCGCAGCAGGAAGTTTGGGGCAAGCGCGCCATCGCCGTCGCCAGCCTCGCCTCATTTGCCTTCGAGACCAATTCGAGCGCGGCCATGGTCGCCGCCTTGAGGGCCGGCGCAGGCGTGGCCACTGTGCCCACCTATCTCTTCACGCTCGCACCAGAGCTCATCTTAATCGGCGCGGAGCCAAGCACGCCGATCAAGCTCTGGCTCATCGTGCATCGCGAAGCGCGCAATGCCGCCCGCGTTCAGCGCGTCGCGGAGTGGCTGAAGAGCATCTTCGATACCCGCGCCCATCCCTGGTTTCGAGAAGAGTTCGTAGCGCCCGAAAATTTCGGCGCCGCGCAAGAGCCAAAGAAGCCCGTTCGACGCTCAAAATCCTGACCGCGGGAATGCACGGACTGACTTTGCTGGGATGACGCACACTTGAGCCCGCATCTGTCGTCTTCCGACATTTGCCGTCAGCGCGGACGCGTGGGACTCCACTTCTTCAGCCGATCGCGTGCGATCGAGCGAAAGTCTTGCATCTTCCGCAGGCGTTCACGGTATTTGCTGAGAAACAATGCTGGGCGCGACAGGGATTGAACCTGTGAAACGGCCGCAAGTTTTGGACCGTAAAATACGACACCCTCGATGGGCGCGAGAGTGAGAAGGTGTTGGGTGATTGGCCGGGACTTCTGATCGATCAGGCGCGCGCCGATGCAGGGCTCGTGCGGGCGCGCATCAGTCGCCGACGTGTAGACCCGACCGAGGAAATGCGCCGAACGAGGCGAGAAGCCGAGCAAAAACGCATCGAGGACGCCAAAGCCCGCGAATGGACCTTCACCAGACTGGCGGACGCATACGTGGAGGCGTCACGCCATGGATTTCGCGCGCCGCGTCAGCGGCACTGGAAACACGAAACACACTCTACAAAGAACGAAAGGTCATCGACAAACATCTCATCCCTGCTTATTGCCGATGCATGAATGTGAACGCGTGCACTCCGGTCGAAAAGCAGATGAACCCGACAGGCGCGGACGATTTGTACGGGATCAGACTGAGCTTAGTCTTCTCGCTCCAACTCACACTGGATGACCGCACTGCCTTGAGCGGCGCCCTGTATCCTCGTGTCGCAGGCTAAACGTAGCACGGTGTTACCCCGCATTACCGGGAAGCTCCGCCATAATTCGTGTGCGGAGAGAAAGAGGAATCAGCGTTCAAGACAGAGCGAAGGCGTCGCCTTCACTTTTCCTTGCATCATTGAGATCGAATAGGTTTTCCCAAGCACAAGCTGTTGGCTCGCCGTAACTGCCCGCGAAAATCCCGCGCCAAGCCGAAACTCCGCTTCATCTTATTGGTTTCGGGCGCTTTTCCGTTAAAGCCTTCAGCGACAGCACTCAGATTTTGGCCGCGCGTAAATCTTGACTCTCATGGGGATGTTCGCTAACTTAGCGAACATGAGCACGAAAACTAAGGTCTCCGCGGCGGAATTCCAGAACAATTTCGGCCGCTACGCCGACGCCGCCAGGCAGGCGCCGGTCGTGGTGACGAGGTATGGCCGCGACGAACTGGTGGTGCTGTCGGCGGCAGAATACGAGCGGCTCCGGGCCGCATTCCGGCGGGTTTTGGTGCTGAACGAGATGACCTCCGATGAGGCAGCCGAACTTTTCCAGGCGCTCGCCAATGCGCCTCCGACCCCGGAGTCGGTCGCGCTCGACCGCTTGATGGATGACGACGCCCGAAAGGGCGCGTGACTGATCCGCCGCGCATGATCCCGAAGGCGCCGAAAGCCGGCATGGTTTTGCACTATAGCTTCCTTTGGAAGCATGAGGCCGAGCGCGGTCACGACGAAGGCGCCAAGGATCGTCCTGTCGTTGTGCTCGTCCTCTTGGCGGATGGCGAGGAAGTCGTCGTCGCCCCCGTCACCACACGCCCACCCCAACGAGACGCGCCGCCTGCGATAGAAGTGCCCGCGCGCGTGCGGGCGCATTTAGGTCTCGACGCCGATCAATCCTGGATCAGCATCGCTACACTCAATCGCTTCGTTTGGCCGGGTCCCGATCTACGACCTGTGCCGGGCAGCAATCCGAGCGACGCGCTTTATGGCTTCATCCCGCAGAAGCTGCTCGACGCGGCCAAGCAGAGTGCGATGGCCGAACTGGCAAAGCGCGTGCCTGGCCTCGTCGTGCGCCGCACTGAAAACTAAAACCGGGCGTGTTCTGGTTCGCGAGGGAACGCCATGAATAGAAGCTCAATTCAACACAGACGTTGAGTATTGTTCGTCGTCAACGCGATCTCATCCGAATGAAAGCCTGCTGCGCCCAAGCGGCGCAGCAGGCTTTCGCCTAGCTCACGCCGCGTGGGACTGGGCGGCTTCGGGCGCGACGCCTTTGGAGCGCACACTGCCCTCGCCGGGATCGACGGCAACGAAGACCTTGCCGGTCCAACGGCTGGTGGCCTTGTCCTTCCAGCGGTCGTGACGAAGTTTGCCGGTGACTTCTACGATGACGTCTTTCTTCATCGCCTTGGCGGCGGTCGCGGCCTTGCCGTCATTGATCTCGATCGTGAAGCGATCGGTGCGGTTCTCGTCCTGCACTTCGAGCCAAAGCGAGACGATGTCGATTGTGCCGCCGCGCTGTTCGAAACTGCGCATCTTGGGCGCATCGATGAGCTTGCCGATAATGGTGACGCGATTGGTCATGAGCGTTTCCTCGAAAGTGTTCCCGGCTGATCCCGGGCCGCGGGCGTCGCCCGCGACGGCGCTTGGAAGCGCCCGGCCATGAGGCGGCGCTGGCAAGGTGAAAATGGTGGGGCCCGAGGGTTGCGCGCATGCGCGGCCCCGAAGCCGCGCAAGCGGGCGGGGAGACGATTTTCTCCTTGCTAGCGCCGCCGGCCGGGCGAGACAGGGCGACAGCGTGGGCGACGCTTGCGGCGACGCGGCAGCGTATTGCTTGGAGGAAACCGACGCCCGTGGTGAAGCGTCTCCGCAACCGGAGCTCGCCCATGTGGGCTGCTAAGCTTCCGCGTTGGCTCGCGCCCAATCGTTGAGATCGTTGAAGCCCTCAGGGGCTGATGTCGTCTCCACCCGTAGGCTCGCACGCGCTCGATTACGAAGCGCTTGCGCCGCGCGCGCTCCCGCCAGGTCGTTGTCGATCACGACGATCAGCCGTCGAACGGACTGAACGGCCGTAAAGCGACTGAGATTGTCTGCGGTGAGCGCCGCCCATGACGGGACGCCCAGCATGTGCTGGGCTGTGAGCATGGTCTCAACACCTTCGCCGATTGCGAGGTCGTCATGCACGTCGCCAAGGCGCACGACGCCGCCCAGCAGTTTGCCGATAACGCGCCGCGGTGTCGCCACAGCCGCTTTGGCCGTGCCGTGCGGCGAGAGCAGCGTGACCTGAACGCCCTGCAAGGCGCCATGGCCGTTGGTGATCGCGGCGACGAGCGCGGGCCGTTTTTCCCGATCGTCGAGGCTCGTCATCTGCGGATGAAACCGGAGGGCGGGCGTGTCCCACAAATCCTCAGGAATGGCGCGCCGACGCAGATAGGTTGTCGCCACCGTGTGCGAGAGTGACCGGATCTCATCCCAGATGCGCTGTGCACGCGCGATCCGATCTTCACTGACCGGCAGCGCCGCAATCTTTGAGGACGACCATCGAGCGCCGTGTTGATCGCTGCTCTGTTCATCGTCGAGCAATCCAAGATCCGCCAAAGCCCGGCGCACGTCGCGCCAATCGTCCCTGGGGCTGAAGCAATGAATGAGAATGCGCCCCTCCTCCGTCTCGGCCAGCGAAACGGAGCGGTCTTTGTTGCTGTGACCCAGTCCCGGAATGAGCGCACGCGTTCCGCCATCGAGCAGGACGCCGCCGCATGCAGCCACGATGCGCTCAAGCCGCGACATAAGCGGCCTCCTCTTCTGCGAACGGCGAAGGGCTCTTGGCCAACAGCCAATCGACTGCAACCTGCGCCTGGGCGGCGGCAGTCAAAAATGCGCGCTTGTCGTAAGCTAGGAGCTTCATCCAGTGACCAATATAGCAAGCGTGATCGTGGATGTGATGCGGCGGCAGCCGCAAGTGAGCGCCCAAGAGGCTTGCGCCGATCTCGGCGACGAGCTCCTCAGCCGCAAGCGCGTGCTGACTGAACTTCTTGCCCATGTCGCGCCCGACGCGGTTGGGCGCCATGGTGGCGTGCACGCTCTCATGATTGAGCGTGGCCGCGTAATCCTCGGCTGTGTCGAAGGCGCCGATGGGCGGCATGCCGATGACATCGCGGCTGGGGATATAGCAGGCGATGTCACGCGTCGCGATACGCCCGATCTCGAGCCGTTCGAACCAAGCCTCATGGGCCGGGATGGGCAGTAGATCATCGGCCGCGGTCGCCGGATAAAACTGCGCGGGCAAATTGTCGATCTGGTGAGCGGAAAAGACGACGTACCACTTCAGAAAGCGAAACGCGTCCTCGACCTCGGCCCCGCCCTCGTCCAGCCGCTTGCGCTTGCCCTGCCCGTAATAGACGACGACCTCACCGCGTTCGCCTTTGCGGACGTGCGCGCCGAGTTTCAAAGCTTGGTTGAAAGTCAGCCAATAGGGCGAAGCATAGCCGCGCTCCATGGCTGCACTCCATAGGATGATGACGTTCACGCCTCGATAGTTTTCGCCGGTGGCGCGGCGCGGCAATACAAGCCCTGTGCGTGCGCCGTCCCAGGGCTTCCGCCATGGCGAAACGCCTGCCTCTAATTCAGCCAAGATCTTTGTGGTGATTTCAGCGGCGACATCGCGGCGCGCGCTATCGCGCACAGAATGCGTGTTCATGGAAATTACTCCGGAAAGAATGACGCCATCGGCAGAACCGACGGCGCTAGAGTTTGATGGGATCAGTTCAGACCGCTTCGGCCTCGTTCTCGTCTGACCTTCATCGAAAGCCTCTTTGGCTTCCCGGCCGCGAGATTGCTTGCCGGGGCCGCATGCGCGACCCCGTTCGAGGGGCCCGCGTTTAGGCCGGCGCTGTCGAGGGCTTTAGAGCAAAGCGTCCCTCGACAGCGCCGGACGCGCGGGCAATGTGGCGCTCGCGCATGCGGCCCCGGCTAAGCTGTAATGAAGGTCCCAGTCGTCTCCGGCCGCCATCAGCAGCGCGGCGCCAAGCGCCTGCTCGATGCGTACGCTGATACAATCTAGACGACTTCAGTGTCGATGAGACCGTCCTTCAGCGTGACGCGGCGCGTGCAGCGGGCGGCGACGTGTTCGTCGTGCGTGCAGATCAAGAATGTGGCCTTGTCCTCGCGATTGACCTCGCGCATTAGGTCGAGAACCTGCTCTGCGGCGACGCGATCGAGGCTTCCTGTAGGTTCATCGGCAAGCACCAGTTCTGGTTTGTTCATCAGCGCACGTGCGATGGCGACCCTTTGCTTTTGGCCGCCGGACAGACGCGTCGCTGGAAAATCCATACGGTCCGACAAGCCAACCCGCGCCAGCAAGTCCCGCGCGCGTCGCCGCATTGGAGCCGTTATGCCGCCGGCCGGCGCCGCCGCCGGGAAGGCCACGTTCTCTGTGGCGGTGAAGTCCGGCAACAGGTGATGAAACTGGAAAATGAAACCGAGGCGCTGATTGCGAAACGACGCGCGCTCCACCTCCGACAGGCCTTCGACGCGCTCGCCCGCAATCGCAATCGTTCCCGCCGTCGGACGAAGCAAAAGCCCGACAATCGACAAAAGTGTCGACTTCCCCGATCCAGATGCGCCCAAGAGCGCGACCAACTCCCCGGGCTCAAGTGCGAGGTCAACGCCTTTCAACACGTTGGTGAGCTCATCGCCGTTGCGAAACGTCATCGCAATCCCGCGCGCCTCTAGAACGGCGCTCATTGCTGGATCGCCTCCAGTGGATCGAGCCGTGCAGCCGATCGGGCGGGGATGACCGACGCCAAGACAGCGCCGAGCGTTGTCAGCACGAAGACGGCGATATAGCCGCCCTCGTTCGGCGCGATCGGCAGCACCATGCTTCCATCGGGTTGAATCAATGTCGCCAGCCACGAACAAAGGGCAAAGCCGCTGAGGCAGCCGATCCCTGCGCCGACCAAGCCAATGAGCAGCCCTTGCAGAACGAAGACCCCAGCGATGAACCGGCGCGAAACCCCGAACGCGCGCATGATGCCGATTTCGCCCCGGCGGCGGTTGGCCGAAAGGCTCAAGGCGCTGGCGATGCCGATCAGCACCGATATCAATGAGAATATCTGGATGAGCGTTCCGGTCTGTGCTTGAGCGGTTAGCGCGCCTTCAAGACTTGCATTCTTCTCTTGCCACGAGGTCGCGCGCAGCCCCGTGGCCTCCGCCAGGAAGGCCGCAAAATCACGCGCGCGAGCGGGGTCGGTGAGCTTGAGCTCAATGTTGGTCACGCCTTCGGGCAGCAAGAATAGCGGCCGCGCGGTCTGAAGTGAGAGGTACGCGACCCTCTCATCGAGGCTTTGCAGACCGGTCTGGAAAATGCCCCGCACAATAAGCAGCCGGTCAACACCGCGGTCGGTTCGAAAAAGCACAGGTTGGCCGGCTGACAAGCCCAAAGTCTCGGCCAACCGCACGCCGATCAAGATGCCGTCAGCGCCAAGGCTCGCATCGCCGCTTATGATCTCCGTGCTGATTGACGAGATAGCGTCAAGTCCGGAGGGATCGATCGCGGTGACCGCGACTGGCGCGACCGCTTCCCCTTTGACCAGAAACGCGCTTCCGGAAATCTGCGGGCTGATGGCGGCGACCGATGGCTGGCTGCGCAACAGCTCAACGGTAGACGCCCAGGCGCGAATCTGGCGGCGCTGAAAGGTCGAAACGATCGCGACAGATTCAACATCCGCGTCAGGGCTAGGTAAGACACGCGCCACGCGCGTTACGGGCTCCAGAGAGACATGGGCGCTATTGGCGGTCACATCGTCGGTCAGCCGTATAGCCAATCCCTGAATGAGAGCGGTGATAAAAACAAAGGCCGTAACGCCTAACGCAACGCCCACAATCAACAATGCGGTTTGAGATGGATTAGAAAAGAGATAGCGGCGGGCGACGGTGAAGGCGAACACGAGCGCTAACTCCCCGGCGTCGAAACGCTGGGCTGCACGCGGATGCGTACCTGGGCCCCTGGCCTGGTGTCGGCCGGCGCGAGCACAATCCGATCCCCCGAAGCGAGACCACTTTCGACGATCGCGTTCAAAGACGGCCAATCGGCGGTTTCGATCGCGCGCACGATGATGCGGCCATTCGCATTGACCACATAGACCTTTGGTTCCGTGCTGGCGTCGATGATTGCCTGGCGCGGCACTGCAATCCCCGCCTCGCGACGGTCGACAATGATCGTTACATCGACAGACCGTCCCGGAGGGATGTTCGCCGCCTCGACTGGCGCAAGTTTGATCAAGCGCCCGCCTGTCGCCGGATCCACGCGCGGCGACACTTCGGTGATGCGAACTGCAAATATCTCGTCGGACCCCGAGAGCGCCGCGCGCGCCTCCATTCCAGCACGCAGGACATCGGCATAGGCTTCGTCGACATCTGCTTGAAGTTCTACGCCGTTGCGAGAGCCGAGTTGAAACAGAGTCGTTTCTGGAGAGATCACCTGGCCGTTGTCGATCGGGCGCACCAGGACGATGCCAGCCATCGGCGCTCGAATTGTGAACTCCCGCGTTTGTGCGGCGGTGGCGCGCCGATCGGCGGACGCGGCGGCGAGACCAGCTTGCGCCGAGCGTAGCGTCGCACGCGCTTCATCGAGCGCTGCGGCAGAGGCAAAGCCCCGATCCGCCAACGTTCGCGTCCGGTTGAACGCCAGTTGCGCCCGGTCGAGTTCGGCGCGTGCGGCGCGTTCGCGCGCGCTGTTGGCGTCGGTTTGCGCTTGCTCCACAGTCGAGCGGACGATGGCCAGAGGTGCGCCCGCCGCCACCACATCCCCGTCATCATGCAACAAGCGAATGACCTGACCAGGATTCGGTGAGCGCACATCAACGAGATTGTCCGGCCGGACGCGTGCGACCACAGAAAGCACAATCTCAACAGGTCCTGGTTGAATTTCAACAACCGCAATCTCGGGAGGCCGCAAGAGCCGCCAGCCAAGCCCCGAAAAGAGGAGAACGCCGGCCAAGAGCGCACTAAGCACAACAGGACGGCGCTTGGGATCGGAGAGAAGAGCCTCTGCGCGGCGCCGCAAGGCATCGGCTATCTGACGCACACTACCTTTGAGAGGCGGCGGCGGCGGCGCAGCGACGCTTACGTCATCCGTCATACATACACTTTCAGCTCGCCGCGGCGCACGGAGAAGGTCCTCATCTCGCTGCGTGGGCAAACGCTCGTTCGACCCTTAGGCGCATTCACGAGGGCGAGCACGCGGGGACGCTTCTGGCGCGAGCCTCTCGCCCAATCGACCTGCCCACTCTCACGCCGTCCGCTCAACCGGAATCCAGACCTCGTTGCGGCGCATGAACCATAGCGTCCATGGCGGATCATAGCGCGCGAGCGAGGGAGGACCCGCGGGGCGAAGCTGCTGTCGCGCCATGAACGTCCTTAGCGCTTCGGTCTGGCGCTCGACATCAGCCGGGCGCGACAATCCTGAGAAACGCACCACAGCGTAGCGCGCCGCTGGCATTGGAACGAGGCGCACGCGCGCGTCGTTCGGCGTTGGCAGCGTCTCCAGCGTGTAATTGCTGGGCATCGTGAAGCGGACGATCCACGCGCCCTCCTCTCCCGATTGGGTGACAGGCGCCGTCATCGCGATCGTCTCGCCCGATGCACGCTCCTGCACCACCGGCGCTGTCATCGCGATGCTTTGGCGGCGCGTGTTGCCGCCGAAGATGTAGCCAGCCAGCAACCGAAAGCCGGCATTGGACGCCTGGTCGCGACTACCCGAGACGCTGACTTCCGCAACAACGAGCGCGGGATAGTCGCGCACTTCGAATTCGCCCTCGTGAAACGCGACGATGAACGCAGGTTCCTCAGTCGCCATGGCCTCGCCTCCAAACATCAACAAGGCGCACAACAGGCGTATCACTAGATTTCTCATGGCGCTGTTACGTGCGTCGGCTTGGTTTGGTTCCTTTTGGCGACCGTCTTGGTCGAACACACATGGTGCAATCGCTGGTCATGGTGGTTCAACCGGCGAATTCTCGACTTCGGCTGGCGCCGGAACCGCCGTGCTCGGCGTCGCCGCTTCCGCGTCCGCCGCAGCGGGCGCGCATGCGCTGTGCGCGAGGCCTTTCAAGAACGCGCGCCGCACCATGCCGGCGAAAATGGCGGCGCGCAGGACGCGCTCCCTGCCCGCAGCGCCAGAGATCCTGCGCACGATGCTGCGATACGGCAGTCCAACTATGCCCCCGATCGCCCCCGACAGCAGAGCCGACCCGTCAAGATCGGATTCATCTTCGTGCTCATCGGTTGCGTCCAAGTCCGGTCCCAAGACGAGATCAAGCGCCGAAATCTCGTTCAGGAGCGCGCTGCATTCCAGATCGGTCGGCAACCCGTAGGGCGCGTCGGCGGCGCGTATCAGGACCTCCGGCGGATTCTCGCGGGTCCAACCACTGTCTCGGAACGGCTCTCCGATGGCATCGCCGACCCGGTGATCTCCGGTCCGATGCGCGTAGGTCGTGGCGGCGCAACCGGTTGTCGCCAACACGCAAAGCGCAAACGCGATGGAACGAAAGCTGCTCACGAGCGGCCCTATTCGCCGCTAGGGCTGGGTAGCGGGATTGTCGTCTGTGGCGTCGTGGATCGCGTCGACCGGATCGTCGTTCTCACGCCCGGTCGCTTGATCGATCGCTTCGCCCGCATTCTCCAGGGCGCCATCGCCGCGATTGATTTCGCCCTGCGTGGCTTCCTCGATGGCGGAATCCATATCCTCGCCCGCCTGCTCAGAACTGCCTTCCTGGCTGCAGGCGCCAAGTCCGGCAAAGGCAAGCACCGCCACCGCCGCGAGCACTGTTTTGAACTTCATGCGCTGCTCCTCTTCAAACAATAGAGAAAGTCTAGCGCGAAAGCGGCGACGTCCAGTTGATTGAGCGCAACACCCTTGGCCTCGCCCCCGGTTAGCTTGCCCCTTGAAGCAGAGGCCCAAAAGCCCTGGGCGTTCGAGCGAGGGAGGAGAGCATGCTCTACACGATTGCCGTGATTTTGGTGGTGCTTTGGCTCTTGGGCCTTGTCTCATCCTACACGATGGGTGGGTTCATCCATGTGCTGCTGGTCATCGCTATTGTTGTGGTTTTGCTGCGCGTCATTCAAAACCGGCGCAGCTGACACCAAGACCGCCCGCTGGTTCAACGTTACACCATGTGGCACGCGCACCAACGACCGGTTCTCGCCCAGGATCGGCAAACCCACATAGATGCGCGCGCGCATGACATCATTTGAGACCAGTCGCGCTGACACCCGGTAGGTTTGCCCGTCATCGGGATTGTAGAACCAGCCGTTTCGCCATCGATCGGCGCTCACCGGATGCGTCCCGTGGCACAGCAAGCCGGACAATGCGTCCGCACATCAAACCATTGCACTCAAAGGTCTCCACCGCGACCCGTGCGTCCATGAGCCAAACACCGTGAGGCGTCGCCGGCTGAGCCAAGGCGTCAACGGCAAGAGCCCAGACACAAGCCGCAAGCGCCACAAGCGAGCGCCACCGATAGAGGCTCGGTCGGTGCGCGAAAATCGCACGCGGTCTCAGCTCGACTAGCGTCGCTCCGACCATCATTCGACCACGCTGCCTTGAGGCCTGCGCCGCGCCTACTCGAGCGAACCAGCGATTGCGGCGCGTTGGCGTATTGGATCCCAAGGAGCGCCCCTGCATCTTGATTCCAATCAAATCGCACCACCCGCATCGGGCTAGGCTTTGCGACGGCGGGGCTTGCAAAAATGGAGCTTCAAATGAGCAAGAACAGGATCGAAGGCGCCGCCAAGGAAGTCATGGGCGGCGCAAAGCAGCAAGTCGGAAAAGCCGTGGGCGACAAAAGCCTGGAGACTAAAGGCGCCATCGAGAAAACCGCCGGCTCGGCGCAAAAGGCGGTCGGCAAACTCCAAGATAAGTTGAGCGACGCTCGGAAAAAGAAGCGCTAGGCCCCGTTTTACAGAAGGAGGGCAGTATGAACCTCTGCACCCTGCGCCGCGCGCTGCTCGTCGGCGCGTTTTTTCTCTTTGCAGCCGGCTGCGCCAGCACCAATGGCGCCTCTGCGCCGGCGAACGCGCAAACGCAATCGGGGCCGACTTACGAAGAAGGTGAGATCGTCGCCGAGGTCGCCGATTTTTTTGGCATCACCGCCGAAGCCGCAAGCGAGATCGTTGAGGAGGCGTTTCGAGAGAATGGCCGGCCAACCGGCTACATCCGAGGCGAGGAAGTCTCAGGCGCGCTTGGCGTTGGCTTGCGCTATGGCAGCGGCGAGATGCAGCTCAGGAACGGCCAAACGCGGCGCGTCTTTTGGCAAGGACCTTCAATCGGGTTTGATACCGGCGCCAACGCGTCCAAGGTGTTCACACTCGTCTACGGCCTCACCGATGGCGACGCGATCTATCAGCGTTTTCCCGGCGTCAGCGGCAGCGCCTATTTCATAGCCGGCATGGGCGTCAATTATCAAAGACGAGGCGATGTGACCTTGGCGCCGATACGAGCCGGCGTCGGCTTTCGCCTCGGCGTCAATGTCGGTTACCTCGCCTATTCGCGAGAGCGTCACGTCCTGCCGTTCTGAGTTGCGACGCGGCGCTTTTAAAGATGACGACGACCCCTGAGGAGGCGCCCACTCGTCCAAGCATGGACGCCACCATCTTGATAGCGACGCTCTTAACGGGCGCCGCTATCTTTCTGTTACGCGACATTATCGCCCCCCTCGCGTTGGCCGCGTTCCTTCTTATCGTGGTGAGCGAACTCGCGCGCCGGATCAAGCGCGCGGCGCCGAGCTTGCCGCGCGGTCTGACGCTTGGACTTTCGCTGGCCGTCATCGTGGCGGCGTTTGCCTTGATCTCCTGGATCATCATCGACAATCTCACAGGCTTGCTGGCCAATGCCGAAGCTTACGTCACTCGGCTCGATAGCATTCTTGCGACCATCGGCGATCGGCTAGGCCTTGCCCTGCCCCCGAACATCGAGAGCTTATTAGAGCGCATCGATCTCTCACGAGCGGCGGGCATCATGCTGACCTCGGTGCAGAACGGGCTCAGCGCAACCATGTTCGTGCTCATCTATCTCGGCTTCATGATGGCGTCACGACGGAGTTTCGGGCGCAAAGTCGCGGCCTTGAGTTCAAAGCAGGAAGGCTTTGGTGAAGCTGGCGACGTCCTCGAAAGAATTCGCAGCGCCGTCGAGAGTTATGTTTGGGTGCAGACGGTGACGGGACTGATGATTGCCGGCGCATCCTGGCTGGTGATGTGGTCCCTTGAATTGCCGCAACCCCTGTTTTGGGCGCTGGTGATCTTCGTCGCGAGCTATGTGCCTATCGTTGGCGGGGCGCTGGGGATTTTGGCGCCGGCGCTGTTTGGCCTGTTGGAATTCGACGATCTGGCCAAGCCTTTAGTGCTGCTCTTCGCCTTGCAGGCCATCGGCGTCTTTGTTGGGAATGTGATCCAGCCACGCATGCAGGGCCGCATCCTTAACATCGATCCGGTCGTTGTTCTGCTGTCGCTGGCGTTTTGGGGCGTTTTGCTGGGCGCCACGGGCGCCTTTCTCTCGACACCGCTTACGGTGACTGCCATGGCGATGTTGGCGGAGTTCAAAAAGACCCGCTGGCTGGCGGTCTTGCTCTCAAGCGACGGCAATCCCTATCCGACCAAGCCGAGCAAGAGGGTGCGCGGGCGCTGATAACGCACGATCCGCGACCTCACCTTTTCAAACGGCGATCGCTATTTGGTCTGCAGCGCGGCCAAAATATCGTTTTTGCTTCGGCCGATCAGGTCCTTGTGCAATTCATCCACTAACGCGGCCTTGAGTTGCTTACTGTAACGCCGCCTCATCTCCCCCAAGGTCCGTGGCGGGGCGACAATAACCAGATGCTTGATCTCACCATCCGTCGCCTGCCGGTTCAGCCAATGCACAATTGCGGCGGCATGCGCGTCTTCCTCCAGCAAGTGGCCTGGATTGGCCGAACTGGAAAGATGGCGAGCCCCGCTATCCTTATTGTGTTCATCAAGCGCTGGCGCATCCATTGCTAAGAGCTCGGGCTTGGCCTCGTTGCCGCCATTGCGATAGAGTTCAAGCTGCTCGCCATCGATGACTGCAATGACGGCGCCGTGCGGCAACAACATTCTGCGACTCCTGTTTTGACTTCCCGTGAGCGCCAGCTGGCGGCGATCAAAAAGACCGCCGCCGGCATCCGGGCGCATTAGATTTGCACCGATACGCACGCGGGTCGCTTCGATCGGCTAGTCCACCACCACCCAAACGCCGTTTGGTTGTTGGCAGGCATGACCCTGGGTTTGGCGTGTCCGTCTGTTGATCGTGACGGACTGGCGGTAGGTTGCGCAGCGGAAGCCATCCGGATCTTCGTAATATTGATCGACATGGAAGCGGCCAGAATTGCCGTTGCTCTGGTTGCGCCAATTGTGGTCGCTATTGGGACGGTTCGAATTGAGGCCGTCATAATAGGTGCGATAGGCATAGCTGCGATCAGTGCATTCCATATTGTTGGTCAAGACCGCACCAATGGCGGCGCCCACCACCACGCCGGCAATCGTGGGGCCGGTTCGATTGTTATCGCCGACCGCATTGCCGATCAGCCCGCCAATCAAACCGCCGGCGATAACGGCTGCCGGATCGGGGCCGTTGCGGCACTGCTGGTAGAAGGTGTCGTCATTGTAGCTGTAGGTTCGCTCGTAACGTTGACGCCATCTTTGATCGCGATCGTCGTTATCGGCCCCAGTCAACCGTGACTGGCGAAGTGCGCTGGCGCGTTCATTGATGCGGTCAAGCAAACAGCCACGGAGATAGCCGTCATATTGACGCCGGCCGACATAAGGCTGCGCCAGGTAGCGGCAATCAGCGTCGCGATAGGCGATCCATGACCGTTCGGCCGTACGCAGCGCTGTCTCCTGGCTGAACCAGTTGCGCGGGCGATTGCGCCGCCAGGCGCGATCGGCGGCGCGGGCCTCTGCAATGCGGCGCTGATATATCTCAGTGAGACGCCGGTCAGCGGCGTCCAGGTCTGACTGAGACGTGTCGCGATAGCGGTACGACGACTCTGCATCGCCGCGGTATCGATCATCTTGATTTTGCGCGGCCGCCGGCGGCGCAAAAGCGAGAAGTGATAGGCCGACCAGCGCGAAAATGCGCGCGTGCAACGTGAGCGCCGATTGGGCCGCTCCCTCCATTTGTGTCACTATCATTGAAGACGTCCTTTTTTCGGAAACGTCCCCGCCTTGGCGCCACACTAACGAAGGCGTTCAGCCCCTCCTTGATCGGCATCAATCAAACGACCGCGTCAGCGCGCGCGCGTGACAGGCTATGCTCCACCTCGCGCGTTGAGAGGTTCGCGGGCGTCCGCGCCGGTGGGCGTGGCCGTTCATGCTGCGCTGATCAACCCGGCTTCGATCCCAGCAGATCTTTTAGCAGCGCGGCCATCTCCGCGGGCTGGAATGGCTTTCTCAGCACCGGCCGGTCGCGATAGGCCGTCTCAATGCCCGTTTCGCCATAGCCGGTTGAGAAGAAGAACAGCATTCCGCGCGCCGCCAACGCATCGGCGACCGGGTAGCTCTTTGCGCCGCCCAAATTGACATCGAGCATGGCGATATCAAAAGTTTTGACCGCGAGATGCGCAAGCGCGGCCTCTACGGTTGCGGCGACGGTGATGGATTGGCATCCGAGGTCGGCCAAGATGTCCTCAAACATCATCAAATTCAGCATCTCGTCCTCGACCAGCAGTACAGATCGCCCGGACAAAAGCAGTTCATCCATTGTGTGCGCTGCGCGGGTCGGGGACGTCGAGTGTGCAAACAAGACCTTCCGGCCGATACTCAAGATGAACCTCGCCACCCAGTTCGTGCGCCAACCCCCGCTCGAGCACTTGCGAACCAAAGCCTCTGCGAATGGGCGTGGCCACAGGCGGGCCTCCCTCTTCACGCCAAGACAAGACGAGCCGCTCTCCCTTGGCGGACGGTTCGATCGTCCATCGAATGTCGATGACGCCCGACGCATTGGAAAGCGCGCCGTACTTGACGGCATTGGTCGCCAGTTCGTGAAAGGCGATCCCGAGCGCCAGCGCCGCCTTGGGCGGCACACGTATATTTTCTCCGGCAACGGCCAACCGCGCGGGGCGCGCATCGATCAGTCCGAACGGCGCCAACGCCGCGTTGATGAGATCAAGCAGGCCCGCACCTTTCCAATCCTCCCGTGTCAACAGATCGTGCGAACGAGACAACGCAAACAGCCTCGATTCAACCGTATCGCGGAGGGTTTCTTGATCGGTTGAGGTGCGCAGCGCCTGCCGCACGATCGATTGGACGGTTGAAAGGGTATTCTTGACCCGGTGGTTCAACTCATCGATCAACAGTCTGCTGCGCGCTTCATCTTGAATGTGGGGCGTGAGGTCGACGAATGAGCCAAAGTGCTGAACCACAGCGCCGGTTTCGTCGCGGACGGCGCTGATGAACATGGCGGCCCAGAACTCCGTGCCGTCTTTGCGGCGGCAATGTTGTTCTGAAACGCTTTCCCCACCGCCGGCCAATTCGGCTTCGATTTGCGCCAGAGCGTCGGGCCCGGTCACATGGGCCATCAAGAAGTTGAAGCTCTTGCCCAGCACTTCTTCGCGGCGATAACCAGTAAGAAGCAGAAAGCTCTCATTGGCGAAAATGATCGGATCACCAGGCGCCTTCGCATTGGTGAACACCATCGCCATGCGCGTCGTCTCGGCCGCAGTCACGAAGGGGCCGAGGTTTTGGCGAAAGCTCTCGACTTCCGCTTCTGCGGCGGTCTGTTCCGGCGATTTTTTATCGACGATCGCCGTCATTGAACGGGTCGGGCGCAACAGTGTGACGACCAGGAGGAGAACGACCCCAGCCACAGTCGCGCCCAGGATCGCGGCGATGAGACCATCGTTTGCTCGCATTCAAAGCGAAAGCTGCGTCCGCGGCTGAGCTGCTGAGGCGAGCTTGACGCCTGGGTGCGACGCGCACTGCATAGAGCGGGCATGTGTTGACCCTTGCCGAGAGATCGTCGTCGGGGCCGCCCCCGGGCAAGCCGACGCTGCACCCGCGGCGCGCCCGTCATTTTGCGGCAAATCAATTATGTCCGGTTTCAGACTATAGACCGCGCCGATCTTATGCCGATTTCCCGCGCCCGTTGGCGGCGGGGCCCACCAAACGCGCCAAGCTCGGCCGGCTTTCCAGATCAAAAAGACTTCTCGTTCCAGCGCTTGAGCGCCCCCGCGGGTCCGATAGGCGGGCCGCGCGCAGTCGATCGCATGTTTCATGCTTCATCACCCCGGCGCTCGCGTAGTCTGAAAAATCAGAGGGTGCTCAGCACATTGGGGCCATCGGTCACCATGGTTATGCGCACATGCGCTTTAAATGTCGTGGGCTCGCCATCCAAGATTGCCGGGATCGCCCCAACGGCTCTTATTTCCCCGCTGCGGGCCCAGGAGCGTTCGATGGCGGCATCGTCGCGCCAGCCGCCAAACACCGAACGCATGCCGACGCGTATCAAATCGACAGGTTGCGCCGCATTGAGGCGAACCCATTCAAGGCTCTGCGCTTCCACCTCGCCGCGATAGGCGGGGCAAAGCACGCCCGCCGCCTCCGCTCGTGTGGCCACCCCGCCCAAAGGTCTAACCGCGATCCGGCGCGCAAATATGCGCGTGAACACCTGGTTCAAGCGCGCCATCATCAGATCCAGTCTCCCCGACCGGGCGGCCTCTCGGGCTCGCGCAAGCAGGGTCGGTGCGCCGAACATGGCGGCGACGAAGAATTTTCGTCCGTTCGCCTCGCCACCGATCAGTTTCACGATACGCCCGTGCGCGAGCGCCGCTCGCAACGCCGACGGCCATGTGACGACGCCGTAAAGCGCATGCGGCAAGAGGTTTCGCGTACCTCCGGGCAACAAGATGAGCGGCGCGCCGCCCTTAAACAGGGACGCCGCCTTGCTGGCTGTCCCATCTCCGCCCAGCACGATAACGAGGTCGGCCCGGGCGGCGTCGGCCTCGCAAAGCTGATCGAGATCAGAGACCACCTTGGTGGCGCGCACGCTTAAGGCTTCGATCTCGCCCAACAGCTTGTCTCGCCCGCCTTGCCCGACTGAACCCGCCGCCTCATTCACAATCACCAACGCCTGCAAATGTGTTCGACCCTCCGCCCAGGGGCGCGAACGCGCGTTTTGACGTTGTTCCTGCACACCCAATGGCTCCGGTTGCCCAGTTGTCATGCTACATAGGAAGCGTCGGCCACCGTAGCTGTTGCGCTCGCGCAAGCCTTCTGCCCCGCGCCCATCGTAGAGAGGCGTGGCGCTCACCCTTCCGACGACGCTCAAGCACGTGAGCCGTTCGTCTTTCGGAGATTGCGACATGGCGTTCAGCGATATTTTGTGTCCGGTGCTTTCACTAGAGGCCGACGAACCCGCCTTGGCGGCGGCCGCCAGTGTCGCCGCGTTTGGTGATGCACGGGTCACTGCGCTCATGATCGCGCTCGAGCCGGATCCGGCGCATACGATTGCAGGCGCCGCCGAGGAGACCGGCTTGGTCGCGCAGGCGCGTCTGCGCCAAGCGTTCGAGGTCGAAAAACGCAAACTTGAGGCCCATGCACACGGACCGCGCGGATTTGAGGTTCGCGAACTTGGGCTGAGCGCCCGGCGCGCGGGCGAACGCTTAGGCGCCGAAGCGCGCCAAGCCGATCTCACGATAATGCTGCGCCCGGGCGCAGCGCCCATGGAAGACTTGCGCATGGCGATGGCGGAAGGTGTGTTATTTGGCTCTGGACGGCCGCTCTTGCTCATCCCGCCGGCGTGGGAGGCCGCCGCCATCGGCGTCAATATTGTCGTCGGCTGGAACAATAGTCGCGAAGCGGCGCGAGCGCTTGCCGATGCGGCGCCGTTTCTAGACAGAGCCGCCAGCGTCACAGTGGTTTGCGTGTCCTTGGGCGCTGCGCGCACACAAGCGGACGCATCCGCTCAGGCGCTTGTTGCGCATCTTTCCAGACGGGGAAAACGCGCACATGTGCGTCACGCTGGAGAATTCGGGTTCAGCGATGGCGCGACATTGTTTGGCCAAGCTGGCGCGCTCGGGGCCGATCTTGTGGTGATGGGCGGCTATGGCAGCCCGCGCGTGTTGGAGGCGATTATTGGCGGGGTCACGCGCGAAGCCATGAAGACCGCGCCAATACCGGTGCTGATGTCGCACTGAGCCCGCGCCATATGGCTGTGGCCGCTTGATCCGCATCAAGAGCAGGACCTCAACAGGCCCTAACATCTCGCCATCCATAAGGAGACGAACATGGCCAAAGTCGGAAACCAACTTATGACCGAGCTGTCGGATGATTACGACGTCGTCGTAAAGGCGCTGGGCCGCATGACCAAAAATCTCGGCGAACACGGCGATGACGCGGTTGCGGAATCGGCTAAGGCCTTTGTTCACTCAGCTGCGGCCCTCGCTGAGAAGATCAAGAAGCAGTCGACACACCTCGCCAAGGCCGCCGGCGAAGAAGTGCGCGAACACCCGATCGCCGCGGCGGCGCTGGCGGCGGCGGCTGTCGGATTGCTCGGCTATGCGGTGACCCAAGCTGGCAAGCGATAATCGTCGGCCCTGACGAGCGGGCCTCGACGCTCAGCAGCGCCAATCAAGGCGGCATGTCTTCAAGAGCCCCTTAGGAGTTGCATGCGCGTTGAACTGATCGATGCGATATCAGCGGGGAAAGCGGGCGTCGCGCGTAGCGAGGGCGCCCGCTTCCTGGCTGTGATCGTCGCATTGTGCCTCGGCGGCTGCGGCACGATCTCTCGCGATGACGGCGCTGCCTTGCGCTTGTCGGAGGCTGCAGCTCTCCTGCCCGCGGGCGCGCAAGTGCTTGCCCGTCAGGCGCCGCAAGATTTGGCGCTGGCCGAGCGCGTCCCAGCGCAGCCGCCAACAGAAAGCCACGCTATCCTTGCGTTGTCGGGCGGCGGCGCCAACGGCGCTTATGGCGCGGGCGTCATCGTCGGCTGGTCGCAAAGCGGGGACCGGCCGCACTTTGATGTGGTGACCGGTGTAAGCACTGGCGCGCTCGCCGCGCCGTTTGCGTTTCTCGGACCCGATTGGGACGATGAGCTTCAGCAAGTCTATACAGACGGCGGCACGCGCGGTCTGGTGGACTGGCGAAGTGTGGCGGCGTTGGCAAGCCCCAGCCTGTTCAGCTCGCGGACCTTGCGCGAGCTGCTCGACCATCACATCAGCGCTGAAATGTTGCGCCAGATTGCGGCTGAACACGCAGCCGGGCGACGGCTGCTTGTGGTGACCACCAATCTTGACGCCGCTCAGCCCGTCATTTGGGACATGGGCGTCATCGCCACGATTGGCGGCGAACCAGGCTTGCTTCTTTTCCGCAGAATATTGCTGGCCTCGGCCAGCCTGCCCGGCATCTTTCCGCCGGTCCTGCTGCCAGGCGTCTCCCCCGCGGGTGTTACAGTCGAGGAGATGCACGTCGATGGCGGCGTCAACCTGCCATTTCTCGGCGTGCCGGAGGCCTTGCCTTCGCCGAGCGCGGCGCTGCGGGACGGCGCCCAGCACGTCCTTTTCGTCATCGTCAACGGGCAGGTCACGGCCCGCTACCGCGCGACCCCTGGAAACCTCACCGGCATTTTGAGCCGCAGCTTTGACAGCTGGAGCAATGCCGCGCTCCGCACCGCGCTTGCAGAAAACGCCGCTTACGCCAACAGCGTGGGCGTAAGCGTGTTCATCACCACCATTCCCGCCAGCGTCGATGCCTCCAGTCTAGATTTCGACCCCGACACCATGCGGTCGCTGTTCGAACTCGGAAGAACAAGCGCGGTCACGGGCCAGGTATGGTCGCGCGTCAGCGCGCCCGTAGAGTAACCAGACAAACCGAACGCACAGACCAACGGGGCTGGGCGGTGACATGCGCGGTCGAGGGGCCATCACTAAACAGGCGAGCGGAAGGCGTCGCATATCATCGACGTCGATCAGCCCCCCCGATGCAGTGGCAAGGGATGCAGCACATGCTTGAATATCAAATCAAGGCGCGGCGCATCGATGCAGACGGCGCCAGCGCAAAGACCAAGGCTGCAACGATCACGCTCGACACCAGCGCCGCCGGGCGCGCCGATGCTTTCAACCCGGCCGAACTGCTGCTCGCCGCCATCGCCGCGTGCATGATCAAGGGCGCAGAGCGCGTCGCGCCAATGCTCCAGTTCGACTTACGCGGCATGGAGGTCCGTCTCCATGGCGTACGACAAGACGCACCGCCGAAGATGATCCGCATCGATTATGAGATCATCGTCGACACGACCGAAACCGATCAACGGCTTGAGTTGCTGCACAAGAATATTCGCAAATACGGCACGGTATCAAACACCATCGCCGCGGCCGCCGAACTCAACGGCGTCATCAGGCGCGCGGCGGATGTCTGAGCGCGAGCTAGAAGCGAGCGACCGCACCCACGCGCAGTAAGGCGCGTGACGCTCTGCCCAAGCGATCAGAGCGTCTCAATGACGTCTTGCAACAGCGCCCGAACCGGTCCTGCTATATCGGCGAGGGCGGAATTGCTCACCGCCTGCATGGACGCCACGGGATCGACAGCCGCGATCTCGACTTTTCCTGTCGCATCTTCACGCACGATCACGTTGCACGGCAGCATGGCGCCAATCTTTGACTCGGTCTGCAGCGCCCGATGGGCGTATCCCGGATTGCAGGCGCCCAAGATGAGATAAGGCGCCATGTCGGCGCCAAGCTTGGCCTTCAAGGTCGCCGCCACATCAATTTCACTGAGCACGCCAAAGCCGTGCGCCGCGAGCGCCGCCTTGGTGCGCTCAACCGCCTCAGCGAACGGCGCCTCGATGACCTTTGAAAAATAATAGCTCATGGCTGAACACCTCGCCGGCAAACTTTGTGATGGCGATTGGCGCCCGCGGGCTTCTGCTCGGCGCCGCGAGCGAGCCGCATGGACGCGCGCCTGTCATTGCGCTCAATCAAGGGGCGCAGTTTGAATGGCGCCTTACTGGACCAGAGGCGCGCTCATTGCTCGCCATCATGCCCTGGAGCCCGCGATGATCGCCGTCATGCACCGTTTGAGGGCTTATCACGCCCTGCTCGCCTTCTTTGCGATCGGCGCCTATCTCAGCGCCGAGTGGGGCAGAGTTCATGCATGGCTTGGATACAGCGTCGCCGCCATGATCGTGCTGCGCTTGGGCCTTGCACTGACCGGCGCGCCGCAACTGGGCCTGATGCGGTTTTATCCGCACTTCGATGGCTTGAAGTTGGGCAATGCGATGACCCATCCGGCTGTCAGCCGAACGCTTTTGCTGGCGATCGCCATCAGTCTGCTCGGCGTGACCGGAACCGGGATCGCGATGGACCAAGGACGTGCGCTGCAATTCTCTGGCGCCTCAAGGGTCGCCGCCTCCGCGGTCAACGGCAACGCACGCAGCGCGGAACAAGGAGACAGACGCGAGCATTCCGACGCACAAGAGCATGACGACGAGGACAGCGCCCTCTCCGAAGTGCATGAGTTTTTGGGCAATCTACTTGTCTTGGTGGTCGCCCTGCACGTCACCTATCTGCTCATTTTCAAACGGCCAGTGGCGCTCTTCATGCTGTTTCTGGACCGGCGCAAATGACAAGGGTTCGCTGTTGCGGGCCTTGGCGCCCATAAGGGTTTTCAGTGACATTGAGCTTTGCACGGGTCGGCAGACCCAGCGGCGCATCACCGCCGCCGTCAGACCTGCAACACGGCGCGCAGATGTTTGATGATCATGGCTTCTTCGTCGGCGCGAAGGACGAGCACCCGGACCGCGCTTTTGGGGTGGTGAATTTCATCGGCATTGGCGTCGTTTAAAGCCTGGTCAATGGAGACGCCCATCCAAGCGCACGCCGCCCCGACGCGAGCGCGCACGACCGGCGCGCGCTCGCCAATGCCGGCGGTGAAGACCAGCGTGTCTAGTCCGCCAACCGCCCCGGCGAGCGAGGCGATCTGGCGCTGGATCGCGTCGATGAAGAGCGTGACAGCCTCCGCCGCTTCTATGCGCGGACTGGCCAACAAAATCTTCAAGTCGCCACTCTCGCCGGACACGCCCAACAGTCCGGACTGGCGGTAAAGCACATCGCGCACCTGCGCGGCGTCCATGCCCAGCGCGTCGAGCATATAGAGGATAGCGCCCGGATCGAGATCGCCGGGGCGCGTCGCCATGGGTATGCCGCCCAAGGGGGTCAGACCCATGGTTGTCGCCACGCTGATCCCGTCCTTGAGCGCACACAAACTCGCCCCAGCGCCCAGATGCGCGATCACCGCGCGTCCGCCGCCGCCATAAGTGTGTTTCAACACCTCTGCTGCGTGTTCGTAAGACAGTCCATGAAACCCGTAGCGTCGCACGCCGCGCTCGCCCAAGCCGCTGGGGAGCGCAAACAAGCGATTGATGCGCGGCTGCGTCGCATGAAACGCGGTGTCGAAGCATCCGTATTGGCAAAGGTCGGGGGCCCTGCGCCAGACACATTCTATCGCCGCTAAGCTCGCCGGTTGATGCAGAGGGGCAAGCGCCTCTAGCCGGTGGAGCGCCGACACCGTCTCGGGCGTCAAGAGCGCGGGCGCGACAAAACCATCGCCGCCGTGAACGATGCGATGCCCTACGCTCAAAAGCGTTGCGGGATCCAGAAACGAAAACACGACATCAAGAGCGTGATCGATTGCGCTGCGCAGGTCTGTCACGCGCGCCGGGCACGGAATGGTTGAGGGCATCTCGCCTGCGCGCCATAAGGTCAGCTGCGGCGCGGCGACGAGATCAAAGACTGAACCACGCAGAAGTTCAGGGCCCGACGCGGCGGGGTGAGCCGCAAACTTGACGCTCGACGAACCGACATTGAGCGCGAGGAGCCAATCAGACATCAGCGCAGTCCCGCCTACCAAAGCGCCAAGGGCGCGCCGCGCCCAAGCGCGGCTGCTTCCTCGTCCGGCGTCAACACATCAGACGCAGGCACGCCGATCAAACTGGCGGCTGAAACGAGAAGATGCGCCCACGTGCATCGGTTCGCGAACAACATCCCCATCGCGTCAAGCGTGCCGCCGCGACTGAGATAGCCATGTGCGCGCAACCGGGACGGACCTTCATCAATCCGGCGCATCATGCCTAGCATGATCTCGGGCCTTGTATGGCTCACGATCACGCGCGCGACGCCGGCGGGGAATAAAGCCTGGAGCTTCTCATCGGACAGGGTCACTCGCGCCTCGAATTCATCGCGGGGCTGGCGTATTCGGCCGGGCTCGATGATGGCGGTCGTGCGCACCCGCCACCCTTTCCCACGCAATCTCGCGGCCGCTCTTTGCGCCTGCGCCAGCTGATAGGCGCCGATCGCTACGACTTGAAGCTGGGGATCATCCTCTTGCTCGACATCGGCTGCGCCATGATCCAGCGCCGTCGCGGCGGAGGCCGCATCGAAAAGTGTCGGCAGGGGGCGTTTTGGCGCAATCACGCAAGCGATCACGCCGCGATCAGCATACACACGCCTGAGGCATTCGACCGCCGATGCCGCATCGACGGGAAATAAGACCCGCGAGACATCGGACATCTCTCCCAGCAGCGCTTCTCCAATCGTTGGATCTTGGTGAGACTGCTGGTTCTTGCCGTTTTCCCATGTGTGGGATGTCGCAATGAGCGGGACGCCAATCCATTGCGGCGGACGTCCAACTTCAATCTGCTGGCGCGCAAAGACGATGTCTTGACGCAGCGCTCCCAGCATCTTCATCGCGAACGCTTCATAGGTCACGGCCAGGTTGAGCCCGCCCTTATTGCCGAGCGCTGCGCCAATGGCGGCCTCCTCATTGAGGACGGTGATGATGGCGCCGTGGACCGCCTCCGGGCCATCGGGCTCTGGATGGTTGACGCGATGCTTTAGCGCATCGAGAACGGCGCCCATTTGGTTGCTCTTCAACTCGTCGGGATTGCCCACCCGAAAGCGCAGTGAGGGATTGGCGCGGGCCAAGGCGACAACCCACGCATCCATCGCCGCCATCGGAGAAACCGTCCCGGCTGCCGCGATTGAGGGCGGCGGCGGCAATACGGGGGATAAAGGGTTGCGGGTTGCGAGCGGGTTGTCGCGTTCCTTTTCCCGCCGCTGCGCCTCGTGTGCGGCGAATACAAGCTGGGCCGCCGCCAGCTCGCTTGCTGGGACGAACAATCGCCTTGCTGCATCATTAAACGAGGCGCGCGCCGCCTCATCGAGCCGCGGCGAACCCTCGAGCGGCAAATTGTGAGCGCGGTTTGTCCCCGCACCCGGAAAGCCAAACCCCTTTTCCGTTTGGGCGATCACAAACGGCAATTTGACTGGATAGGCGCGGCGTCCGTCGCGGATGGCGGCGGCTGCGTCCTCCAATCGGCCCTCGCACTCAAGGATCGCCCACACGAAGGCGGCCGGATCGCGTCCGTCGATTGCGATGGGATCAAAGCCGTTGACCTCAAGATACCGGCTCAGCCAACCGACCCCGCCGTCTTGAGCAATCTCGGTGCGCTGCTCGATGCGGCGCCCATTGAGGATCATGATTGGCGCAACCAGGCCGCAATCTTCGGCGCGCCACCAGCGCTCGGCCCAGTCGCCGCCGCGTTGTTCTTCAAAGGCGCCGTCGCTCAAAAATGCAACGAGGCTTTCGCCAGGCAACGGCATATGGACGTACTGGATCTCGGCAAATCCCAAATAGCCGCCTTCTGAGAGGCCGCCGGCGGTATGGGCGTTCACATGACTGCCAAGGGGCGCGCCCGGCCGACCGGCGGCGTCGATTTCATAATTGTAGAAATCAGCGCAAAGCCTCGAAAGGCCGGCCTCATCGGCGCCGTAGCGCGCCGCTTGCGCGGGCGTCAAATTGTCTACTAACGCGTTCGCCGCTTCGATTGCCGCGACGCAATGGCCCTGCCCCAAAATCCAGGCTCTTGTCTTTGCGGTCACGATGTTTGCCGCGAGATAGCCGACATAGGCCGGCGCCACATTCAGCGAGCCGCCGGTATGGCCTTCCGGCGCGGCCTTGAAGGCTTCTGCCGGCAGCGCCGCACCAGTGGAATCGACCCGGCGCGCATAGGTCATGTGCGCCACGACCCACATGGTGGCGTTCGCCAACCGATCAGCCGCCGTCAAAACAGCATAGATCTCCGCTTCACCTGCGCGCGTCTCCGTCAGGCGCGCAACCAGCTCTTGAATGCGCGCGCATGTCTGTGGCGTGTGCTGGATCACGCCGTAGCCTCGCGCCCATGTCTCAAAGTTTGGACCATCGGTCATGGCTATCGCGCACTCCTCCAACGCGCCTCCGCCTTTGCTGCGCTAGTGCGACACGAGCAGAGGAATGTGCGTGGTGTTCAAGATTTCCTTGGTCGCGCCGCCCAGCACGAATTCTTTCAGACGCGAATGGCCGTAGGCGCCCATAACGATGAGGTCGGCGTCAATGTGGCGCGCCTGGTCCAGGACAATGCGCGCCACCGACTGGGCCCCCAAGTCCACTTCCACAAAGTCCGCCTTCACCTCGTGGGCGGCGAGCAAGTCAAGAATGGGCGTTTTAGCGTCTTCCATGGGCATGGACTTTTCGCCGCGGACCGTCAGCACACGCACCGTGTGGGCGGTTTTCAAGATGGGGAGCGCTTCGCAGACGGCGCGCGCGGCAAACTTGCTGAAGTCCCAGCTGATCAGAACCGAATCCAGTCTGAGGGCGTCTTGGCGCTCATGGGGGTAAAGCAGACAGGGACGGCCCACGCCGAAAATCCAATCCTCAACATCGAGCCGCGCTTCGATCCCCGCCTGCGGCAGACCCAGAATGCACAAATCGCTTGCCCGTCCACGCCACGTCATCGCGCTTGGCGAAGACGGCCACTCAGCCGTAACCGGAACAATAGCAACATCACACCCCAAAGCGGCCGCCGTCTCCCGGACGGATTGTTCGAGTTCGGCCGACTTTGCAGCGGCGTCGCGCTCAAAGTCGGCCGCCATGCCTTCAAACACGCCGACTGCAAGCACTTGGTTGGGCGTGCGAACACGCAGGCGGGGACTAGTGACAGTCAACTTTGCGTCAAAATAGAGTGCTGCCCGACACGCATAGTCGATCGCACTTGGTGAAATCGGGGATGGATGCGTCGATAGCGTCAGGTGAATGGTTCGATACATGGCGATCCCTCGATTATCGCTGTTGGGGTCACAAGGGTGCGAGGGCCCTTTGAAAACGCAATTTCTAAAGCACGCCTCCGCCACGCCGCCGGCAGCCAGACAGTCTAGGCGCAGCGCGCACCGCAGTCTTGCGCAAACTCAAGCCGCTGGGGGCCGCGGGTCCAGTACGGACTCAGTCGAACGCTTGATACTTCAGCCCTCGCTGGCGCGCATCCATCACAACACGGGCGCGATCCCGCCAGGGCATGGCGATCGCGCGCGCCGGTCGTGCAGCGTGGAGCGCCCTGCACGACCAAACTTTCAGCGCGGCATCCGCTTTTCGCGGCGGCGGCAGGCCGTGCGCGCGGAACATTCCAAGCTTCGAAGCGTCAGGCCAAGAGCGGCGGGCGACGAGGAATAGAAGATGAGAGTTCTGATCACGTCACTGCTCTTTGCGTTCGTGTTGGGCTGCACCTCGCCGCCCAGCCCGCCCAGCTCACGCGCCTGCGCCCGATCTGAAGCGCCGGTCGAGGCCAATTTGGAGGAGATCGCAACAGCGGCGGGACAACGCATCGCCGCGACGCCGCGCGTGCTGGTGTGCAACCATGCCGGCCTGGCGGGTTCGGTGGACTGTGAGGCAACCGGTCCGGGTTTCATCGCCGTCCGATCAGCTTCGCGCCAAACCGTTTTTGTGCTGGAGCGCGGAGAGCGCGCCACGCTGAACATCGACGCCGCAGGCGCGGTGTGCCGCATCGTTCCGTGACGCTTGGGCGGGCTCCCTCAACGCCATGAACACGCGCGGCTGGACCGCTGTCAGTCGCCCGTGCTCTCGCATCTCTCCTGGGATTGTGGGGCCACGCCGGGCGCGCCTCACGGCGCCACGGACGGTCGCCCGCGGACGGCGCGAGAAACTCGAACGTTGAGGACGATCGCGCTTGCCTCACGCCTGCGCTTTAGCAGTCTTCCAGCACGCGCCGCTCAACCGCCTTGGCGCGACTGGATGGTGTTGAGATAGGCCAGTAAATGGTCGATCTCGGCGGGCGTTAAGCGAAACTCCGGCATATCGGGATGGCCGACGAGTATGCCTTCGGCAAATGCTTCCTCTAAAGAATTCACCGGATAGTCTTGCGACAAGGCGCGAAACGGCGGCGCCATTGGATGACGGCTTTCGCCGCTTGGCCCAATGGCGTGACAGCTGGCGCAATTTATCTCGGCAAGCCTGCGCCCTTCTGCAACGTTGGCTCCAGGCAAGGTCTCGGCGGGCCGCCCGCGCGGCGCCGGCTCTTGAATCGATTGCAGGTAGGCGATCAGCGCCTCAGCGCCTTGGGGATTGAACTGAAAAGCAGGCATGGGGTGGGCGACCTGAATGCCGGCGATCAGTTCTTCGTCCAAAACATCGCCCCGGTAGCGCGACAAGAGCGTGCGGAAATGCGGCGCGCGGGGATCGGGGCTTTCGCCAAAGGCGGCGATCGCATGACACGCAGCGCATTGGGCTTCGGCGATATCGCGTCCGTCGCCCGCGAGGTTTTCTGCGCTTGCGACAGGCGCGAGTGGCGGCGCAGCGCAGCCCGTGACGACGAGCGCCAAGCCGGCGCTGAACAAAGCACGGATCATACTGGCCTCCTCAACACGCTTCGTGGCTCTCTCATGGCCTACCCGCTTGTCTCAAACATCCAGTCTGGCGACGCAGACACAGAAGATTACGCTTCAACGGGCGTGTCATCAAACAAGTGTTGCGGCGCCGGCGCCGCCGCCGCACAATGGGCCATGCGCAGCCAATTTTTACTCGTCCCGTGCATGGTGATCGCTCTTGCCAGCGCCGCTTGCGTCGCACCAGCCCCGGAAGCGCCACACGCATCTGGCATCGACGCAGGCGAGGCGGGTAACCCGGCCTTGGGCTTCACTTATGCCCAGCAGACCTGCGCATCCTGTCACGCTATTGCTGCTGGCGAATCTTTGTCGCCCAACCCGGCCGCGCCCGCTTTCGATACGATCGCCAACACGCCCGGCATGACTGGCATTGCGCTCAATGTCTGGCTTCACACGCCGCACCCATCGATGCCCAACTTCATTGTCGATGCTGATCGCATTGACGACCTCTCGGCCTATCTGGCGACGCTCAAGACAAACCAATAGCGCGCCCTTAAGGCCGGCTGTCTGCGGCGGCGCAGTCAAGCGGCTCACTTGATCGCTATGGCTTGGGCGCACGACAGGTGTTGAGGCCCAAGAGCGCATAGGCGGGACAAAAACCAAAAAGACCGGTCAGAAGCGGCACCAGCCCCAGCCATCCCCATAGCGTCTGGGGCCCTATAAACACGAGCGATATGAGTGCGAGTCCGGCGACCACGCGGATGATGCGGTCCAAAGCGCCTTCATTGGTTGGCATTGCTCTTCTCCTACTCAGCAGCCTTCAAACGCGGAAGATGCGGCGTCTCGGCGATCGGCGGCGCATCGAGCGGCCTCTCGTCATCACGCATGACGATGTAGATCGCAGGGATCACCAGCACCGTGAGCAGCGTCGAGGAGGCCAGTCCAAACAGCAGCGAAATCGCCAGCCCCTGAAAGATCGGGTCAAACAGGATGACGGACGCGCCAATCATGGCGGCGAGCGCTGTCAGCATGATCGGCTTGAAGCGAATGGCGCCGGCTTCGAGCAGAACCTCACGCAGCGGCCGATCGGCGCTCTTGGCGTGACGGATAAAATCGACCAGTAGGATCGAGTTACGCACGATGATGCCGGCGAGGGCGATGAAGCCGATCATCGATGTCGCCGTGAACGGCGCGTTAAAGAGGATGTGGCCAATGACGATGCCGATCAAGGTCAGCGGGATCGGCGTCAAGATGACGAGCGGCAGTTTAAAGCTTTTGAACTGCGCCACCACGAGAATGTAGATCGCGAGGATCGCGACGGCGAAGGCTGCCCCCATGTCGCGAAAGGTGACGTAGGTGATCTCCCACTCCCCGTCCCAAAGCAACGAAGGCGCAGTCTCGTCGGCCGGCTGGCCGTGCATCAGGATTTGCGGTTGCGGCAGGCTTCCCCAATCGTGTTCGCGCACCAGGCGTTCGACATCGAGCATGCCATAAATTGGCGCCTCATAGGCGCCGGCGAGTTCGGCCATGACCATCTCGGCATAGCGGCCGTTGCGGCGGAAGATGGGGTATGATCCGATCTCTTCATCGGCGGTCACAAGCTCGCCAAGCTCAACCAGCCGAGAGCCGTCTTGGGCGCCAGCCACCGGCATCGACGCCAGGCTTTGCGTCCACGACCGCGCCGATTGCGGCAATCGGACGGAAATCTCGATCGGATTGCGCCCTTCGCCGCGGTGCGAATAGCCGATCACCTCTCCCCCTAAAGCCACCGCCACAGAATCCATCATGTCGCGTTCGGAGACGCCGAAGAATTCCAATTGCTCACGGTTGGGCGTGAGGCGCAGGCGCGGACGGTTCACGCCAAAGCCATTGTCGATGTCGACGAGATAAGGCACCTCATGAAAGATGTTTTGGAGTTGGCGGGCGACATCGCGGCGCGTTTGCGCATCGGGTCCATACACTTCGGCCAGCAATGTTGCGATCACCGGCGGACCGGGCGGCACTTCAACCACGCGCACCACCGCCCCTGCCGGCAAACTCAAGTCGCGCAAGCGCTGGCGAAGATCGAGCGCGATGGCGTGACTGGTGCGGCTGCGCTCGCCCTTTGGTAAAAGCGTGAGCTGCAGATCGCCCAATTCAGGCCGCTGGCGCATATAATAGTGGCGCACCAGACCGTTGAAGTTGAACGGCGCCGCTGTCCCCGCATAAGCGTCAACAGACACCACCTCGGGCACAGTCGTCGCGATAGCGGCCGCCTCGATCAGCGCCCGCTCCGTGGCTTCAAGCGCTGCACCTTCCGGCAGGTCGATGACCACTTGCAGCTCGGATTTATTGTCGAAGGGCAAGAGCTTGACGCGCACGGTGCGCGTCGCAAATAGCGCGCACGCCACCAAGGTTGCAACGCCAACTATGACCAAAAACTTCCGCGCGCCTTTACGCGAGCGGACGATCGGCGTTGCAGCCCGGCGGTAGAGCCGCCCGAACACGCCTTCTTCGTCATGGGGTTTGCCGTGCCCGGCGAGCGCGCCCTTGGGCGCAAATTTGAGCATCAGCCAAGGCGCAATCACCACAGCGACGAAGAACGAAAACACCATGGCGGCTGAAGCATTAGCGGGGATCGGCGCCATGTAAGGGCCCATCAAACCGGAAACAAACATCATCGGCAGCAACGCCGCGATCACTGTGAGCGTCGCAACGATGGTTGGATTGCCGACCTCGGCGACAGCGGCGATGGCTGCATCGAGGCGCGAGCGGCCATCTTTCATGGCCCAATGGCGGGCAATATTTTCGATGATGACGATGGCGTCGTCGACCAGAATGCCAATCGAAAAAATGATCGCAAAAAGACTGACCCGATTGATCGTGTAGCCCATCAGATTGGAGGCAAAGAGCGTAAGCAGGATGGTGGTCGGGATGACGACGGCGGTGACCATGGCTTCGCGCCGGCCGATGGCAAAATAGATCAGCGCAACAATCGAAAGCGTCGCAAGCCCCAGATGGAGCAGAAGCTCGTTGGCTTTTTCGTTGGCCGTTTCGCCGTAATTGCGTGTGATGGCGACATCGACGCCCTCAGGGATGAGCCCCCCTTCAAGCGCATGCAAGCGCGCTTCGATCTCCTGGGAGACCAAAACGGCGTTGGCACCGTCGCGCTTGGCGATGGCGAGGCTCACCGCCGGCGCCATACGCTGGCGACCGTCTTCGCGGGTGAAGCGCCAGACCCGCGCCTGATCCTCGCGCGGTCCTAATGTCACCTCGGCGACATCGCGCACATAGACGGTGCGGCCATCGCCGGCTTGTACGGTCAGTAGGCCGATTTCGGCGGGATCATCGAGCGTCTGCCCGATTGCGGTTGAGGTCGCGCCGTCGCGGCCCCTCAAATCGCCGCCGGGGAAAGCGCGGTTGGCGTTGCGAACGGTTTCGATCAACCGCCCCAGCGGCACGCCATAAAGCGCCAAACGGCCGGGATCTGGCGCCACTCTGATTTCTTGCGGCCGGCCGCCGACAATGAAGGTCAGGCCGACATCGTCCACCTTCATCAGTTCGCTCTGCAGTTCGTCGGCGAGGCGGTAGAGCGCGCTGTCATCCCATCGGTCGGCGGCTCGAGCACTGGGCGAAAGCGTAATGACCATGATCGGCACATCGCTTACGCCGCGTGCGACGATTCGAGGCTCTGGAATGCCGATCGGTATGCGGTCGTAATTGGCCCTGATCTCTTGCTGGATGCGCACGATCGCATCGTCAGGATCGGTCCCAACCAAAAAGCGCGCCGTCACCAGGACGCGGTCATCCTCGGTCTGGCTATAGACGTGCTCGACCCCTTCCACGCCCTTGACGATGGTCTCAAGCGGCTTGGTGATGAGCTCGACGGCGTCAGCGGCGCGCAGACCATCCGCGCGCACGCTGATGTCCACTAAGGGCACCGAGATCTGCGGCTCTTCCTCACGCGGGATCGTGAACAAGGCGATGAGCCCAACCGCCAACGCTGTCAGAAGAAAGAGCGGCGTCAGCGGCGAGCCGATTGTGCTCTTGGTCAGCGCGCCGGAGACACCGAGTTTCATGAGCGCGACGCCGGCGGTATAATGACATCGCCGGACGCAAGCCCTGACAGAATCTCGACACCATCTGGCGCGCCTGCCATTGGCACGGCGCTGCCGCGCTGAACCGGGGCATCGATCGCCGCACCGCCAGCACGGACCAGGCGCACATAGTCGACGCCATATCTGGTCTGGACGTAGCGGCCTGGTATGACGATCGCCTCGCGCTCGCCTGCTGGAATGAGGACACGCACGCGGCCCCCCACGAACTCGCCTTCCAGACTCTGAGCGTCCAGATCAGCGGTGAAGCGCCCGTTCTCGATGGCGGGATAAACTTGACGCACGCGCACCGTGCGGACCGCGCCGGCGCCCTCAAGGTCGAGGAGCGTTATCTCTTGCCCTTCGCGTACAAACGCGGCTTGGGCTTCGGGCAGCTCAAGACGAAGGACGCGCGCGCCCGTTGCGATCGCGATCACAACTTCGCCCGGCATGACCACCGCGCCCTGCGGAACCGGCGCACGCGTCACCTGTCCGTCAGCGGGGGCGAGGACCCGGCCCTGCGCGTTGGCTTCGACAAGAGCGCCGCCCTGCGAGCGCGCCGCGCGCAGCTGCGCCTCCGCGGCGCGTGTTTCGGCATTGACCTGATCCATGCGCGCCGGCGAGAGAAAGCCCCGGTCGAACAGAACTTGAAACCGCCCCTGGTCAGCGCGGGCGCGTTCAACCGCCGCTTCGGCGGCCGCGACGCCAGCGGCCCCAGCTTGCGCCTCGAGCGCCAGCCGCTGATCACTGATGATGGCGAGCACTTGACCGCGGCGCACAGTATCGCCCTCGCGCACCAAAAGCCGGCTGAGCGTGCCGCCAATCCGCGCCCGCGCATCGCCCACGTCGCGGCTTGTCAGCACCGCCGACACGGTCTTGTAGTCAGGCACGGTCGAGCGCTGGACAATGAGTTGGCCGACGTAATGCGACGGCGGCGGCGCCACAGCCGCAGGCTCGGGCTGTCCACACGCGCCAAGCAGCCCCAACGCCGCCAGCATTCCGTGAACGCCTCGCATGGCCAACTCCCTCGCTTGAGCCTGAGGCGCCAGACCGTGACTGACCTTGCGTTAGATCAAGGCGCCTGGCCCCGAGGCTGCGATCTTTAACCAACGCCTCATTGCAATACTTGCATATATACGCATATTCTAATATGTGTGCAACGGCATAGCGGGCGCCGGAGGACAGGAAAATGGCGACCATCGCAATTCTCGGCGCCGGGCTTGGCGGCGTTCTGGCGGCCTACGAGATCAAGGCTGAAGCGCGCGCCGCCGACAGAGTCGTGCTCGTCTCAAAGGGCGACACGTACCACTTTGTCCCCTCCAACCCTTGGGTGGCGGTACACTGGCGCAAGCGCGAGGCGATCGAAATCGACCTGCCGCCAGTGATGAAGCGCAAGGGCGTCGAGTTCATGCCCCAGGGCGCCAAGCGCGTGCATCCGGGCGAAAACCGCCTTGAGCTCAATGATGGCGCCTCGCTCACTTATGACTATCTCGTCATCGCAACCGGGCCAGACCTTGCCTTCGATGAGATTGAGGGCCTGGGGCCCGAGCGCTTCACCCAATCGATCTGTCACGTCGATCATGCCGAGCGCGCCGCCATCGCGTTCGATGCTTTTTGCCAAGCGCCGGGACCGATTGTGGTGGGCGCTGTGCAGGGCGCGTCCTGTTACGGCCCGGCCTACGAATTCGCCATGATCCTCGACACCGAGCTGCGGCGCCGCAAGCTGCGCGATCAAGTGCCGATGACTTTTGTTACGGCCGAGCCTTATGTCGGTCACCTCGGTCTCGACGGGGTCGGCGACACAAAGGGTTTGCTTGAGAGCGAGATGCGCGAACGCCACATCAAGTGGATCACCAACGCCCGCGTGACGAAAATCGAGGCGGGCAAAATGACCGCCGAAGAACTCAGTGAAGACGGCGCCGTCAAAGCCACACACGACCTGCCGTTTAAATATTCCATGTTGCTACCCGCCTTTCGCGGCGTGCCCGCAATCATGGGCCTCGAAGGGCTGGTCAATCCGCGCGGCTTCGTCTTGGTCGACAAATATCAGCGCAATCCAACTTACCCGAACGTGTTCGGCATTGGTGTGGCCGTGGCTATTGCGCCAACCGGCAAAACGCCCGTCCCCGTCGGGGTGCCGAAGACCGGTTTCATGATCGAGTCGATGGTGACGGCGACGGCCAAGAACATCGGCTCATTGCTGCACAACAAGCCGGCGGAAGAACAGGCGACCTGGAACGCGGTCTGCCTGGCCGATTTCGGCGACGAAGGGGTCGCTTTCATCGCTCAGCCCCAGATCCCGCCGCGCAATGTCAATTGGTCGGCGCACGGCAAGTGGGTGCATCTCGCCAAAGAGCAGTTTGAAAAGTACTTCATTGGCAAGCTTCGCCGCGGCCAAAGCGAGACCTTCTACGAAGCGCTCGCCCTCAAAGTGCTCGGCATCGCCAAACTCAAAGAGACGAAACGATGACGACAATCACGGCTTGCCCGGCCTGCAACACCGGCAATCGTGTGGCCGGCGGCGATCCCCACGCCGCCAAGTGCGGCCGCTGCGGCGCGCGATTGTTCACGGGCGCGCCCATTGATGTCGATGACGCCGGCTTCGCAGCGCATCTCAAACTCAGTTCAACGCCGGTGCTCGTCGATATATGGGCGCCGTGGTGTGGCCCCTGCCGGACGATGGCGCCCATCTTTGAAGCGGCGGCCAAACACATTGAACCTCGCGTCCGCTTCTTGAAGCTCAACGCCGACGAGACCAAAGCGCCGGCTCAGCTCGGCGTGCGCGGCATCCCCGCGCTCATTCTGTTTCACGACGGGCGCGAGATTGATCGCCGGGCCGGCTTGATGAGCGGCGAGCAATTGAGCGCATGGCTCGACCAGGCGCTTGCGTCCATATCGACCATGGAGAGTGAATCATGACCGTTGATCGCGCGGTGTTTGCCTTCGCCGGACTTGTTGTTTTGACCAGCCTGGCGCTTGCGGCCTGGGTGCATCCCTATTGGGTGCTGTTGTCGGTCTTTGCGGGCCTCAACATGGTGCAATCGGCATTTACCGGCTTTTGTCCGGCGGCAATGGTCTTTAAGCGCTTGGGTTTCAAGCCGGGCGTCTTGTTCAAATAGCCGTCACTTGGCGCCGTAGAGTTCGCACAGAGCGCCCACCAGCTTTTGAGCGGTGGGATTTGCCAGCTTATAGAATATGTTTTGCCCCTCGCGGCGGGTTGAGACGAGGCCGTGCGCGCGGAGCTTGCCCAGATGTTGCGACAGCGCCGACTGGGCGAGGCTCACATGTTCAGCAAGCTCGGATACCGACATCTCCGCCTCGCTCAGTCGGCACAAGATGATGAGCCGCTGATCGTTCGCGAGCAGCTTCAGCAGGTCCGCGGCTTCACCCGCCCGGTCCTCCAGATCGCGCATCGCGCGTTTGCTCTTTGCCTTGGTCGCCATCGCTTACTCCCGCGACAGATATTAGCATTATCGCATGTCTTTCCTAGCCGGCGGAGACAATCGAGCGCGCCGGCGGCGCCCGCCGCTCAGGCGCGGCCGGTCGCTGTTGAGAGAGATCAACTTTGTCTGAAGCCAAGCACGTCACACTCCTTGGCTTGTCGCGCGAGTTCCCAAATGGTGCATCGAGTGTTGATTATGTGCGCCGCATTGGCGGCGACGGCCTGCACTCTGGCGCCGGCGCCCGACGCCCCGGCCGCGCAGATCGAACCCTTGTGGTCGTTGGATGCGGCCGACGCGCTTGCAGCGCTCGCGCTTTCCGTCGAGGCCGAGGGGCTTGCCCCCTATGAGCGTGCGACGGCTGAGCTCGCCGCCTTGCGGACGACTGCGACGACGAGCGCGACCGATGCGGCCGCGTTCGACCGCGCCGCCGATGCGCTTTTTCTCCAGTTGGCGGCAACCTTTGCGCAAGGGGCGGTGGATCCCGCACGCGCCGACCCGGCGTGGCTCATAGCCCGTCCGGCCGCCCCCGATGTCTCATCATTGCTGGTCGCGGCCCGCGCCGACAGAGCGGCCGTTCTCGGGCTCGCACGACTTTTGCCGCAGTCCCCCGACTATGCGCTGCTTCGCGCTGAACTTGACCTGGTGCGCGCGCTGGCGCCTGGCGCGCTCGACGCGGGCGGGCGTTCGCGCGAGGCGCGGATCGCAAGCGTGCGCGCCAGTCTCGAACGGTGGCGCTGGCTGCCGCGCGATTTGCCGAGCTCTCGCATCGAGGTGCGCATTGCGCAGTTCCAGGCCGTCCTGCATCAGAACCCCGCGGCAACTCGCGTTCACAACGTGATTGTTGGCGCCCGAACGCGGCAGACGCCGTCCTTCGCGGCAGTGATCAATGCGGTCACATTGAACCCCACGTGGACGCCGCCGCGCAGCATCCTGAATAATGAGCTATTGCCCCAGTTTGCGCGTGACCCCAATGCTGCCTCACGTGGCGGTTATGATGCGATCGATGCAGCGGGCGCGATTGTCGATCCCGCATCGGTTGATTGGGCGGCGCGACCTTTTCCTTATCAGGTGCGCCAACGCGCCGGTCCGCTCAATGCCTTGGGACGGGTGAAATTCGAGATGCCCAATCCTCATGCCATTTATCTTCACGACACGCCTAGTCACGCTCTATTCGCACGGGACCAGCGCGCGCTCAGCCATGGCTGCGTCCGCGTGGACGATGCGCTTGATCTCGCCGCGGCGGTTTTGGCGCCGGCTTATTCAGCGTCTTCCCTTCAAGCGACGGTCGAGACCGGTCAGACAAGATCGCTGCCGCTCGCAGCGCCGCTTCCGGTCTATGTTCTCTATATCACCGCCTCGAGCGACCACGGCGCCGTTATGTATGCTGAGGACATTTATGGGCGTGACGCCGCCTTGATTGCCGCCCTCGACGCGCCGGCGACTGAGGCCGAGGCGACAGTCTTTGCGCCATCGGTCAGTACGTGCGTGGGCGCCTAGGGAGCTTGCGCTGCGGCGCGCCTTATCTTTGGAGCCAGGCATGGTCGCGAGGAGCCTCATTTGCGAGGCCAATCAGGGCGCCGAACAGCGATCGGCTTTAAACGCCGCGCGCCTCGGCGGCGGCGACATGGCGCTTCACAGTCACGAAACTATCCGGCGTCACGGACATGGAATCTATGCCGCAATCGACCAAGAACTCGGCAAATTCTGGATGGTCGCTCGGCGCCTGACCGCATAATCCAACCTTCGCGCCCACTTCATGCGCCTCGGTGATAACCGTCTTGATCATCCATTTCACCGCTTCGTCCTGTTCGTCGAACAAAGCGGCGAGCTCTGCGGAGTCACGATCGACGCCCAATACCAATTGCGTCAGATCGTTGCTGCCGATCGAGAAGCCGTCAAACCGCCGGGCGAACGCTTTCGCTAAAATGACGTTGGAGGGGATCTCGCACATCACATAGATTTCAAGCCCGTTTTCACCCCGGCGCAGGCCGTTAGCCGCCATCACGGCGAGTACACGATCCGCTTCGGCCAGAGAGCGGCAAAACGGAATCATGATGACCACATTGGAGAGCCCCAATTCGTCCCGAAGTCTGCGCAGGGCTCTGCACTCCAGGGCGAATCCATCACGATAGCGTGGAGAATAGTAGCGCGACGCGCCGCGGAACCCCAGCATCGGGTTCTCTTCTTCAGATTCGAATTCGCTGCCGCCGATCAGATGTGCATATTCGTTGGTCTTGAAATCGCTCGTCCTCACGATCACGGGCTTTGGCCACATGACCGCGGCAATGCGCGCGAGTCCTCGTGACATTCTATCGACGAAGTACTCAGCCTTGTCGTCGTAGCCGCGCGTCAGCCCCGCGATCGCCTGCTTTGCCGCCTCGTCTTTCAGATCATCGAAGCCCAGCAGCGCCATCGGGTGGACTTTTATGTGGTTGCTGATGACGAATTCCATACGCGCCAACCCGACGCCGTCGGCAGGGAGACGCCACCACCTGAAGGCCGCGGCTGGATTGGCGAGGTTCAACATGACTTGGGTGCGCGTGGTTGGCAGTTTTCGGAGATCAATATCGACAATCTCGATGTCGCAAGCGCCTTCATAGACGAAGCCTTCTCCCCCCTCTGCGCAGGATGCGGTCACGATCTGGCCGTCGGCCAAGACGTGCGTGGCGTTGCCTGCGCCGATAATCGCCGGCAACCCGAGCTCCCGGCTGACAATCGCGGCGTGAGAGGTCCGCCCGCCATGATCGGTGACGATCGCGGCCGCGCGTTTCATGATCGGCACCCAGTCGGGATCGGTTGTTGTGGTGACGAGAATGGCGCCATCGACGAAACGGCCAATGTCGGCTGCGCTCTCGATGCGGCAGACAGGCCCCGAGGCAACCGCGTCGCCAATGCTCAGTCCCTTCGCCAGCACTTTACCCTTGGAAAGCAAGCGATAGCGCTTAAACGTGTCGGCGCCGCGGCGCGACTGCACCGTCTCGGGACGAGCCTGTACGATATAAAGATCGCCGGTATTTCCGTCCTTGGCCCATTCCATATCCATAGCGCATCCGTAGTGCTGCTCGATCGCGCAAGCCCACCGCGCCAGCAGGAGAATTTCCTCGTCTGTCAGCACGAACGCGGCGCGCTCGGCCGAGGACGTCGTCACTATGCTGGTCGGACAGTCCCCGCCCTCGGCGTAGATCATCTTGATCTCTTTGCCGCCGTGTTTCTTTTCGACGATTGGCTTCAACGCGGGGTTCGCCAATAAGGGCTTGAACACCTGGTATGCGTCAGGGTCCACCGCGCCCTGCACGACGGTTTCGCCGAGCCCCCACGCCGCATCGATGATCACGATCTTGTCGAAACCAGTTTCGGTATCGACCGAGAACATGACACCCGCGCCGGCCAAGTCGGATCGCACCATGACTTGTACGCCCACCGAAAGCGCGACCTTGAGATCATCCAAGCCCTGGGCGATCCGATAGCTAATGGCGCGATCTGTAAACAACGACGCGAGGCATCTCTTGCAGGCGTCAAGCAGCGCCTGCTCGCCCCGAATGTTGAGGAATGTCTCCAACTGACCGGCGAAGCTGGCGTTTGGGAGGTCCTCCGCGGTTGCGCTTGAGCGCACAGCGACATCGACATTCGCGCGTCCGGCGCGGGTGCAGAGTTCATGGTAGGCGCGTGTGATCGCCTGCGCGATCTCGACCGGCCACTCTCCCCGCAAGAAAGCCGCGCGAATCTTTCCACCGGCCTCATCAAGCGGCATCTGGCCTGAAGCAAAATCCCTAAGCGCAGCAACGATTATGGGCTGTAGTCCGTTGGCCTCAACGAACGCCCTATAGGCATCGGTCGTCGTGGCGAAGCCCGGCGGTGTGCGCACGCCCTGCCCGCCGAGCGTCTGGACCATCTCGCCGATCGAGGCGTTCTTGCCGCCAACCTTGGCGACATCGCCGCGCCCGACACTCTCAAACCACGCCACGTGCTCTGACGCACCCGCCATCGGTCATGCTCCACTGCAATCTCTTATCAATCACCCACCGCCGGCCGTTCGCTATTGCGCTGGGTCAAGTCCCCGAGATGGTGGGGGTCTAGATTGGCGGAATAGGAGAACCGTTCATGGCCACGCAGAACCAGACCGCAACCGACATTCGCACAGCGACGCGCGATGACATTCGCCATGTGCTTGGCGCCATTGACGACAGCCTGGCGGTCAAAATTCTGTCCAAGAAGCCATCCTTTGCGGACCTGAGCGATGCGGCAATCTGGGTGCGCGGCGACGGCGACGCGGTCGCGCGCGAGCAGCTGGAACTCAGCGCCACAGCACGCGCAATAGCCGAGGTGCTGGCGCGCGACGCCGAGAGTGAGCCGACTGACGAGGCTTGAGTTTCAGACCTTCCAACAGCCCGCCGCGTGAGCGTGCCGCGGAAAAATTGGAGTGTGCAATGAGCCAAGCTGTGCTTGATTTCTGTGAAGGCCTGAAGGCCACACTGCTGGGTCTCGAAGACCGCCTTGGCAAGGCCAAGCGAAGCCTGGACAGCGGGGCCACGCAATTAGGCGGCGAGGCCAAAAAGCAGATCGACGAAGCGGCTGAACAACTTGAGGCGTTCAAGGTGCACGCCGGACTGATGGCGCAGGCGATCCGCGCTGATCTTCCAACACAGACTTCCGCCATGCAGGAAAAGCTGAAAGAATTTGGCCAAGAGGCCCAGGTGGCGATGAAACATGCCGTCGTGTTTCTTGCCGAAACCGCCTCCAAGGGGGCGGAAGGATCTGCCGAAGCACTCCTCGCCGGGGCAAAGAAGGCCCACGCCGCGGCTGAAAAGCTGCGACACGAAACGGCAGTGAGCGTGATTGAGCCGGCGAAGGCGCCGGCCTGATCGATGGCGCGGCGCGCTGCGTTTCAAAAGGATGACGTGAGGTTCGACCACCGGCTCGAACCGTTCGTACGTGTGCACCATGCCATGCAGGGGCGCACCCGCCTGCGGCTTGATCCCCTGCGTGGTCGCCCGGATCTGCTGGGCGCCCTCTCTCGGCGCATTGCAGCGCGGGAGGGCGTGCGGGATGTGCGCGAGAGCCCTTGGTCTGGCGCGCTCCTCATTGAACACGATGCGGGCCTCTCCGCGGAAGCGCTTGCTCGGATCACCCGTGAGATTTGGCGAGGCGGTCTCTCAGCGCCCGCGCCGGGGGCGACAAAGGACTCTGCGGATAAGCCCTGGCACGCCATGTCCAGCGCCATGGTCCTCGGCGCGTTCGCAAGCCACAGCATCGGCATAACGGACAGCGAAGCCAGGGAGCGCCTCTATCGCATCGGCGAGAACCGCCTCGCCGAACCACAGCCGCCAGCGGCGATGGCTGTGCTTGCTGATCAATTCAAGTCAGTGCCAGTGGCGTTGCTTGGGGGCTCGGCAATTCTATCCTTGGCGACCGGCGGCGTGATCGACGCGGCGCTGACGCTGGGCGTGATCGCACTCAATGCCAGCATCGGCGCGTCGACCGAAAGCTGGACAGCCAATCTCATTCGTAGATTAGCGCGGCAGACCGACCCTGACGCGGTGGTATTGCGCGATGGCGTTGCGGCTGTTGTGCCAAGTTCGCGCATCGCTCCAGGCGACTGCATCGTGCTGAAACCGGGCGCCGCCGTCCCCGCAGATGGCCGCCTGATCAGCGCGGAAGCGCTGATGATCGACGAGTCTTCCCTGACGGGAGAGAGTTTTCCGGCTGAGAAATCCGCGGAGACACTCGTGGCGCCTAACGCCGCTCTCGCAGCGCGTCGCACCATGGTCCATCGCGGTGGCGTCGTGACCAATGGCGCAGGCGTCGCAGTCGTGACGGCGACCGGCGCCGCGACGGAAATTGGCCGCGTGCGCCACATGTTGGAACATGCCCAGGCGCCTAAGCCGCCAATGGAACGTACGCTCGACGAGCTTGGTGTTCGGTTGACGATCGCGTGTTTGGGTGCATCGGGTCTTCTGGCCGCGATGATCTTGCTGCGCGGCGCACCATGGTCGGCCGTGGCCAAGAGTGCGGTAGCGCTCGCGGTTTCGGCCATTCCGGAAGGTTTGCCGGCGCTGGCGGCTTCCACCAAGGCGATGGCGGCGCGCGCGATGTCGCGCGAAGGCGCCTACGTGCGCAACGTGAATGTGCTGGAGACGGCCGCAAACGTGGACGTGATTTGTCTCGATAAGACAGGGACGCTGACGCAAAACCGCATGCACGCAGCCGTCGTGCAAACACTCCTCAAGCGCCGAGACATTCAGGAGACTGGACGCGCTGCGCCCAGCTTCCGTTTGCTGGCCAAGATCGCCGCGCTCTGCAACGACGCCGCGCTTTCAGGCGCGGAAGGGCCGTCAGCTGGTTCAGGCACCGAGCTTGCACTGTTGCATCTTGCCGCCGCGGCCGGGTTGGACGTCGAGACGTTGCGCACCGCCCATCCGCGCCGCGGCGTTCTGCAGCGGTCTGAGACGCGCCTTTACATGGCCACCGAACACGCGACGGGCGACACGACACTGCTGGCCGTCAAAGGCGCGCCGCATCAGGTGCTAAGCTTGTGCGTATCCGTTCGGGCCGGCTCAAGACTGCGGCCGCTGGACGAGACTACGCGCGCCGAAATCCTTGCGCAAAACGAAACGCTGGCGCGCGAGGGTTTGCGCGTGTTGGGCGTAGCGCGCGGATTAAACCATACACTCGACGACGGCGAGCCACGAAACCTGGAATGGCTCGGGCTCGTCGGACTACACGACCCGCTGCGGCCGGGCGCGGCAAAGACCATCCAAACCCTGCAACGAGCCGGGCTGCGCACACTCATCTTGACGGGAGATCAAGCCGGGACCGCGCGCAAACTCGCCGAGGATCTTGGTTTTTCCAATGACGGTGAGATAGACGTCATCGACGCCAGCGCCCTGCGCGGCATGGCCCCGGAAGCGCTCAGGCATGCGGCGCGGTCGACAGAGGTGTTCGCGCGGGTCAGTCCCGCCGACAAGCTCGCCATCATACGCGCGCTTCAATCCGACGGGCGCATCGTCGCGATGACCGGCGATGGCGTAAATGACGGGCCGGCATTGCGGTCCGCTGACATCGGCATCGCCATGGGCAAGTCCGGCGCCGACGTCGCACGCGATGTCGCCGACATCGTCATTGCCGATGACGACCTAGCGAGTCTAACCACCGCTCTGGCGCGGGGCCGGGCCGCCGACGAGAATCTCCGGCGCGCCGTGCGCTTTCTGCTGGCCACCAATGCGAGCGAAGTCGCCCTGCTCTTGGCCGAGGGTCTGCATGGCCCCGACGCGTTGGAAACGCCAGCGCAGCTTTTTTGGCTGAATCTCATGACGGATGTTTTTCCAGCACTGGGCTTGGCGATGGCGCGGCCGGCGGCCGACATCCTTAAGCGGCCGCCGCGCAACGTGAGCGAGGACCCCTTCGGTAAACGCGAGATCGGCGCCATCGCAGCGGATGCACTGCGCATCGCGGCGCCGGCCGTGATCACGCATGTTCTTGGCACAGCGCGGCATGGGTCCGGTCCACGGACGCGAGGCGCCACTTTCCTTTCGCTTGCAAGTCATCAGCTCGCACATGCGCTGCGTCTACGGCCAGGCCGCCCCCCCAGCGACCTGTTCGATCGCCCGATCGAGTTGGGTGTGGCAGCATCCTATATTCTGCTGGCGGCGCCCTTTGCCTTCGCCCCCCTGCGGCGCATCCTGCGTATTACGCCGCCCAAGCCGCTTGAAGCGGCGATGATCGTCGGCCTTTCGCTCGCGCCGCTGGCCACGCGCCTGCTTCGACCACGCAGCGGGATCAAGCTTTCTTGAGATCGGTCGCGACTGGGTCAGCGGCGCCGGGCGAGTTGCTCGCTTGGTCGGCGCGCGCTTCAGCGACAAGGTCCTCCACATCGTCGGCAAATTCCGCCGCTGCGGCGCGCGCTTGCTCGTAGAGCCCAAATCCGCGACGGAGGCCCTCGCGAATGAAAGGGCGCGTCGTCCGCAGGATACGGGGCGCGGCCACGATTGTGGCGACCGCTAATGCCCCACAGCCCAAGAGCAACGCTGTTGCGAGCAGTCTGGCGCCAAACCCCATTTTCACTCTCCGGACTTCTACGTCACAGGCCTGATAGACGGCAAATCCGGCCAGACGCTTGCCTTCGATCAAGTCGTCACAGCCCTTGGCGCACAATGATAAAGTGATGACCGACCACACTGACCAGGGCGCTCACGCCGCCGCCGAGGACAAGGCGTTGTCTTTGCCGACGATGCGTCTGGTAGCGGCTGGCCTGTTGGTTCTGATGGGGCTGCTCTACCTCCTGGCCCTTTCGCAACACGACCAAGGCGCGGGCTGGGGTTATGCGCGCGCCTTCGCGGAAGCCGCCCTTGTCGGGGGTCTAGCTGACTGGTTTGCGGTAACCGCAATTTTTCGCCACCCCCTGGGGCTGCCTATCCCCCACACAGCGGTTATCCCACGCAGCAAAGAGCGCATCGCCCACACCTTGGGCGAGTTTGTCGCCGTCAACTTCCTTGCCCCCGAAGTGATCAGCGCACGCTTGCGCAACCAAGACCTCGCCACCTCTCTGGGTCGGCAATTGGCCGATCCCGCCACCGCGCGCCGCGTCGCCGATGGCGTGATGGACGCGCTGCCGGCGATTTCCGACCTGCTCGACGATGAGGTCGTGAGCGACTTCATGCGCCGCCAAATCGGCGATTTCAGCAAGGACGAGCGATTATCCGCCGCAGTCGGCCGCGGCCTTCAATTGCTCACCGAGCACGGCCGCCACCAAGGCGTGCTTGACGCGGCGTTATCGGAAGGATGGCGCGCTTTGGAGGAGCACGAAGCGGCTATCCGCGCGCAGGTGCGGGCGCGCACGTCATGGGTATGGCGGTTGATTTCGCTCGACGCACGCGCTTCCGACGCCTTGATCTCGGCGATCGAAGACACGCTGCGCCAAATTGCGGCCGAGCCCGCCCATCCGGCCCGCACGCGTATCACCCAATTGCTGCAGAAGTTCTCCGACGATCTGCAGACCTCGCCAGAGTTGCGCTTGCAGATCGAGCAAGTGGTTGGCGACATTCTCGCCCACCCGGCGGTCGCCACATATTTCGCGGATGTCTGGCGGGCGCTAAAGGCAGCGCTTCGTTCGGGTGCGGAAACGCCGCAATCTTCGGCGCGCCTAGCTCTCGCCGAAGGTATTGAACGCTTTGGGGCTGCCTTGCTGGACGACGCCGTGGTGCTAGAAACACTGAACCGTCGCTTGCGGGCCCTGCTCACCGAAATCTCCGGCCGTCATGGCCGCGATGTCGGCGCTCTCATCTCCGAAACAATTCGCAGCTGGGATACACGGACGGTGGTGGAGAAGCTCGAACAGAGCGTCGGCCCCGATCTTCAATATATAAGGATCAACGGGACGGTCATTGGCGGGTTGATCGGCGTGAGCATCCATCAACTGACGCAGTGGCTGACGTGACGGCTCTAGTGGGCGAGTAAAAGCGCCAGTTTGGATGTCGCGAGCAGATCGCGTGTCACCCCGCCAAGCACGAACTCGCGCGCACGCGAATGTCCATAAAACCCCATCACGATGAGATCGGCGTCGAAATCGAGTGCTGCGTCGGCGATTGCGCGTGCAGGCTCGCGACCAAGCCCGTCCAGATTGCTGACCTCGGCCTCTATGTCGTGACATGCAAGGTAGGCGGCCAGTTCGCGCCCGGGCGCTTGGCCGTGCGCTGCCGCGCTGGGCGGCGCGTCAACCGTCACGATCCGCACCGCCTTGGCGGCCGCCAGCAATGGCAAGGCGGCTGTGACCGCCCGCACCGCCTGCGCCTTGGCGTTCCAGGCAATCAGTATGCGCTCGCATTTTTGCGTGCGGTGCGGCGATGACGACGCCAACAGCAGCGGCCGTCCCGATTTGAACAACACCTCCTCTAGGAGCGCGCGCCGCGCCTCGTGGTGTCGTCCACGCGCCGAAACGATCAGGTCGGCGACGCTGGCGTGAGCGACGATTTCGTCACGCCCCAAAGCGGCTTCGGCGGTTACGTCGCGCACTTCAAAGGCCTGCGACGATCGCTCCAACCAAGCCATGATCTTGGCGCGCTCCAGCGCCGCGGCGGACTGGGCGCCCTTGACCAGGTCCAAAAGCACGTCCGACAGCGGGCTTTCGGTGGGTGCGAACTCTGAGCCTTGCCCAATTGACACAATCAGCGCCGTCGCGCGGGCGCCAAAGTACTGGGCCAGTTCAGCGCCGGCGCTGAGCGCGGGGCGATCGTCTTCCAGCGTGATCACCGGAATGAGAATTTTTTTCAGAGCCATGACGGCTGCGCATAGGATTTGAAAGACGGGCGCACGTGCAAGCGTCGGCAGCAATACCGTTGCAGTGGCGGGGGCTGGACCGGCGCGGGCGCGTCCATACAAAGTCTCTTTGTCAACCGATCGGCGCCTTGGCGTTCAGTCAGTCCGGCGGGGGGCGGCGGACCACCTTTGCGTCAAGGCGCCGATGCCGGCGCTGCTTGCGGCACCCATCCACCCTAGCGGGCCCTGGCGCCAACCAATTGATCCCGCGCAACCAGGCGCGATGCGTGTCGGCGCGGGCCTCGTCGGCAGCACTGGCCTTAAGCGCCATGTGAAGGACGAAGGCGCCAGCCCATACCGGCGCGCCAGGGCCCAACCGAGGTTTTTCACACTAGGGTCTGTCGCGCACGGCGCGGACATCCACCTTTGCGTCGGCAAGGCGTAAGTACAAGTGTCGGCGCTGCGCCAGCGGCCACCAATCATAGAGAAAGATCTCGATCGGTCGCCAATTGGCGACCCAGCCCAAGATGATGAGACCCTCGGCGAAAAAGCTTGAGACATCGCCGGGTCCAAACGCGCTGCTCACCAATCGCCCACCGAGGACACACCCGCCCAAGACGGTCAAACCAATCAGTAGCGACACGCGTCCAATGCGAAACATCTCGTGGAGATCCCCGCTCATGCGTTCGGCGCGATAGCTAAAATGACGCCGCAGCGCGCCCGCAAGGCCTGCCGCGGCTGAACCCTTTGTCTCGTCTTGCGACACGTGGACAACGATGCGGAAGGCTTGGTCTCGGGGCAGCTCTCGCGCCCAGCCGACGATGAACTCTTCTGCGCTTCTGGCAAGATCGCGCGTCGGGATCGGGAATGGGTCGAATGGATCGAAGAGCTGGCTCAGGTCATCGAGCCGAAGCTCGATTGCAGCGCCGCCCTGCAGTTCAAACACCGTGTCGCTCATGGGCCATTCCCGCTCGGGCCGCTCTTATGGTCGCAGCGACCGCTAGGCTTCAATCAATCTCGCCAGCGTGTCCGAAACAGAGATGGCGTTGGAGGCATGAGCGATCGTATCGGTGGTCACCACGCGTTCAGTCAGCCGAGCGAGAGTGTCAAAGGCGCCTGCGGCGAAGACGGCATGGATCGCCAAGCAATAAGGCCGCGCCATCGCCCGCGCGGCCAGAAGATGTGATGCTTCAATCATAGTCCGCCCAGAAGAGATTATATCATCGACGAGAACCGGGCGCCGGCTGCTCCACGTCGCCAGGTCCGGCATTTCCACGCGCACGTGTTCATCGCCGGTCCGGTGTTTGCTCGCGACCACATGCGGCGCACCCGCGCGGCGCGCGACCTCGGCTGCCCATTGTTCGCTTTCCTGGTCTGGCCCGATAATCAAGGGTGCGTCCACGTTCCGCCCAATCCAGTCGCCAAGCAATGGCGCAGCCGCGCCAACGCGTGTCGGGATGGAGAATACGTCTTTTAAATCGCCAATGCGATGAAGATGGGGATCGACCGTAATCAGACTATCGAAGTGTTGCGATAACAGGCGGGCAAAGTGTGTCGCCGAAACCGCTTCACCGGGCTCAAAACGCCTATCCTGGCGCATATAAGCAAGGTAGGGCGCAACCAGATGAACGCTCTGCGCCCCACATTCGCGCGCCGCAGCGGCCGCAAAGATGAGCGTCAAGATTTTCGCATCAGGGTTTGCCAGCGTGCAGACGATATGGACATGCTTGTCGCGCACGTCGCTTGCAATGCGAACGTAAGCTTCTTGGTCCGGAAACCGCCGCCAGTCGAGGACGCCCAGTTCCGCATCAAGACGCCGCGCAAGCGCGCGAGCCATCGTCTCGTTGTCCGGCATTGGCAGGATGACACGCATGGCGCTCAAACTTCTATCTCAAACATGTCCATATTCGCGGCGGCGAACGCTAATGCATAATCCAGTTCGCCTGGCGTCTCGGCGTGCACGATCACGACCGGCGCCCCAGCTGTCACGTAATCCCCAAGCCGCGCCAGGAGCTCGACGCCCGCCGCCTTGTCGTCCGGCGCGCCGGCAAGTTTGGCGAGGCGCGAAAGCTTGCGGTTGTTGATGTGGGTGAGGATGCCCGAATGAGCCGCCGCGAGCGGCCGCGTCAACGGCGCCACCGGCGGCTCGCGCATGCCCCCTTGCGCAGCGCAGATGCGCTGGAACTTGACCCAAGCGCGGCCGCTCGCGAGCGTCTCCTCCGCTAGAGCCGCCCCACGCCCCTCGGGTGCGGCGGCTGCCATTTCGAGCACGGCCGCGGCGATCGCCAAGGCGCGGGCGCGCAACTCTTGCGGCGCCTGTGGCTCGCCCTGCAGCACGGCCAGAACGTCGCGCGCTTCCAACGCGGGACCAATGCCGCGTCCGACCGGCTGCGCGCCATCGGTTCTCAATACGCGGGTCTTCAAGCCGAACGATGCGGCCACAGCAGAGATATGCGCGGTGAGTTTATCCGCCGCGAGATCGGTCCGGACCTTCGCCGTGGGACCAACGGGGAGATCGAGAACGACATGAGTGGCGCCGGCGGCGATCTTCTTTGACAAGACCGAGGCGATGAGTTGGCCTTCAGTATCGATCTCAAGCGCACGCTCGACGCGGATCAAGACATCATCTGCGGGCGACAGCCTCATTGCGCCTCCCCAAGCAATGCAGGCGCCCTCCGCTTCTACAACGCGCCGCATGGCCGTGACATCAAGATCGATAGGCGCAAGTGTCTCCATCGCATCCGCCGTGCCCGATGGCGAGGTGATAGCGCGCGAGGATGTCTTGGGCATGATGAGCCCACAACTGGCTGCGATCGCGACAACGATTGGCGTTGTGCGATTTCCCGGCAATCCGCCAACGCAGTGCTTGTCGCTCACCACGGGCGTGTCCCAGGAGAGCCGATCCCCTGCGTCGGCCATCGTCCCGGTCAGATGCGTGATTTCCTCCAGATCGAGGGGAGAGGCTGAGCAGGCCGCAACGAAGGTGGCGAGGTGGATGTCTGCGTAACGGCCGGCGACGATGTCTGTGATGATCGCGCCGAAGGCGCGTGCATCTAAGCGGCCGCCATAAATTCGCCGGCGCACGTCGGCCAATGATTCCACTGTCGGCGCGTTCTGGACCTCGACAACATCGCCGGCGTTTAGACCAAGTCGCCGCCACGCGGCTTCTGAGAGCCCGACCTCGCCGGCAAGCAGCCATGCGTTTTCGATTTGATAGAGCGTGGCGATCACCTCGCGCGCGCCGGCCCGCACCAACACGCGCGCGCGCGGGCCAAGTCCCTCTGATTTGCACACATGGGCGTCGGTGCGCATCAGCACGATCGCCTCATCCTGGGTCAGAAGCCGCAGCCGGCGCGCGCGCAGCGGATGAGCATTTCCATTCATGTCAGATCGTAGCTCAAGAGCGGGTCAACCACGCACGCTTTCCATTTCAGTTCGCGCTCGACCCGGGTGCGGAGCGCTTCAGAGGCCGCCGCCTCCCCGTGGACAATGAAGAGGCGACGCGGCGCCTGCTCAAATCCCGAAAGCCAGCGCACGATTTCATCGGCGTCAGCGTGAGCGGAAAGCTGAGGCAGGTTGGCGATCTGGGCGCGCACTGGAAGCCATTCGCCGAACATTTTGAGCTCCGTCTCCCCGGCCAACAAACGCGCGCCGCGCGTGCCCAGAGCCTGGTAGCCCGCAAACAGAATGGTGCTTCGCGGATCGGGCGCGTAGGTGCGGATATGGTGCACCACCCGACCACCCGTCGCCATACCACTGCCAGCGATGATGATTTTCGGCATGGGGTTGGATGTGATCGCCTTGGAGGCCTCTACGCTGCGGGTGTAGGCGGCGACTGCACAGGACCCTTCGATAGCTTCGGCGTCGAGCTTGTGATCGTCGGGATGGGCGCGCAACAACTCGGTCGCGCTGATCGCCATGGGGCTATCTAAGAAGATGGGCGTCGCCGCCAATCGGCCCGCGCGCTTGAGCAGCCACAGGTGATGAAGCAGGCTTTGTACGCGCCCGACGGCGAAGGCGGGAATGACCACGGTGCCGCCGCGCTCAACCGTGCGCTCGATGATGTCGCCGAGTTGCGCCATGGGATCGGTCTTGGCGTGGGTCCGCTCGCCGTAGGTCGATTCAACAATGACATAGTCCGCATGCGCGACCGGTTCTGGATCAGGCATGATTGCATCGTTGTAGCGGCCGAGGTCGCCGGAAAACACCAGCGTCATGGCGCCGACCTTCACCTCCGCGGTCGCAGCCCCGAGGATGTGTCCGGCGCGCCGGAACGTCAGACCGAAATCGCGAGCGATCTCGAACTCGGCGCCGAACGGGGTTGGCTTCAAGTGTTTCAGCGCGCGCTCTGCGTCTCGCATCGTATAGAGCGGGAGCGCCGGCTTGTGTTTGGAAAAGCCCTTGCGATTGGCGTACTCGGCGTCCTTCTCGGCGATCTGGGCGCTGTCTTTGAGGAGAATGTCGCAAAGCGCCGCGGTCGCGTCGGTGCAGTGCGCAACCCCCAAAAACCCCTCTCGCACCAGCTTCGGCAGATAGCCGCTATGGTCGAGATGCGCGTGCGTGAGGACGACCGCATCGATTCCCTCCGGCGGCACGGCCAGCGGCGCCCAATTGCGCTCGCGCAGATGTTTCAGCCCTTGAAAGAGTCCACAATCAACCAGCACGCGCGCGCCGTCGGCATCGATCAAATGCTTCGATCCGGTGACGGTTTCGGCCCCGCCAAGACTTCTCAACGTCAGCTTCACGCGCGCCTCCCTAATGCGCCGAGGCGCCGCAGCGGCCAATGCCAGGCGCCGCTGACGAGACCTACGCCAACTGCCAAGATGAGGTATTGAAAGCTCGGCGCCGCCACGTGAAAGATTTCCGCCAACCAGGGGATTGCGACAACCATCGCCAGCACGACCGTCAACACCCCGGCGATGGTCCAGTAAATGCGCCGCTCGGGATCGAGCACGCGTCCTTCTGCGCCGACCGCATCCACCAGCGCCAAAGTGAGATTAGCGACGACAAGCGCAATGAACGCCGCCCCGCGCGCTTGCTCCGCGGAGAGAGTAGCCACAGCGTAGACGTAGAGCCCCAGGACGGCAGCCAAGATGACGAGGCCCTGCAAAGCAGCACTGAGCAATTGCCGTGGGCCAAACAACGCTTCGTCGGGCTTGCGCGGCGGGCGCTTCATCGCCTCTTTGCTGCTGCGTTCGCCTTCAAAGGCGAGCGCACAGGTCGGATCGATCGCAAGCTCCAACAACACCACGTGCATTGGAAACAAAAGCTGCGGCAATCCAAGCAGGATCGGCAAGAGCGCAAGACCTGCAATGGGCACATGAATGGCGGTGATGTAGATCAAGGCCTTGCGCAAATTTGCAAAGATGCGCCGCCCCATGCGCACGCCTCCGACAATCGAGGCAAAGCCGTCGTCGAGAAGCACAAGGTCAGCCGCTTCGCGCGCGACATCGCTACCTTTGCGCCCCATGGCGATACCAATGTGAGCGGCCTCAAGCGCGGGCGCGTCATTGACGCCGTCGCCCGTCATCGCCACGACTTCGCCATTGGCGCGAAGCGCCTCGACGATGAGCAGCTTCTGATCTGGAGCAATGCGCGCGAATACGCGTCCCTGCCGCATGTGCTGGCGCAGTGTTGGGAATGGAAGCTCTGCTAGCGCCGCGCCCGTCATGACCCCGCTTGCGACATCGATCCCGGCGGCGGAAGCAATCGCCAAAGCGGTGGCGGGATGGTCGCCAGTGATCATGATAACGCGAATGCCGGCGCTGCGCGCCTCCTCCAACGCGCCAGGCACATCTTCGCGCAGCGGGTCCAGAAAGGCGATGAGCCCTACAAATTCGAACGAAGCGTTCTCCGGCATCTCCGGAAAGGCGCTCCCGCCTCGCCACCTGGCGACGCCGAGGACACGCAAGCCATCCTTCGCAAACGCTTCGATAATCTCTTGCAGTCGGGTGATCGTCGCATCGTCGAGGCCGCACAAACCAAACACGGCTTCTGGCGCGCCTTTTGCGGCCGCCACGCGGACATCGCCGTCGCGCCACAGCTGCGTGACCGCCATGGTTTCCGGGCGAAGCGGCCAGCTTCGCTCGATCGCGCCCGCCGCGACCGGCAATCCGATCGCGGCCGCCGCTTCATGAATGCCGCGATCCATCGGATCGATCGGCCGCACGCTTGACGCAAGTGCGGCCTCCGCCACCAGAGCGCGCCCTTCTTGCCCGAGCGCCGCATCGACGCTGGCCACGCCGTCTTTTGTCCAAACCCGAACGAGCCGCATATGATTTTGCGTCAAGGTGCCGGTCTTATCGACACACAAGATTGTCGCCCCGCCGAGCGTCTCGATGACAGCGCTCCTGCGCACCAAAACTTTGTGGGTCGCGAGCCGCCAGGCGCCCAGCGCCAGAAAGACCGCAAGCACCATTGGAAATTCTTCCGGCACCAGTGCAATCGCCGTTGTAATGCCCGCCAGCGCGCCGGCGACCCAGTCATCGCGAAAGACGCCGAACGCGAGCACCACCAAACCGCAAAAGGCGAGCGCAAACAGCCCAAGCAGGCCAACAAGCTTGCCTGCCGTTCGCTGCAACGGCGTCGGTTGTTGATCGATCTCGGCCAGCGAGCGGCCAATGCGGCCAAGCGCGGAGCGAACGCCGGTATCGGTAACGCGCGCCACGGCTTGGCCGCGCACCACAAGCGTTCCTGAAAATAAAAGTGGCGACGCCTCGTGCGGAGGCGCGGAGACTTCGGCAAAGACCTCACCAGCAAGGGCTAAGCGCTTGGAGACGGGGGCGGACTCTCCGGTCAGAGCCGATTCGTCCACACTTAGAATGTCGCCTGCGACCAAAACGGCGTCGGCGCAGATGCGATCGCCTTCGCCAACCAGCATGATGTCGCCGGGTACAACCTCCCGCGCCGCGACCTTTCGCTGGACGCCGTCGCGCACGACGCGGGCGTGAGGCTGGGCGAGATCGCGCAGCGCCGACAACGCCCGCTCACTGCGCGCCTCTTGAAAAACCACAAGCGCAATCGTGGCGCATGCGCCCAAGAGCAGAAAGACGCCCTCGCCAAGACTGCCGAGAAAGAGATAAAGCCCCGCCGCGGCGAGCAGCAGCAGGAACATCGGCTCACGCAAGGTCTCAATGGCGATCCTGGCGAGCCCGCGACGCCCGGGGCTCGGCAGTTCGTTTGCGCCCCATTGGGCAAGCGATTGCTGGGCTTGCGCCTCGCTTAGGCCCATGAGGCTTTCTTCGGTCACCGGACAGATTATCCCGCACTCTCACTGCGATCACGGCTGCGCAGGCTTATCCCAGAAGGAACCCACGCCAATGTCGCTTATCATCGGCCGTCGCAAAAGGCATGGACATGAGAGCAGAGCGCGCATCAATCTCACTTGCGCCCGATCAAGGATCGTCTGAGCAAACCGGGCATGAAACATCATGATCAACGCCGCGCCGTCCGATCAGCCTACGCCGCTCTTTGCTCTGCGCGGCATTTGCCGAACTTATGGCGAGGGCCAAACAGCGGTTCGCGCCCTCATTGACGTCAACCTCGACATCAGCGGCGGCGAATTGATCGTTTTGCTGGGCCCGTCAGGCTCAGGCAAGTCCACCCTCCTCAACATTCTGGGGGGTCTCGATCGTCCGAGCGAAGGCGCCATCCAATTCCGCGGCGCTGCGCTCACCGGCCTCAGCGAACAAGCATTGACCCGCTATCGCCGCCAGCACGTCGGCTTCATCTTCCAATTCTACAATCTCATTCCCAGTCTCACGGCGCGCGAGAACGTCGAACTTGTTGGCGAGATCACCGATGATCCGCTGGACGCCGCCGAAGCGCTTGAGCTGGTAGGGCTTGGTCAGCGCCTCGATCACTTTCCATCGCAACTGTCCGGCGGCGAGCAGCAGCGTGTCGCGGTCGCACGCGCTATCGCCAAGAGACCGGCCGTGCTCCTATGCGACGAACCGACAGGCGCGCTTGACGTGAAGACTGGCGTGCGGGTGCTGGAAGCGTTGCAGGAAGTGAACCAACGCTACGGGTCGACAACCTTGATCGTCACCCACAATGGCGATGTCGCGCGCATGGGCGCGCGCGTCATTCGCTTTGGCGACGGCCGTGTCCGCAGCGTCGAGACCAACACTGCCCGCGTTCAACCCTCCGATCTGGTGTGGTGAGCGATGCGCGCGCTGGACAAAAAACTCTTTCGTGATGTCTGGCGCATGCGCGTTCATGCTTTGGGCGTAGCACTTGTGCTCGCGTGCGGGCTCTCGGTCATGGTCATGGCTGTGGGCATGCGCGGCTCGATGGAGCGCACCCGCGCGGCGTATTACGCTGAACGCCACATGGCCGATGTGGCCGTGTCGGCCGTGCGCGCGCCAGAGCGCATAGCCGAGCTTTTGGAAGAAGCGCCGGGCGTCGAGACGATCGAGACGCGCGTGAGCGGCGTTGCGTTACTGGATCTGCCCGGCGTCTCCGAGCCGCCATCGGCGCGTTTAGTTTCGCTCCCGATCGAGGGGCGGCCGCGCGTCAACGATCTAACGCTTGCCCGCGGCCGCTGGCCAGATCCCGCACGCGCCAATGAAGTTTTGCTGAGCCAGGCTTTTGCCGAGGCCAATAATCTCGTGCTCAACGACAGGCTCGACGCCACACTTCACGGCCGGCGACAGACATTGCGCATTGTCGGCATCGCCAACTCGCCTGAGTTTGTCTTCGTCGCAGCGCCCGGTGAGCTTTTTCGGCAAGCCAAACGCTTTGGCGTCATCTGGATGAACCGCGAGGCGCTGGCGCGCGCCTACGATCTCGACGGCGCCTTCAATGATGCTGTGTTATTGCTTGGCCGCAACGCCAATCAAGCCGAAACGATCGCCGCCATTGATCGCATTCTCGAACCCTATGGCGGCATCGGCGCTTATGGCCGCGATCGCATGGTGTCAGACCGCTTCCTCAGCGAAGAACTCCGCCAGCTCTCCACCATGGCGATCTTTCTACCGGCGCTGTTTTTGATCACGGCGGCGTTTTTAGTAAACATCGCGCTTGGCCGCGTGATCGCAACTGAGCGCTCCAATATCGGCCTACTGAAGGCGTTCGGCTATTCAAACGCGGCGGTCGCCTGGCATTACGCCAAAAGCGCGCTCATCTTCGCCGCCATCGGCGCCTTCATTGGCTCAGCCGCCGGCATTGCGCTCGGCCGCTCAGTCGCCGAGCTTTACCGCGACTATTACCACTTTCCATCGCTTGAGTTCTCTGCGTCGCCCGCGACCTTCATCGGCGCATGGGCGGCGGGTTTCGCCGCGGCGCTCACCGGGTGCATTTTTTCAGTGCTCAAGGCGGCGCGGCTGTCTCCGGCCGAGGCGCTGACGCCGCCGCGTCCGACCACCTTCTTCTCGGCTGGTCCCACGCTTTCCCGCTTTGAAGCCAGTCTAGACGCCAAGTCGCGGATCATTATGCGGCGGATCGTGCGCTTTCCCCGCCGCGCCGGCACCACCGCGCTTGGCGTTGCATTCGCCATCGCGCTGCTTGTGGTCGCGCGCACCATGCCGGCTGAAATGGACTATCTGCTCGACGTCAATTTCGGCGTCGCCAATCGCCAAGACGTGTCGCTTACCTTTACCGAGGCGCGCGACAGCACGGTCCTGCATCAAGTCGAGCGGCTGCCAGGCGTCGTCTATGCCGAGCCTTTCCGCCTCGACGATGTGATCTTACGTCACAATGGCCGCACCGTGCACGAGGCCGTGTTTGGCGTGCCCGAGCATGCGCGTCTGAGCCAAATCGTGGGCAGAGGGCAAAGGGTGATGGCGGCGCCGGCGACGGGCATCGCGCTCGCGCGCGCCCTTGCGCAAAAACTCGGCGCCCAACTGGGCGATGAGATCCGGCTGGAGCAGACGCGCGGCCGGCGCATCGCCACAAGTGTGCGGGTGACAGCGATCGTCGAGCCGATGATTGGATCATCGGCCTATATGGAGATCGCCGCGCTCTCGCGTCTGATGCGCGAGCCGGGGCGGATAAGCGGCGCGCACCTGCGTATGGATACGTCGCGCTACGACGCCTTCAATCGCGAGATCAAGGAAATTCCAGGCATAGCCGGCGTAAGCTTCGTCGGTCAGGCGGAGGCGTCGATGCGGAGCGAGTTCGAGCAAGGCATCGGCGTCATGAACTTCATCTATGCCGCGTTCGCTGCGATCATGGCGGGCGGCGTCGCCTTCTCGGCTGCGCGCATAACTCTGGCCGAACAGGAGCGCGATCTCGCGACGCTGCGCGTGCTTGGCTTTACGCGCCTTGAAGTGTCTTACATTCTGGTCGGCGAATTGATGGCGCTGGCGCTCATCGCCATCCCGGCGGGTCTGGCGCTCGGCACATTTTTGTCGATCTGGCTGATGCAGCTCTTCCAAACCGACATGTACGCCTTCCCGTTTGTGTTCAATCCGGCGGGGTATGCATTCGCCGTCGCGTTCACGCTTGGATGCGTTGGCGCCGCTGCGATGGTGGTGCGCGCCGGTATCGACAAACTCGATATGATCGCTGTCCTCAAAGCCAGAGACTGATTTCATGCGCCTGCCCTCTCGCACAGATTTGATTGCAATGGCGAAGGCGCCGCTGAATTTTACTGTCGCACAGCGTATGTGGCTCGGCGCGGGCATTGCGGTTGCGCTCATGCTTGTCTGGCTGGCATGGCCGCGGCCACTGAGTGTGGAGGTCGCCGTCGTTGACCGTGGCATCGTGCGCAGCGAGGTGATCGATGAAGCGCGCACGCGGATCCACGACGTGTTCGTGGTGGCGGCGCCCGTCAGCGGCGAACTGCAGCGCATTGAGCTGGAGCCCGGCGACGCGGTCGAGCGCGGGCAAGTTGTCGCCTCGATCTTGCCGGCGGATCCCGCACTGCTCGACGCGCGCGTCGCCGCGGAAGCCAGTGCAGGCGTTGCCGCCGCGCAGGCCGCGCTCGCCGCCAGCGAAGCGGACTTACAGCTGGCGCAAAGTGATCAGAGGCGGGTGGCGACACTCTTTGCCCGCGATTTTGCCTCACAAGCAGCACTCGACGCCGCCAATGCCGGCCTGCGCGCAGCACGCGCGGCGGTCAACGCACGCCGGGCCGAGGTCACGCGCGCGCGCGCGGCGGCGAGTTCTCCGTCCGCGCGGGCGCGGCGTGCGACTCCCGTGATCAGCCCGGCCGCCGGTCGCGTGCTTCGCGTGCTGCAACAAAGCGAGACGATTGCGCTTGCGGGTGCGCCCCTGATTGAGATTGGCGACACCAGCCAAATCGAGATCGCCGCCGAGTTCTTGACCCAAGACGCTGTACGCATGCAGGCAGGCGCTTCAGCCCAGATTGAAAACTGGGGCGGCGATACGCCAATCCCGGCTCGCGTCTTCCGCATCGAGCCTTATGCGCGCACCCGCATCTCGGCGCTCGGCGTTGAAGAGCAGCGTGTCAACGTCATCTTGCATCTTGTCGATCCGCAAGCGGCGCACCCGCTCGGGCATGGCTTTCGGGTCGATGCGCGCGTCGTCTTAAGCGAGCAACGCAACGCGGTTCGCGCGCCCACCGATGCATTGGTGCGCGACGGCGACGGCTGGGCGGTGTTCGTGGTTCAGGGCGGGCGCGCCCGCCTCACCCCGATCGCGTTGGGCGATGGCGGCGACGATTATCGCGCGGTGTCATCTGGACTGCGCGGCGGCGAGCAGGTCATTCTCTTTCCTGGCGACGCCATGGCCGATGGCGCTTACGTGCACGCAATCGAGGCGCGCAGATGAGCGCTGGCATTGGCCTATTGAGGTCAGCCTGAGCGCACCGCCGCCCAGACGATGTGCCAGATCAGGTAGTAGCCGAGCCGAAAGGCGTACATCGTGATGAATCCGAACCGCCGCAGCAGGTAGACCTCAGTGATGCCGAAACCGATGAGCTGGAGCGCGACGAAAGCTGCGCCGCCGCCCTCTGCGCTCAGCCCCTGCAGCATCGCTTCCGGCAGGGCTGACAGCGCCATGACGGTCCATGGTCGTTGTCGTGAGAACGCCGGGAAGGCCCAAACGATTGCGCTCAGTGGAACAAGGTGGAGCGCAATCTGCGCCACAAAGCCCATGGCAGGATAGTAGAGCAGCGCCCATGGCAGCGGCGCATTCCTCCCGATTGGAGCAGCCGCGAAATGGTCGATGGCGATTATGACGCCGCCAAAAACCGAAATAAACGCCGCTGTTGCAAACACGGCTTGCAGGCGCGGCGCGCCCCAAAAGCGCCCGCGTCTCAAGCTCGGTGCAATAGAAACCGCGATCACGCCGAGTGCGGCGACGCAAAGCGGCGCCGACACGGGTCCAAGATAATGGGCAAACCAGCCGCGCAAATGAGGCTCAGCCAAGCTTGCCGCCGCCGTCGCCGCGCATGCGACCAACGCGACGCCAAAGGTGAAGCGCCAAGCCCGCGCTCGTTGGCGCTGCACGCGCTCTACCCTTTGATCGAGCGCCATTCAGCCCAGACCCCGCCTTGGTGTCGTCGGTGGTGACGGCCAAGCATGTCAGGCCCAAACGCTTCGATGTTGACTGGCGTCAAAGGCGGGCCGGTTCGGTCCATGCCATCGGTAGATGCGCTATGAACCCTGATCCTATCCTATTGGTTCGCAACTGAGCCTTTGAACTGGCCGACACTGGCGCGTTTAAGACCTGGGCGTGCTGTGCGGGCGCCCGGCGCCTGAACGGGTCGCCATTGGAGCCACGCGGCGCTGCCGCTGCCGACCTCTTGCCTGGGCCCAGACCGACGCCATGAAGGCAAGTCGACGCGCAGCATCTGTTTTGACGGCGTTTGCGAACCGCAGGCCGCATCGGTTGGATCTGTTGATCGTGGTCAAATCGCCAACCGCGCCGTCAGCCAAACTGGGCAATGCACTCGACCTTGCTGAGCTTCGCTGATCGTCAAGCGCCGCGCTACACAAGCTATCCGACGGCGCCAAACTTCACCGCTGCCGTTGGCCCCGACGAGGTGCGCCGATGGTTGAACGAAACGCCCAGCCAAGCACGCCTGTCGCTCTATGTGCACGTCCCCTACTGCCGTGAAATCTGCTGGTACTGCGGCTGCAACACGTTCGCGGCGCCGCGAACCGATTGAAGATTTCATCGCAACGCTGAGCGCCGAGATCGACCTCGTGGCGTCTGAGCTGGGCGGGGGACGCGTCACCGAGCTTCACTGGGGTGGAGGCACGCCCAACATCCTAGAGCCAGCGGCGTTCGCACGCCTGTTTCAAGCCCTCTCGGCGCGCTTTGATTTCTCAGAGCTTGCCCACCATGCCATCGAAATCGATCCTCGCTGCTTGGACGCCGATACCGCCCGCGCTTACAAGAGTGCGGGCGTCACGCGCGCCTCTTTGGGCGTGCAAGACCTCAACGAACACGTGCAAAGAGCGATCGGTCGCATTCAGCCTTTGGAGCTGGTGCAACGCGCCGTCACGATATTGCGCGCGCATGGCGTCGATGACCTCAGCATTGACCTTATGTATGGGCTGCCAGCTCAGCGCCTTGAAGACTTGGCGAGCACAGTGCAACAGGTCGTTGCTCTGGCGCCCGCGCGCATCGCATTGTTCGGCTACGCCCACGTGCCGTGGTTCAAAAAACGCCAGCGCATGATCGACGAAACACTGCTTCCCACCGCGGCGGCGCGCTTCGAGCAGGCCGCTGCGGCCCGCACAGCATTGGAAGCGGCGGGCTATAGCGCCATCGGTCTCGATCACTTCGCTTTACCTGAAGATGAGCTTGCAATCGCTGCAACAGAGCAGCGCCTGCGCCGCTCCTTCCAAGGCTATGTTGCCGAGGGGCCTGGCGCGATTGTGGGCTTGGGTCCCTCCGCCATCTCCACACTGCCACAAGGATACGCGCAAAACGCCGCCGAGCCCGGCGCATGGGCGCGCGCGATAGCCTCTGGCGCCTTGGCGACGGCGCGTGGCCACGCGCTTTCGGAGGAAGATCGTATTCGGCGGCGTTTGATTGAGCAGATCATGTGCGACTTTGTCGCCGACCTGGGTCCGCTTGGCGGACGTGAAGGCTGCGCCAGCGCGCTTGAAACGCTGGCGCCCATGATCGCGCTTGGCCTCGTGCGCGTGGTGGACGACGCAATCGTCCTCAGTGCTGAGGCGCGCCCCTTGTGCCGTCTGGTTGGCATGGCGTTCGATGCCTATGCGCGACCAGAAGGGAGGCAGCGCCACGCGGCGGCGATTTAGGCTTGACCCTTAAAGGGCTGCGCGAAGGCGCCGCGCACGACCAGCGAGGTCGGTGTCTCTCAAAGTATTGCACCCCGGCGCGCCGGTCTGGGAAGCGTCTTTTGATTCAACGCAATCACAATCTTGATGGACACCGCTTGGATGGCCCCTGGCGATTTCAGGCGCCCGAAGTCATGCGACCAAGCCGTTGGGGTTCATTTTGGCTGAGGCGAACACGATCGGCATGACCGCGCCGTTGCGATGGCTGGCGCTGGGCTTGCGTGATTTCGCAGCTACGCTCGTCGCTTCTTTGATCTATGGGACAACAATTGCACTGGTAAGCTTTGCGATATGGCGCGCCCTTATCGCGTCTGACCTCGCCTTCTGGGCGCTCAGTCTGAGCTGCGGCTTCGTTTTTATCGCGCCACTCCTGGCCATGGGCCTTTACGAAGCCGGCCGTCGCATCGACCAAGGCGAGCGGCCTGCGCTGAAGCATATGATCATGGTCAAAGGCGCGCTGCGGGCGGACGTCTTTTATCTGGGCCTTGCACTGGTCTTGATCTATTTGTTTTGGGGACGCGTCGCTCAGCTTGTCTACGGGCTGTCCACCTACCGTCTGCACACGACTGTTTCTGACTTCATCGCCTTTGCTTTGGGAACGAGCGAAGGGCATACGATGCTCATAGCTGGCACGGTCATCGGCGGCGCGATGGCCTTCTTCACGTTCGCCATCACCGTGGTCAGCGCGCCGATGTTGCTGGATCAGAAAACCACCGTGTTCGAAGCGATATTCACCAGCGTCCAGAGCGTGGCCAAAAACGTCTGGCCAATGCTTTTGTGGGCGGCCTTGATCACGGTGCTGCTGCTTGCGTGCGCGGCGACCTCTTGGCTCGGGCTCGCTTTGGTCTTTCCCTGGCTCGGATTGGCAAGCTGGCGTGCTTATCGCGACCTCGTTCACGCGCCTGCCTCAACCGACCCAGTGCGCTTGACTTGAAGTGGGACGCAAAAGCGCCCTCCGATCAGCTAGCGTGGCCGCTATCGGCCCCGCATGGGCCCGCGGCTATTTCGTTGAAACCAGTCCTTCGAAGAAATACGCGACCGGCGTTTCCAATATAGCGGCTATGTCGAACAGCCGGCTTGCGGCGATCCGATTGACGCCCTTCTCATACTTTTGCACTTGCTGGAACGTGATCCCCAGCCGGTTCGCAAGCGCGTCTTGGCTCATGCCCAGCGCGGTCCGCCGGGCGCGTACTCGTTCGCCGATCCGCACATCAATCGTATTGGGCGCTCGCCCTTGGTTTTGCTCAGCCATGAACGACCCGCACTTATCTCTTCGTCGACGACGGCGATGATGTACTCAACCCGTGTGGTGGAATTGAGCTTGATCAACACGGCCGCCGGGGCGCCGCGACCTGTGAGCATTGACTGCGCCGATGTTTGGCGCCCGTTTAAACATCGCACGTTCAGAGCGCATCTGCGGCTCGCTACCCAGAGCCCGTCTCTGGCCTTGCAATCGCGCACATGTGGATGCCGGCGCAAACCGCGCGGGGCCTCTCATCGCAAGCACAAGCCTCGCACTCTAACGCTTGCGGCTGAAAGCGCGCCGCATGGGCGGACCGCTTACGGTCTAACTGAAGATGTCGGGTGAAACGGCGGCGACAGACCAGCGGGCCGCGAAGGCGCGTGCAATCACGCCCCGCGCGTCCCACCGCGTGCGCGACCCGCCCTGCTCAAGCACGCCCTCGGCGCGGGCCGGCGGCTTTAGTGCAAGCTGTAGGTTTCGATGCTCAGATCGTCGAGGTCTCGATAGATGGTCGCGCGCCAGTCTTTGTCCGGTTGCGCCAGCATGCGGCGCGCCAAGGCTTCAAGCTGCGCCTCAACGTCGAGCGCGCCGTCATCGGCGGCGAGTATGGCTGCGCCCAAAGCGCGCTCGGCGAAGGCATAGGCGTTGCGACCGGGGCTTGCGTCAAACACATGCAATTTGAGCTTACGGAGCGCCACGTTCAAAGATGGAGTGGGGCCGCTTAAGTCTTGCCGGCGCCGCTCACGCAAGTGAAGAGCCTTACTCAGTCTGCGATTGGGGCCGAAATAACTGGCGACATCAACCCATGACGTATTGAAGGCGCCAGTCACTGAACCGGCCGTCCATCATCGACAGATAGTGCAGTAGAACGAAAGGCTTGAAAGGCCGCAAGCATGCGGCCGTCGCCGAGCCGGTCAGCGAGATCGAGCGCTGCATCCACGCGCATCCTGGTCTGCGGCCGGTTGGCGACATCGCCGCCTAAACGAACAGCCAGGCCGACCTGCGCTAAAAGTAAGCGCAGGTCAGGCGGCCCTGGTTGCGCTCGGTTCATGCGTCGGCGATGCATCAAGTGTGGCCGCTGCGCGATGCGCCGGCATGGTCCGACGTAGGTTTCGTGATCTACCCATTGCATGGCGCCGCCTTAGCAGATCAGTCTTAATCCACCTGCGCAGGAAGAGCGTCAATCTGACGTTTACCGAACCCTTGCGAAGGCCCGCCACGAACCGACGTCGCGACCGACATCGCCGCATCGGACGCACGCATGAGGCTGCATCAGCGCGGACCTGCTCACTGGCTCGAATTGAATTTCATCTCACTGAAGGAGACGCCGGCCAAAGCGCGCGCTTTACGTCGAAGGGGTCTCAGGCGTCGTGACGACCATGTGAGCCAAGACGCTGCGCAGGCCATGCAGCTGGTCGAGGAGGTTCAGCACGACGCCAACACCTTCGGCGTTGACACCCATATCTTCGATCAGGTCCCGGATCAGGTGCGCGCGCGCTAGGTCCGCCTCGTAGAACTCGTGCGCGGCCCCACTCCCGCCGGGGATCAGCCACCCTTCTTCGATCCAAACGTCGAGCGTTTCACGGTCAAGTTTTGTGTGAACCAGAAACTCTGCCAAGGCAAAAGTCATAGCCCCATATCCTTGCGCGGATCATACTCGCCCCCCGGCGCCCAACCCGAAACGAATGCCTCCAACGCGGCGTCCGGCGCGGGCGGCAACACCACCTTGAGCGTAATGAATGCGTCGCCGCGCCCGACCGCGCGCGGGGCGCCTTTGCCTTTCAAACGCAAGATTGCGCCCGTGTTTGATCCCTTCGGCACGGTCAACATCACCGGCCCAGACGGCGTCGGCGCTTTGATACGCGCACCGAGCACCGCCTCTCCCAGAGAGATGGGGAGCTCGACATAGATATCATCGCCGCGCCGCTCAAACAGCGGGTGCGGCGCGATGGTGAGTTCTATCAGCGCATCGCCAGCGGGCCCCTCGCCTGGAGACGCCTCGCCTTTGCCGCGCAGGCGCAGAATTTGCCCGTCTTGAATGCCGGGCGGGATGACGACGTCGATTACATTGCCGTTCGGCAGGGTGAGCCGCTGGGTGGCGCCATTGATGGCGTCGGGAAGAGCGATGGCGAGGCGGTAGTGGACATCCGCGCCAGCCGCGCGGCGCGCGTTCTCAGCTTGCCGGCGAAGCAGTTCGGCGAAGATGTCGTTCGTATCGGCAAAATCGGCAAAGCCCGAGCGGCTCCGGTAGCGATCATCACCATCGGCGCCAGCAGCGAAGTCCTTGTAAAATCTCTGCCTGGGGCGCTCGGCGCCGGTTGCGTCGATCTCGCCGCTGTCGAAGCGCTGTCGCTTGGCCGCATCAGAAAGGAGATCGTAGGCGCCAGCGACCGCTTTGAAGCGCGCCTCGGCGCTTTTATCACCGGGATTGAGGTCAGGATGGAGCGTTTTCGCAAGTCGGCGATAGGCTTTGCGAATTTCATCTGGCGTTGCCGTACGGGCGACACCCAAGAGCGCATAAGGGTCTGTCACGACCTCTCCTCCGGCGCCGAGCGGCGTCTCGTGCGGGGGATAGAACACCGCGAAAGGTCAAACGTGTTGAGGCCGCTCAAGCGCGCGCAATGGACGGCGCAAGGCTTGGGCGGACGCGTTGGCGAGAGGTTCGGTGACGGCCCGCCCAAAGCCGCTGGGCGATCGGTCGCGGGGGCCATGCGAGATTGGCGGCGCGTCGATGTTCAATGTCCGGCGTCGGACCTAAGCTGAGGCGAGCGTGGGCCATGCTAGGGTTAAGCATGCATTTTCTTGTCACCCGCGACCCAACCGGCCTCTGGGGCTGGACGCTCCGTACCGACGACCGAAGCGCGATTGCAAACAGCGTGACCGACTACGCTACACGCGCGGCGTGCGAGGACGGTATTGACCTTGTCAGGATCACCAATCGCGGCACGCCGATCCGTTACACGCCGTAGAGACGTCGGGCGCGAGCGACGATTGCTTTAGCGACCCGCAAAGCAAGCGCCTCGCGCCCACTCAAGGCGCCGCAACTGGCGACGCCTCCATAAACTGCATGGCGGCCAATTTCGCATAGAGCCCGCCGCGGGCGACCAGGGCTGCGTGATCGCCCTCTTCCACCACGCGTCCAGCCTCCATCACCACGATCCGATCAGCCTCAAGGACGGTCGCCAGACGGTGGGCGATGACCAACGTTGTGCGCCCTTTACGCGCCTCGGCGAGCGCTTTTTGAACATAACGTTCATTTTGGGCATCGAGCGCGCTGGTGGCCTCGTCGAGCAAGAGCACCGGCGCGTCGCGCGCCAGCGCCCGCGCCAAGGCGAGGCGTTGGCGCTCGCCTCCCGATAGCGCCTTGCCACGATCGCCGACGCGGGCGTTCAATCCCCCGCGCGGCTCTAGGAACGACCAAGCTTCGGCGCGGCGCGCGGCGTCTTCGAGGGCGGCTGCGCTTGCGTCGGGCCGACCGAGCGCGATGTTTTCGCCCGCCGTGCCGGAAAACAGATGCGCGTCCTGCGACACATAGGAAAAGCGCGTGCGCCAAGCGCGCGGATCGGCGTCGCGCGCTTCGACGCCATCGAGCAGCAAGCGACCCGCTTGCGGATCGTAAAAACGCAGCAAGAGACGAAACACAGTGCTCTTGCCGGCCCCGGAGGGACCGACAAGGGCTACGGTCTCGCCGGGCTGCACCGTCAACGAAAACTCCCGCAGCGCCGAGCGCTCGCCCGCACCAGGATAGGCAAAGCAGACTGAATCGAACTGCAGCAAGCCGCGGCCAGGTTTCGGTAAAGCGGCCGGCGACATCGGGGCTGCAATGTCAGGCGTCTCGCCCAGGATTTGCGTCAGCCGCTCGGTCGCGCCCGACGCTTTCAGCACATCGCCCCAGACCTCCGACAGCATCGCGCCATTACTCGCCGCCAAAATGGCGAACAGGACAAATTGCGCCAGCGCGCCCGGCGTCATGTCGCCAGCGAGCACCGAGCGCGCGCCTAGCCAAAGCACCAAGGCAACGCCTAAAAACATCACACTGATCGCACCGGCCGTCAGTTGCGCGCGGGCGCGAATACGTTTGCGCGCAGCCTCGAACGCTTTGTCTATTGCGCTGCGAAAGCGGGCGCGCATGTCGTCTTCGCGGCCAAACGCCTGCACGGTGTCTATGGCGTCAATGCTTTCAGAAGCTGACGAGGATGCGTCGGCGATACGGTCCTGGGCGGCGGTTGCGAGCGTGCGCACGCGGCGCCCAAACAATAAAATGGGTCCCAGCATGGCCGGGATGATCAAGAGCAACAGCCCAGCCAATTGCGCATTGGTGATGGTCAACATCACCGAGGCGCCAATCAAGGTAATGGTTGAGCGCGCCGCGATTGAGGCTGTCGAGCCCACCAAATTTTCCACCATCGCTGCATCAACTGTCAGTCGAGACAAGACTTCGCCGGTGCTGACGCGGGTGAAGTAGCCAGGAGATAAAGACAAGAGATGGTCATACACGTCAGCGCGCAGATCGGCGACGATGCGCTCGCCAATCTTGCTGACGAAATAAAAGCGCCCCGCGGAAAAAACCGCCATTAACAGCGCCACGACGCCGAGACCTATAAAGGCGCGATCCACGGCGGCAGGATCGCCGGCGACAAAGCCATGATCGATCACGCCGCGAAACGCCAGCGGCACGGCAAGGCTTGCGCCCGCGGCCAAGAGCAGGAAGACGCCTGCGCCGACGAGGTCAAGGCGATGGCGTCCGAGATAGGGCGCCAAACGCTGAAGGGGGCGAACGTCGCGCGCGCGCGGGCGCTTTTGTTGAGCGATGCTGATGCTCGCTGCGTGCTCAGCGCCGTAGCTTGGGCGGTCCGTATCCGTTTGGGTCATGCCGGGATGTGGCATGTGCGGGGCGCGCCGCCAAGGTCAGGCGCAAGGGGGATACGACTAAAGACCCGTCGGCGCGCGCCGGCGCGCTCCGTTCAAACTGTCCATTTCTCCAGCTCATCTTCCGCCGCTATCAGCGCCAGCCCGTAGGCAATCGAGACCAACTGATCGCCGGTTTCGATTTTGGCTTTGCCAAAACGCCCTTCAAAGTGCGTGCGCACGGCGGGCACGAAAGATGTGCCCCCGGTCAGAAAGACACGATCGATGGCGCTTTCATTGAGCCCTGCATCGCTGAGCGCGCGATCGACGCATCTGTGGATGGCGTCGAGTTCCGGCGCGATCCAAGCCTCGAACTCCGCACGCCTGATGGTGCGCTCGATGGCGACGTCGCCGACGTACAAGGAAAATGGCGCCGCCTCCGCGCTTGAGAGCGCCATCTTCGCGGCGGATACGGCGCGGTACATGGCGTAGCCCGCATCGGCGTCTAGGAAATCGAGGAAGGCTTGGATGCGCTCGGGGTCCAAGCTCGAGCGCAGCAAGTGCTGAAGTTCGCGATAGTCCCGCGAATGGCGCATGATCGAGAGTTCGTGCCAACGACTGAACTTGGCGAAATAGCCGTTGGGCACGGGCAGCACCTTGCCCCAACTTGTGTATTCAGAGCCCTTCCCGAACGCGCGCGCCACCACTTGATCGATGATGCGATAGTCAAAGGCGTCGCCCGCCACGCCAACGCCGGCGTGCGCCAGCGGCGCGTAGCGAAGGCGGTCTGGTTGGCGCGAAAAGCGCACGATCGAAAAGTCGCTCGTCCCGCCGCCAAAGTCGGCAACAAGAACAGTGGCGTCGGCGTTCAAACGCTGAGCAAAATAGTAAGCGGCAGCGACCGGCTCATAGACGTGATGGATGTCCTCAAAACCTAAGCTTCTGAGCGCTGCTTCGTAGCGCGACCGGGCGAGGCGCTCGTCGGGCGCGCCGCCGGCGAACTTGACGGGGCGCCCGATAATAACGCGCTTGGGAAACTCGCGCCCCGCATGCGCCCGCAACTGGCGCAGAAAGCTCGATAACAGCTCTTCAAAACCGAGCCGGCGGCCATAAATCAGAGTGTCAGTGAAAAGCGGGCTGGCGGCGAAAGTCTTGAATGACTGAATAAAGCGGCAGTCACCGGCCAATTCGAGAAATTGATCGATCGCCCATGGCCCTGCATCGACGTGCGTTCGACGCCCCGCAGCGTCATCGGTTTGCCAAAAGCACAAGACCGAGCGAAACGCGTCGAACGCTTGACCCGCGTGTGCAAACTGCATTGCTTCGGCCTGGCCATCCGCATGGATCGTTGTCGCAACTGTGTTGGTGGTGCCGAAATCGAGGCCGATGGAGGCGATCACGAGCAGCCTCCCAGGGCGAGCGCCCCGGCGATGACCAGGGCCAGTGTTGGCAGGGCAGCTTGCTTAAACAGCGAGGATGGCCCGTCAAGATGACCTGCTCGACATGGGGTTTACAGGGGGCGCCAGCGCGCCCGCCGGTCACGCCCTAGGGCGTGCGAGGCGCATAATCGCGCGCGCCCCAAAGATCGTCGGGGCACGCAAGACCCCATATCCCGCGTGATGCCGCGCGCGCCTCGGCCTCTTCGTCAGCATAAGCGCCGCCGCTATAGCGTGGCCAATCGCGCGTCCAGCCTTGCTCTGTCGTGTGCTCGGCGAGGTCGACGCCTCCGGCTGTGCAGGTCGCAACCTGCCGGTCGCGATCTCTCCCGTTTATGGTGCAGCTTACTGTTCGCGCGCCAATGAAGTCAGAAAGCGCAAGCGAGGCCTGCTGATAGACATTGGCGTCTCCGCAGCTTTTGCCGCGCTCAGGCGCATCGACGCCATGAATGCGAATGGCCTGGCCGTGGATCTCAATGGTGTCGCCGTCAGTGACGGTGGCAATGCCAACAATCTGCTCGCCGCCTGTTGGCTGAGACACAGTCTCATCCGGCACGGCCCCGCCGCCGACCGGGCCTGCGCCTTGCTCACACGCGCCAAGCGTCGCGATGAACACAATAGCGACGGTTTTCACCCACAGACCCATCATTGCTCCGCTTGATTTCGTGTTTCGGCACTCAATCAGACTGACACGGCGCCGTTTCAGAAGGAAGCGAGTGTGGAGCAAGATCATGATCGGCGACGCGCGGGCTTGGGGCGCGGAAGCCATGCCGATGTCGTGGCATGGCGCACCCGCCGCCACCGGCGGATAGCTTGCGACGCCAAGCACTGCCGTGATGGAAGTGCTGGCTCTTTGGCGCGCGCCGCGCACGCCTGTCTCCTATTGCAGAGGTGAGTCCAGCGTAGCTGGGCCATGCGGCCGCACTGGTGAGACGCAGACGCAAAGCTGTCGTTTATGCCGGTCGATTAGTGACGCTTATACGGTTGGCGGCGGCCACCACATCGCACATTCAATTGGCCGCGCACGACCTCATCCGCGAGGGCCTGAGGCGCGTCTGGGTAACCTTGCGCCACAAGCGCTGTTTCAATCGCGCGCCAGTTTTGATGCAATCCAGAATCGGCAAGTTCTCTCGCAGCGGCTTTTACACTCTGTCTGCGATCGTCGGCGGCTGCTTTTCTCGCAGAGTGCTGCGTCGCCATCGCCATGGCGCGCTCTGCGTAGGCGGGGTCGGTTGTGGGCTTCATAGTAGAAGAAGGCTGGACGATGCGATCGGTTCCCTTTGGTGTCACTTTGGCGTCCCTGACGGCGAAATCGTCTCTCTGGAGGCTGACAGTTTTTTGTCGCCCGCTCGAGCTTCACCCGGCGCGCGGCGCCAACCGGCTCACGGTTCGCGCTAAACGCTATTTATGCCGCCAGTTCACGATCAGTGTTATCGACATTGACCCGGTCTCGGCCTTCTCGCTTGGCGCTGTAAAGTTGCGCATCAGCGCGCGCGATAAGCTCATTGGGCCGCTCGCCGGCGCGATGGCGCGCAATGCCGATCGATATGGTCACAGCACCCAGGACTTCACCAGTTGAGCGCCGGGCAAGCTGTTTGGCTTTGACGGCGCGATTGATCGCTTCGCCCGCGGCGACAGCGCATGGCAGGGACGCGCGCGGCATGATGACCGCGAATTCTTCGCCGCCATATCGTGCGGAAAACGCATCCCCCTCCCCATGAGCGCGCAGCACTTGGGCAATGAAGCGAATGATCTGATCGCCGACGAGATGACCCCAAGTGTCGTTGAAACGCTTGAAATGATCAATGTCGCACAGGAGCAGACAGACATTGCCGCCATTGCGCTCGATCTCTCGGCGTAATGTCTCATCAAAATACTTGCGATTAGCGAGCCCCGTGAGCCCATCGGTCAGAGCCTCCAATTTGACGGACTGGAGCGTCGACTGAAGCGTTTCAACCTGCCGCGACGAGGCCGCCATCTGCGCGGACAGTTCACGGTTCTTTGCCGCCATATCGCGTGTTGCGACCGCTAGGTGACGAAGCAAGGTCTGCGTGCTCGCCCGATCGGCGCCAGATTCGAATGTCTGCACCGCCTGCTCCAGCGCCTCTGAATAAAGGCCCGTGTCATCGCCCGCGTCGCGCAGACTGGCCGCGACTTCGGTCAGTTCGCGCGCGATGGTTTCGCTGGCTTCGATGATCTCAACCGACAGCCGCGTTGAGCCGAAATAGCGTTCATAGAGCTCTTCGCTGAGCGCGCTTGGCGCGTCGCCCAGAGCGAGGCGGCGATCGATCTCCTCGCTCAAAGCTGGCCGCGCCCCCGACAAGTGCGTGGCCCAGAGTTCGTAATGGAATGGCGTTGTGGACAGCTTCACCTGCGCGAGCCGGTCGATCGCGCCCCGCGCCAGAGCAATCCCATCGGCGCCGTCGAAGATCTTGTTGGCGTCCATGCCATGCTCTCCTGCGCGATGGAGCAGAACGCGAGGTGGTTAAGAGAGCGTTAAGCGCAAGACGATCGCCGCCCCGGCACGCCCATCCGAAAGTTCCCGGAGACAAATCCACGTGCGCGTATGCGCAGAACGTGGAGATATACTGTCTCGCAACTTCACTTCGTGGCCAATTGCGCTGGCGGATGTTAGGCAAGGCTTTGGCAGATTCGCATAAGCCAGAGGTCTTTGATGCTGGGTAAGCTCCTATTCGCCGCCGCCCTCCTTGTGGCGGTTTGCGCCTGTCATCCGACGCGGTCAGCAACGGACGCCGCACCCGCCGCGAACTCGGCCGCCGCCGCCCTGAGCGACGAGGACACCGGTCAAGTCGCCGATCGTGCTGCAGCGGGATTTCGCCTGGCGGAGGCGCGCTGCGCCGGCTGTCACGCGGTTGCTCCGGGCGAAGTCTCGTCCCATTCGGATGCGCCCCCGTTCGCCTCGATCGCCCGACGGCCAGGCCTTACCGAGGCGACGGCCTCAACATGGCTCGGCACTTCGCACAACTTTCCCGACGAAATGAACTTCGCGTTGGAGCCCGGCCAAGCGCAAGACCTCGCGGTATATTTGCTGACGCTGCGGCAAACCAATTCGGATTGACGCATGTGGCGAGCGCACCCGCCGAGTGCAGCTGCGCATCACGATGGGCCAAGCGATCTCGGCGAGTGACGACATTTTGCGCACGGGCGACGCCAGATACTAAGCGTCGCACTTCGGGCGACCCTCACTCGCGTGTCGGCGCGCCAAATCTCTGCCGGCAATCGCCCCCCGTTTAAGAATTTGCCGGAAAAGCACTGCTGGCGCGGGATACGCGGTCGCACCCGAGCTTTGCATTCAAGGCGGCGACCGCGCCGCCTTCTCAAGCCGCTCAATCTATACACGCGCTAGGCACGCGCGCGGCGCGAACATTATTTGGCGTAGGACTTCGTCCTCTCGCGCGTGATCGCACTTGCATTTCATGATGCGGGCCACGTGACTTTGAAGAATGACCCACGTCGTTTGGCCCCTTATGGGTCTGTTAAGGCGCGTCAGCCAGCGCCCTGCGTGTGACGAACCGGCACGTCAGTCCCTGCGCAAGTATTGAAACGGCGACAACGCAATAGGTCAAAGCGAGGACAGCATCGGCGCCGGGTCCCTCTGGCAACGAGAGCGCCAGCGCAACCGAAATTCCGCCCCGTAGCCCGCCCCATGTCAGCACCTTCCAAGAGCCGCTCGGAAGGCGGAACCAATCGGAAAACGCCCGCGCCGGCAATCCGGCGGTCATCAGCCGCGCAGCCAGCGTCACCACGATAGCCAACGTGCCCGCAATCCAAAGTTCGGCGGTGAAGACAACGAGCAAAACCTCCATGCCGATAAGGACGAAGAGCACTGCGTTGAGGATCGCGGCGAGCAGCTCCCAGAACATGTCGAGATATCCCCGCGTCGTTCTCGACATGGCGAGAGCGCGCCCCCTGTTGCCGATGATCAGGCCGGCAACCACCATGGCGAGCGGTCCCGACACTTCGATCCAGGTTGCAAACGCGTATCCGCCTATGACCGCGGCCAATGTCAGCAGCACTTCGAGTTGATAATTGTCGACGCTTTTGAGCAGGCGAAAAGTCAGATAGCCGAGCGCGAGGCCAAACAAGAGGCCCCCGCCCGTTTCGCGCAGCAGCAATCCTGCAGCCTCAATAGGGGTCGGCGTCACGCCACTGACGAGCATCCCTAAGAGCAGGGTGAACACCACAACACCGACGCCGTCATTAAAGAGCGACTCTCCGGCGATCACTAGTTCCAGATCTTTCGGCGCGCCGGAGGTCTTAAGGACGCCCATCACGGCGATCGGGTCGGTTGGCGAAATCAGCGCGCCGAAGAGCAGGCAATAAAGCAGCGGCAGCTGAACGCCTGCAAACGGCAAGAGCCACCACATCGCGACACCAACCAAGACGGTCGACACCAAAGTGCCGACCACGGCGAGCGCCCCCACCTGAAGGCGATACCTCTTAAGTGCGCGAAGATCGATGTGCAGCGCGCCGGCAAATAGGAGAAGCGAGAGCATCCCCTGCATCAGCACGGTCGAGAAATCCAGTGATCGCAACAACGCTTGTTCGTAGAGGAGAAGGCCGCGCCCAACCCCAAGCGCATTAAAACCGATCAGCATGAGCGAAAGCGCGAGCGCCCCGGCCATGACGCCAATCGAAGTCGGCAGCCGGAAGAAGCGGTGGTTGATGTAGGCCAGCAACGCCGTCCCAACCAAGGCGATGGCGGCGATGTCGAGCATAGCTATGGCGCCGGTCCTACGACGCTGTCGGCGCCTTGCTTGAATCTCGCGTGTGTCCGCTGCCGATCTACGCGACACGGCTCAGCCAACACCTCTCCAAGCCGTAGCGCCATTTGAACCGCCGCCAATCGCAAGAGAAAACGGACTAGCAGCCAATGGAGGTTGGCGCACCTGCAAGCAGTCCGAAATGTGCGACCTATGTGTGTCGCGCCGCCCAAATGATGATTGGCCTCGCCATAAGACGCCAGCTAGGGGCGTAGTGGCAGGCCACTGTTGTCAACCTTGATCGAAGTCAATGCGCGCAGACGCGCCCAGGCGCTCGCTCCATTCCCGGCCCGCCGCGATAGTTTCCCGTCGCGTCCGGCGAACTTGAAGCGGCTCCTTCACCCAGTGGAGGGGCCGCCCGTCTTCAACCGCCCGAAGTGTCTCGGCGGTCCTTGGAACGTCTAGGCCGCAATGATCGTTGCATCGATTGTTCTGCTCCACAGCGTGTGACACGGCGCCATCGCAGTGTAACGGCCTTTGCCAGTCAGTCTCGATGGGAGCGTCGCATGAGGTCGGTGTTCATTCTTGTCTTTGCGGTCGCACTGGCCGGCTGCGGTGTCCCGGACCAGGCGCAACGTCGGCAAGCACCGCAACGGGGCGAGCCAGCGCCAGCGGCGGTCGATGTGTTCGCCGCGCCGAACGGAGAGTTCGAGGCGGTCGAGCCGACGGTGTTTGGCATCATCGGGGCGCCAACGGTTTGGGACGCGCTTTCACCGCTCGGTCAGTCGTTCGAACCCGAAGGCGCCGATCCAGCCCTGACCGTGCGCATCCGCGTATCCGGCAATGACCAGATCGCCGAAATTCTCCGCACCGATCTCGCTGACGACGCGATCGACAGGGAGCACATCCGCATCGAGTTTCGGCGCGAGCCGGAGGGCTGGTATCCGACCAACGCCTACCTGCGTCACACCTGCCGCCGCGGGGACCCAGAAGTCTGGACACGTGCGCCGTGTCCGTAAACTACGACTGCGGCGCACGTCTTTGCAGCTTCTTGAACAGGAGGGCAGATGTTTGCTTGTATGGAACGCGCGCTTGGATGGAGACGCATTACCCGATGCGATCCGCCAACGCGTGGCGGCGAACGGCTTGCACTTGCCCGCTTCTGTCCAGCCCGTTTACGTGGACGCCTACCTCCATCGAGATCGCCAACGCCTTGACCGTTTCGCGTACTTGATGGTCCCGAACGCTGATTCCAATTGCCGAAGCGCCCGCTGACTTTGGTCACAGTCCGCTTCGACACGATCCTGGTCGCGCATCGACGCTCTCCCAGCTTGAGTGGGGCTGGCGCCGAATTCAATCTCCACCGAAGTCGCTCCGCGCGGCGGCTGCAAAGCATCGGATATCGGTCGAGAAGGTTCGCACCACTGCCACAGCGGGGCCGAAGAACTGCGCGCCGTGTACGCAAGGCTTGACGAGGGCTTGCAACGCCAGGTCCACGGCGTGGGTTCAGCAATGCGCCCGCTCTCCAATCGACACATTTCCTCAACGGGGCGATCGCGCACGCAGCAAGTGAAGCATGGCAAAACTGAGCGGGCCCGGCTTTCACCGGGCCCGTCCAAGTTTCCAACAGCGAGGCCGATTAGCGAAAGCTGATCGTCACTGCCGTGCGGCGGTTCAGAGGCTCACGCACGCCATCATTGGTCTGACGCGCGAGCGCGCTTTCGCCGCGCGCTTGCGTTTGGATCGACCCGGCGCCGATGCCACGCGCCACGAGGGCGTCGCGCACCACCGACGCGCGGCGCTCCGACAGCGCTTGGTTGTAGGCGGGCGAACCAGACGTGTCGGTGTGACCGACGACGATGACACTGCCGACATTGCACTGACGCGCGCGGGTGACCGCAGAATCGATGGTTTCGAGCGCGGCTTGGTTGAGAGCGGAGCGGTCCCATTCGAAGTACACGACAAACTCAGAGGTCGGACATGTGGAGGCGACGGGCGGCGGGGGTGGACGCGTGACGACCGGCGGCGGTGGTGGCGGTGGCGGCGGCGCGGCGGCCGCAAAGCGATAGTTGACGCCAACGCGAATGCTATCGGTCTCTGGCGTGATGCCTTCGTCATAACCATCGGCCGGGAACGAAAAGCGGGTCTGATCGAGTTCGTCGTGGCGAACTTCGATGAAGCCGCTCCAGTGGGGGCCAAAGCGAGCTTCAGTGCCGAGGCCATACGTCCAGCCATCGACGTTCTCGTTCACAGCACCCGTCGTTGGCGCCGTAGCGTCGACATCCATGGAAACCCATCCGGCGGTTCCATAGAGCAGCCACGAGGGTGAGAGGAGATAACCGGCGCGACCACGGACAGAGTATTCCGAGTTGATATCGACGCCATTGACGTCGCCGCCAGTGCCATCGTCATCGCCTTCGCGATCGCCCCACGTGGCCTGCGCCTCCAGACCCAAGACCCAGTTTGCGCCGAGTTGCCAATTGTAGCCGCCTTGGACGCCGTAGATGGCACCGCTAACGTCAGGAGCGTCTTGATTGGTGAAGATGTAGGGGCCGCCGACATTGCCGTAGGGCGAATCCGCTTCGCCGTCCGTGTAGCCGGCGTGCGCGCCGACATAGAAGCCCTGCCAATCTTGGGCCGACGCTGCACCAGCATTGGCAGCGAGAGCCGTCGCAGCCGCAGCTGCGATAATCGAGATACGCTTAGGCATATTCCCCTCCCGTGTTGCAGACATCACAAGCAAGTCGTCAGCAGCGTAGTCGCCTCAGGCCCTTCTTAGAACACCTCGAAACGCGAAAACCTCGTTTCTCGCGATTTCGAGCCCGCGCTTAGTTTTTCGCCGACGCCCCTGACGACACGCAAAATCTCGTCGTAGTTGGGGCCCACGCTCATCCGATAAGTCGTGGGTGAGGCCCTTTAGTCCTTGCGAAGGTCGGCGAGACGCAGACACCGCTCACCAGCCGTCCAGGCATCAATAGCCCGCCCAGACCGCCGTCCCTTGACGCAAATCAATGTGTGGCTCCTGTCGGCCTTGCGCCCCACTTAGGGCTCTGTTGAGGACGGGCGCAGATCGAAAGACAAAAGACCGTCGATCATTGTAAGCCATCAATCGTCTGGCCGCGGCGAGAGGAATTGTCCTCCTCCTCAATCCGGTCTTTGCTGGGCGTTGTAGCAGCGGCGGTTGGAGCTCTTTGATGCACGATCTGGTTATCCGAGGCGGAACAGTGGTCGATGGCTCGGGCGCGCCGCGCTTTGTGGCCGATGTCGCGATCGACGCCAGCGTCATCACCGCGATCGGCCCTGATCTCGGCCGAGGCAAGCACGAGATTGATGCTGGCGGAAAGATCGTCGCCCCAGGGTGGGTCGATATTCACACGCACTATGACGGCCAGGCCACTTGGGATCAGGAAATGGCGCCGTCATCGTGGCACGGCGTCACCACCGTGATCATGGGCAATTGCGGCGTCGGCTTTGCACCGGCAAAGCCTGACAAGCACGATTGGCTCATCGGGCTTATGGAGGGGGTCGAAGATATTCCAGGCACAGCACTCGCGGAAGGCATGACCTGGAAGTGGGAGACGTTTCCAGAATATCTTGATGAATTGGAGCGCCTTCCGCGCACTGTGGATGTCGGCACGCACGTGCCCCACGGCGCCGTGCGCGCTTATGTGATGGACGAGCGCGGCGCTCGAAATCTCAATCCCACTGAGCATGAAATCGCGCGCATGTCGCAAATCGTAGAAGATGGCCTGCGCGCGGGCGCGCTTGGCTTTTCCACCTCGCGTACGATCCTACACAGATCCGTCGAAGGCGAACTCGTGCCGGGGACCACGGCGACAAAGGAAGAGCTGATCGGCATCGGTCGAGCCATGGGCCGGGTTGGCTACGGCGTGTTTGAGATGGCCTCCGATCTAAAGCGCGCGTGGAATGAGTTCGAGTGGATGGGCGAACTCAGCCGCGAGACTGGTTTGCCAGTCACCTTCGCGGCGCTTCAATCGATCGCCAAAGAACTGCCGCTGTCCGAACAAATCAGCGAAATGCGGGCTCAGAACGCCAGCGGCGCCAACATCATCGCCCAGATTGCTCTGCGCGGAAACGGCATCGTTATGGCGTGGCAAGGCACGGTGCACCCGTTCCGTTTTCGCCCCGCGTGGCTCGAAATCATGAACCTGCCCTGGAACGCGCAGCTTGAGCGCCTCAAGGACCCCGCGTTCAAGCAGCGCATGATCACAGAGGACTGCGTTTTTCCCGAAAGCGACCTGATCGGTCTTATGATGATCATCGCAAACGGCTGGTCGGTGCAATACGAAATGGGCCCGGGTTTCAATTACGAACCGACCCAGGACGAAACCATCATGGCGCGCGCGGCCGCCGCAGGGGTCTCGCCACAAGACTACGCCTACGACCTGCTGATGCAGGGCGACGGGCGGGGCTTTATCTACTTTCCGATTCTCAATTATGCCGATGGCAATTTAAACTTCCTCGAAGATCTGCAGGAAGCCCGCGACACGGTGAATTCTTTATCCGACGGCGGCGCTCATTGCGGCACGATCTGCGACGCGGCCTCGCCCACTTTCATGCTGCAGCACTGGGTTCGCGACCGCAAAGGCAAGCGCATTACTTTGGAAAAGGCGGTCAAACGCCAATCGCGTGACACCGCCCTGCTCTACGGATTGAGCGATCGCGGGCTGCTCGCGCCTGGCTGTCTTGCCGATATCAATGTGATCGACCTCGACCGGATCACACTGGGCAAGCCTTGGCTCGCCTTCGATCTGCCCGCCGGCGGCAAAAGATTGCTGCAAAGGGCCTGTGGGTACGAAGCCACGATCAAGTCGGGTCAAATCACCTTTCTCGATGGCGCCTATCTGGGCGTACATCCGGGTAAGCTGATACGGGGGCCACAAGCATCTCCGATGACAGTGGCGGCGGCATAAGGCCCCGCTACCCGACACGCAACGAATTGCGCCGCTGTCAACGCCACCACTCTCATTCTCGCCATGCAATGCCGATCCGGAGCACGCCTCCTCGCTGCTAAGCAAGCGCGAGCCACGCGCGTTCGGTTCACAAGATCGGGCTGTTCGCCTCCGCGCAAACCACTTTCGTGCTGAGCGGCGGCGGCCACAATACAGCGATCGTAAGCCCGCCAGCCAAGCCTCGCGCCTATTTCCGCATCAACAAGGAGCCCGATGCATGGCTCAGAGCTTGGTCGGTCAAAGCGGGCTCTTGGTGGCCAGCCTGGAAGAGCTGGCTTGAAGACCGCACCACGCACGAACTCCCAGCTCCGCGCACGCTCGGCGATTCTTCTGCGGGGCGCTCCCCACAGGCATCCGCGCCAGGCCTCTATGTGCGTCAAACCTAGTGAGCAACATCCCAGTCGCCTCTTGGCGCCCGCGAGACACCCCGAAAACCGATGAGTGAACCCCTCCGCGCGAGACGGCGCCAAACTCTGTCGCAAGTGCTGGCGTCATCGCCGCCTTGACCGCCGACCACGCCGGACTTCTTGCCCCAATTCCTGGCTGAGAACGCGGACGCCGCTCAGTCGTTGACATCAATCAAGCCCAATTGCGCGCATCGCACTGCAGCTTGCGTCCGGCTTCCCACCGCTAGTTTCTGCAGCACATTGTTGACGTGAAAATTGACCGTGCGCTCGCTTGTCGACATCACGACAGCGATGTCCGCGGACGACTTGCCTCGCGCGACCCAGGTCATCACTTCCGTCTCCCGCGGCGTTAAGCTCACAGCCGGCGCCGGCCTTGCTGGCGCGCGCAACCTGTGACGCACCATCTCGATCAATAATTCAAAGTCGATCGGCTTGGCGACAAAGTCATCGCAGCCCAATTGGCGCGCGCGGAGATGGTTTTCGCGCTCGGCGTGCGCGGTGATAAAAATAAACGGCACGGACGGCGCCTCCGCGCCCAGCTTCCGCAACTCGCTGATGACAAAGAAGCCGCTGCCGTTCGGCATCTCGATATCGCAAATGATCAGATCGGGACCTTGCGCGAACTTTTCTACGCCTTCGACGCCGCTGGTCGCGACGATCACTTGGTAGCCCTCTTCTGTTAGAACCTCAGCAAGCAATTCGATCGTGTCCTGATCGTCTTCAATACAGAGAACTTTGGGCGATTGTTTCATGTCAGCGCCGGCTCCAAGATCTGAGGCAGCTCGATCGTCGCGGTCGTACCCAAGCCGGTTTTGCTCTCGAGCGAGAACGAGCCGCCATGACCGTCGATAATGCGATCGACAAAGTAGAGACCGAGCCCCATGCCGGGCTTGGACTTGCTGGTTGAACCTCGGTAATAGGCTTCACGGACACGCGGCAACTCGTCCGCCGGCACACCCTCGCCGGAATCCGCAATGGTCACCTTCACTGCGAGAGGCGTTCGTGTCGATGAAACCACGATCGGGCTCGCCGCGGAAGAATAGTGCATGCTGTTTTGAAGTATGTTCTCGAACGCCTGCTGGATAAGCACCTCATCGCCGCTCACTACGGCAGCTGCGTCATCCAGGTTGAGTTCGAAGGCTCTCTCTGGATATTCCTCCTTCAACGCGTCCACCAGGCGATGGATCAATGCGTGGACATCAATCGCTGTCTGCGTCACCGGGACGATCCCGTTCCCCAGAGAAGAAGCCAGCTGCACGCGCTCGACGACCGATTCAATACGCGTCGCCGCAGCCCTTATCTTGTCAGCGCGCGCGAGGACATCCCCCGGCGTTAGCTTGTCTGCATGCTTGGCTAGACGCTGGGCATGTCCGCTCACCGCGGTCAGTGCGTTGCGAACTTCATGGGCGAGAATGTCGGCGAAGCGCTGCTGTCGTTCCAGGCTTCGCTGCAGCGCCGTGCGCCGTCCAGCCTCCACCACCACCAGCGCCGCCGCCAACCATTGCGTACCGACGCCGATCGCGCGGTTGATCAGCGTCGACCAAGAAGCCAGCTCATCCGCAGACAGCGTAAACGAGCCCGCTAGCGATAAGATCGTGGTCGCGCCAGCGTAGAAAAGTGGCCTTGGCCTGACCTCCAGAATGCTCAAGAAAACCGGGATCGTGTACGCAAAACTCGCCGAGACGTTTTGCGGATGGGTCATGATATCGAGCACGAAGATGACGCCGATCACCAGCCCAATCGCTGGCCAAACCCTGGCTGCGCTGAAGAGTTCGGCCGGCGCCTTGCCGCTTAGGTCACGCATCATCTCCCTCCTGCCCGCCAAGAGTGAGGCGGATCGCAGCTGCGCGGCATCGCCGCATCCTGTCTAGGTGAACAGGTGCGCCTCACCCCCGTTGCGGGCAAGTTCGCGGAAGTCGTCGACGACGTTCAAGGAGCAAGCTCATGCCCGCACATTACGCCCGCTGCCCTGGGGACCTCGGGCCAGGCCCGATGCCAGCGCTTGAACCACATTCGCGCCGATTCTCCGGCGCCCTTGAGTAAGGACTCTCGCCATGCCGCGCGACAACACGACCGAACAAGCACCTACGTTGGACGCAATGTTCATGCTCTTTCCCAAGGCGTCGGAACCAGCGGGCCAGCACATCGCCGCGTTCTGGCAATCGCAGGAAAGAATTCTGGAAGCCATGGACGACTTCGCCGCCGGCTGGCTTGCGCGCCGCCATGCCGGCGCCAAAGCTGCGTCAAGCGCCGCACTTTCCATGTGCGCGGCGCGCACGCCCATGGCGCTCTTCAGCGCACAGCAAGAATGGGCGACCGGCGCGCTGCAACGGCTTTTCGCCGACCATGCCGCCGCACAAAGAGAATGGATGCGCGTCTGTAGCGCAATGAGATCAACGGCGACACCGTCTGAAAGCGACAGCCAAACAGAAGAGCAACACGCTTCTCCCACCACCCCCTCAAGGCGCGCCAAAGCCGCGTGACTGCGCAGGTCCGGCGCACGGAGTCTCCCGCGTATGGAACCGACATCCCGCTTCATTCGCGAACAGAACATCAAACGTTATGAGCGCCTCCTGGCGACGGAAGCGAACGAAAAACAACGAAGGGTGATTGAGCGCTTGCTGGCTGACGAGCGCGCGGCGCTATCGTGCGAAGACGAATGCTTAGATTCGCCGACATGACCGCGCCTGTCCCGCTCGGCCTTTGCGGCTGCGCCTTTCAATGTCGGCGATTGGCGACCGGAATTGAGTGCGAGCGGGCGGACGCGAATACGGCGGCGGCGATTATCGTCTCCGGCGCGGGCTTGCCTGCACGGGCGCTTCCGCGCTGCGCAGGCCTGAGTCACGGCCGGCCGCCGGCGTCTTCGCACACACGGCAGCGCCGTGACGAACTGCGTGCGAATCCGCGAGACGCCTGAAGCTTGATCGAGAGCAAAATCGGGCGTCGCCCGCTGTGCTGTTGTACGTTTTTGGGAGACGTTATCGATGAGAGACATCCTGCTGCACCTCGACAGCTATCCCGATCCCACGCCCACACAGGCGATTGATCAGGCCGTGGCGTTTGCCGCGCTTTTTGATAGCCGCCTCTCCGCCATGACAGTTCAGGCGCTGATCCGCCCGCCGAGCAACCCGCTCGCCAATGCTTTGATCGGGATCGCCGCGATGGCGGCCGAGGAGCAGGCAAAAAGCGCGCGCTGCTGCAAGGAGATGAGCGCCCACTTCGAACTAAAGGCAAAAGCGCTGGGGGTTTTTGAAAGCCTCGTCGTCACGCAAGCCGAGTTGCCGTTTATCGGCCCTCAGGTCGCCGCATACGCCAAGACCCGCGACGCATGCATCGTGCCGATCGCCAACGACGGCGACGGTCAGCGCGGGGTCGCCGAGACGGTGGTGTTTGAGTCCGGCCGACCGGTCATCCTGTTCCGGCCCGGCGTCGCGGACTTGCCCCAGCAGAGCCTCGGCACGGTGGTCTTGGCCTGGGACAATAGCCGCACCGCAGCCCGCGCGATGGCGGACGCGCTGCCGCTTTTGCAGCGCGCCGCGCGGGTCAAAATCCTGACTGTCGTCAACGAAAAGGCGACAGCGACCGCAGGCGTTGGCCGCGACGCGCTGCGGCACCTCACCCTCCACGGCGTGAAAGCCGAGATCGAAGAGGTCGACAGCGGCGGCAAGTCGATCAGCGTTACGCTCGATGCATATCTCGGCAGCACGCCGTGTGATTTTCTCGTCATGGGCGCCTACGGCAAATCGCGCGTCCGCGAGTTCATTCTGGGCGGCGCTACCGCGCACGTCCTGGCGAAGATGAAGACGCCGCTGTTTCTGGTTCACTAGCCGCGGACGGGAGAGCACCGCATGCCCATCTCAACCATTGTGGTCGGCGTCGATCATTCCGACCGATCGGACAAAGCGATGCGCAAGGCCAATGAGATCGCCTTGTTTCACGACGCAGGCGTGGTCGTCGAATACGCCCTCGATGTGGGCTCGTCGCAGAAGCTGCGTGGCTTGCTGGAGCGCGTGGCTCTTGAGGAAACTGAGGAGCGCGCGCAATTGATCTTAGGCGATCAAGCCGCGCGCTTTGAGGTCAAAGCCGCCGCAGGGCGTCCGCATGAAATCCTGCGCGATGTCGCCAAGCAATGCGGCGCCGATCTCATCGTCCTGGGCGTTCACCGCAGAGACAAATCGCCGGCCGTGTTCGCGGGCTCGACGGCGCGTCGGCTCATCAATGACGCCCCTGCCCCGGTGCTGGTGGTTACGACCGAACCCGCCGGCGCCTACCGGCGCGTCCTGGTCGGGTATGATGATAGTCCTGCATCGCGCGAAGCACTTCGCTTCGCCCGCGCACTGGCGCCTGGCGCACAGTTCACGATTGTCACAGCCTGCATGATCCCTTTTTCGTCGCGCCATGAAGAAGACTTCCTGGTCAAGCAGTTCGAGGCCGATGCACGCCGCATGGTCCTTGAAGCGCTTGGTCGCGACGGCAACGCTGGCGCCGACAAGATCGCGATCATCGCACGGGTTGGCGAAGCGTTTGGCGCGATCATGGATGCTCAGCGTGAAATTCAACCCGACTTGCTGGTGCTGGGAACGTCCATGCCCGCCATGTACCGGCAAGTTTTCGGCGGCGGCATCGTCGATTTGATCGCCGCCGATCCGCCCTGCGACCTTCTCGTGGTGAAAACCTGACCCCCGGTCTCGGAGGCACGCCATGAAACGCATCCTCGTCGCGACCGACTTTTCCACCCGTTCGGACCGGGCGACAAGGCGCGCTACATTGCTGGCGAAGCGCGTTCAGGCGGATTTGATCCTGGCGCACGTCCTTGACGATGATCAGCCAGCGCGCAAGCTCAAGGCCGAGAAACGCGAAGCCGAAGACCTCTTATCACAGCTTAGCTTGTCCATAAACCGCGACGACGGTCTATCGTGCTCTTATCGCCTGGCTGAAGGCGAAGCCTTTTTCGGCATTCTGCAGACAGCGCGTGACGCCCAAGCAGATCTCATTGTCATTGGACCACACCGTCGTCAGCTGCTTCAGGATATCTTTGTCGGAACGAGCGCCGAGCGGATTATACGAAACAGCGATATTCCCGTGCTGATGGCGAATGGCGCGCCCGCGGGGCAATATAGAAGAGTAATGATCGCGACTGATCTGACCCCCGCTTCCGCCGATGTCGTTCGCCAATTTCAGCGTCTCCTCACCCCTCACCTGCACGCAAGTGAGATCATGTACGCGTTCCCAGCGCCCGCTCAGAACCAGATGCGACGCGCGATGCTGGACGAGGCAGCGGTCGGCGATTATGTCGCCGAGGAGGAAGACGCCGCGCGCGAAGGGCTCGCCAAATTCATGCGCGAGGCGGACGTGTTGGACGCAAAGCCCGTGCTCCAGGTCAATGAGACGAAAGCTGCGCACACAATCCTGGCGGCGGCAACCGCCTCAAACATCGATCTCTTGGCCATCGGCGTGCGTTCGCACACAGGATTGAAAAAATTGCTGCTCGGCAGCACCGCGGAAAATATTCTCGCGTCGGCGCAAATCGATATTCTGGCGATCCCTCCAGGTTGAGGACTAACAAGTCTCCAGCGGACCTCTAGAGAGCCCATACGTTTTCACGTCGCCGCTCAAGAGCTTGAACCCGCCCTCACATCATCGAGCGCGGCCGCCAAAGCGCCCGGGCGAATCGCCGCGATCGCGCGGCGGAACTCAACCGGGCGGGAAATCAGCGGCGTCCGCCAGACTTCGTCGCCGGTCCCGTGGACGCTGACGCGCCCATAATTCAATAGACGCCCCCAGAAACTCTGGTCGATTTTGACCGCCTCGATGCTGCTCAAAATGAGGTCGGAGGTCTGGCGGTGAAATATGCCGGTTTTGAAGACGAGGCGCCGGTTGGTGAGCGCGACCTCGGTGCTTGAGAGAAAGAGCACGTCGCGCACAAAGATATAAATGCCAATCAGCACGACGCCGAGAATGATGAGCGCAAGCCATGCCCGGAGCCACAGCACCCAATGCAGGCGCGCGCGCGCCTCAATGGTCTCGCCGGGCGCCAGGGCCCGTTCCACATAGGATGTATCCCGTTTGGTCATGGACGCGTCTGCGGTCAATGAGAGAGCAACAAAGGAACGGGCGAGGTCCGGGTGAGCGCGCGCGTGACGCCGCCGAAGACAAACTCACGAAGTCTCGACTGACCGTATCCGCCCATGACGATGAGATCGGCGCCGATATGGCGCGCTTCTTCCAAGAGAGCGTCCTCTGCGGAACGACCGAGACCGTCTGCATTGCGCAGTTCCACTTCAACGCCGCGACGCGCGAGATGTCTGCAAATGTCGCGTCCGGGGCCTGCCCCATCACCGTTAGGCTTGGCGTCGACCGTCACCACAACGACGTGCTCGGCGTCTTGCAGAAATGGTGCGGCGTCGGCCAGTGCGCGCGCGGCCTCGCGCTTGGATTTCCAGGCCACCATGATGCGCTTGCCCAGCGTGTCCGCCGCCCAATCCGGCGGCACGAGCAGAACAGGACGTCCGGAACTGAACAACGCGCCCTCGAAAGCGGCGTGCGCCAAGGGGCTGTCTGGCCGCTGCATCAGCGTCAGGTCGGCGTGCATGGCGTGCTGCGCAACAGTCGATTCTGCCGTTCCAACTACGACTTCGGCCTGCCGCACCTCCGCCCCAGGCGCCAGCCGAGCAACGCTTGTACTGATAGATTTGAGTTCCGAGGCGGACGCTTTGCGAAAGTCATCAATGAGCTTTGCCCACAAAGTCCCCGCCACATAAAGTTCGCCGCCCGCCGCCTCCGGCAGGTGCGCCAAATGCAGCACGGCGATGTGCGCTTTCCGCCGCCGCGACAGCACGTTGGCGGCGTTCATGACGCCGTGTTCATCGGCGCCCGTCAGAACGGCCAGTATGTCCATCGGCGTCATGGCTGCCTCCATGTTTGTTTTTGGCAGCCACGCGCGCGATATGTTTTGATTTGGAGCAAGTCCGAGACGCAAACGCGCGCGTGTGCGCCGGCGATGCGGCCGGCGCTTGCCCGACGGGATTGAGAGCGCTCAAGAGCAACTGGGCGCGATCGACGCATATGGCGCTCAGCCGCTTCGGAGCCTTCCATGACAACGCGCAATCTCGACGCACTGTTTGCGCCCAAGGCGATCGCACTTCTCGGCGCCAGCAACAAGCCAGGTTCGGTTGGGGCCGTCATTGCCCGCAATCTGATGAGCGGCGGCTTCGCGGGGCCTGTTATGATGATCAACCCGCGTGAAACCGAGATCCAAGGCGTCAGAGCCTACCCAAATGTCGCCGCTCTTCCTCACGCGCCGGAGCTTGCGGTCATTGCAACGCCGGCTCACGCTGCGCCGCAACTCGTCGAGGACTTAGGCCAGCGGGGCTGCCGCGCTGTCGTCATCATCAGCGCCGGGTTTGACCAAGGCCAGCGCGCGGCGATGTTTTCGGCGGCGCGGCCGCGCCTCATGCGCATTGTCGGCCCCAATTGCCTTGGATTTCTTTCGCCGATCGCTGGCGTCAACGCCAGCTTCTCTCATTTGGCGCCGCTCAAGGGCGAACTTGCATTTCTCACACAGTCGGGCGCGATCGCAACCTCGATCATCGACTGGGCCAACGGACGCGGGATCGGCTTTTCGCATATCGTGTCGTTGGGCGACATGAGTGATGTCGATTTCGGCGACCTGCTCGATTATCTCGCGCTCGATAGCGCCACGAAAGCTATTCTCCTCTATGTCGAGAACGTCACCCAGGCGCGCAAATTCATGTCGGCGGCGCGCATCGCGGCGCGCGCAAAACCAGTGCTCGTCGTCAAGGCAGGACGCGGCGAAGCGGGGGCGCGCGCGGCGGCTTCGCACACCGGCGCGCTGGCGGGCGCCGACATTGTCTATGACGCGGCCTTCCGGCGCGCCGGCATGCTGCGCGTCAAGTCGCTGCGCGAACTCTTCGACGCCGCCGAGACCGTCGCGAGCGGCGTGCGCCCACACGGAGACAGACTTTCCATCATCACCAATGGCGGGGGGCTGGGCGTGATGGCGGCCGACGCGCTTGAAGCACGCGGCGTTCCACCGCTGCCGCTCAGCGACGCTGCGCGTGCGGCGCTCGACGTGGTCCTGCCCACCGCCTGGTCGCGCGCCAATCCGGTCGACATTCTAGGCGACGCTCACAGCGATCGATACGAAGCCGCCCTTGCCGCACTTGTGCGCCACAGCGAACAGGACGCCATTCTGGTGATCAATTGTCCCACCGGCGTGGCCGACAATCTCGAAGCGGCCGAGGCGGTGCTGACGGCGAAGGCGCGTCATCCTAAAGTGCCGATGCTCGCCTGCTGGATGGGCGAAGCGACGGCCGCCGAACCCCGCAAGCGCTTTGCCGATGCGGGCGTGCCCAGTTTTGAGACGCCTGAAGAAGCGGTCAACGCCTTCGTCAATCTGGTCGAGTACGATCGCAACCAGGCCGCTTTACTTGAGACGCCGCCGGCGTCCCCGGAACGTTCGCCCGCCGCGCGCCAGGAGGCGCGCGCCATCATCGCGCAGGTCATCGGCGAGGGGCGCTCCATGTTGAGCGAGCCGGAAGCCAAACGCGTGCTCGCGCTTTACGGCGTCCCCGTGGTGGAAACCGAAATCGTTCACACCCCCGACGACGCCGCGGAAGCCGCCAGCCGGCGCCAAGGTCCGTTTGCGCTGAAAATCCTCTCGCCCGATATCAGCCATAAGACCGATGTCGGCGGCGTCGCGCTCGCGCTCGCTAACACAGACGCGGTGAAATCCGCCGCTGCGCGGATGTTGGAGACCGTCGCAGCCGCCGCGCCCGAGGCCCGACTGACCGGTTTCACCCTGCAGCAGATGATCCGGCGTCCGCACGCACAAGAACTCATACTTGGACTGAGCGAAGACCAAACCTTCGGTCCCACCATCCTTTTCGGTCATGGCGGCGTGGCGACAGAGGTCATCGCCGACCGCGTCGTCGGCTTGCCGCCGCTCAATGCGACGCTGGCGCAGGCGTTGATCGCACAGACCAGCGTCGCCAAGCTGCTGGCCGGCTTTCGCGATCGCCGGCCAGCGGACCTCGCCGCGGTCGCAGCCGCTCTTGTCTCGGTGTCCGATCTGGCCATTGATTTTGCAGAGATCGCCGAACTCGACATCAATCCGCTGCTCGCCGATGCGGACGGCGTCATCGCGCTCGACGCGCGCATCCTGGTGCGGCCTGCCCCCGCCGATGCTGAGAAGCGCCTGGCGATACGGCCCTATCCGGCTGAGCTTGCCCGCGATGTCGCCCTGCCTGACGGCGAAAAGCTCATTTTGCGCGCGATCCGGCCAAGCGACGCCGGAGCGCTCGCCGGGATGGTCGCACGCACCCGGCCCGAAGATTTGCGGCTGCGGTTTCACGGCGCGGTCCGCAGAATCGCGCCTGGGCAAGCTCAGCGCCTGACACAAATCGATTATGATCGCGAGATGGCGTTCGTCGCGTGCGAGGAAGATGGCGCCATTGCCGGCGTCGCGCGCCTCATATTCGATCCAGAATTCTCGGCGGCGGAATACGGCCTCATTGTACGCTCCGACATGCAGGGCCGCGGCATTGGCCGAGAATTACTCTTAGCCCTTCTCCACTATGCTGAGCACCGCGGCGCCGTCAGCGTCTGGGGCGACGTGCTCAATGACAACGAGAACATGCTCATGATGGCGCGCGCCATGGGCGCGAGTTTGACGCCGGGCGCGGGGGCAGTGCGTACGGAATTCCGGCCCGGCGGCGGCGCACACGGGGGCGGATCGTGAACTTAAAGGTGTTCGATAACGCAGCCGGCGAATTGCTGCTGCGACATGACTTTGCTGCTCACACGGCCATTCATTAACTCATAGGGGCGAGGGCAATTCCCGGGCTTGCGTTCGATCAAGGCCGGCCAAATCGACGGGACGAAGAGGCCGCTTGTCGAATGCTGGACGCGCGCACAGCAAGGCGCGTCTGCTTTTCCGCTTCGATGACCGCGAAGAACACCGCTCCAACCGCGACAATGATAAGGCCGTCGAGCAGGGGCACGGCGCGCGTGCCAAACACGTTCTGCAGCGGCGGCGCGTAGGTGACGGCGAACTGTGCGAGCGTAATTGCGATGACGCAGCCCCACACAACCGGGGTCCCCTGCGCGGCGCGCCACGTGAGCGACGTCCCGTAAATGTTCCGGATAAAAAAGAGGTGGAAGATTTCGAGGACAACCAGCGTGTTGAGCGCGATCGTTCGCGCCAGTTCGGCGGGGTACCCTTTGTCGATTGCGTAGGCGTACATGCCGAACACCGCCGCGAGGAACAGGACCGAGACCAGCACGATGTGCCAGACGAGTTCGGTGTTGAGCAGCGGTTCGCTGCGCGCGCGCGGCGGACGCAACATGGTGTTCGCTTCGGTGGGTTCGAAGGCGAGCGCAAGGCCCAGCGTGATCCCTGTAATCAGATTGATCCAGAGAATCTGCACCGCCGTAATCGGCAGCGCCATGCCGAGAGACAGGGCGACAATGATCGTCATCGCTTCGCCCGCATTGGTGGGCAGGGTCCAGCTGATCACCTTCTTGATGTTGTCATAGACGGTGCGGCCCTCGCGGACGGCGGCGGCGATCGAGGCGAAATTGTCGTCGGCGAGCACCAGCTCCGAGGCCTCCTTGGCCGCCTCGCTGCCTTTCTGGCCCATGGCGATGCCAGCGTCCGCCCGCTTCAGCGCCGGCGCGTCATTCACGCCGTCGCCGGTCATCGCCACGGTCATGCCATGCGCTTGCAGCGCGGTCACAAGCCGCAGCTTGTGTTCAGGGCTTGTCCTTGCAAACACATCGGTGTCGAGGACGGCGGCGGCCAGCTCCGCATCGTTCATGGCTTCCAACTCGGCGCCAGTCAGCACGCCATCGGGATGTTGAAGACCGATTTGACGGGCAATCGCAACGGCCGTGCCGGCGTGGTCGCCAGTGATCATCTTGACGCGGATGCCAGCGCTTCGGCATTCGGCGACGGCGTCAATGGCTTCGCGGCGCGGCGGGTCAATCAGCCCCACCAAGCCAATCAGCATCAGACCTTCCTGGAGATCCGCTTCGCACAGCGCGCGTTGGTCTTGCCCGACGCGGCGGCGCGCAAGCGCCAGCACGCGCTGACCGCTGGCGGCGATCTCTTCGATTCGGGCGCGCCAATAACGCTCGTCGACAGGCGCTGAACCGCCATCGGCCGCGAGTTGGCCAGAGCACATTTCAATCACGCGTTCGGGCGCGCCCTTCACGTGTATCGCCGCCTCGCCGCCTTGATCTTGGGTGAGCACCGCCATGTAGCGATGGCGCGCATCGAAGGGGATGACATCGACGCGGCGCCAGTCACTGAAGGGATCAGGACCCGCGTGCATGATCTTCGCGGCCAACGCCTTCAGCGCCCCCTCCATCGGGTCGCCTTCGACCTTCCAGCCGGCCGCGTCACGTCGCAACGCTGCGTCGTTGCAGAGGGCGGCCGCGCGGGCGAACTCAATAAGCAGCGTGTGCTTGCTGGGATCGACCTCCGCATCGGAGAAGCGAATGGCGCCCTCGGGCGCATAGCCCTCTCCGGCGACGGCATAGGCCCCCTCCGCGCTCGCAAGCGTCGCCGCCATCATTTCATTACGTGTGAGCGTGCCGGTTTTGTCGCTGCAGATGACCGACACCGAGCCCAGCGTTTCGATGGCCGGCAAACGGCGCACAATTGCGTTGCGCCGCGCCATGGCTTGCACGCCGACGGCCAACGTAATGGTCAGCACCGCCGGCAGCCCTTCGGGAATGGCGGCGACCGAGAGCCCCACCACCGTCATGAAGAGTTCTGAGAACGGCAGGTGACCGACGAAATAGCCGTAGATCAGCAACGCGCCCGCGATCAGCAGGATGAGGACCGTCAGCCAGCGCGCGAAGCCGTCCATCTGCCTGACAAGCGGCGTAGTCAGCGTTTCCACTTTGGACAAAAGGCCGCTGATGCGCCCGATTTCAGTCGACGATCCGGTGGCGACGACAACGCCGCGCCCCTGACCCGCCACGATGAGCGTGCCGCTGAACGCCATAGAGGTGCGGTCGCCAAGCGGCGCGTCCGCCGCAACCGGCGCGACCGCCTTCGACACGGGTACGGATTCGCCGGTGAGGATCGCCTCTTCGATCCGCAGTCCAGTCGCCTCAAGCAGACGCACATCGGCGGGGACTTTTTCGCCGGCCTCCAGCAACACGATGTCGCCTGGCGTCACTTCAGCGCTATCAACACTGCAACGTACGCCATCGCGCAAAACCGCAGACTTGGGCGCAAGCATGTGGCGGATGGACTCCATCGCCTGCTCTGCGCGTCCCTCTTGTATAAAACCGATGATCGCATTGGCGATCACAACCGCGAGGATGACGCCAGTGTCGACGAAATGCCCGAGCGTTGCGGTGATGACCGCCGCCCCCAGCAGCACGTAAATCAACACGTTGTGGAAATGTGCGAGGAAGCGAACGATAAGGCTGCGCTGTTGCGCTCGCGGCAATGTGTTGGGTCCATGGCGCTTGAGCCGCTGCAGGGCCTCGGTCTGCGTCAGACCTTCGGGCCGCGTCTCCATAGCCATGAGCGCCGCTGCCGCGCTGCGGGCGTGGAACTCCGTTGCGTTCTTGTCGGCTTGGAATTGCGTTTTGTTCTGCATGTCCTGCTCGACACCGATGAACGTGCGCCCGTCTAGAACGGGCGCTGCACGCGACGCTTGATCCGCATCAAGGTGAGCACGTGTCTCTCATCGCATGTTTGATGATTGTGCGTGCGCAGCCGTCGCGAACACGAACCGCGCCCCACAAACCGGCGCAGGCCTATGCGTGAGCGAGGCGATCAGCGGATACGAGCGAGGGTTTGTAGATTGCCGTTAGAAGGAGCCAGACCGCGATCCAGCCCGCCAGCGCTGCAACGATGATCAGCAGCCGTCTGTCCAAGCACACCCGCGTGTCCCTTCGCCATTTGCGCCAAGTCTCATGCCGTGGGAGCGTGACAAGCTCATGACGGGCGACGGCGTCTCAGGCCGAGCCACTACCGTCGCTCAGAACCGGACCCTAGTTAGAAGCCATGCCCAGTCAAAAGCCCCGCCTTGTCAATCTGGAGCTCGATTTGTTGCGGGCCTTCGTCGCTGTCGCAGAGGCGAGAAGCTTTACGCGCGCCGGCGCAAGGCTAGGGCGAACACAATCCACCGTCAGCTTGCAAATCAAGCGGCTCGAAGAAAGCGTCAACGCGGAGCTGTTTTCACGGGATCCGCGCAACGTCACGCTGACCGTTCACGGCGAGGCGCTGCTCGTGCAAGCGCGGCGCTTGTTGCGGCTCAACGATGAAATCATCGGCGAGATGTTTGAACACTCGCTTGAAGGCGAAGTGCGATTTGGCGCGCCGGAAGACTTCGCCACGACGCACCTGCCGGGCATTTTGGGCGATTATGCGCGCGCCTATCCCCATGTCAGTCTCTCCGTGACCTGCGATCTGACGCTGCGTCTTATGGACAAGATGAGCCAAGGCGAACTCGACCTCGCGCTGATTAAACGCGAGCCGATGGGGGCTGAACTGGGCGTACGGGTCTGGCGCGAGGAGCTTGTCTGGGTCGGCGCCGGCGAGGACGTCTTGCCCGCTGGCGCTCCCGTGCCGCTCGTGGTCGCGCCTGCGCCTTGCGTCTATCGCAAACGCGCGACCGCGGCGCTCGATGCCGTGCAGCGCCCATGGCGGATCGCCTACACGAGCCCCTCGCTCGCAGGCCAACAGGCGGCGCTGCGCGCGGGCCTCGGCGTCACGGCGCTGCCATCGGAAATGGTCCCCGACGACTTGATCCGATTTGGCGTCGACCATGGGTTTCCAGCCCTTGCCGAAATCGAAATTGCGTTGGTGCGCGCGAGCAAGACGTTGCCGGTCGCCGCCGAACGCTTGGCCAATTTCATTCTCGCTTCTCTCGATGCAGCAGGCGCGCATGAGACTTGATCGCTATTGCGAGGCCTGATCGCTGCTATTGCGAAGATCAATGGATCGCGCCCTTCAATCGGCGCTGCCACCGGGTTACTTATCGACTACCAGACCGGGCCCCTCTGGCGGCTGATCTAGCCGCGATGTCGGACTGGAGGATTGTGGGTGGATGTGCGCGATCTCGCGCCAGTCGCCCCCCGAAGGGCAATCGGGACGCGCCTCCACCCGCAATCCTATCGCTAGCCGCCAAGCGTAGGAGATGGGCCGATGGCCTTCGAAGATTACCAAGACCCAGCCAGTGTGCGCACGCGCGCGCCCCCTTCCGACGTCATGTACGACGCGGGCCTGCGTCGACACATGGTTGGCGTCTTCAATTACATGTTCGCGGGACTCGCGCTCAGCGGGATTGTCGCGCTGCTGTTGGTGCAGACTGGCGCCAGCGCCATCTTCTTCGCCGGTCCCGGCCAGTTCACGCCACTGGGTTGGGTGGCGGTGCTCGCACCGCTCGGCATCTTGCTTATCGCCTCGTTCAGCGCCGCGCGCCTCAGCGCCAACGCCACGCACGCGGTCTATTGGAGCGTCGCCGCGTTACAGGGCGTGAGCCTCGCGGTGTTGTTTCAGACCTTTACCGGCCAAAGCATAGCTCAGGTCTTTTTCGTCACCGCGGCCGCCTTCGGCGCGCTCAGCCTCTATGGCTACACCACCAAGCGCTCGCTCTCGGGGATGGGTGCGTTTCTCATCATTGGCCTGGTCGGCGTGGTGATCGCGTCCATCGTGAACCTGTTCCTGCAGTCGAGCATGCTTCACTTCGTCGTTTCCGTCATCGGTGTCTTGGTGTTTGCTGGGCTCACGGCGTTCGACACTCAGCGGCTCAAAGATGAATATATCGCAGGCGTCAGCGGAGAGACCGCAATGAAGGCGCAGGTCTGGGGCGCGCTCAGTCTCTACCTCAATTTCATCAACCTCTTCCAATTGCTGCTGTCGCTCTTCGGCCAGCGCGAAGAATAGCCGCGCTCAAGGCCTACCCAGGCGTCCGCGCGCAACTGCCCGCGGACGCCCTTCGCCCGCGCCTAGCCCGGAGAGCAATTCGTGGAATTTCTCACAAGCGAATACGCCAGCCAGCCCGTCTGGCTCTGGCTGAGTTTCCTTGCCTTCATCGGTTTCCTGCTTTGGCTCGATCTTGGCCTGCTCAATCGCAAGGATGGCGTCATCTCGCCGGCCAAGAGCGCGATCATGTGGGCGAGCTTTGCCTCGCTGGCGGTTTTGTTCGGGCTCTATGTCGGCTTCGTCTTCGAGCCGGATCCGCGCTATTATGCTTCGCCGGACAATCTCAACCAGCAGGCGGTGGTTCAGTATTTCACCGGCTATCTGCTCGAAACGGCGCTCGCTTTCGACAACATCTTTGTCATCTCGCTCATCTTCACCTACTTCGCCGTACCGCGCGAGTATCAGCACCGCGTGCTGTTCTGGGGCATCATCGGCGCCATCGTCTTCCGCGCGATCTTCATCTCCGCCGGTGCGGCCGTCGTGAATTCGTGGACCTGGGTGCTCTACATCTTCGCAGCGTTCTTGATCTTCACCGGTTGGAAGATGCTCGCTGGGCATGGCCAGGAGATGAAGCTTGAGGATAACGCCTTCCTCGGCTTCGTTCGGCGCCGCCTGCGCGTCACCGACACCATCGACAATCACAATTTCTTCGTGCGGCGACCGCATCCGTCCTCGGGCAAGATGGTGCTCTTCGCCACTCCGCTTTTCCTGGCGCTCATCATGGTCGAAGCAGCCGACATCGTGTTCGCGGTGGATTCGGTGCCCGCGATCTTTGCCGTCACGCGCGATCCGTTCATTGTCTACACGTCAAACATCTTCGCCATTCTAGGTCTGCGCTCGATGTACTTCATGCTGGCCGCGGCTGTAGAGCGCTTCAAGTATCTAAAATACGGTCTCTCGCTCGTGCTCGTGCTGATCGGCGCCAAGATAATCTGGAATTTCGGGTTGTCGAAAGAGCTGGGCTGGGTCCCCTATCTTGAACCGCAATGGGCGCTCATCATGACGCTCGCGCTCCTCGGCGGGTCGATCGGCTATTCGTTGTGGCGCACCCGCGAAACGCCCGAGACGGCGCTCGGCCGGTGACGCGCCATGGACGCTTCAATGCTCAGGGGCGCCTCATGGCTGTCATTTGCCGATCTCATCGCTGGTTCAATTGATCGGCGGCGATGCGAGGCTAATTCTATGAGGCAGGTCCGGGCCCCTCTGGCGGCATGTGCCGCGATGTCGGACCGCATCGCTCCGCGATTGGCATTCGGCCGCCGGAGTGGATTTCATGAGGAACGTCATGATCAACGCGATTGGCGCCATATACGCAGCGATGCGAACCAAAAAGCGTCCCGAAGACAGAATCAATTTTCGGGTCGAAGTGAAGAAACGCCGCCGCATTCGGGACAAGGACGAAGAAGACGAACGTCCTCGTCGCGACCGCACTGAGCGCGAGCGTACGGCATGAACACAACGTCGCATCCGGCGAGCCTGGCCCGGCGTCACGAAGCGCTCGACGCCGATCTCCAGCACGAACTGAAACGCCCCTTGCCTGACTTCATCCGCATCAAGCGATTGAAGCAGCTGAAACTCAGGCTCAAGGACCGGCTCGCGACATCTCGGCTCGATCAACCGCCGACGAGGCGCGCTTGATCCACCGCGCGTCCTCGGGGCTCCCGATCCGAGGACGCGCTCTTCTTCTGGAGTGACTTGAAGTGCCGCTGCTGCTTTGCCCGAACTGCCAATCGAACATGCAAGCGCTTCAACGCGCCGGCGTGGAATTCGACATGTGCCCAACCTGCCGGGGCGTCTGGCTCGACCGTGGCGAACTCGAAAAGATCATCCAAGGCGCGCGCGAAACCGACTCGCCCGCGCCCTCCGCAGAATTTGCGCCGGGTCAACACGCTGGACGGGAGAGAAGCCATGGTGCGCATGCAGAATACGGCGAACGTGGAGAATACGGAGAACGAGGCGAATACGGTGAAGGCGGCGGCTCTCATCCGCGGCGGCGCAAACGCGGGTTCGATCTCTTCGACATTTTCGACTGAGCGTTAATGGACCTGTCCACACCGTGCTTCTTAAGCAGCGCAGCGCCGCCGCAGCGACGGCTTGGATTGCATCAGTGATGAGCGAGACGCACCTCGCTTACGCCCTTGTGTTGGCGGCTCATCTGGTCGCTTGCTTGACCCTTGTGTTGGTTGGCGCCCTCGCTTGGACGAAGGCTTGAGGCGCGACGTCGGCGCGATGCGCAAGGCGCTAGAAGCGCTCGGCGCGGAGCACCTTGACTTCGCTCACCGCCACGACGCCCGGATAGGATTTGAAATAGTCTTCGAGCCAGGTCAGCGCGGCCCGCGCGGACGCTTCTGAACCAATGGTGATGATCAAGCGCATTCCGGCCTCGTCCACACCGGTCTGACGCCATGCCCCATGGCTGCCTGCGCCTTCCACGCCTTCAAACACACTGCAGCCCTTAAAGCCCACGCGCGTCAGCATCCGCTCCAGATCGTTGACGGCGTGCGCTTCGACGAAGATCTCAAGTTTGGTACGCGTCACAAGGTCCATTTGACTTCACCCGTACATGAGACGTGCAATTGCGTGATAGAGCGGAATGCCGACGAGCAGATTGAAGGGGAACGTCACGCCCAGAGACAGCGATAAGTATACGCCCGCGTCCGCGTTGGGCAGTGCAATGCGCATGGCGGCAGGCGCTGCGATATAGGACGCAGACGCCGCCAGCACCGCCATCAGACTTGCATCACCGAGCGATAAGTTAAGCGCCATGCTGGCGGCGAGCGCGGCCGCGGCGCTGAGGAGCGGCCAGACAAGTGCAAACCCGATCAGGCCCCAGTTGAGCTTGGGCGCCGCGGCGAGCCGGCGCGAGGCCACCAATCCCATGTCGAGCAGAAAGAGACACAGTGCGCCCTGAAACAAGGCTCCGACGAACAGGTCAAGCCGCTCCCTGCCCGGCTCATTGGTGATCGCGCCAATGATGAAGCTGCCGACGAGGACGACGGCGGCGCCATTCAAGAACACCTCACGCCATAATGTCGGCTTGATGCGCGCGCCGGCGGCGCCGCCGCGCGAGCCGGCGATCAGCAGCGCCGCTAATATGGCCGGCGTTTCCATCAAGGCGAGCACCGCGGCCATGTAACCGCCGAACTCAACGCCGATCGCGCGCAAATATTCCGAGCCCGCGGCGAAGGTGACAACCGAAACGCTGCCATAGTGCGCCGCGGTCGCCGCCGCCGTCACCCGATCGAGCGCGCCGAACGCGCGCAGCGCCGCGTAAGCCGCGAACGGGGCCGCGAAGCTCAAGCAGAGCCCAAGCGCGCCTGCGGATAGAAGGTCCGGCGTCAGCCCGCTGGCGCGCGCCTCGACGCCGCCCTTAAAGCCGATGCAGAGCATGAGATAGAGCGCCAAGCTCTTGGCGACCTGATCGGGGATGGTGAGATCGGACTTGAGCCAGCCGGCAATCGCGCCCAGAGCGAAGAACAACACTGCGGGCGCGAGCAAATTGGCGCCCGCCGCCGCGCCGAGATTTTCAAGCACTTGCAGGACGCACTCTCCGCCAAAGCCGGCGGCAGATGCCCCAGTTCGGGGCGGCGTTCGATCAAGCTTTGTCAATCACAACGATCGGCGCCGGCAATGACGAAGCGGTCCGAGCGCCATCCGTCACACGCTCCCTCTTGTTCACTATTGCCAAAACCGATCACAGTCATCGCGCCTTCTCATGATCGATTTGCGCAAGCGCAATGCCGCTTTCGCGCGTGAAGACCTATCTGAACGCAAGGCCAGCCTGGTTCGAGGAGATTGGCGGCGTTGGAGCATGGACAATGACTTTGCGACGAATATTGATTTGGCTGCAGGCGGGCGCCGCAAACAATCAGCTGATCGCAACCGGCGCCAGAATTGCCGCCGAACACGGCGCCGAACTCAACGCCGTCATCACCACGCCCAAGCTCGCCAGGTCAGGCCATTGGGCCGTCGGCGGCATGGTTTCAGGCATGGCCGCTGAGGTGGAGACGAGAGCCGAGCGGGTGGCGGTCGAATTGGCCAGCGCCGTTGCGCAGGCGCGCACCACGGCCGCAATCGCGGGCGCCACGATCACTCAGGCGCTGGCGCCGCATCTCTATGGCGAGTTCGTGGCGGTGAAGGGACGCACATCGGACTTGGTAATCGCCCGTGCAACGGCCGACGAAGAAACCCGCGGCCAAATTGAAGCGCTAGTGTTTGCCGCCGCCCGCCCCGTCTTGCTGCTCCCGACTGACGAAGAAGACTCCGCTGACAACGCATTCGATCCGCATAAGATCGCCTTGGCGTGGGACGGCAGCCGCACCGCCACGCGTGCGGCCTTCGACGCTTTGCCTTTGCTGAAGCGCGCGCGCGCGGTGACGCTCATCCAAATCACCGATGATAAAGACCTCAGCCGATCAGGAACCGCAGCCGAACTGAGCGCGCTGCTGGCAAGTCATGGCGTCAAGTCAACGACACTGGAGGTTCTAGGCCGCGGGCGTCCCACCGCGGTGGCGCTGAAGGACGCGTTCGAGCAAAGCGGCGCCGGCCTGCTTGTCATGGGCGCATACGGCCATTCGCGCGCCCGCGAGTTCATCTTGGGCGGCGCGACGCGCGGCACGCTGCAGGTCTGCGCCTTCCCGGTTCTGCTGTCGCACTAAACCTGCGCTGCAACGGCGCGTCCTCTTGCATCACGTTGCGAGGGTGCAACTCTTTCTTGCCTGGAGGCGACTTTGGCGCAATCGCCGCATGGTTATAGCCTAATGCAATCCTGCAGCAGATTCTTGTTGTAACCGTCTGCTTCCTAGCCTGCCTCAACTTAGTGGTGATCGGTCTGATCGCCTGGACGAGAGAGCGAAATCTCCCTGCTGGCGGGGATGCGCCGGCGCGGGCGCCTTGCTCGCTCTGCACCGCACGGCTGTGAGATCGACACTTAGCCGCGGGGCCTTAAGACTGCATGCGCGCGGACAGAACGAAGGCGTCTGCCGCCACGCCAGCCGCCCGTCAGGCTAGCCGGCGAAGCGTCGCTCGATTTCAGCTCTGCGCGCGCCCGCATGGCGAACTTCAAGCCGCTCGATCTCCGCTTCGAGCTCGCGGATGCGCTTGACATCCACTGTCTCGGCCCGGCGCGCCTCCGCCAGGTCGTGATCAAGCGCGTCTATCTCTTCGCGCAGCAGCAAGCGCGATACGACATCCATAGCCGCCTCCCTATTGTTTGCTTCATTGGTCCCCATATCGGTGCGAGCCTGCACGGCGCAACACGGCCCGCCATTGCAAAGTGCAATGTGAGCAATGTGGGCCCGACATCGCCGACGGGCGGCGTTGACTCCTTGCCGCGCTTTCAGACGTCCCTGCAGTCGGCGGCTCATGCGCGCGTGAGCGGTCGCGTGTTCAGGCCATATCCTCGGGCTCGGGATCCGTCGTCTCGCCGGCAAATCTTGCGTCACGCGCTCCACCTCTTCTTGGCGCTGCCGACCCGCCCACAATGGAGAGGCGCAAGAACTGCGTGCAACCGTCGATGAAAGAGCGCACGGTGCAAGTTCGGTGGGACGGGCCCACCCGGAGGGCGGTCGATGACCAGCCCAGACGAACTCCTCGACATGAATATTGCCCGTTATCGTGGGCTCATAGACGTTGAGACGAACCCTGGGCTTCGGGCGAAGCTGGAGGAAGCTTTGGCGCGCGACCTTGAGACCAAGCGCCAACGAGCACAATCTCGCCTGGCCGACGACATTGAGGCTGGCTGATCGCCATTGCTTTTGGCGAGGCGTAGGCGCACGCGCGTGCGATGACCGACGCCATCAACGCCATTGCAGCCAAGATCCTCGCGTTAGAAGTTGAACTCGAAGGAGAGTTCGCCAAGCAGCGCGCCGGTCTCCGGTACGGCCTCGAACACGGAAAGGTTCAGTTCGATGAAGAGGTTGTGCGCCGCCATCGGGAACTGAAGATGGGCCTTGCTCGCTATCTCCTCAACGCCCGCCCGCTGGTGGCGCTGAGCGCACCGGTCATTTACTCGTTGATCATCCCCTTCGCGGTCGTTGACGCATGGGTGTCCATTTATCAAGCGATTTGCTTTCGCGTTTACGCCATCCCGCAAGTCCCACGCGGTCGCTACCTGCTGTTCGATCGTGCTGGGCTGCGCTACTTGAACGCGCTCGAAAAACTGAACTGCGCCTATTGCTCATACGTCAATGGCGTCATCGCTTATGCGAGAGAGATCGGTTCGCGCACCGAGCAATATTGGTGTCCGATCAAGCACGCCCGGCGCATCTTAAGCGCCCATCCACGCTATCGCGACTTCGAAGAATACGGCCAGGGCGAGCGATACCGCGCAAATTTGCAAAGGCTTAGGGAGAAACTCGCGAGCGAGCCGCAAGAGCCTCGCATCGACAGCGCCTAAGCTGGGTTGTCTTAAGCGGCTCACACGGGGAAATCGAATCTGCGGCACTTCGCCAGCGTCGGCCCGCATCAGGCCATCGAGTGCGCAAATCCGCGCGCTGCCTAGTCCCGACCGGCCAAGTCGAGTGCGACATCGACGATCATGTCCTCTTGGCCGCCCACCATATTGCGCCGCCCGAGTTCGATCAGGATCGCGCGCGTGTCGACGCCATAATCTAGCGAGGCCTTCTCTGCATGGCGCAAGAAGCTTGAATAGACCCCGGCGTAACCGAGCGTCAGCGTCTCACGGTCGACGCGTACGGGTCTATCCTGCAACGGCCGCACCAAGTCCTCGGCGGCGTCCATCAACTTGAACAGGTCGCACCCGTGCGTCCAATTGTGCAGCGACGCGGCGGCGATGAATACCTCAAGCGGCGCATTCGCGGGCGTCCGCAATGGGCCAGCGTGCGTCGTAGCGCGAAATTCTGCACCGGCCTACTCGCTCAATTGCTGCCGCTTGCGCCCTATCGGCGTGGACGGCCTAAGTTCGCCGTAACCGGTCTCTCGACCTAACTAGACTGGCGCTAAAATCGCCCACACGATCATGCCAAGGCCTACAGCACTCCCGATCCACACCAGCGAGCGCAGTACCGGCACACCAAACGCATAAAGCGGCACGTAGACGACGCGGCATGCTAGGTAGATTTGCGACCCTAATATCGTCAATGCGCTGTCCCGGTCCGCCACGTGCGCGATCAACACGGCGGCGATGAAGAGCGGCAACGTCTCGAATAAATTATCCTGCGCACGCTTGAGGCGCTCAGCAACAGCGGACAAGGGCGGCATCGCCCCATCGCGCGCGCCCATGTTCCATTTGGCGCCGTATTGGCTCGTGCGCGCAATGTCGAAGAGCAGAATTTGAACAAGGGCCAGAACCAGTGTCCAGCCGAGCATGGTGAGTTCTGTTGTCATAGCCATTCCCCCGAGTCGCCATCGCGATTTAATGGCAACGGTCTGCCACTTGGGGCAGTCAGTGTCTCTCGCCGATTAGCGCGCAGTGTCGGCCCTGCTCCAACCCCCCGCTCCTCACGTTGCAAATGCTAGGGCGCGTGGTCGCCGATTGCGGACTTGTCATTGTGCCCGCTGCCCTCCTTGGTAAGGGGCTCAACTCGAGGGATAAAGCGGCCGATGCGCCCTCACGCACGACCGCCTAGCGCCGCGGCCGCAGCCTGAAAACGCCGTTCAAGCTCCGCTCATGTTCGGCTGGTCATGTTCGCATCATTCAAGCGCCAAGCGAGGGAGCGTGGTCACTTGAGGTGGAGCGTAAACCAATGAAGCGTTTTCTTATGGCGGCGGCTGCCGCAGCCCTTGCCGTCGGACTGAGCGTTGCTCCCGCAGCCGCGCAAAACCGCGCTGTCGTCAACCAATCCGGTTACGACAACGCCGCTGGCGCCGGTCAGCAAGGCAACCGCAATGGCGCGGTCATCAACCAGCGGGGCAACGGGCAATACTCGCGCGGTGTTCAGGAAGGCCATCGCAACTTCCTGCGTATGGATCAGTTCGGCACGCGCAATCGCGTCACCACCACTCAGATCGGCACGGACAATTTCTCCGCGACGGGGCAAGAGGGCCGCAATCTGCGGGCTGAAACAATCCAGACGGGTCGCGGCAATGTCGCGGGCGTCGCTCAGATCGGCAACGGCAGCCGGGCTGTGACAGATCAGGACGGCGTGAACAACACGTCCGGCATTATCCAGATCGGCAATGGCCAGGACGTAGAAGTGCGCCAGCGCGGCGAGGGTAACATCTCAGTCGTGGTCCAGAGCGGCTACAACTAACGGAAGCGGTGTGGACGGCGGCGTAGCGCCGCCGTCCACTTCTCCGACAAGGAACTTTGTCATGCTGAAGATCAAGCTTATGTGCGCCGCGGCGATGTTCGCAATCATCGGCTGCTCCGCCGCGGCGAGCACAACGGCCGCCCTCGGTGCGCCTGCAGCCGCGCCCGTGATGGTCTCGGCCGCAACGGTCGCGCCAATCTTGGCGACCGCGGCTCAGACGCCCGCAGTGACGTCTGTGTCCCATGACTTCGCAGAAGCGTCGTGCGACGTGCGCGTCCGTCGCACGCCCGGCGGCGCGCGTGTCGAAGCGCGCGTGTTTTCCGACACCGCGCTCGAAGCCGATTACAGCTTCGATCTCGACGTTTCTGGCGGCGGCAATTCGTCCGTCGTGAACCAGGGCGGCGCCGTGTCACTGGAGGCCGGGGAAGTGGCGCTCATAGCGCAGAACGAGGTGAGCCTCGGCCGCGGTAGCCGTTTGCGGGCTGAACTCGTCGTCCACGATGGGGCCGGCGAAGTGTGCCGCCGCACGTTGCGGCTCTAGGTGAATGGAGTTGACGATGAAATGGCGTTCCACGGCGGCGGCTTTTTTGTTGTGCTTTGCGCTGGCTGAACCGGCCGTGGCGCAAAGCCTCGGTGGCCGACTAAGCAATCGCGCAACAATCGATCAGCGCGGCGCCGGCAATGCTGCCGGCGTGGTGCAGAACGGCGCGAATAACGATGCAGGGGTCATTCAGCTCGGCCGCAACAATATCGGCACGATCAGCCAGGACGGTAACAACAACCAAGCGTGCCTGGTTCAGATTGGGCGCAATCTCGATGGCGCTGTAGTCCAGACCGGCGACAACAACCGCGTCGGGGTGCTGCAGGGGCGTAGAGGAATACGCGAAATCTCTCCGGACGCCTGCGCACGCGCGCGCAACAGTGGCGTGATGGGCTTCATGATGGGCCCTCGCGGTCGCTAGAGGCGGAGCTGGCCGCGCTCGGGGCGAACGGCTTGCCCGATTCAATGCGGTCAGTGGCTTAGGCCCTGCCCGACCGGCACGCTGATCTCGCTGGGGGCGCGGTCGATCCAGCCCACGCCATCTGATCACATTTCGCGACTGGCTGGGTCCCTCGATCGCGGTCGTTCGGTCTGAGGCGTAGCCTTTCCCTCCCCGCTCGTACTGTGCGGGCGGGTGAGCAGAAGGCTCACACCATGACCTTAGAGATCATCACCGAAACGCCATTCCGCGCCGCCAAGCGCCAGCGTCGCATTACGGGTGGAAAGCTGACAGGCCAGAAGCCGGCCCTGAAGATGAAGGAGGTCTGGTCGATCCGCGCCAGGTTGGAATTGAAGAAGCGCGTCCGCGATCTCGCGCTCTTCAATCTGGCGATCGACAGCAAGTTGCGTGCTTGTGATCTGACCCGTTTGAAGGTGGAGGATATCGCGGCCGGCGACGAGGTGAAGACGCGCGGCATCATCGTTCAGAAGAAGACCGGACGCCCCGTGCAATTCGAGATCACA